>CANPYK010000012.1 GCA_947588605.1 uncultured Oscillospiraceae bacterium
TCTTGTACCCATATGTATAGTTTACACCTTTTCACCGTTTGTGCAACTTTCATTTTTCAAACAAGCCCTAATATCTATTTAAAAGAAGACACCGAGCGGCGAGGATTTTTCGTGTCAGGCAAGGAAGACGCCGCAGGGAATACTGTATGTATTCCCAAGGCGGCTGACGCAGCCTGACGCGAAAAAGACCGTCGCGAATGTCTTGTTTTAATTAGATATTAGTATAAGTATAAAGGAAACCAACTGCACTTATAAAAAAGCAAATTGCGGCTACAAGAAATAAATACTTAGGAAGTGCCTCTTCCTGTAAAATAGAAGCAGTAAAATTGCAAAATCCTGCTATAAACATAAGCGCTGACACTAAAATATTCTGCTTTTTCTTCATAGCAAAATACCTCCTTAACTAATTTTTGGCATTTGCTCTGATAAAGTCGTCCTTCAAAAGCCCATATATATGGTAATCGCAGAATCTGTTTACCATTTTCCCGTGGCGGACCGTTCCTTCAAGAATAAAGCCGCACTTTTCCATAACCCTGTTGGATCCGATATTCCTCACGTCGACAGTGGCCTCCAGTCTGTCAAGCGCCGTTTCCGTATAGATGAAATCTACGACCCTCTCCATGGCTTCCGTGCATATTCCCCTGCTCCAAAGCTGCGGCGCGATGCGATAGGCTACCTTGCCATACCGGTCATTTTGGACATCAAACACTTCCAGCAGACCGATAACCTTGCCGGACTTCTTCAGTTCAATTCCCCACACGAAGTCGTGGGACGGTTGTCTTTTTACATGGGGGCGCGGGTCGATAAACATCAGCTCCGGGTTTATCTCACCCTTGTTTGCCGGTCTGCCCCAGTATGTATAAACCTCCTCCAAACCGAGCCATTCCCGCAAATCGTCAGCATCGCTTATCAGCGGCTTTCTTAAAATGAGTCTGCCGGTTTCCAATGCGCGGAGATACTTATACTCTAATATCATGCTGCGTTCTCCCTTAACTATCGATTTATCAAAGCTTTCTTTAATTGACCTCATACCACATAAAACTGTAATATACAACTGCCACAATAGCAATTATAAAACGCTTGTTATACCACATCAGGGAATTGTCCCTTGGTGTTTATGCCGATGGGTCTGTCCTTGATTTTATCATAGCTCTCTTTTTGTATTCAACTGAGTTCTTATTCGTGCCAGTTGATGAATATCCACACTTTTGACCGGGAACACAAAGTCGAATTGGGACTTCCGAAAAAGGGGTGCCGCCGCGGCGGCGGGGTATTCGAGCTTGTTGGGCGTCGCTGGGGCTAACGGGAGGCAAGTTTCGGAACCGCCCCTGCCGCTTCGCGGCTGTCCCCTCCGTAGGAGGGGCAAGAGGGGGTGCGTTATCGGAACGGTTTCGAATAATCGCACCACCCCCCGTCTCGGAGCCCCCTCCTCGTAGGAGGGGGGGCAGGGGGGGAAGCGAGCGTTGGATAACAGAGCGGTTCTGGAAAATCGAACCAGCTCCATTTACGCCGTAGGGGCCGCCTCTTTTGGCGGCCCTTGCTGCGGGTTTCAGCCCACCCGGGCGGCCTTCCGCGTCATACAAAAATCCCCACGTCCTCCTCATCCGGCCCTGCCTCGTCGGCGCAGAGCTTTCCCAGGGGGACGTTCTTATTTTTTCCGTGGTAGTCGCTGCCGGCGGAGACGAGGAGGCCGTTTTCGCGGGCGATGGCGGAGAGCTCCCGGCAGAGGGTGGACGGGTAGAGGGAGTACCAGCACTCCATCCCCCGCAGGCCGTAGGAGACGAGCTCCGGGAGAAGCGCCCGGAATTCCGTCTCCCCCACCGCTCCGTCCACGCCGCCACGGGGGTGGGCCCAGACGGGGACACCCCCGGCGGCCAGAATGGCGGCCACGGCGGTCCTGGCATCCAGCCTGTCGGTCCCCCGGTCGCCCTCCTTCAACAGGGCGAAGGCCGCCTCCCGGCTCTCCACAGGGCCATGCAGGACCAACGCCTCCACTACATGCGGCTTGCCCGCCGCCGGCAGGGCCCGGAGGGCGTCCGCCTCCCGGTCCGGGAGCTTAAGCCCCCGGCCGGCCAGCATCCGAAGCCGCCGCTCCAGCTTTGCCCGCCGCAGGGCGCTGAGCGTGTCCAGCGCCGATGTAAGCGCGCTGTTCTCCACATCGACCCCCAGTCCCAGGATGTGGCACTTCCCCGCCCTGCCCCGGCAGGAAAGCTCCACGCCGGGAA
This sequence comes from uncultured Oscillospiraceae bacterium, assembly GCA_947588605.1. Classification (GTDB taxonomy): domain Bacteria; phylum Bacillota; class Clostridia; order Oscillospirales; family Oscillospiraceae; genus RUG626. Next base: position 2,226 of record CANPYK010000012.1, read on the forward strand.
CAAAGGTGAGCCCTTCGGGCACACGCGCCAGCGCCGCCTTCACGCCCTCCACGGTGTCGTGGTCGGTGATGGCCAGTGTCCCGATGCCCCTTGCCAGCGCCTTCCCCATCAGCTCCTCCGGCGTGTCCGTGCCGTCGGAGCAGGAGGTGTGCGTGTGAAAATCAATTGCTCTCCCCATAGTCTGCCCGTCCCTACGTTCCCCGCTCAGTCGTTCTTCGCCTGGTCGTCTTCCGCCGCCGGCTCCTCCTGGATCGGAGCCTCCGGGACAGGCTCAGGCTGAGCAGCCGCGGGCTCGGCAGGCGCAGGCTGGGTCTGGATAGGCGCAGGCTGGGTCTGGACGGGTGCAGGCTGGACCTGGACGGGCGCAGGCTGGACCTGCACAAGCGCGGAGAAATATGGCGCCGGCTGGTAGGGCACGGCGCCGCCGTTGGCCGGGACCGCGGCGGGCATCTTTTTCTCCATCTTAAACTGGACGATGATGCCGAGGACCGCAAGCAGGATCCCGCACAGCACGCCCACGGGCGTGGAGCTCAAAAGGCCCGCCAATGCCATCCCGACATTGATGCCGCCGCTGATGCCGGTGGACAAAATGATCACGGGCCTGACGAGTATGACGCCTACGACCCCCATTCCGATCCCCAGGAACAGGGCCAGGACCAGCGACACGGTGGGATCCATATCCACCCCCATGAAGATCAGCATCGCTACCACCACGGTCACCGCCATGAGGTAGAGGAAGACCCCCACTTTGTAGAGCTTGACCCCCAGCCACGCCCCCAGGGCAAAAAAACCGACGGCGAGAATAAAGATAACGAACGTAACATCCTCAAAAAGACCCGCCCCGATGACCGCGCCGATCGCGGCAAAGATCGCCCCGGCGGTCAGGCTCACCACGAACTTGAAGAGCTTGTACCCAAGAAAGCAGTTCAGCAGCCCCACCAGCAGTGTCACCACCAGGACAACGGTCGAAAGCCCGTCGCCAAACCCGGAGGTCACATCCCCCAGATCCTTGATGAGCTCAAGCCCCTCCAAAAGTTCCTCCATACCGTTTCCTCCTTGTTTTTTTGATATTCCCGACGGGGATCTATCCGGAGTTTAACACGTTTCCCTATAAAAGTCAACGAGCCGCCCCGCCGGCGCGGGGCTGATTTTGTGAAATTGGAGCACGTTCATTTATTGACATATGTTTTTCCTCTTGGTATAATAATTTCAGTGCCAATTTCCCGCGGCAAGCCGCGAATAAAGAATAAAGAAGGGAGTTCAACATGATCTATTCCGCAGAAGTTGAAAAAATGTGTCCTGTTGCCAAGGGCGCGTATCACGGCCCGGCCCCCATTCCCGAGGAGGGCAAGTGGGTCCAGGCCAAGGAGATAAAGGACATCTCCGGTTTCACCCACGGCATTGGCTGGTGCGCCCCCCAGCAGGGCGCCTGCAAGCTCACGCTGAACATCAAGGAGGGCGTCATCGAGGAGGCCCTGGTGGAGACCATCGGCTGCACCGGCATGACCCACTCCGCCGCCATGGCCGGCGAGATCCTCATCGGCAAGACCATCCTGGAGGCTCTGAACACCGACCTCGTCTGCGACGCCATCAACACCGCCATGCGCGAGCTGTTTTTGCAGATCGTCTATGGCCGCAGCCAGTCCGCTTTCTCCGAGGGCGGCCTTGTCATCGGCGCCTCCCTGGAGGATCTGGGCAAGGGCCTGAGAGGCCAGGTGGGCACCATCTTCGCCACCAAGGCCAAGGGTCCCCGCTATCTGGAGCTGACCGAGGGCTACATCACCCGCCTGGCTCTGGACGAGGAGAACCAGATCATCGGCTATGAGTTCGTACATATCGGCAAGATGATGGAGGCCATCAAGAAGGGCACCGACGCCAACGAGGCCATGAAGGCCGCCACCGGCACCTACGGTCGCTTCAAGGATGCCGCCAAGTACATCGACCCGCGCCACGAATAAGAGAAGGAGGACGAAACAATGGCTCTTTTTGAAAGCTATGAGAGAAGAATAGACAACGTCAATGCCGTCCTCAACGAGAACGGTATCGCCTCCCTGGAGGAGGCCAAGAAGATCTGCGACGACGCCGGCGTGGACGCCTACAACATCGTTCGCGGCATCCAGCCCATCTGCTTTGAGAACGCCTGCTGGGCCTACACCGTGGGCGCGGCCATTGCCCTGAAGCGCGGCGTCAAGTCCGCCGCCGAGGCCGCCGAGGTCATCGGCATCGGCCTCCAGAGCTTCTGCATCAAGGGCTCCGTCGCCGACGACCGCAAGGTCGGCCTGGGCCACGGGAACCTGGGCGCCATGCTCCTCCGGGACGACACCAAGTGCTTCGCGTTCCTGGCCGGCCACGAGTCCTTCGCCGCCGCCGAGGGCGCCATCGGCATCGCCCGCAACGCCAACAAGGCCCGCAAGACTCCCCTGCGCGTCATCCTCAACGGCCTTGGCAAGGACGCCGCCCAGATCATCTCCCGCATCAACGGCTTCACCTATGTCCAGACCCAGTTCGACTACTACACCGGCGAGCTCAAGATCGTCCGCGAGATCCCCTACTCCAACGGCGAGCGCGCGGCTGTCCGCTGCTACGGCGCCGACGACGTGCGTGAGGGCGTGGCCATCATGCACAAGGAGGGCGTGGACGTCTCCATCACCGGCAACTCCACCAACCCCACTCGCTTCCAGCACCCCGTGGCCGGCACCTACAAGAAGGAGTGCATCGAGCAGGGCAAGAAGTATTTCTCCGTGGCTTCCGGCGGCGGCACGGGCCGCACCCTGCACCCGGACAACATGGCCGCCGGCCCCGCCTCCTACGGCATGACCGACACCATGGGCCGTATGCACAGTGATGCCCAGTTCGCCGGCTCCAGCTCCGTCCCCGCTCACGTGGAGATGATGGGCTTCCTGGGCATGGGCAACAACCCCATGGTCGGCGCCACCGTCGCCGTCGCCGTGGCCGTTGACCAGGCGCTCAACAAGTAAGGCTTTCCGCCAATATCACCTGATAAAACGCTTCGGGGCTTTTAGAGGATCTCTAAAAGCCCCGAAGTTTTATACTAATATCTAATTAAAAGGAGCCATTCGCGACGGTCTTTTTCGCGTCATGCTGCGTCAGCCGCCTTGGGAATACATACAGTATTCCCTGCGGCGTCTTCCTTGCCTGACGCGAAAAATCCTCGCCGCTCGGTGTCTCCTTTTAAATAGATATTAGTATTATTTTCCGTTTTTCGCGTCGTTATGCGGCGGAATTACCCTCCGATGCCGTGTTCAAATTCGGTCCAGTCGCGGTTGTCCGTAAGCTCCGTCCACCGCTCGAAGGTGACGCCGTCCTCGGTGACCTCCCGGCAATCGTGGGAGTTGGTGGCCTCCACGACGTCGGCGTAGTACCAGGCGCTCTTGTCCACGTTATCCACCCACGCGATGGTCCCCTCCAGGAACCCGCGCTGGTCCAGCTTGCGGCCCAGGAGCCTGTTCATCACGGCCATGGCCTGGGCGCGGGTCAGATGGTCCAGGGGACTGAAGGTACCGTCGCCGTTGCCCTGCATGATGCCGACGCGGGAGACCATGTGGACGAAGCCCGCGAACCAGTCGTCCTCCTTCACGTCGGAATACTTGCCCTCAAAGGCGGTATCCGCGCTGTATTCGAAGAACCTGCTGGCCATGGCGGCCATCTCCGCGCGGGTAATGGGGTCGTTGGGCCGGAAGCCGTTCCCGTCGCCGAAGACGATGCCCATGTTCGCCATGGTGTTGACGGCCACGGCGAACCAGTCGCTGTCCTTCACATCCGGGAAGATGTTCTCGGTGGCCATGTACTTCTCCCTCGTCTCGTCCTTGAGGAGCCGGAAGAGGATGGTGGCGACCTCGGCGCGGGTGATGTCCCCGTCGGGCCGCACGTCATTGGCGCCGTAGCCGATGATGTAGGCGTAATGGTCCTCGGTGTTCAGCGTGGGAGGCGGCGTGTAGGGGTCATCCTCCTCAGTGGAGCCGTTGGGCTGACGGGGCCCATCGTAGGTGTTGGTGAAGGTGACGGTGGTGTTGGCGCTGGCCTGGGTGAACTCGCCCGTCACTGTCGCGCCGTCGGCTTGGCCGTTTTTGTCGGTGGTCGCGGAGGACGCCTTATAATTCGTGGCCGGCGCTTCCTCGATCTTGTAGTAGAGCCTTCCCTCGGCGGTAGTGACCTCGCCATGGGCGGTAACACTCTGGCCGTTTTTCAGCTTGAAGGTCGCGACGCCGTCGGTATAGTTTAAGCCCCCGTGCGGCCCGTCGACTTCATCGGCCTTTTGGGTCATGGCCGCGTCATGATAAAGCGTGATGGTAAAGGTAAACTCCTTACCGGCATCCCCGGCGGGGGCGTTTTTGACAACCTTCTCGATGGTCAGCGTCCCGGCGTCGGGTTTGTCGTTGAAGAAGGTAACGGTGGCCCCGCTTTCCGTGACGGTCCCGGTGTCGTTGGCGGGTACCGTGGTGACGTATCCGCCGGAGTTGGCGTCCGTCTCCTGGACCGTATACCCGGCGTTCGCAGGCAGGCCGGTGAGCGCCTTGCTCTCGCCGTTCTTGAGCGTGAAGGTCCCGACGCCGTTTGTGAATGCCACATCGCCGCACGTCCCCGTGAAGCGGGCGCCGGCGCCGGTGAGCGTGACGGTGAAGCTGAAGCTCCTGTCCTCCTCAAGCCCGAGCTTGCCGGTGACGACATTCCGCACTGTCAGCGATCCGGTCTTGCGGGTGTTGACGAAGGCCGCTGTGGCAGTCTTGCCCGTCTCGATAGTCCCGCTGAACGTCACGCTGTTGGCGGTGTAATTGGGGTCGCCCGTCTCCGTGACGGACCAATTTTTGCCGGCGGGGAGGCCCTTGATGGTGACGGATTCGCCGCCCTTGAGGGTGATCTGGTCGCCGTTGGAGATGGTGCCGGTTTTGTCGCCCACATAGTCGTACGTCCCGGCGGGCAGGTTGACGGTAAAGGTGAACACGTCCCCGGCGTCCAGGACCTCGACCTTCTTGCTGATTTTGAGATTGCCCAGATAGTGGTTGGTATAGGTGAGCGTGTCGATGTGGTACTCTCTGCTGATCGTACCGTCGACGTAGCGCTCCTCATGGTGGTCCTGATCGTTCGTCTCGTTGTCCGTGAGTACCACGGTCACATCCGTGGGTTCATCGGCTTTAGTTGCGAAGACTTCTTCGACCCGGTATTTTGTCCTGATGGGGATATTGGGGATAAACTCCGTCTCCCCTGCTTTCAATGTGACTTTATAGTCACCGTTATCCAACGTGGTCTCATCGTCAAGCTTCTCCAGAGGCTTCCCGTCTTTAGTAAATGTGATGGTAAAGGTGAACTCCTCGGTGCTGGTTTCACCATCGACCTCCTTGATGATCCTCAGCCCGCCGGTGTTTTCCTGGAGCAGATGGTAGGTATTCTCGCACTTGACCTCAGTGGTCGCTTCGGAGATACTCCCCTTCTGGTTGGTCCATGTCTGCACGTAGTGGAACCTTGTGAGCTCGTCGTCAAAGCTCTCGGTGACCTCGTATGCCACGCCAACGGGGATGCCGGTCAGCGTAATGTTTCCATCAGCCTCGAGGTCAAATTCCACCTTGTTCCCGCCATCGGCGGACGTGACGAGCTGAGATCCCGAACCCACCTTCACATTGAACTGGCTCACGCCGTCGGGAAAGCTGGTAAAGGTAACTGTGAAGTGGAAGCTGGTATCGGTGGGTCGATCTTTGTTCGGAATCGTCTCCACGTAATCCACCTTCTTGGAAACCTTCAGGCTGCCCGTCTTCACGGTGTTGGTCACGGTGACCGTCGCGTCCGCCTCGGCAGAGACGGAAACGGAATCCGTGCTATAGCTTGCGGTATACAGGCTGTCCGCTTTCTCTTCGACGGTATAGGTGCCCACAGGCAGGCCGGTCACCGTCACGGAATTTTCGGACTTCGTGGAATCGTAGTCCAGCGTAACGGTGTAGGACCCGTCGGAATTGCGCGTCGCGTTCGTCACGGCAGGCGTGCCACCGGTATAGGTCACGCTCTCCGGCTTAATGGTAAAGGTAAACTTCTTATTCACCTGAAGGCCGTCCGCGCCGGTGACCGTCTTGGTGATTTTGAGGGACCCGGTCTTGAGGGTGTTGGTAAAGTCGGCGTGCGGGGTCGACGAGCCGATGATGCCGGTGTGCTCTTTGGGGGAGGAGGTGAAGCTGGGGTTAGCTGTCTCAGTGACCTTATAAGTCACCCCATTGGGGATGCCGGTGATGGTGATATACTCGCCGGCCTTCAGCGTAAACTTTTCGCCGCTCTTGATTTTGCCGCTCTTGCCATTGCTCACGCTGTAATCGTACTCCCCAAGCGTCACCCCGCTGGGCGCGGTGAGCGTAAGGGTAAACGTAAAGTCCGTCTTATCGCCGGTGACGCCGGTGACTGCTTTACTGACTAACAGATCGCCGGCTGTGTAGGCGTAGAACCGGAACACCCCGTCGTCAGCAAGGCCTTTGTTGTCCGAAACGCTGAATGGTGCGTCTTTCTCCCTGGTGGTGCCGTCTTTCATCGTCCAGCTGGTTTCATTCAGCAGAACCTGATCTCCCCCGCTGATTGCCTCTTTGGGCGAGGGAACGGTAAACTCATGCTCATACGTCTGGACGATATACCCGAAGAGATACCGCCCGCCGTGCTCCAGGGTGACACCGTCACCGGCACCAGACGCGCCAAAATAGTCTTTATCGCTAAACTTCGCAGGCGTTACATTTGTAACGCCGGTATATGTACTACTGTTATAATCTTCCTCCTTCGCTACGATGAAAGTTTTCTCTATATCGCTGTCTATACCGCTAAAATTCCCGTCAAAGTCTGTTCTGTTTTCCGCGGTGGAATACCGGGCTTCCGAAACAGGCCCAATATTCGTTCCCGTGGTGACCAACGCGTCGTTCAGATAAAATTCCGCGCGGTAGCGGGTACTCATGTAAATTTTAACGGTGCTACCGCCGATGACGTTGTCCAACTTTCCCTCTGTGGCGGTCAGCTTGTTGCTTTTTATTTCAATTCCACCGCGCCTACTGTTGCCGCTGGTGCCGCTCTGCTCGGCAACGACGGCGTTGATGATGAACGGGGAGTTTTTTTCGTCAATGGCGTTTCCATCCTCATCTGTCAGCTCCAGCTTGATATCCACCGTGTTGTCGGAGTTGTAGAAGAAGTACATGGTCTGCGCTGTGCCGCTCAGATTGCCGTCAATAAAGATCTGAACGGTCAACGACCCGCGCCACCTGGGCGCTGTGGCGTTTGTGCTGACATTGTCAACGGTGATAAACACAGTCCCGCTCGTGTTCGAAACAGTGACTTCTTTATTTTTCCCGCTCAGCACGTAAACGGGATAGAGGTCGATCTTGGTCTTGCCCGTCGTTACCTGTTCCACGAAGTCATTAGCCCTGGGGGTACTATTTGAATCGTTGTTTTTTGACTCCCTATCATACAGGATAAGACTACTGAAAAGCTCTTGTATTTTCTCCTCGATTTCACTGTTCAGGCCGTATTGTTTTTTCGTTTTGTCAAATTGATAAAGGTTGACATAATTTTCATCCCTGAGAAGATTTTGAGTTCCGTTGATATTTGTGCTTTCCGTGGTCCAGCCGAACAGCGTGTAGGTCTCATCTCCGATCCTCACGTCATTCGGAACGGGAGGCCGGAATTTCTTATCTGCACCTTTTTCCACATACTGGGTGGCATCGATCATGTCCGGATTCTTGTAATCATGGTAGTATACGGGAATCGAATTTTTTTCCGGTGCCTTTATGTAGATCTCAACCGGGACACGGTATTGTTCGGCTTCCTCGGCGGAATTGAATTTGCCCTTGTATGCGCCGTCGACATATCCCAAAAAATCATTATCGCTATTGTCGTCATTGCCGCGCAAATAGAACACGCCGTCCAAGCCCGCGTAGATCCTCACGGATGTTTCTTTGCCAAAAGGCTTGTCACTGCTGGCAGTCAAATACGATGGTGAGAAATAGTTATTGCTGGACGATGTCTGCTCTGTGAGCTCACCACTCGCGTACCCGCTGCTGATTTTAAATGCAGTATGAAGTTTCAAAGCGACCTTTGTTTCATCGCTTTCATCTACCACAACAAACTTGCCATCCTTATCTTTCTTGACATCAATGTTTAAAAGCCAATCGCTGTCGTCCAATCCGATGGCTTTTGTCTTGCCGTCTTTCGGGTCTTTTAGAACGAAAATCAACTCATCATTCGTATGGAGATTAGAAATATCTGACAGCCCCATGACGGGCATAAACAACGTATTATCCTTAAGCGCCTCGTCTCGCTCGGATTCGCTCGTGACGGTCAGGGTGATGGTCAGCACACACGTCATGGCTTCAGCGGCTTCTTCGTTATTAGGTTCGTTCTTGCTCACGCCCACATAAATCGTGGCCTTGTCGCCTGCACTGATCCCGCTTTCAGGCTTGATCGTCAGGACATAGTCCCCGTTCACGGAACCGGCGGCGGTTGTGGAGACCGTCGCGGTAATCTTATCATTGTTGGAAAACGCAAAAACCTGAAGCGCCGTGTCCTCGGAAAAATTCGACACGGTAAACGGGACCGTAATGGGGTCGGTCGCGCCCACGTGGATATTGAACTGAACGCCCTCATCCGCCGAATCTGTAAAAGATATGTCGGGACCGGCGGAGACCCACTCAATGTAGCCAAGCTGCGGATTGCCGGATCCCTTTGAAACGGTAACGGATTCGTTGGCCTTTGTCACGTATGCGAACGGTTCGGCGGTCAACGGCTTCGCCTGGTCGTTGATCTTGATCGTGTTGCCGGATGCGAATTTGCAGAAATAGAGATACAGCGTCCCTTTACCGGGCGCGGTAAATTTGATCTCTGTTCCGGTCTCGATCTTCATCGCCCTTGTACACGTTACCGTTGTGTCACCATGCGTAGTGAAGGTCTTTTCGGCCGTATCCTTAAAATTATGATTCCCCGAAAAGCTGAAAATCGTCCCACAGACATTTGTGGTACTGGTTTTCAAGTCATCTTCGGCTTCCTGAAGCTTCAAATACGTCTTAGGCCCCGTGGCGTCCGCCGCAAAGACCTGGAAGGAACAAAGCGACAAGACCATGACGACCGCCAACACCGCTGCCAAAAACCTCTTCATGATTGACCCTCGCTTTCAGATTAAAGTTCCTAAAGCCCATCATTTCCCCTCGGAGAGGGGAAATGGCGGACGTCCGCCATTTCCAATTATTATAGACCCCTCCCGCGTAAATTTCAATACCTTGCACAAATTATGAAGAAATATTAACGGAATTTTTTCCGTTTTCACAAATTCGACTTTTCGTTATTTTTGTGACATTTCGGTTTATGTCGTTTTCGCTTAAAAAGCGAAAGGCGCTCATCCTCCATGCCGCACATTCAAAAAAAATTCCGCCGGACCCGGCGCGAAGGCCTGATCCGGCGGCGTTATTTTGTTACTCCTGACCTTTCACCGGGATGTCGTACACCTGACAGCGCATCCAGTCCACCCAGAGGGGGTAATATTTGGCGTAGAGATGGCAGCCGTCGCTGGAAAAGCCGTCCGGGAGGTATCCGTCCTCGCCGGCAAAGAGGGTATTCACGTCTATGTAGAAGACCGTCTGCCCGTCGGCGAAGGTCCGAATGGCCTCGTTGCGCTGGTAGATGTTCGCCGGGCTGAAGCAGGCGTTTTGCGCCTCCTTCTTGGGGGAGCACGTCATGATGGCCTGGAGGATGATGACGGCGTCCGGCTGTTTGGCCCGCACCGTGTCCAGAAGCTGTCCGTAGGCTCTGACGTAAGCGTCCAGCCTGCCCCCGCACTCGTTGATGCCCAGACAAATAAGGATCTTCCCGTAGGTCCGGCTGTCCAGGAGGCTCTCCAGCTTCTGGCTTGCGAAATTCTTGTCCGAGCACTCCGTCTTCAGTACCTTGTACACGGAAAGCCCCGTGGAGCAGAAATAGTCCGCCTTCCCCACCCGGGAGAAGAGCCGCAGTCCGTCGGTGCGGGAGTCGCCGATAAAGAGGGCGTTGTCAAACCAGCTCTCGTCCACCATCGGCCCCGGCTCAAAAACGCCCGCCGTCCCCGGCGTGAAGGGCAGCTCCTCGCCGCCCGGTCCGCTGTCCGCCGGCGCCGTCTCCGGCGGCGTCGTCTCGGTGGGCGCGGGCTCCGTCGGGACCGTCTCGGGAGGCGTCGTCTCCGGGGGCTCGGTCTCCGCGGGACTCGTCTCCGGCGGCTCGGTGACCGGCGGCGCCGTCTCTATGGGGTTCGTCTCGGGGGGATTCGTCTCCGCGGGCCCGCTTTCCTCCGGCGAAAACGTCTGCGGAACGGGGACACGCGCCTCCTCGGCCCGGATCTCTCGAGCCGCCTCCACCTGGAGCTTCAGATCGCCGTCGGTGGCCAGGAGGAAGGGCACCGCCACCGTCTCCACACCGCCGTCCAGGTCCAGGGGCCGCAGGATCGTCTCCTTCTGATAGCTTCCCACGGCCACCAGCGCCGCGAGGCTCGCGCCGATGGAGACGCCAAGTCCTATATAGCGAAATTTCATACGATCACCTGTCCGAGATCAAAACTGAAAATAGATGAACGGGTCCTGCGCCGACGTGGCGATGAAGTAGAGGCACGCCCAAAAGAGCGCCAGGATCCCCAGGTCCGCCCAGGCCTTTTTCTGGAGCCTCCGCCAGAGAAGCTTCGGCACCGGCGTCGCGAAAAAGAGCCCCAAGGCGAAAAGCCGCGCCGTCATGGGGATCCAGTGGCGAAAATCCTCCATGGCTCCCACGCCTCCCACACCGAAGAGCCGCCGGAAAACGACCAGCGTCTCCTGCACGCTCCCCGCGGCGAAGGGGACCCAGCTTAAGAGGATGACGGCGACGACGTAGACGTGGCAGAGGACCCGGGACTTGTCCAGGAGCCTCCTCAGCCACAGCCGCTCGTTGACGATGAGCAGAAACAGGACCCCCGCCCAAAGGAGATACCCCCCGCCCACGCCGTGCCAGAAGCCCGTGACGGCCCATACGACGGCCAGGTTGAGGATGGTCCGCGCCGTATTTTGGCGGCTGCCGCCCAGGGGGATGTAGAGGTAGTCCCGGAACCACCGCCCCAGCGTGGCGTGCCAGCGCCGGAAGAACTCCGAAACGCTTTTGGCGCTGTACGGCTCCAGGAAGTTCATGGGCAGGTTGTACCCTAGCATGTGCCCCAACCCCACGGCCATCAGGGAGTAGCCGTAGAAGTCAAAATAGAGCCTCATGCACCAGGTAACAAGCGCCAGCCACATGAAGGGCGTGGAGACGGCCTCGAAGCCGTACACCGCCCCCTGGGCCCAGAGGCCCCCCAGGCGGTTCGCCAGAATGACCTTCAGCGCCAGCCCCAGGACAAACTCCTGAAGGCCCATGTGAAAGGTAAAAAGCCCCACCCGCGGGGCGCGGCAGTCCCTTTGCAGCTCGGCGCTGTCGGCGATGGGCCCGGAGAGGAGGCGCGGGAACATACTGGTTTCCGCCAGGAACCGGAGGGGATCCTTCTCCGGGCTGATCCTTCCCCGGACAATGTCCGCAAGGTACGCGATGAGCTGGAACACATAAAAGCTCATGCCCACGGGCAGCAAAACGCCGCCCAGATAGAGCTTGAAGAACACAAGGCCCCCGGCAAAGACGGCGCACAACGGCAAAAGCGCCCAGCGCTTCGGCCACCGCCCCAAAAGGAGCCCGCCCAGATACCCCAGGCTCACCGCCGCCAGGAGCGAACCCATGGGCAAAAGCCGCCACCCGGCGGCGAAGCCGTAGAATAAGAGGCTCCCCGCCGCCAGCACCGTCTGTCTCGCCGCCCCCCGCAGGACGTAGTAGACCGCCAGAAACGCCGGCAGGAAATAGAAGATAAATTCGATTGAGTGAAACTGCATACGATCTAATTTTGCAAACGCGCAAGGCGTATCAGGTGTAAGGTTGACGCCGTCGATTTCTGTCGAAAACGGTATGAATGGATTATACCACAGCCGCCCGGATGAGAAAAGGCCTTTGCAGAAAATTTTCAATTTCCTCACAATTTCATCCTGGCAAAAATTTTCGTTTCCTTTTCCGGCAAAGCGTTGTATAATGGATGTATCTATCGAGAAAGGACAGGTCCCATGAACCTCACCGCCGAAAAGAAAGAGAAGACAAAGAAAAATTTGCGGCTCTGGGTGCTCTTTGGCGTGCCGGCGGCGCTTATCCTCCTCTTTTTCCTGCTCTCGCCTCTGCGTCCGGCCGCCAACTTTGTGTCCCGGTACTTCTCCCGCCCGGTGAAGGACGCCCTGGGGACGGTCTTCGGCCTCTTGCCCTTCTCCGTTATGGAGCTGGAGTACGTGGCGGCGGTTGCCTTTCTCCTCTGGTTCCTCGTGCGGACGGGCATCCTCGCCGTCCGCGCCGCGGAACATTGGAAGACTCTGGGGCGGCGGGCGCTGACGCTGGCGCTCATCCTTTTCTACTTCCTCACCGCCTTTTTGTGGACCTTCGCCATCGACTACCGCGCCGACAGCTTCACCGAGCGGAGCGGACTTACCGCCGGGGCGGTGGAGCCGGCGGACCTGGAGGCCGTGACGGAATATTTCCTCCGCCGCGCCGCCGAGACAGCCGGGACCGTCAAACGTGACGCCGACGGCCACTGGCAGGAGGACCTGGACGACGCCATCGACGCCTCCCGGCACGTCTACGACAACCTCTCGGAGGAGTTCCCGTTCCTCGCCATGCGCTCCCGGACGCCCAAGAAGATGTATCTTTTCTCGCGCCTCTCCTCCTGGATGGGCTTCACCGGCGTCTACTTCCCCTTCTCCGGGGAGTCCAACATCAACATCGACGCGCCGGGGTGCCTCATCCCGGAGACCATCGCCCACGAGCTTGCCCACCAGCGGGGCGTCACCTCGGAGCTGGAGGCCAACTTCCTGGGCATCGCGGCCTGCGTCTCCTCCGGCGATCCCGTCTTTACATACTCCGGGTACCTGGCCGGCGCCATCTACCTCTCCAATGCCCTCTACCGGGCGGACGCCGAGCGCTGGGCCGCGCTCTCCGCCCTCATCACCGGACCCATGGCGGTGGACTGGAACGACAACAACGCCTACTGGGCCCAGTTTGAGGGCCCGGTGGAGAAGGTCAGCTCCCAGGTCTACGACGGCTACTTAAAGGCCCAGGGCCAGGAGCTGGGCATCCGCTCCTACGGCGCCTGTGTGGACCTCCTGGTGGCGTACTTCAGCGACGAGGCCCATGCGTACCTCGCCGCCTCTACCGTCCCATGAGCGCGGTCTGGCTCTCCCATCGTGCCTGTGCGCCGCTGAAAACGTATTTGCGCCGGCGCGGCCACAAGCTGCGCCTCATAGAGGACGACCCCCGCTTCGGCCCCGGCGTTTCGTCCCACGCGGACCTGCGCCTGTGCCCGGTGCGCGGGAAACCCGTCTTTTATGAGGGCGTTCCCCTCCCCCGCTACCCCGAAAACGCCGCCCTGTGCGCCGTGGTGCTGGACGGGCTTCTCGTCCACCGGCCGGACATCACCGCCCCTGCCCTGCGGGCGGCCTGCCGCGCCCTGGGCTTCCGGGAGGTGAACGTCCGCCAGGGGTACGCCAAATGCTCCTGCGTGGTGGTGGACGGCGGGAGCCTCATCACCTCGGACCCTGGCATCTACGCCTCGCTCTCCAAAGAACCGGGCCTGTCCCTTTTGAAGATCCGGCCCGGCTTTGTCTCCCTCCCCGGCTTTCCCACCGGCTTTCTGGGCGGCGCCTCCGGGCGTGTGGGAGACGAGATCGTCTTCAATGGCGACGTCGCCGCCCACCCGGACTACCCGGCCATTTCGGACTTCATCCGCTCCCGCGGTCTTGGCGTGCGGAGCTTCCCCGGCATTGAGCTTTGCGACGTCGGATCCATCATCGAAACGGAGGAATGACTATGACTTACGGTTACGGCATCGACATCGGCGGCACCACGGTGAAGCTCGGCCTCTTTTCCGAGGACGGCACGCTTCTCGACCAGTGGTCCATCCCCACGGACACAAGCGAACACGGGGCCCACATCCCCGGCGACATCGCCGCCTCCATCCTTACGGACATGAAAAAGCGCCCCTTTTCCAGGGACGCGTTTCTCGGCCTCGGCGTAGGCGCTCCCGGCCAGATCTGGCCCGACGGCACGGCCAGCGCCGTCAATTTAGGCTGGGACCACCAGCCCCTTCTCCCGGTGCTTGAGCGTCTCACCGGCCTTCGCGCCGTGGGCGACAACGACGCCAACCTGGCCGCCATGGGCGAGGCGTGGCGCGGCGGCGGCATGGGCTATCGGAGCATGGTCCTGGTGACCCTGGGCACCGGCGTGGGCGGCGGCATCATTCTGGACGGCAAGTGCCTTCGCGGCGCCCACCGCGCCGGCGGCGAGATCGGCCACATCCCCGTAAATCCCCGTGAGACGCGTCCATGCAACTGCGGCGGCCACGGGTGCCTGGAGCAATATGCCTCCGCCACCGGCTGCGCCCGCCTGGCGCGGGAGGCCCTGGCCGCCTCTACGGAACCCTCCGCCCTCCGCGCCCTCCCCGACCCGGACGCCAGGGCCGTCTGGGACGCCGCCAACGCCGGCGACGCCCTGGCCCTGAAGATCGCGGACGAATACTGCACGTATCTGGCCCGCGGCCTCGCCGTGGTGACCAGCACCGTGGACCCGGAGGCCATCGTCCTGGGCGGCGGCGTCTCCCGCGCCGGGAAGCTCCTTCTGGACATGACCCGCGAGCGCTACCGCCCCCTCGCCTTCCCCGCCTGCAAAAATACCCCCATCGTCCTGGCCACCCTCTCCAACGACGCCGGCATCTACGGCGCCATGGCCACGCTGCTCGCGGAAAAGTGAACCCGAACACGGAGGTATGCATGGAAACCGTTTCCTTTCAAATGGAAAATCTCTGCGTCCCCTGCAACTGCCGGTGCCGGCACTGCCTTTTGGCCTACGACGGCCATCCCGTCGGCGCGGAATATGAGCGGGGCAAGGCCCTGGCGCGGCGGCTTGCGGCGGAGTCGCCGGTCGAGTTCGGGTATTATATCGGTTACTGCATGGATACGCCCGTGCTGTTCGACCATATCGCCTTTTGCCGGGAGATCGGTTCGCCCGCCGGACGGCTCTTGCAGATGAACGGCTTCCGGGAAAGGCCCGACCGGGACATCCGGGAGCTTATGGAGCAAATCAAACACGCCGGCGTGGAGCTGATCGACCTCACCTTCTACGGACTTCCGGAGTACCACGACACCTTTGCCGGGAGGCGGGGCGACTTTCGCCTCCTGACGGCCATGCTGGCGGCGGCCAACGAAGCCGGCCTCCCCGTCTTTATCAACGCGCCCATCACCGAGGAAAACGCCGGACAGGCGGAGCGTCTTCTCGACCTCCTGGCGGCGTACAAAACCGAGGACATCCGGTTTTACCTCCCTCACGCCAAGGGGCGCGGCCGGTTTTTGGAGGAAAAACGGCTGAGAAGCGCCACGCTGGACCGCCTCCCGCCGGCGGTGCGGGCGCGTATGCCGAAGGTCAAAACGCAAAGCGAAGCCCGGTGGATCGCCGAAAACGCCTTCCCCGAGCCGGAGACGCGCACTCTCACGCTGTCGCTCACGCCGGAAAGCCTCGCCCGCTGCTCCTCCATGCCCGCGCGGGATATACTCGCCGAACTGGAGGCCCTGGACGACGCCTTCTACGCCGCCATCCCCCCGTCGTCGGAGCTTGCCCGCTTATACGGGGACCCCTCGGGAGATAAGCTGTACCGCTACCGTGACCTGGTCCTCCTGTGGACCAAGCAATACGTCCGTGATAACCACATCCAACTCCACGACATGACCGACGAGCGAGGCCATTTCAGCGTAAGGCAATAACCCCCGCCGCAAGGGGAAAACGCGCACGGGCGGGTTTAGAACCCGCCCCTACACAAAAAGGTTTGCGCCGCAGGCGCAATTTTCAAAGGCGCCGCATTGCGGCGCAACCTTTATATAAACGCGGCGCGAAGCGCCGCAACCTTATTCCCCTGACCCCTCTTCGGGGAAGAGGGGTGCCGCCGCGGCGGCGGGGTATTCGAGCTCGTTGAGCGTAACTGGGGCTTCCGATGAACGGATTGCAGCACCACCCCGGCGCTTCGCGCCACCCCGACCTGGGAGGGGCAAAAGAGGGCGCGTTATTGGAATGGTTCCAATAAATCGCACCATCCCCTATTTCAGGGCCCCCTCCTCGTAGGAGGGGGGCAGGGGGGTAGCGAGCGTTGGATGACAGACCGGTTCCGACAAACCGCATCCGTTCTCGACTCGTTAGCCCCTCCAAGGTCGGGGACAGCCGCGAAGCGGCAGGGGTGGTTCGTGCGGCGGCGGGGGCGGGTGGGTGGGGAATCAACGCCTGCGGTGAAGCCGCAAACCTTTTCCTCGCCGCACTTCTCCCCGTCCTTTTATCCGCCCACAAAAACGCCCCTCCCAACGGGAGGGGCGCAAATATATTTCGGCGCGGTCCGTCATTCTATCCTTCCCGCCGCTTTGAGATACTGCATAATAAGCCCCACGGCGCCGTCGACGCCGATCTTGGTGACGTTGACGCAAAGGTCGTGGGCGGCGGCCTGGCCCCAGGTCTCGCCGGTGAAATTCTTGTAGTAGTTCTGGCGGCTGCGGTCCATCTTCCGAAGCTGCTGCTGGGCGCCCTTGTCGTCCAAATCAAACTCCCGCTTGCATTGCTCCAGCCGGTCGGCCTCGTCGGCGTAGAGGAAGACCTTCACGCAGTCCGGGTCCTCCCGCAAAAGGTAGTCCGAGCACCGGCCGATGATGACGGCGCTGCCCTTTTTGGCGATCTCCTGGATGACGTTGGCCTGGGCGGAAAAGGCGGTATAGCTCATGGGGATCTCGTAGTTGTGGTGGTACCCGTGCATGGGCACCGCCCCGGCGGCCAGGTTGAAAAGGAACGAGCCCGTCACACGCTCCTCCAGCCCGCCGATGTAGTCCGGGGAGAGGCCGCTTTTCTCGCTGGCCAGGTCGATGATCTTCTTATCGAACATGGGGATGCCCAAAAGCGCGGCCAGCTTGCTCCCCACCACGGTCCCGTGAGCGCCCCAGGCGCGGCTGATGGCGATGACAGTCTTTTTCATAAGGCGGTCCTCCTTTATGCGAAATGACGGAATGCGACGTTTGTTTCAGGCCCTCTTTTATATAATATACCATACCCCTCCCGGTTTTGCAAGGTAAATCGGGAAAAATTTCACAGAAAATCAGTGTCCTGGGCCTCATTCCCTCTTTTTGTTTTGACTTTTCCGGCCAAAGCTGGTAAAATGCTAGAACTACCCTGAAAGGAACGAATGACTTCATGAACAAACCGGCTTTTGTGCCCACCGATATTCTTCTCCCCGCCACCGGGGATCTGACCGACTGGAGCGTCATCGCCTGCGACCAGTTCACCTCCGAGCGGGACTACTGGGACCGGGTGGACAGGCGCGTCGCCGACAAGCTCTCCACCTATCATATGATCCTCCCTGAGGCGTACCTCAATGACGTGAACCCCCTGGACATGGCCCAGAGCGCCAACGCCGCCATGCGCGGCTGTTTGGAGGCCAACGTCTTTGAGGAGCTGCCCCACTGCTTCGTCTACGTAGAGCGCCACGTCACTGGCGGCGTCCGCCGGGGGCTGGTGGGGGCACTGGACCTGGACGCCTACGACTACTCCCCCGCCTCCGCCTCCCCCGTGCGGGCCAGCGAGCGGACGGTAGCCGACAGGCTCCCGCCCCGGATGAAGATCCGGGAGAACGCGCCGCTGGAACTGCCCCACATCATGGTGCTCATCGACGACCCGGCGCTCACCGTGGTGGAGCCCCTCCACGCCCGGACCCACGCCATGCGCAAGCTCTACGACTTCGAGCTCATGGAGGGCGGCGGCCGCATCGCGGGCTGGCAGGTCGCCGGCGCGGACCTGGAGAACGTGGAGCGCGCCCTGGAGACGCTTGCCCGGCGGGACGTACAGATCGTCATCGGCGACGGCAACCACTCCCTGGCGGCGGCCAAGGAGCTGTGGAACCGCACCAAGGCCGCCCTCACCCCGGAGGAGGCTGCGCGCCACCCCGCCCGGTACGCGCTGGTGGAGCTCAACAACGTCTACGACCCCGGCGTCATCTTCCAGCCTATCCATCGGGTGGTCTTCGGCGTGGATGTGGAAAAATTCCTGGAGGTCGCCGTCCAGAAGCTCCAGGTCCCCGACGGCCGGGAGCTGGAGATCGCCGTCGGCGGCAAAAAGGCCGGGACCATACGCGTCCGGGGCCGGAGCTTCGGCGGAATGATCGAGGTGCTGCAAAGCTTCATCGAGGAGTACGCCGCCATGACAGGCGGCGAGGTGGACTACATCCACGACGAGGAGTCCCTCTTAAAGCTCACCGAGGAGCCCGGCGCTGTCGGCTTCCTCCTCCCCGCCATGGACAAATCCGAGCTCTTCAAAACCGTCATCTCCGACGGCGTCTTCCCCAAAAAAAGCTTCTCCATCGGCCACGCCCGGGACAAGCGGTACTATCTGGAGTGCCGGAAAATCAAATAAGGCTGAGATAAGCTTTCGCCGCGCTGAAAAGCGCGGCGAAAATGTTTATAAGAGGAGCGCAAACAAAAGCGGGCGGGTTCAGAACCCGCCCGTTCCCCCGTCCTTCGTCCCCCGTCCCCGCCGCGGCGGATAAATCAAAAAATGCGCAATGCGCCGCATCCTTATTCCCCCGACCCCTTTTTCGGAAAAAGGGGTGCCGCCGCAGCGGCGGGGTATTCGAGCCTTCGTCCCCCGTCCCCCGTCCTAGCCTTCCCCACAAAGTGGGGAAGGTGGCGCCCGCAGGCGCCGGATGAGGTGGGTCCGTTCACCGCAGCCACTCAAAGCCCTTCGGCTCCCACCTCACCCCTCCCCCTCCCCGCCTAAGCGGGGAGGGCTCTTTGTCGGCAGGGGTGGTGCCGTTGGGCGCTTTACACGCTCTCCCAGATCTCCCGGATGGTCTGGACCGCAAAGGGCAGGTCGTCGGTGGTCGTGCCCTCCAGCATCAGGACAGCGTCGGGGTCGTAGGCCTTGATGCGGGAGAGGATGGCGCGCTTATCAAGGTCCCCCTTGCCGAAGGGGACCTGCTTAGGGGCGGAGCCGTCAGAGGCGAGGAGGCAGTCCTTTATGTGGAAGAGGAGGATACGGCCCCGGAAAATACGCAGGCCCCGGTCCAGGATGTCCAGGTACTCGTGCTGATTCCCGGCGTCCATGTAGTTATAGAGGTCGAAGATGATGCGCACGTTGGGCTTATCCATGCGCTTCACCACCGCGTCCAGCACCTCCGGCTGCCAGCAGACGTGGCCGGCGGCGCCCTCCATGGCGATGTTGACGCCGTGCTCGGCGGCAATGTCCGCCAGGCGCGAGAAGGTGTCCACGACGATGTCGTACGCCTCCTCGGTGCGGTTTTTGGGGTTGTAGGTCCACTTGTCGTCGTTGTAGGAGCCGGTCTCGCTGCCCACATAGGCCCCGCCCAGCTCCCTGGCGCAGGCCAGGTACTCGGAGAAGATCTGAAAACACCGCTCCGCCTTGGCCCTATCTGAGTGGACCGGATTGAAGTACGCGCCGATGAGGGGGACGCACAGCCCGCCCTCCGCCAGGGCCCTGCCGATCTCGCGGGCCTTCTCGTGGGTGATGCCGCCGGGGGCGTAGGGCACGTCCGGGTAGTTCTTGTAGACCACCAGCTGGACCCCGTCGATGCCCAGCTCCTTGGCCCGCCGGACGATGTCCTCCGAGCTGTGCATACCCATGTCGTGACAACGAACACAGATCTTCATAGAAAAACCTCCTTATATCGCAATTTTTATTTTTCAGTCGATAAGCCCCGCCTCACCATGGCTAAGGAAAGACCTTCTCAAATTCTTCGCAAACCACTTTCATTTTCTCATCAAACTCTTTCCCCGCGGAGTTCATTTCCTCCGCAAAAAACGCGCGATGGATCTCCCTCCAGTATGTGAGGGACAGATCCCCTTCGCCCTCCCGCCAGGCGTGATACGGCGACACCTCATCAAACGGGACCACCGTGACCTTCGTCGTCCTGATAACACATACCGCGTTTTCATGGGAATCCAGCAGGACGCTGTATTCTCCCGCCTTCGGAAGCGGTTCGTTTTCCGCCTCGTAGAGCGGGTACGCGGATGAGGTGGCCGTCTTTCTCCTGGTCAACACAAGCTCCGCCAAGCCGTCGGCATCCGTTCCGAAGCTCCAGGCCTCATATGCTCCCTCGCCGCCAAACAGCTCCCACATTTCCTCCGCGTCCATCCGCCGGCCCGTCACTTGTCCTTCTCCTTCTCCTCCACGTCCAGCACCTGGGGGATGAAGCGGGGGGCGATCTTGCCGCGGCCGCGGTTTTTGAGGTAGACGAAGCCGATGACAGAGAAGACCACCGCGCCCACGAAGTTGGAGAAGAGGTCGTTCATGGTGTCCACAAGGCCGATGTCCATGTACCCGCCCACGCCCAGGGGGATCTGGCCGTCGGCGGTGACCAGGATGACGTCCTGGATATCCTTGATGATGACGTGGGTGTTGCCGCCGGCGGGGTCCAGCATCACGGAGGAGATGGCGTTGACCACCGCGTCCTTTTGCATATCCCGGAGGAAGAGGCGGTCCACAGTGAACTCAAAAAACTCCCAGAAGACCCCGATGGTCATGGAGAAGCAGAAGGCCACGATGGCCATATAGACCGGCGACAGGGACAGGGAGAAGCGCTCGTTGCGGTTGAGCATATCCACCAGCGAAAAGCCGATGGCGGCGCAGAGAAAGCCGTTCATGGTATGCAGGAGCACGTCCCACCCCTGAAAGGCCGTGAAATACGCGCCGATCTCCCCCAAGATCTCCCCGGCGAAGATGAACAGGAGAATGATGATCTCCATGACGTCGGGGAATTCGATCCTGAGCCTGCGCTCGATGAGGGAGGGCAGGAGGAACAGGACCAGGGTGAAGAGGCACAGGGCCACGTTCTCATAGTTCCTGTTCATGGCCTGACGGACCATGGTGACCAGCACCAGCAGCCGCAGGACGAAATAGGTGACGGCCACGCCGCGCCTCTGGCGCAGGACCTCTTTGATCTTCTCGTTTTTCGCTTTTCTGTCCCTCACGCTCGTACCTCTTTCATGGGCGAAGCCCTGTTCATTGATGTTCCGACGCCCTGCGGCGGAGTTCCGCCAGGGCCTCCTCCTTCCACGCCGGAAGGCTCCGGCGCAGAAGCTCCCGGCGGTCCGGGCTCGTCAGGAGCGCGGCGGCGAAGGGGTCGTAGACTGTGCCCGCGCCCTTTTGGATGTGCTCCAGCGCCTCGTCCAGGGAAAGGGCGGGGCGGCTCCGGGAGACGGCGTCCCGGTCGGCGCGGGCAAGGCAGTCCGCCACGGAGACCAGGGCGATCATGGGCCGGACCGCCAGCCCCCTGGCGGAGAAGTCCAGGGGATAGCCGCTGCGCTCGTCAAAGGCCCGGTGGTGGCCCAGGGCGATGTCCGCGAAATCGCGGGTGGAGCTGTGCCCGCGCAGGAGATTGGCCCCCAGGTGGGTGTGGAGGCGCAGCAGGGCCTCCTCCTCCTCGAAAAGACCGCGGCAGGCGCTGGTCTCCATGCGGAAGAAGTGGATCATGCCGGCGTCGGCCAGCCGCCCCGCCCTCATGGCAAAGTCCTCCAGCTCCGCCCGGCGCTCCCGCACCTCCCCGGCGCCCCGGGTCCCGCACAGGCCGGACAGCTTCTCCGGGCAGTCCTCCACGGCCCAGCCGGTAAGGGCCCGGGCAAGACGTCCCATGATCCACAGGCGGACGAAGCCCGCCGGAAAACGAGTGGCGAAGAAGTCCTGCAAAAGCTCAAAAAACGGGATCGCGCCCTGGTCCTCCTTGTAGATATAGAGGAACTGGCGCAGGTGGAAGAGGAGCAGGTCGCCGTTCTCCTCCGGCGGCAGGGCGTAGAGATAGGCCCGCATACGACGGGTCATGCGCTCCACGCGCACGTCCCGCTCCATGGCCTGCGGCTCGGGAAGGCCCTTGGCGTAATCCATGAAGTACGCCGGCGCGCCGATATGGGCAAAGGCCCCCAGGGAGCTGAAGTCGTCCTCCGGCCTTGAGCGGCTCAGGGCGTAGAGTCCGTCCAGAAGCTCCGGCAGGAGCATGGCCCCACAGTGGTACCGGGCCGCCATGTAGGCGTACTGCCACCGGGGGTCCGGGGGAACGCCCCGCTCCCGGAAGGCCGCCAGCTGGCGCTCCTGCACGATCTGGGCCGATTCCAGCACCTGGGCGTAGGTCTCCGGCCCCGCGTCTCCCCGGCGTAGGGAGGCCAAGAGCGACGTGCGCTCCTGGTGGCTCTTGTAAAGATACGTATCCCAGGGAAGCTCCGGCGTTTTGGCCCGGACGTCCGGGTCGGAGAGGATACGGATAGACCTTTCCAAGGCCGCGAGCTTGGCCTTGGTGGCAGCCGGGTCGGTGCCGTGGTAGGCCAGAGCGATATTGCCCATGCTCCGGTGGACGTACCCCCGGCTCTCGGCGTCCAGCTCGTCATAGGCGGGCGTGCCGAAATAGGAGGCGCACTCGGTAAAGCACAGGCGCATCCTGGTGGAAAAGAGCCTGGTTTGGTCGGGGACCAGCATATTTTCCAGGTAATACAGGCTCATGCCCACCTTATAGAGCTCCCGCAGGAGCATGTCTGTCCTGCCGGCGTGGCGGGCATAGTCCATCAACGCCAGGTGGACGCGGTAATGGAGCCCCACGTCCCATGCCTGCCCGCTCATGAGCTTTTCCGCAAACTCGTAAAGGTCCGCAAGCTCCTGATCGCCGGCGTCCAGAATGTCGTCCAGCACCGGGAAGAGGTTTTCCCGCAAAAGGGCGGTCCCCCGCTCCACGGCCTCCAGGGAGGGGCCCTGGGCGGTGCCGGCCAGGAGCCCCAGATACTCCTCCTGATACGCCCTCATCAGCCCTGCCCCCTCTCGGGACGGCGCAGAAAGCGCCGCATCACGCCGGTGAGGCTTTCCAGGCTCACCGGTTTGGGCACATGGGCGTTCATGCCCGCCCGCTCGCTGGCGCGGATGTCCTCCACGAAGGCGTTAGCGCTCATGGCCACGATGGGCACCCGCATCCCCCGCCCCTCCGGCAGGGCCCGGATGGCTCGGGCCGCCTCCAGCCCGTTCATGACGGGCATCTGGATGTCCATAAAGATAAGGTCGTAGGTCCCCGCAGGGCTTGCGAGGAACCTGTCCACCGCCTGCTTTCCATCCTCGGCGCAGTCGGCCTTCGCGCCCAGCATCTCGATGAGCTCCACGCCGATCTCCCGGTTGAGCTCATTGTCCTCCACCAACAGCACCCGGAAGCCCTCGAAGCTCTCGCGCCCGTTCATGGCATCCTGCTCGGCCTTCGTCCTGCCCTCGTCGGTCCAGGCGTAGAGGGCCTGGCCCAGGCGGGAGCGGAAGAGAGGCTTGGGGATGAAGCCCGTGACGCCGTACTTGGCCATCTCGTCGGCGGTGAGGGTCCACTCAAAGGAGCTCATCACGAAGATGGGGACCTCCCCGCCCAGAATGGCCCGCAGCTCGTGGCAGGCCTGGACGCCGTCCACCACGGGAAGACGCCAGCCCAGGAGAATGGCGAAGTAGTCCCGCCCCTCGGTGTGGGCGGCGGCGGCAAGCTCCGTGGCCTCGTGGGCCGAGCCGCAGGTATCGCAGGTCATCCCGAGGTCCGAGAGGATCTCCCGGAGGTTCTTTAAGGACGCCTCGTCCCGGTCGGCGGCCAGGACGCGCTTATTCCGCAGGGCCGAAAGGCCTACGTCCCCGTCTCCGTCCCGCTCTAAGGGGAGGGTCACGGTGAAGACCGTCCCCACGCCCTCCTCACTCTCCACGGCGATCTCGCCGTTCATCATCTTCACAAGATTGTGGGTGATGGTCATGCCAAGGCCCGTGCCCTCGATGCGCGCGGCGGCGCTGGCCCGCTCAAAGGGCTGGAAGACCTTCTCCAAAAACTCCGGGCTCATGCCCATGCCGGTGTCCCGGACCTTGAATTCGTAGTAGGAATAGTTGTGCCCCGCCTTGCTCTCCGCCGCCATCTCCCGGACGGTGAGGGAGATGGTCCCCTCCTCCGGGGTGAACTTCACGGCGTTGGAGAGGATGTTGATAAGCACCTGCTGGATGCGAAGCTCGTCGCCCCGGACCTGCTCGTGGCGCAGGCCGCTGAAGTCCAGCTCCACCCGCTGGCGCTTTTTGTCCGCCTGGGGGCGGAACACCGCCAGGAGCGAGTGGATGAAGTCCGCCATGGCGAAGCTCTCCGGCGCGATGGTCATCTTGCCGCTCTCGATGCGGGACATGTCCAGGATGTCGTTGATGAGGGCCAGCAGATGCCGGGAGCTGAGGTCGATCTTCTCCAGGCAGTCCGCCACCCGTTCCCGCTGGTCAAGATGCGACCGGGCGATGGCGGTCATGCCCACAATGGCGTTCAGGGGGGTGCGGATGTCGTGGGACATGCTGGATAAAAAGTCGGATTTGGCCCGGTTGGCGGCGTTGGCCGCCTCCAGGGCGCTTTGCAGGGCGGCACGGGACGCCTGCTCGCTCTCCTGCCGGCGGCGGTTCTCCTCTGTCCGGTCGGTGATGAAGCAAAGCCGCTCCTTCTCGCCGCAAGGGGACACGTGGAAGGTCAGGTCCCGGTCCCAAAGGCGCTCCTCCCAGGCCCGCTCCTCCCCGTCGGGAAGGTCCAGGCGCGGGGCCAGC
Source organism: uncultured Oscillospiraceae bacterium (assembly GCA_947588605.1). GTDB lineage: Bacteria > Bacillota > Clostridia > Oscillospirales > Oscillospiraceae > RUG626. Next base: position 26,907 of record CANPYK010000012.1, read on the forward strand.
ACCCGCTCCAGCTCCGTCCCCCGCTCCCCCACCAGGGCCCGGGCGGCGGGATTTTGATAGCGCACCGCCCACCGGTCCGCCCCGTCGCGTCCGATGATGAGCGCCGCCACGCTGGCGGCCTCAAAAAACCGCCCCGCGTCCTCCATAGGTCTTGTCACGCTGTCAGCCTCCCCTTACCGGTCAAACTTCTCCGCTCACGCCTTGTTCGGCGTTTTCAGCCGCCGCGCGGCGTCGATGACGAAGGCGGCGGTGAGCCGCGCTTTTCGTCCGTGGAGAACGCCGTCCTCCAGCGCCTTCCTGGCGGCCCTCCAGTCCGCCGGGGAACCGGGCATAAAGAGGTTCCCGGCGGCGATGCTGTCCGCGGCCCTGGCCGTCCGGTACCGCCCCTTTCCGGCGGCGCCGGCCACCACCCAGTCGGTCATGATGAGCCCCCGCCAGCCCCACTCCCGGCGCAAAAGCCCCTCGCTCAGGTCCGCGCGCTCGGAGGTGTGAACGCCGTTCAGGAGGTTATAGGAGGTCATCACCGCCGCGGGGTCGGCCTCACGGATACAGATCTCAAAGCCCCGTATGTAGATCTCCCGCAGGGCCCTCTGGCTTACCTGGCTGTTGGAGATATACCGGTCCGTCTCCTGGCTGTTGCAGCAAAAGTGCTTCACGGTGACGCCCCGGCCGGGGACGGACTGGACGCCCTTTGTGACGGCGGCGGCGGTGAGGCCGGAGACCAGCGGGTCCTCGGAGTAATATTCAAAGTTCCGTCCGCACAGGGGCGAGCGGTGGATGTTGAGGGCGGGGGCCAGCCACAGGTCCACGCCGAAAAGCGCCATCTCCTCCCCGATGAGCCGGCCCACACGCTCCAAAAGCGCCGGGTCGAAGCTCTGGGCCAGGGCGGTGCCGATGGGCACGGCGGTGCAAAACTGGTCCGCCACCGGGGTATAGCTCATTTTCTCGGGCCTCAAAAGGCGCTTGAGGCGCTCCCCCGCCGTGCGCTTTTCCGGCTGGGGGGCGGGACTCGCGACCTCCCTGGCCACGCCCTTTTCCCGGATAAAATATTTGGCAAGGCGCAGGCCCGCCGGCCCGTCCGCCATCACCAGGGGCGGGATATCCGAAAGCTTCCCATACGTCTCCCCCGCCGCCCCGGCTACGGTGAAGCCGGCCGAGCCGATGACGCCGGCCTTTTTGGAGTCGGGCCGGAAAGCGCCCATGCAGAGGGCGATGAGCTCGTCGTCGGAAAGCCGCATGGCGCGGCTCATGGCCTCCCTGGAGGGGGTCACGGCCTCCGGCGCGGGGGTCTCCGCCAGGTCCTCGCCGGTGTAGACAAGGCGCGGGACCTCCGCCGGGACCGGGGGGCGGTCGGGCTTTTCAGGCCGCCAGTCGGCAAAGTCCGGCTTCCCGCCGATGTCCTCGACCTTCCGGACGGTAAGCGTCTCAGGAAGCTCCACCGCCGCCACTGGCTGTACGTGGGCGCTGTCCGTGCCCGCGTAAATAAGGTACTCGCCCTTTTCCAGCAGATAGGACGAGGTCTTTTCGTCAAAGCCCGCCAAGCGCGTCATGGGGAAGGACACCTCCACCCGCTGGGCCTCGCCGGGGGATAAAAGGCGGGTCTTGGCGTACCCCGCCAGCTCCTTCCGGGGCCTGTCCAGCGTCCCCCAGGGGGCGGAGACGTAGACCTGGACGGTCTCCCGGCCGGGGAAACGGCCGGCGTTGAAAACGGGGACCGAGACGCGCGCCTCCCCGCCGGTGAGGGTCGTCTTCACCGCGCCCAGGGTAAAATCGGTGTAGGAAAGGCCATAGCCGAAGGGATAGAGGGGCGTCACGCCCGCGGCGTCGTAGTAACGGTAGCCCACGTAGACGCCCTCGCGGTAGCGGACGTTGTCAGGCGTGCCGAAGTCGCCCACACGGCAGATGTCCTCGGAGCGCACCCAGGTGGAGGCGAGCTTCCCCGAGGGGACAGCGTTCCCCAGAAGGATGTCCGTCAGCACCCGGCCCGTCACCGCGCCGAGCTGCGATAGGAGCAGGATGTTGTCCACGTCCAGAACGGGGCTGAGGTCTACCGGGCCGCAGACGTTGAGCACCAGCATGAAGCGGCGGTATTTCTCCCGGCAGGCAAGGATGTCCCGGACCTCCCCCTCCGTCAGGCGGTAGTCGCCGGGGACGTCGGCACGGTCCCACCCCTCGCCGGAGGTGCGGGACAGGACATAGAGGGCGGTATCCCCCGCCCCGTCCAAGGCAAGGCCGTCGGCGGAGCCCGTCTCGTCAAAGCCCCGGAGCCACGCCTTGGAGGTGACGCGAAAGCCCTGCTCCTCCAGGCCCTGCTCCACGGTCACGTAAAAGCGGGAGTTCACGTCCCCGGACCCCGTGCCGCCCTTCAGGGTCCTGCGGGCCCCCGCGCCGTAGACGGCGATATCGCCCGGCTCGGAAAGGGGGAAGTCCCCCCGCTTTTTCAAAAGCACCGCGCACTCCGGCGCCAGCTTGCGCAAGAGCGTCAAATGCCGCCGCTCATGGTCCTGCAGTCCGTCCATCTCCATATCCGTTCCCTCCGCCCTATGGTCATATAGAGGTATTATACCTGAAAAGCCGGGAAATGGGAAGACCCATTCTAAAAAAAATGCCCCGCGCCAACCGGCGCGGGGCGGTGTGTTTGTGGTGGGGGTCATTGCTTGACCCAATAATAATCGGGGTAATCTTCGATATACCAATCAAAGCCGTCGCCGGAGTACTGGATCGTCGAGCCCTTCTTCAGGCCCAGCAGGAGGCCGTAATCATCCTCCATCTCCGGCGCGTCGCCCAGGAAGGTGACGGTGAGCGGGTCGCTGTACGCGAACGCGGGACCCATAGACGTAACGCTTGCCGGGAACGTCACCGTTTCGAGTGAATGCATGAAGCCGAACGCCTGGTTCCCGATGGTGGTGACGCCGTCCGGGACCGTCACCGATGGCAACTTACAGCCGGAGAACGCGGCGGCGCCGATCTCGGTGACGCCGTCCGGGAACTCCACGGAGGCCAGATCCGAATCCTTAAAAACGTACTTAGCGATTTTCGCGATCCCCCGGGGAATGGAAAACGACCGCAGGCCGGTTTGCTCGAAAGCCGAGTAGCCAAGCTCCGTCAGGTTCTTCGAGCACCTGACGTAGGTCAGATTTTCGCAGGATTTAAACGCTCCATCACCGATGGAGGTGACGCTGTTGGGAATGTAGACGCCCCGGAGCGAACCCATTTCCAGGAACGGGTATTTACCGACAGAGGTCACGCCGTCGTCCAGATAAACAAGCTCGATCCTCTTGACAAAGGTAGACCACGGCGCGGTGTTGGAGCTGAAAGAATAATTCTCCATGTCCCCCTTGCCCCGGATGACCAGGACGTTGTCGAGGTAATACCAGGAAAGGCCCTCGCCGCAGGTCCCGCTTCTCTCAGCGGTGTCCTCGCCGGCGGAGGCGATGAGCTCCAGGACCTCCGGCCCGAAGGGGTCGGGCTCGTCCACCGTCCCGTACGTCAGCGTGTCCGCCTCGTCGTCCTCGCCGGGGTCCTCATCGGGGCCCCTGTCCGGGTCCTCGTCGTCGTCGGGCTGCGTTTCCTTGTCCCGGTCCTCCCGGTCGGACTTGGTCGTCTTATCCCTGTCGGAGCTGTCATCATCGTCCTTCGCGGCGCAGGCGGCGAGGCTCAGGACGAGCAGCAACGCCAGCAGGAGCGCAAGCAGTTTTTTCATTTCCTTTTCCTCCTAAAAATCATTTCCGCTTTCGCGTTTTCGGCTCTCATTTTAGCACGTTCTCCATTGAATTGCAAGCTCCTTCCGCTAAATCTATCCATATTCCCAAAAAAGGTCCTCCGGTCCCAAATTGCCGGCGAGGCTTTTTCTTTTTTTGACGCTGTGACATTTCCGGCCCGCCGCGCGTTTTCAAAATGGTTTACGATAATTTTTCTGAATTTCCATGATTATACTTGTAATCGACAGACAGGAGTGGTAAAATGGGTCGAAATCATTGGTCAAGGGAGGGGCTGGGAAGCTCCATGAGCGATCGAACAAGCGAAGGCTATTACGCGCAGTACGCGGGACGTCCGCGCCGCCGGAAAAAGAGGAGCCGCGCCCCGCTGGTGCTCTTTATTCTCTTACTCATCGTGGTGGTCTGCGCCATTCTCGCCACCGTCCTCAACCCGGCGGTGACGGAAAAGGTAACGCTGGAGGCCGGCGATCCGGTGACCATGGGCCTCTTCATGAAATCAAGCCCCCAGGACGGCAAGTTCGTCACCGACGTGGCCGCCATTGACACCTCGGTCCCCGGCGTCTACGCCGTGATTATCGAATATGACGGCAAGACCTACGACTGCTCCCTCACCATCGAGGACACCACCCCGCCCTCCGGCGTTACCGTGCCCATGACGGTCCCCCTGGGGGCAGAGCTGGACCCCTATAAGTGCGTGGCGGACGTGCGGGACGTGACGGAGGTCACCGTCTACTTCAAATCCACGCCAGACCTGACCGTCAGCGGCGAGCACCGGGAGACGGTGGTCCTCATGGACACCTCCGGCAACAAGACGGAGCTGCCCGTCACCGTCACGGTGCTGGCCGACACCGTGCCGCCGGTGATTTCCGGGACCCACGACATCGAAGCCTTTGTGGGCGGTTCCATTCAGTACCGCGAGGGCGTCACCGTCACGGACGACCAGGCCCCCTACATCATCAATGACTATGAAGTCGACAGCACCAAGGTCAATGTCAATAAACCGGGATCCTATGAGGTCACCTACCGCGCCGCGGACGCGGCGGGCAACACCACCGAGGTCACCGTCACGGTCACCATCACCGAAAAGCTGGCCGGGTATGATGAGGTCATGGCGGAGGCCAGGGATGTCCTGGCGCAGATCACCACAAGCTCCATGGACGACATGGACGTTGCCTACGCCATTTACCGCTGGGCGCTCTACAACATCGCCTACGTGGACACCTCGGACAAGTCCAGCTGGACCATCGGCGCCCACCAGGCGTTCACCCAGCGCTCCGGCGACTGCTTCGTGTACTTTGCCGCCTGCAAGGCTCTGCTCACCGCCGCCGGCATTGAAAATATGGATATCGTCAAGTCCGACACCTCCCATTCCCGCCACTACTGGAACCTCATCAACCTGGGCGACGGCTGGTACCACCTGGACGCCACGCCCCGCAAGGGCACGGGGGACAACTTCTTCATGGTGACGGACGCCGAGCTGGAGGCGTATTCCAAGGCCCACAACGATTCTCACATTTTCAACTCCGATGACTATCCCGAGCGGGCCACAAAGTCCCTGCAAAATCTGGTGGACTACAACTCCCCCACCCTCAAGCGCTGAAAAACCCACAGAAAGGCGGTGCGCGGCTTGCACCAGACGAACGTTCTCGAGTATTTGGAGCCCACGGCGGCGCGGCTCCCCGACAAGGTGGCCTACGCCAACGAGACCGTGGAGCTCACCTTCGGCGAAGTCTACCGGGCCTCCCGGGCCATCGGCACGGCCCTCCACCGCGCCGGGGTCTATAAAAAGCCCGTGGCGGTCTTCATGAAAAAGAGTCCCCAGACCGTGGCGGCCTTCTTCGGCGTGGCCTACGGCGGGTGCTATTACGTGCCCCTGGACGAGGAGATGCCTCGCTTTCGCGTGGAGCTCATCCTGGGGACGCTGGACGCGCCCATGATGATCTGCGACGAGAAGACTGAGGCGCTGGCCAGGTCCTTCGATTTCAAGGGCGAGATCCGGCTTTACAGCGACATCTCCGCCGGAAACGTGGACGACGCCGCCCTTTCGGACATCCGCGCCCGCCACTGCGACACCGACCCCCTCTACGTGGTCTTCACCTCCGGCTCCACCGGGATGCCCAAGGGCGTGGTGGCCAACCACCGGTCCGTCATCGACTACATCGAGACGCTCTCCGAGGCGCTGGGCTTCAACGAGCAGACACGCTTTGCCAACCAGACGCCCTTCTACTTTGACGCCTGCCTCAAGGAGCTCTATCCCACCGTCAAATTCGGCGCCACCACCTACATCGTGCCCCGGAAATATTTCATGTTCCCGGTAAAGCTGGTGGAATTTCTCAACAAATACGAGATCAACACCGTCTGCTGGGTCGTCTCCGCCCTCACCATCATCTCCTCCCTGGGCGTGCTGGACAAGCAGATCCCCAAATTCCTCCACACCGTGGCCTTCGGCAGCGAGGTCTTCCCCATCAAGCAGTTCGACCTCTGGAAAAAGGCCCTGCCGGAGGCGCGGTTTATAAACCTCTACGGCCCCACCGAATGCACCGGCATGTGCTGTTATTATGAGGTGGACCGGGACTTCGCCCTGGACGAGGTCATGCCCGTGGGCCGGCCCTTCCGGAACACGGAGATTCTGCTCTTAAACGAGGAAAACAAGCTCGCCGCCCCCGGCGAGGTGGGCGAGATCTGCGTCCGGGGCGCGTCCCTCACCATGGGCTACTACCGGGCCTTTGAAAAGACGGGCGAGGTCTTCGTCCAGAACCCCCTCAATGACCTCTACCCTGAGCTCATCTACCGCACCGGGGACCTGGGGCGCTTCAACGACCGGGGGGAGCTGGTCTTCGTCTCCCGGAAGGACTACCAGGTCAAGCACATGGGCCACCGGGTGGAGTTGGGGGAGATCGAGGTCAACGTCAACATGCTGGACGGCATCGGCTCGGCCTGCTGTGTCTTCGACCGGGAGCGTGACCGCCTTGTCCTCTACTACGTGGGCACGCCGGAGGTCCCGGAGCTGGCTACCGCCCTGCGGGGACGCCTTCCCCGGTATCTGGTGCCCAACGCCATTGAAAAGCTTGAAAAAATGCCCCTCACCGCCAACGGCAAGCTGGACCGCAAGGCCCTCCAGGCCCGGGCGGCGGGGAATGAATAAGGAGGAACCCTATGGACACCCTGCTTTCCATCCTGCGCTCCATCCACCCGGAGGTGGACTTTGAGCTGTGCGACACCCTGATCGACGATTCCATCCTGGACTCTCTGGACATCATCGCCATCATCTCCGAGATTAACGCCCAGATGGACGTGACCATCCCCCCGGAGGAGATCGTCCCGGAGAACTTCAACTCCGCCGAGGCCCTCTGGGACCTTATCGAGAGGCTGGAAGACGAGTAAGCCATGCTCTTCACATCCTACGGCTTCATCGCCTTCATGGCGGCGGTGCTGGTCCTCTACTACCTCCTGCCGAAGGTGTGCCAGTGGCCGCTGCTGCTGGTGGCGTCCCTGGCCTTTTACGCCATCGCGGACTGGCGGTATCTCTTCTTCATCGTCTTCACGGCGGCCAGCGCCTATCTCATCGCCCTGAAGCTGGAGTCCATCGAGGCCCGCCGCAAGGCGATCCTGGCCCAAAGCCCCGACATGTCCAAGGAGGAAAAGAAGGCCCTGAAGGCCCGCCACAAGGCCGCCCAATGGCGGTGGCTCCTGCTGGCGCTTTTCCTTGAGCTGGGTGTGCTGGCGGTGACGAAGTACACCAACTTCGTCCTCGAGAACCTGGGGAAGCTCTTCCGCGACGGGCGCTTCCACGCCATCGACATGATCGTCCCCATGGGCATCTCCTTCTATACCTTCCAGACGGTGAGCTATGTCATCGACGTCTACCGGGGCAAGCAGACGGCCCAAAGGAATTTCCTGAAGCTCCTGCTCTTCGTCTCCTTCTTCCCCCAGCTTGTCCAGGGGCCCATCAGCCGGTACGGGGACCTGTCCAAGACCCTCTACGGACCCCATCCCTATGACGGCAAGGCCGTCTCCTTCGGCCTTACGCGGGTGCTGTGGGGATATTTCAAAAAGGTCGTCCTGGCCGACCGGATCATCACCGCCGTGACGGCCCTCATCGCCGACACCGCCCAATATACCGGTACATACGTCTTCGTGGCCATGCTCTTTTACGCCTTTGAGCTCTACTGCGACTTCACCGGCGGCATCGACATCACCATCGGCCTTGCCGAGGCCATGGGCATCAAGGTAGCCGAGAACTTCAACCTCCCCTACTTCTCCAAGAACATCAAGGAATACTGGAACCGCTGGCACATCACCATGGGGACCTGGTTCACGGACTACATCTTCTACCCCATCTCTGTCAGTAAGCCCATGCTCAAGCTCTCCAAGTGGTCCCGGGACCATCTGGGCAAGGCCGTCGGCAAGCGTGTCACCGTGTATCTGAGCTGCTTTGCCGTGTGGCTGGCCACAGGCATCTGGCACGGCGCGGCGTGGAACTTCGTGGTGTGGGGCCTTATGAACTTCGTGGTCATCATGGCCTCCCAGGAGCTGGAACCCCTGTACGCCCGGTTCCACGCCCGCTTCCACGTAAAGGGCAAGGCCCCCTACGAGGTCTTCCAGATCGTCCGCACCATTCTCCTCATGAGCGTCATCCGCATGTTCGACTGCTACCGGGACGTGCCCATGACCTTCAAAATGGTGGGCACCATGTTCACCCGCTTCAACATCCATGTCCTCTGGGACGGGTCGCTCCTGGCGCTAGGGCTCACCGGCGCGGACTATGGGGTGCTTATTATAGGCTTCTTCATCGTCCTGGGCGTGAGCCTCTACAAGGCCCGGCGCGGCAGCGTCCGGGAGGCCCTCTACAGGAAGCCCCGGGCGGCGCTCTACGGCGTCATGGCGGCGCTGGCGCTGGTTATCGTCATCTTCGGCGCCTACGGCGTGGGGTACGACTCCAGCCAGTTCATCTACAACCAGTTTTAAGCGTTTTCAGGTGATCACATGAAGCGAAAGGCTTTTCTGTCCGGCCTCGCCGTGTTCCTGGCCCTCGCGGCGGTGCTCTGGTTTTGCCAGAGGCTCCTGATGCCCAAGTACCAGACGGGCATCGTGGAGGGGTCCATGGTGGAGGAATACTACCGGGAGGAGCTCCCCCACGAGGTGCTGTTCATCGGCGACTGCGAGGTCTACGAGAACTTCTCCACCATCACGCTGTGGGAAAATTACGGCATCACCAGCTACATCCGGGGCTCCGCCCAACAGCTTGTCTGGCAGTCCTACTACCTTCTGGAGGACGCCCTGCGGTACGAGACGCCCAAGGTGGTGGTCTTCAACGTCCTGGCCCTCAAGTACAATACGCCCCAGAGCGAGGCCTATAACCGCATGAGCTTGGACGGGATGCGCTGGTCCGGCTCCAAGGCCGCCGCCATCCGCGCCTCCATGACCGAGGACGAGAGCTTTGTGGACTACGTCTTCCCCCTCCTGCGCTACCACGCCCGGTGGAGCGAGCTCACCGGCGACGACTTCAAGCATCTCTTCTCCAAGGACCTGGTCACCCACGCCGGCTACTACATGCGGGTGGACGTGAAGCCCCAGACGGGCTTTCCCCCTCCCATGGTCCTCCCGGATTACACCCTGGGCGCCAACGCCATGGGGTATCTGGACAAAATAACGGCTCTATGTAAGGAGAACGGCATCGCCCTTATCCTCATCAAGGCCCCCACGGAGTACCCCCACTGGTACGACGAGTGGGACGCGCAGATTGTGGAATACGCCGAGAAGAACGGTCTCCCCTACTTCAACTACATCGGCCTCCGGGACGAGATCGGCCTTGACATGACCACGGACACCTACGACGCCGGCCTCCACCTCAACACCCGGGGCGCGGAGAAGATGGCCGACTATTTCGGCCGGTATCTCACGGAAAACTACGACCTCACGGACTACCGGACGGACCCGGACTACGCCGCCGTCTGGTCCGAAAAGGTCAAATATTATAACGACATGAAGGAACAACAGTACGCCGAGCTTGCCGAGTATGGACATCTCGTCTCCTTCGGTGCCAACGCCATTGAAGGCTGATTTGAAAGGAGTACCCCCATGAAAAAGCTTATGAAGATCGCATCCCTCCTCCTGGCCCTGTGCCTCGCCCTGGCCCTGACCGCCTGCGGCGGGACGGAGGACAGCGACAAGACGAATCCCCCCTCCGGCTCCGGCACGGCCCAGGCCGCCGGCTATACCTTCAGGTTCAAGGGCGTGGAGATCGCCGTGGACGCGGACCTCGCCCCCATCGTCGCCGCTCTCGGCGACCCCACGGACTACTTTGATTCCGACTCCTGCGCCTTCCAGGGCAAGGACAAGGTCTGGACCTACGGCGGCGTGATCCTGCGCTCCTACCCCGAGGGGGACAAGGACCTGGTGCTCAGCGTCGAGCTCATGGACGACTCCGTCTCCACCCCCGAGGGCATCTATGTGGGCTCCTCCAGGGATGACGTGACCGCCAAATACGGCGCTCCCACCTCTGAGGCGGGCACTTCCGTCTCCTATGTAAAGGGCAAATGCACGCTGATGTTCAGCTTAGCCGACGGCAAGGTAAGCTCCATCGCCTACCGCTCCCAGGTCCTGGACGAGTAAGCCCCACGAAAGCGAAGTGATACCATGCGCAAGACCATCGGCATCATCGGCGGCATGGGGCCGCTGGCCACCGCGGACCTGTTCCGCAAGCTCATCGAGAACACCGACGCCGCCTCCGACCAGCAGCACCTGCACGTCGTCATCGACAACGACCCCACCATCCCCGACAGGACCGCTTACCTTCTGGGCCGGGGCCAGGACCCCTACCCGGCCATGCTGAGAAGCGCCCAGCGGCTCCAGTCCATGGGCGCGCAGCTGCTGCTCATGCCCTGCGTCACCGGACACAGCTATTGGGAGGCCCTGCGCCGGAGCCTCACCGCTCCCCTTCTCAATATGCTCACCGTCACCTGTGAGTCCATGGCGAAGGCGGGCATCCGCAAGGCGGCCCTCTTCGCCACCACCGGCACGGTGCGGACGGCCATCTTCGACAGGGCCTGCGCCCACTACGGCCTGGAGCTTTTGAAACCCAATGAGGAGGACCAGCAGGCCGTCATGGACCTCATCTACCAGGGCGTCAAGACAGGCGCCGGGACTTACGACACCGCCCCCGTCTCCGCCATCGCCGAAAAGCTCCTGTCCGCCGGGGCGCAGACGGTGATCTTGGGCTGTACCGAGCTTCCCATCGCCTACGAGCGCTTCGGCCTCGACTTTCCTCACATCGACCCCACGCTGGAGCTGGCCAGAAAGGCCGTCTCCTTGGCCGGCGGGAAGCTGAAGGCGCTGTAAATCGATCCGCAAGAGCGTATCTTTGGGAAAGGGGGAAAAGCCGTGAAACCGTTTTGGCAAAAGTGGTGGTTCTGGCTCATCGCCGCCGCCGTGGCGGTCAGCCTCCCCTTCTCCATCAAATACGCTTTCTTCGAGCCGGCCCCCACCGAGGCCGCCGCCCCGTCGGAGACCCCCGCGCCCCCGACGGCCACGCAGCCGCCCCGGACAACGCCCCCATCCACCCCCCAGCCCCCGGAGACGGATCCTCCGGAGACGGCACCGCCTGAGACGGCCCCTCCTGAGACAACTCCCCCGGAAACAAGCCCCCCGGAGACAAAGCCAAAAGAGACGAAGCCCCCTGAAACAAGTCCTCCGGCGACGAAGCCTCCCGAGACGACCCCGCCGGAGACGCAACCCAAGGAGACGAAGCCGCCGGAAACAAAGCCTCCGGCCACCGAGCCGCCTGTCACCCAGCCGCCCGCCGCGGAGCCCACCGGCGTCACCTACGTGCTCAACAAGAACACCAAGAAGTTCCACAAGCCCACCTGCTCCAGCGTCAAGGAGATGTCCGCCAAAAACCGGGAGGAGACCACCAAATCCCGCGACGAGCTCCTCGCCGCCGGCTACGAGCCCTGCAAGCGCTGCAAACCCTGATGAGAAGTCCCCTGAACCCGTCCTATGTGTCCTTGGACAGACATGCAAAATCGGTTTTTGAGGGACAGAAGCTTTGAAATCCCAGTTTTATATGTTACGGGAGAGTAAATGACAATGACATACAGTAAATTCTTGCTTGCGCTTATTGAACAAGAAAAGAATGGTACAGATTTTATCTGTCCTGAAACAGATAAAGCTTTGTTGCATGAATTGTTAAGTGAAATAAATAGCTGTGCAGGGACAGATTTTCGATACCTCGCGGAATTAGACGCGTTTCGCTTCCCCGGCTCCGGGAAGATCATAACAAAATATATCACAGGCTTTACTTCGGAAACCGTGAAAGGATACTTGATCCCACAAATCGTAGCCGACAAAGTCGTAGACTGTGATAAACAAATTTTACAACTGTATCTGCACTTTAAATCATCCGACGAGTATATCTCAAAACCAGGATGTCCCGCACCTGCACACATCTATGTAAGATATGATAATGCTTTTCGAAAACTGAAGCCGAAAAGACTTGCGAAAGATTTGGTAGAGCTTGCAAGCCATCCGCGAGACGCGTTTTATTTGCCGTTTACAATGCGTATGCTTGCGTCTTGGCGGATTCCGGAAATGTTTGACTTGCTGATTCACTATTCTTCCTGCGACGAGCTTACCGCGCATGATGTAGGAATTTACGACGGCAGTGATGTGCCATTTTATCCGCCACTGGAGTTTATAAAGCGAGAGTTAAGGTTTACGGCTATAGACGGATTAAAGTATTTTCCGTCGCCTGAAGCTGTCAGTATTATCGAGCCTTTTACGGTCAGTTCCGATAAAGATATTCGCACAGCGGCAAAAAAGACTTTAAAGGCACTGACAGCATAACTCAACCATCAGGTATGCCGGGTATGAGAAAGTCATATTCGCAGGACATGGTATGGCCTTTAGAGCGCTCACTTATCTGAGGTCGGCTGAAATCATCGAGTGTACCTATACTGCGGGTCAGGAAGATCGCATCTATTCATTCAGTTAGTCATAGAAACTCCTCATTTGACGAGATGAAAAAAGGCTGTGAAGCCCCGACGGGGCATTCACAGCCTTTTGTGTGTCCGCTAGTCGCTGATATCGTTGTCCAGCACCACGCCGAAGGTGTAGGCGGGGTACTTCTCCCGCATCCGGGCGACGATCTCGTCGCGGATCTGCTCCCGGCGTTTGGAGGAAAAGTCGATGATGAGGTCGAACCAGACGCTGGCAGTCTCCGTGTCCACGTAAAAGCCGTGCATCTGCAAAACCTCCGGGTAGACGGCAATGATTTGGCGCAGCTCCTCCTTCATCCGGACGAACTTCTCCTCCATAGTGTTGGAGGCGTATATGCCGATAGTGAGGACGATGCCGAAGTCGGTGAAGACCTCCTCCATGAGCTTGCGGGTCAGGGCGTGGATCTCCCGGGCGGTCATGTCGTCCGGTACCTCGATGTGGACCGAGCCGATGATCTTCTCCGGGCCGTAGCGGTGGAGGGTCAGGTCGTAAGCGCCCAGGACCTCCTCGTGGCGGCAGATGAAGGCCTTGAGGCGCGTGGAAAGGTCAGAATCCACCCGCACGCCGATGATCTCCCCCAGGCTCTCCAGAAGCATCTGGACGCCGGACTTGAGCATGATGATGCTGATGGCCGCGCCCAGCCACCCCTCGACGCTGACATGCCAGAGCATGGACACCGCCGCGCCCACCAGCGTGGCGGCGGAGATGAGGGCGTCGAACATGGCGTCGGTCCCAGATGCGGTGAGCGCCTCTGAGTTGAGCTTACGCCCCTGTCCCCGGACGAACCGGCCGAGAAGGATCTTCGCGGCCACCGCCACGGCGATGATGAGGAGGGACTCCGCCGTGTAGCTGGCCTCGGACGGGTGGAAGATCTTCTCCACCGACTCCTTCAGCGCCGCCGCGCCGGCGGCCAGGACGATCACCGCCACGGTGATGCTGGTGACGTACTCGATCTGCCCGTGGCCGTATGGGTGCTTCTTGTCCGGCTCACGGTTTGCCAGCTTCGTGCCCACGATGGTGATAATAGAGGAAAGGGCGTCGGAGAGGTTGTTCACCGCGTCCATGATGATGGCGATGGAGCCCGTCACGAACCCCACCGCCGCCTTGAAGGCCACCAGGACCAGGTTCACCGCGATGCCGATGAGGCTCACCCGGACGATTTTTTGGCCGCGTTCCATTCAAAGGACCTCCTTGCAGACCTCGGTCAGCGTCTCCCCCACATGCACATGGGGAAACGCCTCCAGCGCCTCCCGCCCCGCCGTGCCCGTCAGGACCCCGGCGAAGGCCACCCCGGCGCTGGCGGCGCATTGAGCGTCCACGGGGCTGTCGCCCACGTAAAGGGCCTCCCCCGCCTCCACACCCAGCAGGGAAAGCGCCATCAGCACAGGCTCCGGGTGGGGCTTTTCGTGCTTCACCATGTCCGAGCCCACGATCGCGTCTATGAGGGCGCGGGCGTTGAACTTTTCCAAGATCCCCTCGATGCGATAGGACGCCTTGGTGGTGACGATGGCGGTCTTGATTCCAGCGTTATGTAAACCTTCCAAAATGAGCAGGGCGTCCGGATAGAACCGGGCGGAGGCCACCATCACCTCGTCGGCCTTCTCCATGAAAAGCCGCGTGAATTCCCGGGCCGCCTCAGGATCTCCGCACCCGGTGAGCTTCTCGAGCGTCGGCCCCAGGCTCAGGCCGATGGTGCCGCGCATATCCTCCCTGGACGCCGGCGGAAAGCCCAATTTCTCCAGCCCGTAGGAGATGCACGCCAGGATCCCCTCGGTGCTGTCCCCCAGGGTGTAGTCAAAGTCAAATATCACCGCGCGCACGTCCCCGCCTCCCTTCGAATATAGAAACAAGCGGTGATACAACGCTGTTGTACCACCGCTTATGGCAGCGGGAGAAGGATTCGAACCCTCACATACGGAGTCAGAGTCCGCTGTGCTACCTTTACACAATCCCGCTAAACGCAAGGGCTATTATACCCAGTTTGGGCGGAGTTGTCAAGACTTTTTTTCGTTTTTGCCGGAATTTTTACGCGCCGCCGAAGACCTCGCGGGCGATGCGGGCGGACTCCTGGGCGTCGCGGGCGTAGAAATCCGCGCCCACGAGCCTTGCGTACTCCTCGTTGAGCACCGCGCCGCCCACCATGACCCGGCAGTCCGCGCCGCTCTCCCGGAGAAGCCGGATGGTCTCCGCCATGGCCTTGACGGTGGTGGTCATGAGGGCGGAGAGGCCCACAAGGCGGATATGCTCCCGGTTTGTGACCTCCACCACAAGCTCCGGCGGCACGTCCCGGCCCAGGTCCACGATCTCGTAACCGTAATTGGAGAGGAGCATCTTCACGATGTTCTTGCCGATGTCGTGGATGTCGCCCTTGACGGTGGCCAGGAGGATCTTCCCCTTGCTTACCACCTGCCCGGTCCCGGCCCGGTCGCGGATGACGTCGAAGCCCAGCTTCACCGTCTCGGCGCTGGCCATGAGCTGGGGCAGGAAAAATTCGCCCTTTTCAAATTTGTCCCCGGCGGCGTTGATGGCGGGGATGAGGAGATCGTTGATGACCTCCATGGGGCTTTTTTCCTGAAGCGCCGCTTTGACCGCGTCCTTGATGAGCATCTTCCGGCCGGAGAGGACGATTGATGTTATGTCAACCTGTTCTGTGGGAGTAGTTGACATAATTTTTTCCTCCGAAAGGTTTACATAACTTTTTATATACCGCTCGGAGTTGGCATCCTCCCCGGAAAGCACCCGCCAGGCGGCCACGGCGTCCATGTACCGCCGGGACATGGGGTTCAAAATAGGCATGGTCAGCCCCTTGGCGAAGGCGGCGGAGAGGAACGCGGCGTTGACAACCTCCCGGGCTGGCAGGCCGAAGGAGATGTTGCTGACGCCCAACACCGTCTTGACGCCCAGCTCATTTGTCACAAGCTCCACGGCCTCCAGGGTCTCCAGGGCCAGGGCCTGGTTGGTGGAGACGGTGAGGGTCAGGCAGTCGATGAGCACGTCCTCCCGGGGGATACCGTACGCCTGGGCGGCGTTCAGGATCTTCTCCGCGATCTTCAGCCGGTCCTCGGCTTTGTCGGGGATGCCGTTCTCGTCCAGGGTGAGGCCCACCACCGCCGCGCCGTACTTTTTGGCGATAGGCAGAATGGTTCTCAGGGACTCCTCCTTGCCGTTCACCGAGTTGATGACCGGCTTGCCGCAGTAGGCGCGGCAGGCCCTCTCCAGGGCCGCGGGGTCGGAGCTGTCGATTTGAAGCGGCAGGGGCGTCACCGCCTGGAGGGCGCGGACCAGCCGCTCCAGCACCGCCGGCTCGTCGATCTCGGGAAGTCCGGCGTTCACGTCTAAGAGGTCCGCCCCGGCCTCCTCCTGGGAGATGGCCTCGTTGAGGATGTAGTCGAAGTTGGAGGTCCGCAGGGCCTCCTTCACCTTCTTCTTCCCCGTGGGGTTGATGCGCTCGCCGATGACAGCGATGGAGTTATGTAAACTTACGAGCCGCTGGCCGCTGGTGAAGACGGTCCTATGTGGTACCTCCGGCCTTTTGGTCGTCCGGCGCTCCATCTCCGCCCGCAAAGCGGCGATATGCGCCGGGGTGGTGCCGCAGCACCCGCCGGCGATGGTGACGCCCGCGTCCAGCATCCGCCCGAGGCCGGCGGCAAATTCCTCCGGGCCCACATGGTAGACCGTCTCCCCGGACGTGGCGTCGGGAAGGCCGGCGTTGGGCTGGACGATGAGGGGGACGGTGGCCCATCTGAGCATCTCCCGGACGAAGGGCTCCGTCTCCGCCGGCCCCAGGGAGCAGTTGATGCCCACCGCGTCCGCGCCGAGGGACGAGAGCGTGACCGCCGCCACGGCGGGGTCGGTGCCCAGGAACGTCCGGCCGTCGGCCATGAAGGTCATGGTTATGTAAACCGGCAGATCGGAGTTCTCCTTCACCGCCAGCAGGGCCGCCTTGGCCTCCAGGAGGTCCGACATCGTCTCGATGATGACCAGGTCCGCCCCGGCCTTGACCCCGGCCAGGACCGCCTCCCGGAAGAGGTCGTACGCCTCCTCGAAGCTCATGGCCCCCATGGGCGCCAGGAGCGCGCCGGTGGGGCCCAGGTCCAGAGCGACGTTTTTCGCCCCGGCCTCCCGGGCCAGGCGGATACCGGCGGCGACGACCTCCTCGACCTTCTCGACGCTCCCCAGCTTTTTCGAGTTGGCGCCGAAGGTGTTAGCTGTGATTATGTCAACTTCTGAGTTAACATAATCTCTATGCACCGCCCGCACGATATCCGGGTCGGTCAAATTCAAAAGCTCCGGGAGCCCGCCTGTCCTGAGGCCCCTCTTTTGAAGCTCGGTGCCCATGGCGCCGTCGATGAGTGTAAAACCGTTAGCCGCCACAGCCATAGCCCTCCTTTCGAAATGCGCAGGAATCGCGGTTTTCGCACCGCTCACAGCTGGAGCCGCCCCGCTTGACCCCCAGCTCCTCCGGGTAGAGGCCGACGAGGGCCGAGACGCTCTTTTTCGGGAGCATGAGCAGGGAGTCCGTCAGCGTGATGCCAAGGCGCGTGTCCGCCGCGATGAGCCCCAGCACCGCCCTCTGCTGCTCCAGGGGGAAGTCCCCGTAGCCGGGGCTGTACCGGTAACCGGTGACCAGCCCCCGCGCCCGGGCGTAGTCGCGGATCTGCCCGTCGCAGGCGTCCGCCGCCGCCTCGATGAGGGCGGTGCAGGCGGCGTTAAAGATCATCTCCGAGAAGGTGGATCGCTGTCCCAGTCGCAGCATCACCCGCTCCACCTCGAAACCCAGCGTGGCGGCCATGACCGCGCAGTGTGTGGCGCCGGCAAGGTGCCGGCGGATGTCCTCCCCCAAAAGCCGCACGCCGCGCAAGGCCGGCCCCGGCTCCACGGGGAAGACCTCGAAAGCCCACCTGGGCTTGGCGGCCTCCAGGCACATTTGGGAGACGTCGTCGATCTGCGCCTCCAGCTCCGGCGTCAGCGCCTGTCCCCGGTAGCCCAGGTAGCGCAGGACCTCGGACCGCTCAATTTTCAGCTCAGAATCCGGCATCGCGCAGGGCCCCCATCTCAAATCGCGCCACCTCCGGCTTGTTCATGGTGTAGATGTGGATGCCGCTGGCCGCGCCGGAGGCGGCAAGCTCCACGATCTGGTTGGCGGCGTACTCCATCCCGGCCTTCAGGAGGGAGTCCGGGTCGTGCTCGTACCTGTTCACCATGCGGATCACCGTCGAGGGGAGGCTGGCCCCGCAGAGGAAGACCATGCGGGTGATCTGAGATTTTCCCATGATCGGCATGATCCCCGCGTCGATGGGGACGGAGACACCGGCGGCGCGGGCCTTTTCGATGAAGCGGTAAAAGGCGGCGTTTTCAAAAAAGAGCTGGCTTAGGAAAAATTCCGCCCCCGCGTCCTGCTTCTCTCGCAAATGCCGGATATCCGCGTCAAAGTCGTCGCACTCCACGTGCCCCTCCGGGTAGCACCCGCCGCCCACGCAAAAGTCCGTGGTCCGCCGGAGATACCGCACGAGCTCCGCCCCGTAGCGGAAGTCCTTCGTCTCGCCCCCCGGCACCCGATCGCCCCGGAGGGCGAAGACGTTGGCGATCCCCTGCGCCCGCAGGTCCCCCACCGCCGCGTCCACGTCCGCCCTTGTGGAGTTGACGCAGGTGAGGTGCGCCACCGCCGGGATGCCGTACTCCCGCTCGATGATTCCCGTGAGGGCGGCGGTGTTCCTCCCGTTCCCGGACCCGCCCGCCGAGCAGGTGACGGAGATAAAGTCCGGCTCCGTCCCCGCCAGCGCCTCCAGCATCCCCCGCAGCTCCTCCACCTTGAGCTCCCCCTTGGGCGGGAAGATCTCATAGGAAACGGGGAGTTTTTTTGCTTTGTAAATGTCTCGGATGTACATGTTATGTCAACCTTTCAAACCTGTCTATTGCAATGTCTCGACCCACCGACCGTTCTCCCTGTAAAAAAAGTACTCGGAAAGGCCGTCCTCCAGGAAAAGCTTCAGCATCGTCTCCATGCCGCCGGCAAGTTTCATGTTCGGAAGCTCCCGGAGGGGGACCCAGCGGACCTCGCCCTCATCGGAGGAAGTAAGGTCGCCTGAGAACCGGCTGGTCTTGTATAAAAGCACCGTGTACCGCACGCCGTCGTCTCTTGTCCAATTCTTGATGCCGCACAGCGTAAGATCGGATACCGTCAGGCCCGTCTCCTCGAGGACCTCCCGGATCATCGCGCCGGTGAAGGACTCCCCTCTCTCCACATGGCCGCCGGGGAAAGTGACGCCGGGCCAGTCCGGGTCCAGCCGGTCCTCCACCAGCACGTTGCCCGCGCCGTCCGTGACCATGCACATGTTGGTAAATATGGCCTTTTCCGTTCTGTCCAACTCTCACGCCTCCCTGGACCGTATCGGGTGCCGGAGCACGGTTTTCAGCTTCTCCGGGGCGCACTTGCGGGGGTCGGAGAGGTAGATCTCATGGTGGAGGCGGGCATCCGAAAAGTCCGGCTTATATCCCTGCTTCTCCATGTGCTCGTGCATGAGCCGCACTGTCTCGGGCTCAGTATCATAGGGGCCCAGGTGCATACACTGGACGCACAGGCCCTCGCGGATCGGCAAAAACTCCACCCCGGAGAAGTCCGTCTTCTTTTTACGCGTTGCCTCGTCCACGGCCCAGTCGAACTCCGCCCGCGTCACGAAATCCGGGAGGCGGATACAGGAGATGAACTCCAGATCGTCCTTGCGGGCGTAGTCGATGGTGCCCTCGCTCCCCTCCTGCCGCCAGAACCCCTCCAGCGGCGGGACCACGAAGTCGAAATACCCCTCCATCCGGTGGTCTCCCATCTTGCTCATCTTAATAGTGAAGGCGATCCCGTACAAAAGCCCGATGGACACCTTATACTCCCCCGCCTCATCATTCGGGTCCCCGCGCCCGCGCACGGCGATATACTTCATCGCCGGCACGTCCACGATGGACGGCGTATTTTTCGGGAGGTAAAATTCTTTGCATTCCTTTTTGAAGTCAAAGGGCATGGTCGTTACCTCTCCTTCTCCCGGTACATTCTTGCCAGATTCGTCTGGTGTTCCACAATATTTGGGTTCCAGCTGATAAACCCCGGAAGTCTCCCACAGGGAAACTCCGCGCACAGCCCGCAAAACAGTACGTCATGATCTCTGGCGCAGGCGTGGACGCGGCAACGGCCTGAGCCGGACCATTCGGGAACGCGCCCATCGGCCTCGATACAGCCAGGGCAGGCGCCGGAGGGCTTCTTCCCGCACCCGTCACAGCACTCGCCACAGGCGGTTATTCTGGTAAAATCAATGGTTTCCGTCATGCCAATACCTCTCTATCGTCTCCCTGTCCGCCTTAACGCTCCCGGTGACAAGCTCCGGCTTGCCGCCGCCGCGGCCATTTAGGGCGGCGTTCATGGCTTTGGCCTTCTCGCGCAGGTCCACGGTTTGGGAGGCCAGGACGTACTTCCAACCCGCCTCGTCGTCGCCGGAGAAGGCCGCCGCGACGGCGCATTTCTCCCTGGCGGCGGTGGCGAGAAGCTGGAGCTCCTTCATGTCGAAGTCCGGCTCAAAAAAAAACAGATTTCCCGGCGTTTCTTGCATTATGTCAACCTTATCCCGGATAATCCGGCGCTTGAGGCCGCCCAGCTTGTATTGGAGGGCGTCCCGCTCGGCCAAAAGCCGCTCCACCGCCGGCGTGACCTCGTCTGGCTTTGCCGAGAGGAGAGCGGAGATTTGGGAGACGGAATCGCCCCTTTTTACGAAGTCCTCATACGCCCGGTCCCCCGCCAGCATCCGGACGCGGACGCCGTTTTTTCGGCGGATGGACTCGAAAATTTTGACAACGCCGATCTCCCCCGTGCGCTTTACGTGGGGCGCGCAGCAGGCGCACACGTCCACGCCCTCGATGGTGACGAGGCGCACGTTCTCCGTGAGGTCCAGCTTGCTGCGGTACTCCAAGTGGGGCAGGTCCTCGGGCGCGGGAAAGCTCTGGGTGACGGGCATGTTGCGCCAGACCACTTCATTGGCCTCCCGCTCGATGTCCGAAAGCTCTATCTCGTCCACGAAGCCGTCGAAGTCCACGATGACGCCCTCCTCCCCCATGTGGAACCCCACGTTGGCGTACCCGTGCCGGCGGTGGACGATGCCGGAGAGGATGTGCTCGGCGGTGTGGTTCTGCATGTTGGAAAACCGCTTCTCCCAGTCGATTTTCCCGTGTACCGTCTCCCCCGCTTCCAGGGGCCCGTCGCACCGGTGGACGACCTCATCTCCCCGCTCAAAGGTGTAAAGGACGTTCACCTTCCCCAGCGTCCCGGTGTCGGCGGGATTCCCCCCGCCCTCCGGGAAAAAAGCCGTTTTGTCCAGCACCACCTCAAACGCCCCCTCCCGCTCCTCACAGGAGACGACCACGGCGTCAAACTCCCGGATGTGGGAGTCCTCATAATAGAGCCTTCGCGTCATTTCGCATCATACCCCATTCCGTAAGCTCTCTCGTTCCTCTTACCGCTCAAATAGTTCACTCCCACGTCGCTGTCAATGACAAAGCCGCATTTTCTGTGTGTGGCGAGGGACGCCTCGTTTTTCCTGCTCACGCAGTCGTGGACCTCAAAGGGGCCGGTCTTTTCGAGGGTTTTCAGCGTCTCGGAGAGTATTTTCGCCCCGTACCCGCGCCGCCGGTAGTCCGGGTGCGTCTCCAGCGCCTCGATGTAGTAAAAGCCCTCCCGGACAAAATAGAGCCGCAGGGCGCTGACCCAGACGCCATCCTCTTCCCAGACAAAATAGCGGTTGGCGCCGTTCAAAAAGTCCTTCTTGATGAACTCCACAAATTCCCGCTTGATTTTCTCCACGGCCTCCGTTTTGTCCATGTCCGGATATTGGTCCTCGGCGTTTTCCTCGTTGCTCTCCCGGTATATGTCCATGAGCCTTTCCCCGTCAAGCTCCCCGGGGTTTGAGATCGTTATCAGCACAATATCTTTTCCTCCACAAATCTCGCCGCGCCGTCCTCATCGCAATGGCCGGCGATCATGTCCGCTACTGCCTTGACCTCCGGGATGGCGTTGGCCATGGCTACGCCCAGGCCGCAGGTTCGGACGGGGTCCAGGTCATCCCAGTCGTCGCCGAAATAGGCGGCCTCCTCGGGGGTGAGGCCGAAGGCCGAGAGCAGCTCCCGGACGCCGTGGCGCTTGGCGGCGGCGCGGCTCATGAACTGGTAGAGCTTCCCGCCCTCGATGGCCGTAAAGTATGTATCCTCCGTCACGGCGCGGCGGACGTCCGGCTCAGTGACGCCGCTGACCAGAATTTTGTATAGCTCCCCCGCCGGCATCGTGGGAAAGCTCCCCCACACGGCGGCGTTCCACTCCGGGATGGGGGCGCTGGCATAGAGCCCGCCGCTCATCTCCACCGACACCACCGCGCCGGGGACGCCCAGAAGCCGGGAGACGATGATCTCCCCGGTTTTCGCGGAAATGCCGTTCAATAGGACCCGCCCCGGCAGGACCACCCGCGCGCCGTTGAGGGTCACCAGGGCTTCAAATTCCTCGAAAACACCAAACTCCCGGATCGTCCTCTCCGGTCTTGCCGAGGCCGCGAACACCCGCAGTCCCCGCTCCCGGCACCTTCGCAAAACGCCCCTGGAGTACGCGGATAAGCTCTTGTCGGACCGCAAAAGCGTGTTGTCCAGGTCAAAAATCAGGGCTTTGATCATCCCGCTCTCCATTTCCTATCTTTTTCATGGGTTAAACCGCATTATACCCCGTCCGCCGCGAAATTGCAACCGCAAATCGGAGTCATCCCGGAGGGCCCGACTGGCGGCCTGTCCAGCACCATCCGGATCTCCCCGATCTCCGTACCCAGCTTCAGGGTCTGCCTCGCGCCGTCCGGCTGAAAGCCGCGTTTTTCGTAAAGCCAAATTTCCTTTTGTGTTCCCTGTATAGGGGCCTCTAAACGGAAATTTAACCAACTAATATCTTATAATTGAATGACTATAAATATAGAATTCTTCTTGACTTTGGCGAAATTCCTTTTTCATCGGTTCAAACTGTCTATCAAATTTTTCTGCATCAGAAACCTCATATTCATAGGCAGGACTCTCATAGTAAAACCACCTTTTCCCATCAAAAGTTCCCTGTTTCAATTCTTTTACAAGCATGGCTGTGGGAAAAGTCCCGTCTTTTAGACTCACGTTATACTTTTTACAACTTTTAAATCCTCTTGACATGTAGTTATTGGGATTTCCAAATATGACAATTGCAGGATAGCCCAATTCAATTGCTTTTGCAAAACTTTTCTCTAATAATGCTTTTCCGATACCCATACGTTGATAATCAGGGTGGACGCTAATCGGACCAAAAGTAAGGATTTCTATTTGAATTCCATTTGCATCTGCAAGTTTCGCTTTTGTATACATGACATTACCTATAATTTTACCATCATCTGTTTCTGCTACAAAATCCAACTCTTGAACAAAATCCTTGTGTTCTCTTAAAATATGTACTAAATAATGTTCGTCAGCTCCTGGGACATGAACATTCCAAAACGCTAGGCGTGTCAACAATTCAACTTTCCTAAAATCGCTGATTCTTTCATTGCGTATCATAAAATTAAGCATCTTTTCTTACTCCTACAAATATCGATTTATCTGTCGGTGATTTGCCTCTGATATTCAATGGCACACCACAATTGCATATAAAGTCCTTCCTGCTTCTCCAGCGCAGTCTCCATGGGCTTTATCCGAATATCGCTCATTTGATTTTCCTCCTCAGCGTCTCCGCCGCTTCTTTAAGCTCGCGGATGAAGGCGTCGGCCTCCTCGATAGTGGAATAGCGGCTGAGGCTGACGCGTATGGCGGCGTCGATGACCTCCGCGCTCTCGCCCATGGCCTCCAGGACGTGGCTGCGGGCGCCCTTTTTGCAGGCGGAGGAGCGGGAGACGCAGATGCCGTGGGCGTCCAGAAGGTTCATCAGGACCTCGCTTTTATAGCCGGGAAGGGAGAGGCTGAGGATGTGCGGGGCGCGGCTCTCCCCCAGGAACCGGACGGCGGGGAGGGCGGCGGGAAGGTTGTCCATGAGGTATTGTTTTATGTCAACCATTTGCCGGACGTCCTCGGCGAAGGTCGCCCTCCCCGCTTTGGCGGCGGCGGCGAAGCCGAGAATGGCGGGCATGGGCTCGGTGCCGGGCCGGACGCCGCCCTCCTGTCCCCCGCCGGTGACGATGCCGGGAAGGCGGACGCCCCGTCGCACGTAGAGCGCCCCCGCGCCCTTGGGGCCGTGGATCTTGTGGGAGCTGACGGTCACCAGGTCCGCGCCCAGCTTTTTCGGCGTGAAGGGGACCTTCAAAAGGGCCTGGACGCAGTCGGTGTGGAGAAGAACGGCGCTGTTGCGGCGCTTCACGGCGGCGAAGATGCCGGCGATATCCGTGACCGCGCCCGTCTCGTTGTTGACCAGCATGAGGGACACGAGCCCCGTGTCCTCCCGGAGGGCGTTCAGGACCTGCTCTATACCGATGGCCCCGGTGCTGTCAGGCATCAGAAATGTGACCTCACAGCCCTGACCCTGGAGGGCCTGACACGTCTTGCGCACGGCGTCGTGCTCGGCCGCGCTTGTGATGATATGGCGCAGCTTGTGGCGCTGGAGGTACGCCGCGCCCCGGAGGGCCAGATTGTCCGCCTCGGTGCCGCCGGAGGTGAAGAGGAGCTCCTGGGGCTCACAGCCAAGGGCGGCGCCCACATCCTCCCGGGCGGCCTTCAGCGCGGCGGCGGCGCGGCGGCCGGCGGCGTGGCCGGAGGAGGGGTTGCCGAAGTCCTCCGTCAGCGCCCTCGTGACGGCCTCCACGGCCTCCGGCCGGGGAGCTGTGGTGGCGGCGTTATCGAAATAAATCATATGTGTCACCTTGATTTCACGCGTTGCGTATACTATAATGTCTGATTATACACCCAAATCAGAAAGACAACAAGAGGCAGTTATGAGGATACACATTCACACCCTGGGGTGCAAGGTCAACCAGTTCGAGTCCCAGGCCATGGAGGCGCTGTTCACCGCCCACGGCCATGAGGTCACCGCCGACGAAACGGATTTGGACGCCGTGGTGGTCAACACCTGCGCCGTCACAGGCGAGGCGGGGCGCAAATCCCGGCAGGCGGTGCGGCATCTCGCGGAGCGCAACCCCGGCGCGGTCGTCGCCGTGTGCGGGTGCTGGAGCCAAGCCGACGGCGAGGACGCCCGGGCGCTGGCGGACGTCGTCTACGGATCCGGCGACCGGGCGGGGTTCGTGGCGGCGGTGGAGCGGGCGTTGGAGGCACGGCAAAGCGTCTTCGCTGTGGACAACGCCTTTGCGCGCCGGGACTTTGAGCGCCTGCCCGCCGGGAGCGCCGAGGGGCGGACGCGGGCGCTTTTGAAGATCGAGGACGGGTGCGTCAACTTCTGCGCCTACTGCATCATCCCCTACACCCGTGGGCGGGTGCGGTCCCTGGCGCTTGACGCCTGCGCCGCCGAGGCGGAGAAGCTGGCATCCGAGGGATACCGGGAGATCGTCCTCACGGGCATTGAGATCGCCTCCTACGGCGCGGACCTCCCCGGCAAGCCCACCCTTGCCGACGCGGTGGAGGCCGTGGCGAAGGCCGCGCCCGGGTGCCGCGTGCGGCTGGGGTCTTTGGAGCCGAGGGTGGTGACGGAGGACTTCTGTCAAAGGCTCGCCGCCCTTCCGAACCTCTGCCCCCACTTCCACCTGTCCCTGCAAAGCGGCTGTGACGCCACCCTTGCGCGGATGCGGCGGAAGTACGACACCGCGCGGTTTTACGCCTCCGTAGAGCTCCTGCGCCGGTACTTCCCCAACTGCGGCCTCACCGCCGACCTCATCACCGGCTTTCCGGGGGAGACGGAAGCGGAATTTGCCGAGACGCTTACGTTCATCGAGAAATGCGCCTTCTCCTCTATGCACGTCTTCCCCTACTCCGTCCGCCCCGGCACCGCGGCGGCGGAGCTGGAGCAGCTGCCACGGGCCGTCAAGGAGGCGCGGGCCCGCGCCGCCACCGCTGTGGCCGCCTCCATGAAGGCGGACTTTCTGGCCCGTCAGGTGGGCCTTGTCCTTCCGGTGCTCTTCGAGCGGGAGAAGGCCCCCGGCCTCTGGTCCGGGCACACGGGGAACTACTGCGAGGTCCAGGCCCAGGGCGAAAACCTCCGTAACACTGTGGCAAATGTACAAATCGCGGGCGTTTCCGGCGGGGCGCTTTGGGGAAATGTCCTCTTGTAAAACGCCCCCGGTTTCGGTATAATTTACTTCGATAAAGAAAACCCGGAAAGGACGTCCCGCCATGTTCAAGGAACGCGTCTACAACTTCTCCGCCGGCCCCTCCATGCTCCCCGTACCGGTGCTGGAAAAGGCCGCCGCGGAGATCACGAATTTCAACGGCTCCGGCATGTCCGTCATGGAGATGAGCCACCGGTCCAAGGCATATCAGGATATCTTCGACGAGACAAAGGCCCTCCTGCGGGAGGTCCTGTCCGTCCCCGAAAGCCACGAGATCCTCTTCATGCAGGGCGGCGCCACGGGGCAGTTCGCCGCCGTGGCCATGAACCTCATGGGGACAAACGGCAAGGCCGACTATGCCGTCACCGGCAACTTCTCCGGGTTAGCCGCCAAGGAGGCCAAAAAGTACGGCCAGGTCCATATCGCGGCGGACACATCGGAGGCAAACCACACGTACATCCCCCGTCAGGAGGAATTAGATCTCTCCCCCGACGCCGCCTATTTCCACTACTGTGCCAACAACACCATTTACGGCACGGAGTGGGATTACACCCCCAAGGCCCCCTGCCCCGTGGTGGCGGACATGAGCTCCAACATCCTCTCCAAGCCCGTGGACATCGCCGCCCACGGCCTCATCTACGCCGGGGTGCAAAAGAACATGGCCCCCGCCGGCATGGCGGTGGTGATCATCGACAAGTCTCTCGCGGGGCACGAGCTTCCCTGCACGCCCACCGTCCTGAGCTACAAGACCATGATCGACAAGGACTCCATGTACAACACGCCCCCCACCTTCAACATATACATGCTGGGCCTTGTGCTCAAGTGGGTGAAGGAGATGGGCGGACTTGCGGGGATGGAGGCCCTGCGGGAGGAGCGCGCCGGGATGCTCTACGACTTCCTGGATAACTCCCGGCTCTTCACCGGCTGCGCAGAGTCGGCCGCGCGCTCGAAAATGAACGTCACCTTCCGCACCGGCTCGAAGGAGCTGGATGCCGAGTTTGTGCAGGAGGCCGCCGCCAGGGGCTTCGTCAGCCTCGCCGGACACCGCATCGTGGGCGGCATGCGGGCCTCCGTCTATAACGCCATGCCCGTGGAGGGCGTGCGCAGGCTCGTGGATTTCATGGGTGCCTTTGAAGCGGCGCATCAAAACTAAATCAGAGGTAGAAACAGTATGATCAAGATCAAGACAATCAACAACATCTCCCCCGCCTGCAAGTCCATCCTGGACCCGAAAAAGTACGAGGTAGGCGAGGATCTCATTAACCCGGAGGTCATTTTCGTCCGGGCCAGCTCCCTGCTGGAATACCCCTTCGGCGACCGGCTTTTGTGCGTGGCCCGCGCCGGCATCGGCGTCAACACCATTCCCCTGGAGGCCCTGGCGGAAAAGGGCGTGGTGGTCTTCAACACCCCCGGCGGCAACGCCAACGGCGTGAAGGAGATCTTCCTGCTGGCCCTGGGCATGGCCTGCCGGGACATCCTGGGGGCCATCCAGTGGGTCCTCAACTTTGACACCAGCGAGCGGGACGTCTCCGTGGTCATGGAGAAGGTCAAAAAGAACTTCGCCGGCCCTGAGTACATGGGCAAGAAGATCGGCGTCATCGGCATGGGCAACGTGGGCCGGCGGGTGGCCAACATCTGCCAGCACCTGGGCATGGACGTCTACGGCTACGACCCCTACCTCTCCGTGGACGCGGCCTGGGCCATCTCCAACAAGGTCGTGCGGGTGGACCGCCTGGAGGACCTTTCCGACTGCGACTTCCTCACCCTCCACGTCCCCCTCACCGACGAAACGCGGGACATGGTCAATACGGACTTTATCGCCAAGATGAAGGACGGCGTGCGCATCATCAACTACGCCCGCCAGCAGGTGGTGAACGAGGAGGCCATTCGCGCCGCCCTCAATACCGGCAAGGTAGCCCGGTTCGTCACGGACTTCCCCACCAACACCCTCATCGGCACGAAAAACGTGGTCATGACCCCGCACCTGGGCGGCACCACCTGGGAGAGCGAGGAAAACTGCGCCGTCATGGCCGCCCGGGAGGCCGTGGACTACATCGAAAACGGCAACATCAACAATTCCGTGAACTTCGGCCGCGCCGTCATGGCCCCCTCGAAGCTGGCGCGCCTTTGCGTCTTCCACAAGAACGTCCCCGCCATGATCGCCAAGATCACCGCCGCCGTCTCCGGCGCGGGGCTGAACATTGAGAACATGGTCAACGCCACCTTGAAGGGCAGCAAGATCAGCTACACCATGCTGGAGCTGGGCGAACAGCCCGACGCCGGCCTCGCGGACGCCGTCCGGGCCATCGGCGGCGTGGTGCGCGTGCGCGTCATCGACGCCAAATAAAACTCTCAGCTTTTGACCTGACTACACACGAAAGGCGGTGGAAACCGTGGAAAGGATCCTTTTGATCGTCAATCCCGTCTCCGGCAAGGGACGGGTGAAGACCGTCCTCATGGACCTGCTGACGATCCTTTGCGCCGGCGGCAACCCGGTCACCGTCTGCATCACGGAAAAGCGCGGGGACGCCAGCGAATACGCCCGCCTCTACGGGGCGCAAATGGACCGGGTGGTGATCACCGGCGGCGACGGGTCCCTCAACGAGGTCATCGGGGGCCTCATGCGCCTGGAGGCCGACGAGCGGCCCATGATCAGCTACATCCCCATGGGCACCACCAACGACATGGCCACCTCCCTGTCCATCCCCAAATCCCCCAAGGACGCCATCACCACCTTAGAGCCTGCCAACCACACGCCCCGGATCATCGACGTGGGCCAGCTGGGCGACGAGTATTTCGGCTACGTGGCCTCCTTCGGGGCCTTTATGGACGTGCCCTTCTCCACCCCCCAGTCGGCCAAGAACACCTGGGGGTACCTGGCGTACCTGGTGGAGGCCGTGGGACAGCTCACCGACATCACCGCCCACCACTCCCGTGTCATCTACGACGACGGGTATTTTGAGGGCGACCTTCTTTTCGGCTTCGTCACCAACTCCCTGCGGGTCGCGGGGGGCCTGGTGCGCTTCACCGAGGACAACGTGGCCCTGGACGACGGGCTTTTTGAGGTCCTGCTCATCCGCAAGCCCAAGAATCTGGCGGAGCTCAACGCCACCGTGGCCAACATCCTCAAGAAGAACTTCACCGGCGAGAACCTGACGCTCCTCCACACCAGCCGCATCTCCTTCGAGTTCGACGAGCCCGTCCAGTGGACCCGTGACGGCGAGGACGGCGGCGTCTTCCGGCGCGTGGACGTCATCAACCACCCCCGTGCCGTACGCATCAGCGTGAGGGGGGAGCTGTGAGCGCCCGTATTTTGGCCGTGGGCGACGTGGTGGGTGCCGGCGGCGTGGCCTTTTTGAGCAAGCGGCTGTGGAGCTTCCGCCGGGAGCGTCATATCGACTTTGCCGTTGTCAACGGCGAGAACGCCAGCGTCGTGGGCATCAACCCCCACGAGGCCGCGGAGCTCTTCGCCGCCGGCGCGGACGTGGTCACGTTAGGCAACCACGCCCTCCAGAAGCACTCCATCTT
Organism: uncultured Oscillospiraceae bacterium; assembly: GCA_947588605.1. Lineage (GTDB taxonomy): Bacteria > Bacillota > Clostridia > Oscillospirales > Oscillospiraceae > RUG626. The sequence goes on from CANPYK010000012.1 coordinate 56,386, forward strand.
CCAGATCTTAGACGATGATCCCCGCCTTCTGCGCCCGGCCAACCTCTCCCCCCTCACCCCCGGCATGGGGTACGGGACGTATGACGCGCCCTTCGGGAAGGCGGCGGTCGTCAACCTCATCGGCCGGTGCGGCATGGATTTCGGCCCCGACAGCCCCTTTTACGAGGCGGAGCGGATTTTAAAGAAGCTGGACGCCGGCGTCATCCTCGTGGACTTCCACGCCGAGGCCACCAGCGAAAAGGCGGCGCTGGCGTGGCACCTGGACGGGCGCGTCACAGCCCTCTGGGGCACCCACACCCACGTCCAGACCTCCGACGCCACGGTTTTGCCAAAGGGCACCGGCTTCATCACGGACCTGGGCATGACCGGCCCCGCCCTCTCCATCCTGGGCGTCAAGCCCGAGCAGTCCGTGGCCCGCTTCCTGGGCGCCCCCAAGCGCGTCCCCTACACCGAAGCCCAGGGCCCATGCAAAATGGAGGCCGCCATCTTCGACATCGACGTCCAGACCGGCCATTGCCTCCACGTCGAGGCCGTGCGGTTAAGTTGACCTTGCGGGCGGGTTCCAAGACCCGCCCCTGCATTTTTATTTTCTCTCTTTTAAAATCCACAAAAAAGTGATATAGTAAGAGAACACGTCTTTGAGAGGAGGCCGCGCGGTGGGGAAGAACAACAGCACTTTTTCTTATACCAATCTCAAAAGGCGCGGCTGGTCGGATGAGCTGATCGCGCGGCTGCTGCCGGAGCCCCGGTATGTCACCAACGGCGCCAAGGGGCGCTTTCGGGTCTGGCGGCGGCGGGACGTGCTGGACGCCGAGGAGACGGAGATCTTCAAGACCGGCCAGATCCCCGAGGGGACCCCGGAGCCGGAGCGGCGGCAGACGCCGGCGGATGTGGCGGGCTACCGCAGGGTCTATAACGCCCTCTGGAAGCGCGCGGAGAAGGACGACTCCCCCGCCTGGAAGCTGGCGGGCATCTATCACCGGGCCTTTTTGGCGCGGCTCAACGTCACGCTGCCCAACGTCCCCCTGCGGCAGGCCGTCTCCTGGTTTTCGGAGTTCACGGCCCTGGAGCGCCGCTATAGCGCCCAGCAGGTGGCAAACGGGCTTCGGTGCGCCGTCCGCGGCGCGGGGATGCTGGCGCGCCACGCCAGGAGCGAAGAGTGCGCCGGGCTTCTGGCGCGCTATGTCCCCACGCTCTACGCCATTGCCGAGGGCGCCATCGGCGAGATCCAGGGCCCCCAGTCGGAGGAGGCGCTGACGGACCTTCTGAATATGCCGGACTTTCCCGTCACCATGCTCTTCAGGGACGGGCTTTCCAAGGTCTGGTCCGTCTGGTATGTGCCCCGTGCCATCCGCACATCCCTCAGCCTCCTCATGGCCCTGAATCCCCGGGACGAGTACCCGGAGGCCCGCGCCATGGCGCGTCATTTCATCCTCCACATCGGCGGGACCAACACCGGCAAGACCTATGCCGGCCTCGTCCGGCTCATGCAGGCCCCCACCGGCGTCTATCTCGGCCCCCTGCGCCTGCTGGCCCTGGAGGCCCAGGAGACGCTGCTGGACGCCCGGGTGGACTGCTCCCTGGAAACAGGCGAGGAGGAGGACCACCGCCCCGGCGACACCCACGTAGCCGCCACGGCGGAGAAGCTGGACCTGAAGCGCCGCTTCGACGTGGCGGTCATCGACGAGTGCCAGATGATCGCGGACTCCGAGCGCGGCTACGCCTGGACACGGGCGATCTTAGGCGTCCTGGCCCCGGAGGTGCATCTGTGCGCCGCGCCGGAGGCCAGGGACATCCTCATCCGCCTCATCGCCGGCTGCGGCAACACCTACGAGGTCATTGAGCACGAACGGCAGGTGCCGCTGGTGCCCATGCGGTCCGTGATCTCCCCGGACCGCATCCAGCCGGGGGACGCCCTCATCACCTTCTCCAAGGTGGGGGTCCTCTCCGTGGCGGAGGAGCTGCGCAATCACGGCAAGGAGCCGGCCATCATCTACGGCGCTCTCCCCTACGCCACCCGCCGGCGGCAAATGGAGGGGTTCCTCAACGGGGATATGAAATACGTCGTCTCCACCGACGCCATCGGCATGGGGCTCAACCTCCCCATCCGGCGGATCATCTTCATGGAGACGGAGAAGTTCGACGGCAAGGAGCGCCGGGCGCTGCGGCCCGAGGAGATCAAACAAATCGCCGGCCGCGCCGGCCGGTACGGTATGTATTCCCGTGGCTACGTAGGCGCCACGGAAAACCTGGCGTTCATCAAGGCCGGCCTCGTCGCCCCCGTTCCGCCCATCGAAAAGGCGGTGGTGGGCTTTTCGGACTTCGTCCTGCAGGTGGACTTCGACCTTCTGGAGGTCCTCACCGAGTGGAACAAGCTCCCCACCGTGGAGCCCTACGTCAAGCTGGACATCAGCCGCTACATCACCGTCATCACCAAAATGCGGGAGCAGGGCATGGACTTTTCCAAGGAGGAGGAGCTTCGCGCCGCCAACATCCCCTTCGACGAGACCAGCGAGGACCTGCGGGAGCTCTTTTTCACATACCTGCGCCAATACCGCCGGGGCGAGCCCATCAGCCAGCCGGCGCTGAACGTCGAGGAGCCCACCCTGCCGGAGCTGGAGCTCCACTATAAAAAGCTGGACCTCTACTTCTCCTTCTCCAAGGCGTTCGGCCAGACGGTGGACGAGGACAGGCTTTACGAGGCCCGTGAGCTGGTGGCGGAGGAGATCAACGAGATCCTCCTCACCCGCCTTAAAAGCAACATCCGCTTCTGCGCCGTCTGCGGCAAGCCCCTGAGCCTCTACCACAAGGGCCGTCTGTGCGACGCCTGCTACCGCCGCACCCGCAACCCCGGTCCCAGGCGGCGGTCTTCCTAAAAGCTTTCTCCTTTTTCTTTCGTTTTTTGTTATTTTGCACCAAAAGCATTGACAAAAATCTCTAATTGGTGTAAGATAATTGGATTCAAAAGGGAGAAAGGAGGAGCGCGGATGGAAGAATTGAAGGAGCTTCTGCTGTCTGAGCGTGCCCACCGTCCGGCCATGGAGGTGCGGGACGCGGTAAAGCTCATCTACCAGAACGAGTTTGGCGGCGGACACCTCATCGCCGACCCTGACCGGGCTCAGGCGTGGCTCCGGGAGGAGCTGGACAGGTGCGCCGAGACGGACGCGCCCTTAGTGGAGCCCATCGGCAACGGCCTTGTCCGCGTGAATTTAGCCCCGGCGCGGGGCCGCCTCACGCCGGAGACGCTGTTTGCCATGTTCTTCCTCTCCTCCGCCCAGACCCGCGGCTCCACGGAGGCCTTTCGGGAAAAGCTGGCGCTCCTCTATGCGCTGGGCTTTGAAAAGGGCGAGGTGGACGAATTTCTGGAAGGCTACGAAAAGGCCGGATACCCGCCTCTCTCCCACTCGGACACCTACCGCGCCGCCTACGCCCCGGCCTACCGGGTGGTTTCGGAGCGGTACGCCCGCTGGATGGATATCTATAGCGCCGTGGACCGGTTCTCCCGGTTCGCGGGCCCCGTCCTCATCGGCGTGGACGGTATGTGCGCCTCCGGGAAGACCACCCTGGGGACGGCCCTGGCGGAGGTCTATGACGCCAACCTCTTCCACGCCGACGATTTCTACCTCCCCCAGGAGCGGCGCACCGCGGAGCGCATGGCCAGCCCCGGCGGGAATATGGACCGGGAGCGCCTGAGCCGGGAGGTGCTCTCCCCCCTGAGCCGCCACCGGGACGTGGTCACACGCTGGTACGACTGCGGCGCCCTGGAATACGGCCCCTGGCGGGAGTTTCCCTATAAGCGGGTCAATGTGGTGGAGGGCTCCTACAGCCTCCATCCGGACCTGGCGGACGTCTACACTTTGAAGATCGCCGTGCGCACCGCGCCGGAGACGCAGCTTGCGCGCCTCAACGTCCGTGGGCCGGATATGCTGGGGTCCTTCATCTCCCTGTGGATCCCCCTGGAAAACAGGTACTTTGCCGCCACGGACCTCTGGTCCCGGGCGGATATGGTCATCGACACTTAATATTAAAGGAGCATCCCATGGAAAAAGCAAAGGTCTATTTCACGAAAAAGCTCTCCCCCGAAACGGTGGTGGAGATGTACAAGGTCCTGGGCGTCACCCTCCCGGGGCGTGTGGCGGTGAAGGTCCACTCCGGCGAGGAGGGCAACCAGAACTACCTCCACCCGGAGTTCATGCGCCCCATGGTGGAGTACGTCCACGGCACCGTCTGTGAGACGAACACCGCCTACGGCGGGGCCAGGAGCACCAACGCCGGCCACTTAAAGCTCCTCGCCGACCACGGCTGGAGCAAGTATTTCACCGTGGACCTCTTAGACGAGCACGGCCCGGACGCCGAGCTTCCCATCCCCAACGGCAAGGTCCTCAAGCGGGACATCGTGGGCAAGGACCTTCTCAATTATGACTCCCTTCTCGTCCTGGCGCACTTCAAGGGCCACCCCATGGGCGGCTACGGCGGAGCGCTGAAGCAGCTCTCCATCGGCTGTGCCTCCGCCGCCGGCAAGGCCAACATCCACTCCGGCGGCACGGACCTGCACCCCGGCTCCTGCTGGAAAAACCACGCCACCAAGGACGGCTTCACCGAGGCCATGGCCGACGCCGCCAGTGCCGTCTACCGCCACTTCGAGGGCAAGTGCGCCTTTGTCAGCATGATGTGCAACCTCTCCGTGGACTGCGACTGCTGCTCCGACGCCGAGGACCCCTGCATGAAGGACATCGGCACTCTCTCGTCCTTAGACCCCGTGGCCCTGGATAAGGCCTGCATGGACCTCATCGACGCCGCTACCGACGACCCCGGCCAGAAGCACTTCCTCCAGCGCGTCGAGTCCCGCCACGGCCGCCACACCATCGAAGCCGCCGCGGCCCTCGGCTTCGGCACCACCAACTACGACCTCATCCGCCTCGACTGAATTTGCACCCCCCCGCCCCGGCCCACCGCCGGGGTGGTTCCGGCTATCAGACCGCTCAAAAACCTCAAGCCTCGATTCCTCAGTCGCTTCGCGACAGCTCCCTTTACGAAAGGGAGCCTTTCAAAAAGGATGCGGCGCTTCGCGTCGGGTTTATATAAAATTGCGCCGCAACGCGGCGCAAACCTTTTTGACCCCTGTTACAATAAATTTACCCCACCTTCGTGGCAGGCGGCCACGGGCGAGGGGCATCTCGTTGCCCAAGCTGTTAGAATGGAGAGGCAATGGCCTGATGTTGACCCCTAAGAACCACGCGCTCGACAAAAAGTCTGTCAGCCATCCCTCCCATTCGCGGCGTTCGATTTGTGCAGGTTGAGTGCCCTCACGGTTCACTCGCGTCAGCAAACAGATGGAATCGGCAATGAGGATCGATGGTCCGCCATTGTAATTCTTGTATCGGGAGGATTCCAAATGTACGCTGTGGGAGTCGATGTTTCCAATGGGAAAAGCTCGGTGACTGTACTCAGGTCGAAGCGGGAGGTGATCATGCCTCCGTTTGACGTGACACACACCACCGACGGGTTGGCCGCTCTGGTCGAGAAGTTGAGCGCCCTGGACGGCGAGGTCAGGATCGTCATGGAGCACACGGGCCGCTACTACGAGTCCATCGCCGCCGCCCTGCATAACGC
>CANPYK010000013.1 GCA_947588605.1 uncultured Oscillospiraceae bacterium
GCCGGGGTCAGCGGGGGTAACGGCTTCATCCATCGTGATCTGCTCACCCTGGCCGGTGTTCAGTTTTTCTTCTGCCACTTTTAAGCCTCCTTCATTTTTGTTGTCTTGCACAAAGTTTGCAGCTCATTTTCTACAAATTGCCGATTTTCTCTGGAAATAAAAAAGCCGGGCATTTCAGCCCGGCAGGGGGATCGTACCGCCTCCTTTGAATTTGATATATGAAAACGCCGCCCGTAGTCTCCATAGGGCGGCGCTTATCAATGTTGGGGTATTTTGATAGATAAAACCTCTTGCTGACAGCTTGCAAACCATTGATTTTCCTGGGTTTCTTTCAAATCCTATAATTACACTCCGACCAAAACTGGCATTGAAAGGCCGCGTTGCGGCCTTTCAATGCCAAGGGGAAACGTGCGAAACCCCCGGTGTGAATTCTGCGGAATCCACGCCGGGGGTTTCTGCTGTCGATGGGGGCGTCACTGGATAAGCCAATCATAGTCCTGGCGGCAATCCAGAATGTAGTCTACATACACGGTGTCGTTTCGGATCTGATACAGCACAAGGTATGTCTTCCTGATGAAGAGGCGATGGTATGTATTTGGCGGGATAAAGTCCCCGCCCTCAAAAAACGGGCAGCGGTTCGGCATTGTGGACAGTGACCGAAGCTCCGTCATGATCTCCTTTTTCTTTTCCGCGGCGGCCGTCTTGCTCACCTTGGCAAGAAAAGCGATGTGAGCGCCCAACATACATCTGGCGCGGTCGGAAACGACTACCTTATATCTCTTTCCCTCCGGCATGGTCACGCCTCGTGGATGATCTCATCAAGATAGGCTTCCAGCTCCTCCAGGGTATAGTCCCGCTGACCGCTGAGCCGCGCCTCCTCTACGGACAGAAGCTCCTCCCGAAGCTTCAGCATTTTTTCGCGGCGGGTGAAGGATTCGATGTCCATGACCACCAGATCTCCCTCCCCGTTTTTGGTGAGGTAGACCGGCTCGGCAGTCCTCCTGCACAGCTCCGCGATCTCGTTATAATTCTGGCGTATTGCCGCCGACGGGCGTATATTCATCATCACGCCTCCTTGCATAGCTATATTATACCCATATTATAATCAAATTCTATCACGCTGTCAACCCCGGTCCGTCACAGCCTCCCCGCCCCTTAAAAGCATTTGACAACGGGGCAATGGGAGGCTATAATCGGGGGCGGAAGAAAATTCGCGTTTGCGGAGGCGTGATATGACCCTGAAGGAACTGAAAATAGGGGAGAGCGGGCGAATCGACGCGGTGGGGGGCGAGGGCGCCCTGCGGCAGCACTTTTTGGACATGGGCGTCATCCCCGGCGCGGAGGTGACGGTGGTGAAGTTCGCCCCCATGGGCGACCCGGTGGAGGTGCGCATCCACGGCTATGAGCTCACCCTTCGCCTGGACGACGCCGCCAGGATCGATGTCACCAAGATCGACGCCGCCGAGGCGGAGACGGCCGCCGCCCCCCGCCGGCCTGTGGCGCACCCGCACCTGGGCGAGCCCGGCGTCCACCACGTAAAGGGGGAGACGGAGCCCCTCCCGGAGGATCACATTCTCACCTTCGCCCTGGTGGGCAACCAGAACTGCGGCAAGACTACCCTCTTCAACCGCCTCACCGGCGCCAACCAGCACGTGGGCAATTTCCCCGGCGTCACCGTGGACCGCAAGAGCGGCGCGATTTTGGGCCACCCCAAAACGTCCATCACGGACCTTCCAGGCATCTACTCCATGTCGCCCTACTCCGCCGAGGAGCTGGTCAGCCGCGCCTTCGTCTTAGACGAGAAGCCCGACGCCATCATCAACATCGTGGACGCCACGAACATCGAGCGCAACCTCTACCTCACCATGCAGCTATTGGAGATGGACCGCCCCATGGTGGTGGCCCTCAACATGATGGACGAGCTCACCGGCAACGGCGGGTTCATCAGCGTCAACGCCATGGAGGCCATGCTGGGCGTCCCGGTGGTGCCCATCTCCGCGGCGAAGAACGAGGGCGTAGACGAGCTCGTCACCCACGCCATCCACATCGCCCGCTACCAGGAGAAGCCCCTGAAGGTGGACTTCTGCGCCAAGGACGCCGCCGGCGGCGCCGTCCACCGGTGTCTCCACGCCGCCGTCCACCTCATCGAGGACCACGCGGAGGCCGCCGGGATGCCCGTGCGCTTCGCCGCCGCCAAGGCCATCGAGGGGGAGAGCCTCACCATCGAGCGGCTGAAGCTGGACCAAAACGAGAAGGATCTTCTGGAGCACATCACCGTCCAGATGGAGGCCGAGCGGGGCTTAGATCGCAGCGCCGCCATCGCGGACATGCGCTTTAACTTCATCAACAACGTCTGCCGGGACTGCGTCCGCAAGCCCCGGGAGACGAAGGAGCACGCCCGCAGCGCCAAGATCGACCGGGTGCTGACCGGCAAATATACCGCCATCCCCGTCTTTGTGGCTATCATGGCGCTGGTGTTTTACCTCACCTTCAACGTCATCGGCGCGTTCTTCCAGGACCTTCTGGAGCGTGGCATCGACGCCCTCACGGTCCTCGTGGACAACGCCATGGTGTCCGCTCACGTCAACCCCGTCCTCCGGGATCTGGTGGTGGGCGGCATCTTCGAGGGCGTGGGATCGGTGCTGAGCTTTATGCCCATCGTGGTCACCATGTTCCTCTTTCTGTCCCTGCTGGAGGATTCCGGCTACATAGCCCGCGTGGCGTTCTTCATGGACAAGCTCCTGCGAAAGCTGGGCCTCTCGGGGCGGAGCATCGTGCCTATGCTCATCGGCTTCGGCTGTACCGTCCCCGCCGTCATGGCCACCAGGACCCTCCCCAGCGAGCGGGACCGGCGGATGACCATCCTGCTCACGCCCTTTATGAGCTGCACGGCCAAGCTGCCCATCTACGCCTTCTTCGTCAGCGCCTTCTTCCCCGGCAAGGGCGGGTTCATCATGACGGGCCTTTACCTACTCGGTATCCTCATGGGCATCGCCCTGGCGTTCCTCTATAAAAAAGTCCTCTTCAAGGGCGAGGCGGTGCCCTTCGTCATGGAGCTGCCCAACTACCGCCTCCCCAGCGCCCGCACCACGGCGCAGCTGGTGTGGGAGAAGGCCAAGGACTTCCTCCAGCGCGCCTTCTCCATCATCCTCATCGCCTCCGTGGTGGTCTGGTTCCTCCAGAGCTTCGACCTGCGCTTCAACCTGGTGGAGGACTCCTCCAAGAGCATCATGGCCCTGCTGGCCGGCGCGATCGCCCCCATTTTCAAGCCCCTGGGCCTGGGGGACTGGCGCATCTGCACCTCCCTCATCAGCGGCTTCATGGCCAAGGAGAGCGTGGTCTCCGTGATGGAGGTCCTCTTCGAAGGCGGCGTCACCACCGCCCTCAGCTCCGTCTCCGCCGGCGCCCTCCTGGTCTTCAGCCTCCTCTACACCCCCTGCGTGGCCTCCATCGCCGCCATCCGCCGCGAAATGGGCGCCAAATGGGCCGCCGGCGTCGTCCTCTGGCAATGCGTTCTGGCCTATCTCGCCGCGCTGGTCACAAGAGCGGTGCTGATCTTGGTGATGTGAGGAGCCGTCGCACACACCATCCCTGCCGCTTCGCGACTGTCCCCGACCTAGGAGGGGCTGACGTGTCGAAAACGGGTGTGGTTTGTCGGAACCAGTCTGTCATCCAACGCTCGCTACCCCCCTGCCCCCTCCTACGAGGAGGGGGCTCTGGGACGGGGGCTGGCGCGATTTATCGGAACCGGTCCGTTATCGCAACCTTTCTTGCCCCTCCCAGGCCGGGGTGGTGCTGCGATCCGATTATCGGAAGCCCCAGCGACGCTCCACGGGCTCGAATACTCCGCCGCTGCGGCGGCACCCCTTTTTCCGAAAAAGGGGTAAAGGAGAATAAGGTTGCGGCGCTTCGCGCCGCGTTTATAAAAAGTTGCGCCGTAAAGCGGCGCAAACCTTTTTCGCCCCCTCCTCGTAGGAGGGGGGCAGGGGGGAAGCGAAGGTTGGAGGACAGAACGGCATGAGTTAACGTCCCCCTCACAAAAACACACCCACTCGCTGATATCCTTGGCGGGTGGGTGTTCGTTTGACCTTGCGTCCTTATCTCTTCCTCGTCTCCTGCATCTCCCGGGCGTGTCTTGCTTCGATCTCCTCGAAGGATTTGCCGGTGCTGGGCTCCTGGGAGCGCCGGTACTCCTCCACGCGGCGGCGGGCCAGCTCGTGGGCTACGCGGCGTTTGTTGTAGCGGCGGAGGTTGTAGTAGACGATGAAGGCCACGTAGAGGATGAGCATGATGGCGAAAAGCGTGATGCCCAGCCGCACGTACTTGTTGGAGAGGGTGGACCGGATCTCCGTCATCATGTAGGCACCACGGTCCAGCTCCACCTTGTAGTTGGCCACCAGATTGACGGTGCCGTAGTCCACGCCGTTGAAGCTGACGGCTACCTCGCCCAGGATCTGGCCCTGGTCCACGGGGGCGGTGAGGTCGGTGGTGAAGACCCGGCGGTCCAGCTCCACCTTGGTAAGGTCCGCGTCGTTGGGCAGGAGGGCGCTGACAGTCCGCTCGGGGCGGAGGGTGACGGAGGAGGAGCCCCGGCCCAGGGCCACGGGGATCTCCGCCAGGGGCGTGGTGGAGAGGATCTCCTGATAGCTGAAGTTGTTAAAGCCCCACTCCAGGAGCCGCTTCGACTCCGTAAAGCTGGTGGGCACCGTGCGGCCGCTGTCCAGGACGGTGGATTCCCCGCCCAGCACCACGCTCACCAGCTGCCGGCCGTCCTTGGCGGCGTAGGCGATGAGGCAGTACCCGGCGGCGCTGGTGTGGCCGGTCTTCATCCCGGCGGCGTACTCGTAATACTCGGGGCTCGAGGGCTGGATGAGGTTGTTGGTGTTCTTCAAGACCCGCTCGTCGGACATGTTCGTGGCGGGGACGGTGTAGGTGGGGGTGGAGACGATGCGCTTCAAGAGGTTATGCTTCAGCGCCTCCTCCGCGATCTTGCACAGGTCCTCGGCGGTGGAGTAGTGGTCATCGTCCGGCATCCCGTGGGTGTTGGCGAAGTGCGTGCCCGTGCAGCCCAGCTCAGAGGCCCGGGTGTTCATCCGCTCCACAAAGGCGGGCACGTCCCCGGCCAGGACCTGGGCCAGGACGTTGCAGCCCTCGTTGGCGGAGGGGAGGAGGCAGCAGTAGAGAAGCTGCTCGAACGTGAGCTCCTCGCCGGCCTTGATGCCGGCGCTGCTGCCGTCGGGCGTGATGTCGAAATAGGGGTCGCCGGTGACGGTGATCTTGTCGGAAAGGCCGATCTCGCCGTTCTCATACGCCTCCACGGCCAGAAGGGCGGTCATGATCTTCGTGAGGCTCGCCGGCGCCCGGCGTTCCGTGGGATTTTTGGAGTAGAGCACCTGCCGGGCGTCCAGATCCCAGAGGTACGCGGCGGCGGTGGTGATGGCCGGGTCCTCGATGGCCCCGGCCTTCGGAGCAAGGACGGGGAGGGACGAGACGAGGAAAAGCGCCAGGACCAGCGCCAGGGCCAAGAGCTTTTTGACGGATGAGGTTTTTGATTCAGTTTTCATAGAAAAACTCCAAAGAAATGTTGGACAAAGTCCGAAAGATATAGTATGATAAGGGGTAGGGCGAAAAGACGCGCCCAAGACCCGATACCTATATCATATATTTTTTTCGCCGCAAAATCAATACGGAAAGTCGAATTTGTGGGAAAAATCAAAGCTGGTAAGTTATGAAGCTGAAAAAACCGGAGCTTTTCCTGTTGGTCATAGCCGTCGCGGCGGTCTTTTTCACCGCCGGGTACTTTTCCGGCCGGAGCCGGGCAAAAACCGTGAACGTCACCGTGTCCCAAAGCCCTGATCTCCCCGTATCCGGGGACGCTGGGGCGGCCCGCATCGACCTCAATACCGCCACCCGCCGGGAGCTCATGAGCCTTCCGGGGGTGGGGGAGACCTTCGCGGACAGGATCATCGCTTACAGGGAGGAGCACGGCGGCTTTCAGGCCGTGGAGGAGCTCATGGAGGTCCGGGGGATCGGGGAGAGCCTTTTTGAGGACGTGAGGGACTACCTCACGGTCTGACCGCCCGGAGGCGGAGAACGGAAAAGCGCGGGGAAGGAGGACCCATGAAGATCTTAGTGGTAGACGACGAAAAGCTCTTGGTGCGGGGCATCAAATTCAATCTGGAGAACGAGGGCTACCAGGTGGAGGCGGCCTATGACGGCCAGGAGGGGCTGGAGCTGGCCCGCACCGGCAATTTCGACCTCATCATCCTGGACCTGATGATGCCGAAGATGTCCGGCCTTGAGGTGTGTATGCACATCCGGGAGTCCTCCCAGGTGCCCATCATCATGCTCACCGCCCGCACTGACGACATGGACAAGATCATCGGCTTCGATTACGGCGCGGACGACTACGTCACCAAGCCCTTCAACATCCTGGAGCTCAAGGCCCGCATCCGCGCCCTGCTGCGCCGCGCCGCCCCCAAGGTCCAGGCCGAGAACAGCCCCCTCCTCACCGCCGGCCACATCTCCATCGACTGCGACAGGCGCGTGGCTTACAAAAACGGGGCTATCGTGGAGCTGACGGGACGGGAATTCGACGTCATCGAGCTTCTCATGAAAAACCCCGGCCGGGTCTACAGCCGGGAGAACCTTTTGAACATCATATGGGGCTTCGATTACCAGGGCGACATCCGCACCGTGGACGTCCACGTCCACAGGCTTCGCGACAAGCTGGAGACGAACCCCTCGGAGCCGGAGTACATCATCACGAAGTGGGGAGTGGGGTACTATTTCAAGGGCTGACAAGGGCGGAAAACGGCGGGTCCTCAGTATTCGCGCCAAATATTTCCTCTCCCTCCTGCTCTTCACGGGCCTTGTGATCGGGGTGCTGAACACCTACCCCATGCGCATCTCCCGGAACCTCATCGTCTTCGCCAAGGAGGAGGCCATCCCGCCCTACGCCCAGCAGGTGGCGGAGCTTTTGGGGGAGCTTCCGGACCTGACGCCGGAGAGCGCGGGGCAGGCCCTGGAGCTTTGGGAGGCGGACGGCCTCTCCCGGGTGGTCATATTCGATCAAAATAAGGACGAGCTTGGCGCCGAGGGGGACGACACCCGCGGCTTTGACGAGCGCGTCCTTTTTTCCATGGCCGAAAGGGCCCTCTCGGAGGGGGAGACGGGCTTTCGCTCCGACCTTGCCGATGGGGCGTTTTTGACCTACGCCTGCGTCCCCGTGAAGAGCGGCGGGAAGAACGTGGCGGCGGTGGGCGTCTATGAGTACGACGACGCCGCCGGCGCGCTGGTCATGGGCATCCGGGACGACATGATGAAGGCGTCCATCGGCCTTGGCATCGCCGCCGTGGTGCTCAGCCTCTTCCTGTCCCAGACCCTCAGCGCCGGCCTTACCCGCGTCCTCACCGGCATCCGCAAGGTGCGGGAGGGGGACTACACCTTCCACGTGGAGGTCCGGGGCCGCGACGAGTTCGCCACGCTGGCGGAGGAGTTCAACACCCTCACCGAGCGGATGCAGCAGACGGAGGAGCGCCGCCGGCGCTTCGTCTCCGACGCCTCCCACGAGCTCAAAACGCCCCTCTCCGCCATCATGCTCCTGGCGGACACCATTCTGGAGAACGACAACATGGACGCCGAGACCATGCGGGAATTCGTCACCGGCATCCGGGAGGAGGCCCAACGCCTGAGCCGCACCACCTCGCAGCTCTTAGACCTCACCAAGCTCGACCGCCCCGTGGAGGAAATGCAGGTGGACGTGGACTGCGTCCGGGTGGCCAAGCGCGTCCTTTCCGCCCTGGAGCCCGTGGCCCGCAAGGCCGGCGTCACCGTCACCACCCGGTTCGACGCCAACTGCCACGTCCTGGCCACGGAGGACGACCTTTTCCACCTCCTCCACAACCTGGTGGACAACGCCGTCAAATACAACACGAAGAACGGCCGCGTGGCCGTTTCGGTCCTCCGGGACGGGGAAAACGTGGTCATCACCGTGGAGGACACCGGCATCGGCATCCCGGAGGAGGACCTGCCCTACATCTTCGACCGCTTCTACCGGGTGGAGAAATCCCGCGACCGCGGCGAGGGCGGCACGGGCCTGGGCCTCTCCATCGTCAAATCCACCGCCGACCGCCACGGCGCCGCCCTCTCCGTCCGGCCCGTCACCCCCCACGGCGCCGCCTTCACCGTCACCTTCCCCGGCACCATGCCGGAATAATTCTTTTGATGACCTCCGGCCCGCCCTGCGCGGGCCGGTTTTCGTACTAGCCCTGTTTTACCCCGCATAAACTTGTACCAAATTCCTTGAGGGGGTCCGGGTATGGTGTATGAGGGGCGAAAACGCGGGAGAAGGGCGAAGAAGGGCGGGGGAGCGGTCTTCCGGGTGCTTTTGTGGGGACTGGCGCTCACGGTAGGCGCGGCCTTGCTCTTCCCGGGACCGGCGGCGAAGGTCCGGGACAGGCTGGGGCGCGCCATTGGTGTGGACATCGGCGGGGCCATGGAGGTCTTCAGCCGGGAGGCCAAGGCCAAAAACGTCTTCTCCGCCGCCAAAAGCGCCTTCCGGTACGCCTTTTCCGCCGACAGCGGCGAGGGCGTGCCCGTCTCGGCGGAACATACGGACCCGGCGCCCACGGACGCCGCTGAGCCCACCGGTCCCGCCCCCGTCGTCATCGACCCGGAGACCTTCCAGGACCTGCCTCTGCCCGCCCATGTGACGCAGGAGCGGCCCCGGGAGGACCTGGTGCTGGCCGGCCCCCTGCGGGGCAGCGTGGTCCGGGGCTTCGGCTACGCCGCGGATGAGAACGGCGAGCCCGTCTTCCACTACGGCATCGACGTCCGTGGCGAGAGCGGGAGCCCCGTCCGGTGCGTGGCGGACGGGACCGTGACGGCGGTGGGGGAGAGCACCGTCTTCGGCGCCTACGTCATCGTCAGCCACGATGACGGCGTGGAATCCCTGTACGCCCTGTTGGGCGCGACGCCCCTAAAGGAGGGCGACGCCCTGACGGCGGGGGAGACGGTGGGGACCCTCTCCGGGGACACGGTCCACCTGGAGCTGCTGATAGATGGAAATTATGTTAACCCACAACATTATGTCTACCGAGATGAGCCGTAAAGTTAACATAACATCAGGCTTTCTCCTGCTCCTCATCGCCGTGACGGTACTGGCCGGTCCCCGGCGGACGCTGATCGTGGCCGCCGCCGCGGCGGTCCACGAGCTGGGGCACCTTTTGGCCCTGCGGGCGCTGGGGGCGCGGGTGGAGCGCTTTGCCCTCGCGGGGGCGGGGGCGCGGATCATGTTCACAAAGCGCCTTTCCTATCCCGCCGAGATGGCGGCGGCGCTGTCCGGACCCCTGGCGGGGGCCCTGCTGGCCGGCTTTTCCCTGTGGGCGGGGCGGCGGTGGGGCGGGGACTTCCTTCTGGAGCTTGCGGCGGTGAGCGCCCTATACACCGCCGTGAACCTGGTGCCGGCAAGTATCACCGACGGCGGGCGCGCCCTGGAGGCGGCGGTCAGCCTCCTCTTCGGCCCGGACGCGGCGTGGGGCGCGGGCCTTACGCTGGATATTCTCTGCGTGACGGCGGCCTTTATCGGCGGGTGCGCCCTTCTTTTTCGCCCAAACGGCAGCGCGGCGGTCCTGTTCTACGCGTTTTTTCTCCTGAACGGCTGTTGCAAAAAGCGGCGGTTTGGTGTAAAATCTAAAATGGGGAACGGTTAGCCCCGCATTCTTCCCTTGGGAGGGACCCTATGACACCGAAGCTCCGGCGCGTCCTGACGCGCGTGCAAAAGCCCGCCCGCTACACCGGCGGGGAATACAACCAGATCGTGAAGGACAAGGCCGCGGTGGACCTGCGCATGGCCTTCTGCTTCCCGGACACCTACGAGATCGGCATGTCCAACCTTGGCCTCCAGATCCTCTACGGCGCCATCAACGCCGAACCCGGCATGTGGTGCGAGCGGTGCTTCGCCCCCTGGGGGGATATGGAGGAGGAGATGCGGCGGGAGGGCATCCCCCTCTACGCCCTGGAAAGCGCCGACCCCCTCACGGCGTTTGACGCCATCGGCTTCTCCCTGGGCTACGAAATGGCCTATACCTCCGTCCTCAACATGCTGGACCTGGCGGGGCTCCCGGTGAGGAGCGCCGACCGGACGGCCCTTACGCCCCTTGTCTTCGCCGGCGGCACCTCCTGCGTCAACCCGGAGCCCATGGCGGACTTTATGGACCTCTTCGTCCTGGGCGAGGGGGAGGAGCTGGACGTGGAGCTCCTGCGCCTTTTGCGGAAGGCCAAGCAGGAGAACTGGACCAAGGACGAATTTCTGCGCCGCGCCACGGACATCCCCGGCGTCTATGTGCCGCGCTTTTATACCCCCGTCTACAACGGCGACGGCACTCTTTTGAGGGTGGACCGGGAGGCGGGCGCGCCGGAGACGGTGCGCAAGCGTATCGTCGAGGACCTGGACACCGCCTTTTTCCCCACCAAATGCGTCGTCCCCAGCACCGAGATCGTCCACGACCGGGTGGTGCTGGAGGTCATGCGCGGGTGCATCCGGGGCTGCCGGTTTTGTCAGGCGGGCTTCGTCTACCGCCCCGTGCGGCGGCACTCCACCGATTTCCTGCTGGAGAAGGCCAAGGCGGCGCTTTTAAACTCCGGCTATGAGGAGATCACCCTCTCCAGCCTCTCCACCAGCGATTTTAAGGGCCTGCCGGAATTGGCCGACGGCCTTCTCGACTGGTGCGAGCCCCGGAAGATCTCCCTGTCCCTGCCGTCTCTCCGGGCGGACAACTTCTCCATGGCCCTCATGGAGCGGGTGCAGAAGGTCCGCAAGACGGGCCTGACCTTCGCCCCGGAGGCCGGGAGCCAGCGCCTGAGGGACGTGATCAACAAGAACGTGACGGAGGAGGACGTCCTGCACTCCTGCCGCGTGGCCTTCGAGGGGGGCTGGAACACCTTAAAGCTCTACTTCATGCTGGGCCTGCCCACGGAGACGGACGAGGACGTGGTCGCCATCGCGCGTCTGGCGGAAAAGGTCCTCCACACATGGCGGGAGTACGCCAGCAACAAATCCCGGGGCGTGAAGATCACCGTCAGCACCTCCATGTTCGTGCCCAAGCCCCACACGCCCTTTGAGTGGGAATCCCAGGTGACGGTGGAGGAGTATCTGCGGCGGGTGAAGCTCCTGCGGGAGTCCATCCACTCCCGCTCCATCGTCTACAACTGGCACGAGCCCCACGTCAGCCTCATCGAGGCCGCCCTGAGCCGGGGCGACCGGCGGATGGGCGCGGTGCTGGAGGAGGTCTGGAGGAACGGCGGGAGGCTGGATTCCTGGAGCGACTACTTCAGCATGGACCGGTGGCTTGCCGCCTTTGAGACCCGCGGCCTGGACCCGGCCTTCTACGCCTTTCGGGAGCGGGGAGAGGACGAGCTTTTCCCCTGGGACGTCATCGACGTGGGCGTGCGCAAGAGCTACCTGGCCCGGGAGCGGCGGGAGGCTTACGCCGGGCGCGTCACCCCGGACTGCCGCGTAAAATGTATGGGCTGCGGCGCCAACTGCCTTTTGGAGAGGAGGGCGTGCGATGAGTAGGCTCCTTTTCAAAAAGACGGGCCGGGCGGTGTTCATCTCGCACTTAGACCTCATGCGCACCATGCAGCGGGTCTTTCTCCGGGCGGGCCTGCCCATCCGGCACACGGAGGGCTTCAATCCCCACCCCTACATGAATTTCGCCCTGCCCCTTTCCGTGGGGACGGAGAGCGTCTGCGAGCTCATGGACTTTGAGCTCACGAAAAGCTTCGATCCCGCCGCCCTCCCGGCCCTTTTGAACGAGGCAAGCCCCGAGGGCATCGAGGCTGTGACGGTCTATGAGTCCCCGAGAAAATTTAAAGACATCAAATGGCTTGACATTGAGGCAAGATTGTTTTACGATAGGAGGACGTGGATGGGGGAGGCCCTGCGGGATTTCTACGCCGCCCCGGAGGTGGTCATCGAGAAGAAGACCAAGCGCTCCACGGCGCGGGTGGACGTCAAGCCCCTCATCGCCGCGCTGGAGATATCCGACGAGGCGGAGAACGTCACGCTCCTGCGGGCGCGTCTGGCGGCCCAGGACCCGGCGCTGTCGCCGGCCCAGCTTCTCTCCGCCCTCACCCAGCTTGCCCCGGAGCTCGCGCCGGACGACGCGGCCTTCCGGAGGATAGAGGTCTATGACAAGGACATGGTCCTGTTCAGATAGAGAATGGAGGATCCCACTATGGAATCAAAAGTGAAGAGGATAGGCGTTCTCACCTCCGGCGGCGACGCGCCGGGGATGAACTCCGCCATACGCGCCGTGGCCCGCACCGCCCACAGCCTGGGCGTCGAGTGCATCGGCATCCGCCGGGGCTACCACGGCCTTATCACCGGCGACATGGAGCCGCTGTCGCCCCAGGACGTCTCCGGCATCACCTCCCTCGGCGGCACCATCCTGTATACCGCCCGGTCCGCCGAGTTCCGCACGCCGGAGGGTGTCCAGCGGGCGGCGGATATCTGCCGCTTCCGGGGCATCGACGGCCTTGTGTGCGTGGGCGGCGACGGCACCTTCCGGGGGGCGCTGGAGCTTTCCAAATACGGCATCAGCGTCTGCGGCATCCCCGCCACCATTGATAACGACATCGCCTGCACCAGCTACACCATCGGTTTCGATACCGCCTGCAACACCGCCATCGACTGCATCGACAAGCTCAACGACACCATGAAGTCCCACGAGCGCTGCTCCGTGGTGGAGGTCATGGGCAACCGGGCCGGGTATCTGGCGCTCTATGTGGGCCTGGCCGTGGGCGCCACCGCCGTGCTGGTCCCCGAAAAGCCCATCGACTACAAGGAGGACGTGATCCGTCCCATCCGGGAAGGACAGCTCCACGGGCGCACCAACTACGCCGTCATCGTGGCGGAGGGCGCCGCCCACGCCACCACCGTGGCCAAGATCATCAACGAGGAGACGGGCATGGACACCCGCGCCACCGTCATCGGCCACGTCCAGCGCGGCGGCCGCCCCTCCGTGCGCGACCGCGTCCTGGCCGCCGACTTCGGCTACACCGCCGTCCAGGTCCTGGCCCAGGGCATGACCAATAAGGTCATCTGCTACGACGGGCAGAAGATGTTCGATATGGACATCGTGGACGCCCTCCAGATGAAAAAGGACCTGGGCGAGCACAGCTACGGCCTTCTGAAGTCCCTCCACTCCGGCACCTGACTTTTCCGGAAAAAACGAAAAAAATCCTTGACTTTTCGGAAAATCTATGGTATCATATCCAAGCTTTTGCAAAGAGCAACTGCTCATCGGGGCGGTCCTATGCCGTATGAACGCGGTACGAACGCCTATCAAGAGGGGAGGAAACACGCATGAACTTAGTGGAGACATTGAACCAGCGCTACATGAAGCCTGAGCTTCCCACCATGAACGTGGGCGACACCGTCCGCGTCACCGTCCGGGTCAAGGAGGGCAACCGCGAGCGCAATCAGGCCTTCGAGGGCACCATCATCGCCAAGAAGCACGGCGGCATCAACGAGACCATCACCGTCCGCCGCATCTCTTATAACGTGGGCTGTGAGAAGGTATTCCCTGTGCATTCTCCCAGCATCGTCTCTGTGGAGACGGTCCGCCGCGGCAAGGTCCGCAGGGCCAAGCTTTACTATCTGAGAGACCGCGTTGGCAAGAACGCCAAGGTCAAGGAAAGAATCTGACAAAAAAGGGGGGAGCGTTTCCCCCTTTTTTTGATATTCGACGTGAAAGGGGCGGGGACAATGGACGAGGAGCAAAACGCGCTGCCCGAGGAGGCCGCGCCGTCCGAGGCCGCGCCGGGGGAGCCCGCCAGGGGCGGCCGGCACGCGGGAGCGAAAAAGAAAAAGAACGCGGACGAGGACAGGATGGAGCTGTACGACTGGATCCAGTGCGTCATCGGCGCTTTGGTGGTGGGGATCCTCGTTTTCATGTTCCTGGTGCGGGTGGTGAACGTGGACGGAAGCTCCATGTGGCCTACGCTCCACCACGGGGACATGATTTTGACCACCAATTTCCTGTACACTCCCAAAAACGGGGACGTGGTGGTGTTCCAGACGGACACCTACGGGTCCGAGCCGCTGGTCAAGCGCATCATCGCCACCGGCGGGCAGACCGTGCGCATCGACCCCGTCACCGGCGACGTCTATGTGGACGGTAAGCTCCTGAGCGAGCCCTACATCGCCGACGCTATCGAGAACCCCGGCGATTTTACCGAGGAGACGACGGTGCCGGAGGGGTGCCTTTTCCTCATGGGCGACAACCGCAACCACTCCACCGACAGCCGGGACGGAAGGATCGGCTTCGTGGACGAGCGGTGCGTCATCGGCAAGGTGCTGATGGTGGTCTTCCCCTCCGACAAGGGGGCCCTGGAGGAGGACATCCAGCGCGACCTTTCGCGCCTGGGGAGCATCTACTGATGGACGAGGCCATGAACATCCAGTGGTTCCCCGGCCACATGGCCAAGGCGCGGCGCATGGTGCAGGAGGACCTGAGGCTGGTGGACGCGGTTTGCGAGGTGGTAGACGCCCGGGTGCCCCGGTCCTCCCGGAACCCGGAGATCGACGCCCTCACCGCCGGCAAGCCACGGATCATCGTTTTGAACCGGGTGGACCAGGCCGACCCCGCCTTAACGCGGCTTTGGAGCCGGTCCTTTCGCCAAAAGGGCGCGGCGGTGCTGGAGACGGACTGCCGCTCCGGCAAGGGCACGGCGGCCTTCCCCGGCCTTGTGCGGGAGCTTTTGAAGGATAAGATCGAGCAAAGACGCGCCCGTGGCCAGGTGGGGACGCCCCTCCGGGTCATGGTGTTGGGCATCCCCAACGTGGGCAAGTCTTCCTTTATCAACAAGGTGGCCCGCCGGAAGGCCGCCGAGGCCGCCGACCGGCCCGGCGTCACCCGGGGCAAGCAGTGGGTGAGCCTGGGCGGCGGGGTGGAGCTTCTGGACACGCCGGGGCTCCTCTGGCCCCGGTTCGAGGACAAGCTCACCGGCGAGAACCTGGCCTTCACCGGCGCGGTGCGGGACGAGATCCTGGACACGGAGACCCTGGGCGCGCGGCTTTGCGATCGCCTGCGGGACCTCTACCCGCAGGCGCTGACAGGCCGCTTCGGCATCGAGGACCCCGGAGAAAAGACGGGCCTTGAGCTCCTGACGCTGGCGGCGAAACGCCGCGGTTTTCTCATTTCCGGCGGGGAGCTGGACACGGAGAGAATGGCGAAGGTGCTTTTAGACGAGTTCAGGGGCGGCAAGCTTGGCCGCCTGACCATCGACGGAGCGCCGGAGGTGTGATATGGACTTGTGGGCACATGAGAGGGAGCTTTTTGACCGTGGCTTTGAGGTGGTCGCCGGGGTGGACGAGGCGGGCCGGGGACCCCTGGCGGGGCCCGTCTGCGCCGCCGCGGTGATCCTGCCGCGTTTTTTGGAGATCCCCGGCCTCGACGATTCCAAGAAGCTGACGGAGAAAAAGCGCGAGGCGCTTTTTGACGTGATCAAGGCCGCCGCCCTGGACTACGGCATCGGCTGGGCGTCCGTGGAGGAGATCGACGAGGTCAATATCTTAAACGCCACGTACCTTGCCATGAACCGGGCCCTCCGGGCGCTGAAGGCCGTGCCGGACCTCACCGTCATCGACGGCAACCGGTGCGAGGGCATCGAGGTCCCCTGCGTCACGCTGGTGGGCGGGGACGGGCTCTCCGCCAACGTGGCGGCGGCGTCGGTCTTGGCAAAGGTCTCCCGTGACCGGTATATGAAGGAGCTGGCGGCCCGATACCCCGGCTACGGGTTTGAAAAGCACAAGGGCTACGGCACGAGGGAGCACTACGCCGCCATCCGGGCGCTGGGGCCGTCTCCCGTCCACCGGACGACCTTTTTGAGGAAGCTGCATTGAACACAAAGCTCATCGGCCGCTGGGGCGAGGCCGCGGCGGCGGACTATCTGAAAAAGAAGAAGGGCTGGAAGCTTTTAGGGCTGGGCTACCGGACCCGGATGGGGGAAATAGACCTCATCGCCGAAGACCGGGGGACGCTGGTGTTCGTCGAGGTGAAGACCAGGAAGGACGAAAGCTTCGCCCAGGCCCGGGAGGCCGTCACCGGGACGAAGCGCCGCAGGCTCCTGGCGGCGGCGGAGCTCTACATGGCCAAATACGGGGCGGACAGGCCCGCCCGCTTCGACGTCGTGGAGGTCTACGCGCCGGAGGGCGTGGAGACGAAAAAGCCCCAGATCAACCACATTGAAAACGCGTTTTCCGGGAGGTAACGACTATGCAATACGTGAGCACCAGGGACACCGGCCGCGCCGTCACCGCCGCCATGGCCATCGAGCGGGGCCTGAGCACCGACGGCGGGCTTTTTGTGCCGGCCCAGCTGCCGTCTCTTCCGGCGGGGGCTTTGGAGAGCCTGCGCCGGATGGACTACCGCCAGCGGGCGGTGTACGTCATGAAGCTCTTTTTGGAGGACTACACCACGGCGGAGCTTGCGGATTTCGCCGCGCGTGCCTACGGGCCGAAGGGGTTCGATACGCCCAAGATCGCGCCGGTGCGGTCGCTTGACGCCTCCACCCACGTCCTGGAGCTTTGGCACGGGCCCACCTGCGCCTTCAAGGACATGGCGCTCCAGATGCTCCCGTACCTGCTTACCGCCGCCATGGGCAAAAACGGGGAGGACCGGCAGGTCTGTATCCTGGTGGCCACCTCGGGCGACACGGGCAAGGCGGCGCTGGAGGGCTTCGCCGGCGTGGAGGGGACGAAAATCTGCGTCTTCTACCCCCGGGACGGCGTCTCCGACATCCAAAAGCTCCAGATGACCAGCCAGGAGGGCGCCAACGTGCTGGTCTGCGCCGTCAACGGCAACTTTGACGACGCCCAGGCGGCGGTGAAGGAGATCTTCTCCGACCCCGCCATGCGGGAGGAGCTGGCAGGGCGCGGTTGGATGCTCTCCTCCGCCAATTCCATCAACTGGGGCCGGCTTTTGCCCCAGATCGTCTACTATATCTCCGCCTACTGCGACCTTCTGAACGCCGGGGCGGCGCAGGCGGGGGAGAAGGTCAACTTCTCCGTGCCCACCGGGAATTTCGGGGACATTTTGGCCGGGTATTACGCCAAGAAAATGGGCCTCCCCGTGGGGAAGCTCATTTGCGCCTCCAACAAAAACGACGTGCTCACGGATTTTCTCAAAACCGGCGTCTACGACAAGAACCGGCCCTTCTATACCACTATTTCGCCCTCCATGGACATCCTGGTGTCCAGCAACCTGGAACGGCTCCTCTACGACCTCACCGGCATGGACGACCGGGAGACGGCGGGGTATATGGAGGCGCTGAAAAGGGACGGGCGGTATGAGGTCACGCCCAGGCTCAAGACTGCCCTGGACGGGCTTTTCGCCGCCGGGTGCTGCGACGATGAGGAGACGAAGGACGTCATCGCCCGGTGCTTCAAGGACCACGGCTACCTCATCGACACCCACACGGCGGTGGCCTATGGGGTGCTGGAGAAGTATAGGCGTGAGACGGGGGATGAGACGCCCTGCGTCGTCGTCTCCACCGCCAGCCCCTACAAATTCTGCTCCGCCGTGCTGGAGGCGCTGGGGGAGAGGCCGGAGAGCCAGGGCCCGGAGCTCATCGGACAGCTGGAGCGGGCCTCCGGCGTCCCCGCGCCCATGCCCCTGAAGGCGCTGGCGGGGAAGACCGTCCGGTTCCGGGACAGCTTCGACAAGGCGCAGCTTCCCGATGTGGTGCGGGATTTCCTCAAATAGAGTTATGTTAACTTGAAATATTATGTTAACAAATCACCTTATGTAAACCGGAAATAGCTTCCGGTTTACATAATGGACTTGGGCTCGAAGGTGCCGCAGAAGGTCTCCGCCTTGCGCAGGGCGTTTTTGGACTCCACGTTAATGGCGGGGGCGTGGCAGCAGCCGTCCTTGCCGTGGTAGGCGCAGCTTTGCACGTCGCAGCCCACGCCAGGGAGCTTCTCGTTCCAGAGGCCCGTTGTCGTATCGCTCATGTCTGTCGCTCCTTTTTTGGTTGTCCCTTTTATTTTGCGCGCTCCGGGGCGGATTATTCCCGGAGGGGAGGCGTTATGCTCTGGACCATCGGGGATCTTCACCTGTCCTTTGAATCGAATAAGCCCATGGACGTCTTCGGGAAGGACTGGGCCGGGCATACAGACCGCCTGCGGGAGGGATTCCGGCGCGTGGGACCGGAGGACACCACGGTCATCTGCGGGGACCTGACCTGGGGGATGGGGATGGAGGAATGCCTGGAGGATTTTCGCTTCATCGACGCTTTGCCGGGGCGGAAGATCATTTTGAAGGGCAACCACGACTACTGGTGGAGCACCGCCGCGAAGGCAAAAGCGTTTTTTCAGGAAAACGGCATCGGGTCCATCGATATTCTCTACAACAACTGCTTTTTTTATGAAAATGCCGCCCTGTGCGGCACCAAGGGGTGGATGTGCCCCAACGAAAACCCGGCCCCCCACGACAAAAAGCTGATGGACCGGGAGATCGGGCGGCTGGAGGCCAGCCTCAAGGCGGCGGGGGACTGTGAGCGGAAGCTCGTCTTTCTCCACTACCCGCCCATCTTCGGAAAGCTCTACGCCAAGGGTATGGTGGAGGTCATGGAGCGCTACGGCGTTCGGGAGTGCTACTATGGGCATCTCCACGGCGCGGGACGGGCCCTGGCCTTCGAGGGAGAGGACCGGGGGATCCGCTACCGGCTCATCTCCGCCGACCACGTGGGGTTTTGCCCCGTAAAAATCATGTAAATTCAGAAGATCCCGAGAAAAATGTTTGCAAATCCGGGAATGTCTGCTATAATAGTCAAGATGCCCCATAGAGGTAACATACAGTAGGAGGAAAAACCGTGAACGTCAAGGAATTTGAGAAAAAAGAGAAAAATACCGCCGAGCTCACCGTACTGGTCAGCGCCGAGGAATTCGACGCCGCCGTCCAGCGGGCGTACCTGAAGAACCGCGGCCGCATCCAGCTCCCCGGCTTCCGCAAGGGCAAGGCCCCCCGGAAAATGATCGAGAGCATCTACGGCGCCGGCGTCTTCTATGAGGACGCCGTGGAGGACGTGGCCCCCGCCGCCCTGGAGACCGGCATCCGGGAGAAGGACTTGTCCACCGTGGGCCGTCCGTCTATTCTGGACTTCAATATCGGCGAGGATAAGGCGCTCACCGTCAAATTCCTTGTCTCCCTCTATCCCGAGGTGAAGCTGGAGGGATACACCGGTATCGCCGCCCCCAAGATGGCCGTGCGCGTCACCAAGAAGGACGTGGAGCGGGAGATCGACCGGGTGCGCGAGCGCAACGCCCGCATCGAGACCGTGGAGCGTCCGGCGCAGAAGGGCGACATCGTGAACATTGACTTTGAGGGCTTTTTGGGCGATACGCCCTTCGAGGGCGGCAAGGGCGAAGACCACGACCTGGAGCTGGGCTCCGGTACCTTCATCCCCGGCTTCGAGGACCAGCTCATCGGCAAGGCCGCCGGCGAGGACTGCGACGTGAACGTCACCTTCCCCGAGGCTTACGCCCCCGAGCTTGCCGGCAAGGACGCCACCTTCAAGGTCCATGTCAACGAGGTGAAGATGAAGGAGCTCCCGGCGCTGGACGACGAATTTGCCAAGGACGTGTCCGAGTATGACACCCTGGAGGAGTACACCGCCAGCGTGAAGACCGAGCTTTCCGAGCACCGCCGTGAGGAGGCCCAGAAGGGCTTCGAGGAGGTGGTCCTCTCCCGCCTTACCGACAAGGTGGAGGCCGACATCCCCGACGCCATGGTGGAGGCGCACCTGGACGACATGGTCCAGAACTTCCGCTATAACCTGATGCAGCAGGGGATGCAGCTGGAGCAGTATCTGTCCATGATGGGCATGGACGTGGAGTCCTTCCGCAAGGATATGCGCTCCACCGCCGAAAAGCAGATCAAGCTGGATCTGGCCTTCGAGCACATCGCCAAGACCGAGGACTTCCCCGTCAGCGACGAGGACGTGGAGGCGGAATATAAGCGCCTGTGCGACGAGTACCACATGAAGGACGAGGAGGTCCGCCGCGCCGTCACCGTGGATTCCGTGAAGACCGGCCTCAAGCTGGAGCGCGCCAAGAAGCTGGTGCTGGACACCGCCACCGTGGAGAAGAAGGAAAAGAAGGAAGAGGAGCCCGAGGGAGAGGCCGAGTGAGCTTTCGGGGGAATACCCGGAGGAAAAGCTGGATATAATCAGGAAACGACCAAGTTTTAGCGCGTACAGGAGGTTTGACCATGAGTTTGGTACCGTATGTTGTGGAGCAGACGAGCCGGGGCGAGAGGAGCTACGATATCTTTTCCCGCCTTCTCAACGACCGCATCGTCTTTCTGGGCGAGGAGGTCAACGACACCACGGCGAGTCTGGTGGTGGCCCAGTTCCTCTTTTTGGAGGCCCAGGACCCGGACAAGGACATCCAGTTCTACATCAATTCTCCCGGCGGCTCCATCACCGCCGGCATGGCGATCTATGACACCATGAAGTATATCAAGTGCGACGTGAGCACCATCGCCATCGGCATGGCGGCCAGCATGGCCGCGTTCCTCTTGAGCTCCGGCACCAAGGGCAAGCGCCTGGCGCTGCCCAACACGGAGATCATGATCCACCAGCCCTCCGCCGGCACCCAGGGACAGGTCACCGATATGGCGATCCACCTCCGGCGTATCCAGCGCATCAAGGAGCGCATGAACGCCATCATGGCCGACAACACCGGCAAGAGCGTGGAAGTCATCCGGGACGCCTGCGAGCGGGACAATTTCATGTCCGCCCAGGAGGCGCTGGACTTCGGCCTCATCGACAAGGTCATCGCCAAGCGCTGACGCCCGTTTTGATCTTTTTTGGAGAGGGAAGCCAATGCCCAACAATAGAGACGAACAAAATCATGTGAGCCGCTGCGACTTCTGCGGCCGGCCCCAGAGCGCCAAGGTCCGGCTCTTCCAGGGACAGAGCGCCAACATCTGCGAGGAGTGCGTGAACCTGTGCTACGAGCTGATGACCGAGCACTACGTGGAGCCGGAGGAGGAGCCGCGGCCGGAGGAGATCGACCCCTACGAGCTGGCAAGGAGCATGCCCAAGCCCGCCCAGATCAAGGAGTATCTGGACGAGTACATCATCGGGCAGGAGCGGGCGAAGATCGCCCTCTCCGTGGCGGTCTACAACCACTATAAGCGCATTTTCTGCTCAAACGGCGACAATTCCGCCGAGATCCAGAAGAGCAACATTCTTCTGGTGGGGCCCACGGGCTCGGGCAAGACCATGTTCGCGCAGACGCTGGCAAAGCTCCTGGAGGTGCCCTTCGCCATCGCCGACGCCACGACCCTCACCGAGGCCGGGTACGTGGGAGACGACGTGGAGAATATCCTCCTGCGGCTCTTGCAGGCGGCGGATTTTGACGTGGCCCTGGCCGAGCGGGGGATCATCTACATCGACGAGGTGGATAAGATCGCCCGGAAGAGCGAAAATACCTCCATCACCAGGGACGTATCCGGCGAGGGCGTCCAGCAGGCGCTGTTGAAGATTTTGGAGGGGACCATTGCCAACGTGCCGCCCCAGGGCGGGCGCAAGCACCCTCATCAGGAGTTCATCTCCGTCGACACCTCCAACATCCTCTTCATCTGCGGCGGGGCCTTCGACGGCATCGACAAGATCATCGAGCACCGTCTGGACAAAAAGTCCATGGGCTTCGGCGCGGAAATCAAGACCAAGCAGGAGAAGGACGTCAGCGAGCTTCTGGACCAGATCCAGTCCCACGACCTTTTGAAGTTCGGCATCATCCCGGAGCTTATCGGGCGTATGCCGGTGATCGTGCCCATGCGGCAGCTCAGGCGCGAGGACCTGGTGCGCATCCTCAGGGAGCCCAAAAACGCCCTGACCCGCCAATATAAGGCGCTGATGAGCTACGACCGGGTGGACCTGGAGTTCGAGGACGAGGCGCTGGAGGCCATCGCCGACAAGGCCATCGCCCTGGATATCGGCGCCAGGGGACTGCGGTCCATCGTGGAGGGGATCCTGACGGACATTATGTTCGAGGTCCCGTCGGACGAGCGGATCGACCGGGTGACCGTGACGAAGGCGTGCGTCACCGACGGGGCGAAGCCCCAGCTCCACCGCAGGCCCCGCCCCAGGCTGGACCCGGATCTGGCGGCAAGCTGAACCTATAGGCCACGCTGAGAAAGCGCGGCCTTTTCGGATAATTTTGAGGTATGTCATGAAGGATGAAACGGGCGGCGTGACGCCCTTTGAAAGGATCCCCCTGCTGGCGCTCTACGGGCTTACGGTGTTCCCGGAGATGAGCGTCAGCTTCGACGTGGAAAAGCCCGCGTCCGTGGCGGCGCTGGACGCCGCCGTGGAGGGGGACGGGCGTGTCTTTATCGTGTCCCGGAAGGGCCTGTACAGCGACGCCCGGGAGACGAGGAGCTTATTCAAGATCGGCGTTGTCTGCCGCGTCCGGCAGTACCTGCGCACCCAAAACGGCGGGATGCGCGTCATGGTGGACGGGCTGGAGCGGGCGACGCTTCTGTCGCTGGAGGCCGAGGGGGAGTGCTCCTGGGCCACGGTGCTGGTGCGGGAACGGGAGGAGACGGCTCTTGACCCCCGGGCGGAGGCGCTGATGCGGGGGGCCCTGGCGCTCTATGAGGAGTATCTGAAGTACATTGGCTCCTCCGTGCCGGAGACCATCCTGGCGCTGTCCGAGCACCGGGACCCCGGATATGTGGCGGACTATATCGCCCAGAACGGCACCTTCCCCCAGGAGACGAAGCAGAGGATCTTAGAGGTCCTGGACCCGGTGAAGAGGCTCGACGCCGTCATGGAGGTCCTGCGCCACGAGCTGGAGGTCATCAGCGTAGAGCACGACATCTCCCAGAAGCTCCGGGAGCGCATGGCCCGGCAGGGACGGGAGAACATCCTGCGGGAACAGCTCCAGATCATCGAGGCGGAGCTGGGCGAGGGCGGCAGTGAGCTGGACGACTATCACGACAGGATCCTGGCCCTGAGGCTGGAGGACGAGGTGGAGGAGAAGCTCCTCAAGGAAGTAGAGAAGCTCTCCCACCAGGCCTACGGTTCGGCGGAGGGGTCCGTCATCCGCTCCTATCTCGACGCGGTGCTGGAGCTTCCCTGGCACAAGTCCACCAGGGAGCGGCTGGATATCGCCGCGGCGCGGCGGGTGCTGGACCGGGACCATTTCGGGCTTGAGAAGGTCAAGGAGCGGATCTTGGAGTACCTGGCCGTCCGGTGCGTGGCGCCGGATATGAAGGGCGCGATCTTGTGCCTCGTGGGGCCTCCCGGCGTGGGGAAGACCTCCGTGGCCATCTCCATCGCCTCGGCCATGAACAGGAAACTCGCCCGCATGAGCCTGGGCGGCGTCCACGACGAGGCGGACATCCGGGGCCACCGGAAGACGTACATCGGCGCCATGCCGGGGCGCATCATGGCGGCTGTCACCCAGGCCAAGTCCAATAACCCGCTTTTGCTGCTGGACGAGATCGACAAGCTGGGGTCGGATTATAAGGGCGACCCCGCCAGCGCGCTGCTGGAGGCGCTGGACCCGGAGCAGAACGTGAGCTTCCGGGACCACTATCTGGAGGTGCCCTTCGACCTTTCCAACGTCATGTTCATCACCACCGCCAACACCACGGAGACCATCCCCCGGCCGCTTTTAGACCGCATGGAGGTCATCGAGCTTCCCAGCTACACCGACGAGGAGAAGGTCCGCATCGCCGCCGACCATCTCCTGCCCAAGCAGCGCAAAAAGCACGGCCTCACGGCCCGGACGCTGAAGATCGGCGAGGATGTCCTGCGGGACGTGATCGCGGGGTACACCAGGGAATCCGGCGTGCGGCAGCTGGAGCGGCGGATCGCTGCGCTGTGCCGCAAGGCGGACATGGTGCTGGCCTCCGGCGAGGCTAAGAGCCTGACGGTGACATCCGAAAAGCTGGAGGGGCTCTTGGGCCCCCGGAAATATAAGCCGGAAAAAATCTCCGGCCGGGACAGCGTGGGCGTGGTCAACGGCCTTGCCTGGACCGAGACCGGCGGGGAGATCCTGGAGGTGGAGGCCCTGGCCCTGGAGGGCACGGGGAAGATCGAGCTTACAGGCAATCTCGGCGACGTGATGCGCGAATCGGCCCACGCGGCGGTGAGCTTCATCCGCTCCCGGTGCGACAGGCTCGGCATCGACAGGGAATTTTACAAAAATAAGGATATCCACATCCACTTCCCCGAGGGGGCCGTCCCCAAGGACGGGCCCAGCGCGGGCATCGCCATCACCTGCGCCGTCATCTCCGCCCTCACCGGCGCGCCGGCGCGGCGCGACGTGGCCATGACCGGGGAGATCACCCTGACGGGGCGGGTCTTGCCCATCGGGGGCTTGCGGGAGAAGACCATGGCGGCCCTGCGCTTCGGTGTCCGGACGTGCATTATCCCCAAGGACAACGAGCCGGACCTGGAGGAGATCGACCAGACGGTGCGGCGGGGGCTCAGCTTCGTCACCGCCGAGAGGCTGGACGACATTCTGGACGTGGCGCTGGTCCTCCCGGAGAGCGCAAAGCCGGAGGCCGCCTGCGAGCGCCCCCGGACATCGAAGCGGCCTCAGGAGGCCCCCGGGGCCCGGTGTGAGGTGTAAGATGGACTACCGCAAGGTCGAATTCGTCAAGTCCGCCGTGAGCCCCGAGGGGTTCATCCGGGACGGCCTGCCACAGGCCGCCTTCGCGGGGCGCTCCAACGTGGGCAAGTCCTCCGTCATCAACTCCATCGTGGGGCGGAAGAACTTCGCCCGGGTGGGCTCCGCGCCGGGGAAGACAAGCCAGATCAACTACTTTCTCATCGATAAGCGCTTCTACATCGTGGACCTGCCGGGGTACGGCTACGCCCAGGTGAGCAAGGCCGAGCGAGACCGTTGGGGGCGGCTCATGGAATCGTACTTCGCCTCCGGGCTCATCACCCTGGGGGTGCAGATCGTGGACATCCGCCACAAGCCCACCGCCGACGACGTGACCATGATGAACTGGTTCAAGCAGTCGCAAGTGGACGCCATTGTGGTGGCCAACAAGCTGGACAAATGCAAAAAATCGGAGGTCCCCGGCAATATCGCCCGCATCCGGGAGACGCTGGATCTTAGCGAGGATACGCCCATCGTCTACTACTCGGCGGAAACGCACGCCGAGCGGGAGGCCCTGCTGCTGGCCCTGGACGGGGCGCTTTCCCTGGAATAACGCTATGGGGAACATTTTAAGAAATCTGGACTGGTCGGTGCTCACGGACATTCTCCTGTCCGCCCTGCCGGTGCTCATCTGCATCACCCTGCACGAGTGCGCCCACGGGGTCGTGGCGCTGTGGCTGGGGGACACCACGGCCAAGGACATGGGGCGGCTGAGCCTCAATCCCCTCAAGCATTTTGACATCATGGGCTTTCTCATGATGGCCATAGCCGGCTTCGGCTGGGCTAAGCCCGTGCCCGTGGACATGCGGCGCTTTCGCGACCCCAGGCGGGGCATGGCGCTGACGGCCCTGGCGGGACCCGCCGCCAACATCCTCATCGCCATAGTTTTCCTCTTCCTCTACGGGCTCCTGTGGCCCTTCCTCTACAAGAGCGGCTTCGGGCGGACCGTGGAGGTCATGATCGCCCGCACCGGCACCATCAGCGTCTCCTTCGCTGTCTTTAACGTCCTGCCCATCCCGCCGTTGGACGGCTCCAAGGTGCTGGGGGCGTTTTTGCCGGAGGATCTCTATTGGAAGCTCATGCGCTATGAGCGCTGGGGGATGCTGCTGCTCATCGTACTGGTGTTCACCGGCGCCCTGGACGGGACGCTGGGGAGGCTCGCGGGAGCGGCCATGGACAAGCTGTGGGTCTTCGCCGAGCTTGGCAATAGATTAGGGAACCTTATCTGAGGTGCATATGGAAAACCCCACCTTCCATCTGGAGGGCGTGGTGCGGACCCGGGAGGACATGGAGGATTTTGAGGGGCCGCTGACGCTGATCCTCCAGCTTTTGGCGAAAAACAAAATAGAGATCCAGGACATCCGCATCTCGGACCTGCTGGACCAGTACATGGCGTGGCTTGACGAGATGAAGTCCATGGATTTGGAGATCGCCTCGGAGTTCGTGCAGATGGCCTCCCATCTTGTGTATATCAAGGCCCGGATGCTCCTCTCCGCCGGGGAGGAGACGGGGGAGCTGGAAGCCCTCATCGAGTCCCTGGAGAAGCTCAAGAACAAGGATGTTTACGAGCGGCTGAGGGAGGTCTTCCCCCGCATCGCCGCCCTATATACCCGCGGGGCCGGGACCATGGTCAAGCCCCCGGAATATTTGCCGGTGGACAAGGAGTACCGCTACGTCCACGAGCCCACGGACCTTCTGGACGCCATGGCGCGGGTGATGGCGGGGCGCGAGGCGGCGGCCGTGGCGCAAAACGAGCCGGGCTTTCGCTTCCCCGAGCGCATCGTCTACTCCGTCACGGAAAAATCCCGGGAGCTTCTGGAGCGGCTGAGGACGAAGGGCCCCACCTCTCTGCGGACCATCTTCCGGGAAAACGGCAGCCGCACCGAGCTCGTGGCTACCTTCGTGGCCCTTTTGGAGCTTGCCAGGGACGGCAGTATTTTTCTGGAGGGCGAGGGGGAGGACACCTGGGTCTCCTATGTCCCGGAGACTGACACCAAAGAGGAATGAACGATATGGAGATACACGAATTGGAGGCCGCCATCGAGGGCATCCTCTTCGCCTCCGGCGAGGCGGTCCACGTCAAGCGGCTGGCGGCGGTGCTGGCCGTGGACGAGGAATTGATCTTCGATACCGCCAAGCATCTGGCGGACAGGCTCGTCTACGAGGGCCGGGGCATCCGGCTCATACGGCTGGAGGACCAGCTCCAGCTTTGCTCCGCGCCGGAGTACGCCGACGTCATCCGGCAGGCGCTGGAGACGCGCAAGCCGCCCAAGCTCACCCAGACGGCGTTGGAGGTGCTGAGCATCGTGGCGTACTTCCAGCCGGTGACCAGGGCCTATATCGACGACGTGCGCGGGGCCGACTCCAGCTACACCGTGGGGGTCCTCACGGAACGGGGCCTCATCGAGCCCTGCGGCACGCTGGACGCGCCGGGGCGGCCTACGCTGCTCAGAACGACCAATAATTTCCTGCGCACCTTCGGGCTTTCGAGCCTTGAGGAGCTTCCCGAGCTGCCCCAGAAGGGCGCGGAGGACGGGGAACAGCTGCGCATCCAGGAATCCATCGACGCCCTGACGGCGGGCAAGGAAGAGTAAAAGAAATTCCCCGGATGGAAACGGTTTTTTAGGAAAGGATAAGGAGGTGGGCGCTTGACGCTGATATTGCTCATACCGGCGATCGTGACCTTGTGCTTTGGGGCGTGGAAAGCGGCGCTCATCGTGCTGGGCGTGGGGGTCGTGCTGGACTTTGTCATCGCCATGCTGCGCGTGGGCGCGCGGGCGACGCTGGAGGACGGTGTCTTCGGCCTTCGGGTCCTGGCCGGACCCGTGAAGCTCACGCTCCTTCCCAAGGCCGAAAAGGAGGAGAAGGCCGAGCCCGAGGAGGAAGAAAAAGAACCGAAAAAGAAGCCAAAAAAGCGGAAAAAGGCCAAAAAGAAGAAGGAAAAGGCCGAAGCCGAGGCTCCGGCGGGGGAGAAGAAGGAGAAGAAAAAGCTTCCCATCAAGATAGACCTGGAGCTTATCTCCACGGTCCTGTCCGCCCTGGGGGAGCTTTTGGGGAGGCTCCGGCGGAAGATCTCCATCGACAAGCTCACCGTCCACTACACCGTGGCCGCCGAGGACCCGGCGTCCGCCGCCATGACCTTCGGGTACGCCAGCGCGGGCCTGAATGCCCTGATGCCGGCGGTGGAGAACATCTTCAAGGTCAAGGACCGGGACGTGGGCGTGGCGGTGACCTTCGACGAGTCGGAGGCCGACATTACCTTGGACGCCCAGCTGACCCTGGCGGTTTGGGAGATCTTTTACATCGTCTTCGCGGTCTGGCCGGTGGTCAAAAACATCGTCAGGCAATTTTTGAACAAGAGAAAGGTGGATAAAAATGGACAATCATCCGATCAATGACTTCATGGGCAGCGTGATGCAGAAGCTCCGGGAGATGGCGGACACCAGCACCGTCATCGGCGAGAGCATCGTCACGCCGGACGGCATCACCATCATCCCCGTCTCCCGGGTGAGCATGGGCTTCGCCTCCGGCGGGTCCGAGTTCACCGGCAAGCACCAGAAGGACGGGCAGGCGAGCCCCTTCGGCGCGGGGACCGGCGGCAGTGTGAAGATCGAGCCGTTGGCCTTCGTGGTCATCAAGGACAGCCAGGTGCGGGTCATGACCATCGAGCCGCCGGCGTCCACCACCATCGACCGCATCATCGACGGCGCGCCGGAGATCGTGGACAAGATCACCGCCGCCCTCGATAAGCGCAAGGCCGACAAGGCCAAAAAGGAAGCCGAGGCCGCCGAGGCGGAGGATTTCGACGAATAACGCCTGAGATTTTGCCCATACTGACACCGGAAGGTGGTGCCGTATGGTCAAAAATCGAAATAAGCTCATATCGCTCATCGCCGCCATGTCCCTCTCGGCGGCGATGGTCGTTTTCGCGCCTCTCCCGGCCCGGGCGGCGGGGGAGTGGCCGCGGGTCTGCGCGCAGTGCGCTATTTTGACGGACGCCCGCACCGGGCAGGCGCTCTTTGAAAAGGACGCGGACACGCCCAGGCCCATCGCCAGCGTCACGAAGCTCATGACGGCGCTGGTGGTCCTGGAAAACGCCGCCCTGACCGAGACGGTCACCGTGCCCGGGGAGGCCGCGGGCGTGGAGGGGACCAGCCTCTATCTCAAGGCGGGGGATACCCTCACCGTCCGGGAGCTCCTTTACGGGCTCCTGCTGGAGTCCGGCAACGACGCCGCCGTGGCGCTGGCCGTCCATGTGGCGGGGAGCGTGGAGGCGTTTGTCGGGCTCATGAACGGGAAGGCCGCCGCGCTCGGGATGGAGAGGACACATTATGTAAACCCCCACGGCCTCACGGCGGAGGGGCACCAGTCCACGGCGCGGGATCTGGCAAAGCTCATGGCCCGGTGCGCGGAAGACCCCGCGTTCGTCCGGATCGCCTCCACGGAGCGTATCTCCATAGCGGGGCGGAGCTTTAAAAACCACAATAAGCTCCTGGGGAGCTTTGAGGGGACAATTGCCGGTAAGACCGGCTACACCAAGGCCGCCGGACGGACGCTGGTGACGTGCGCTGAGCGCGATGGCATGAGGCTCGTCTGCGTCACCCTCAACGACGGCGACGACTGGGACGACCACGCCGCCCTTTATGAGGCGGGGTTCGCCGCCTTTGAGCGGCGCGTTTGCGTCCGGGCCGGGGAGGTCCCGGCGGCGGTGCCCGTCATCGCCGGCGTGGAGGACGAGGTGGCGGTCAGGGCACGCCGCGGCGCGTGCGTTTTCTGCCGCAGGGGGGACGAGATCGCCACGCGCGTGTGCCTCCCGGCGTTCGTTTACGCCGACGTGAGGGCGGGGGATGTGCTGGGGCGGCTGGAGATTTTGCGAAACGGCGAGGTCTTGGACACCGTGGCGCTGGAGGCCGTCCGGGATGTGAAGCGGGACAGGGACCAGGAGCTCACCTTCTGGGAGAGATGCAAGAGGAGCTTGGGATGGTAGAGAGACTGCAAAAGCTCATATCCGCCGCCGGGATCGCCTCCCGGCGGGCGGCGGAGGAGATGATCGCCTCCGGGCGCGTCACCGTCAACGGCGCCGTGGCGGGCCTCGGCGATAAGGCCGACCCCGAGACGGATGAGATATGCGTGGACGGGAAGGCCATTGGCAATAAGCCCGGGCGGCGCTATTACATAATGCTCCACAAGCCCGTGGGGTACGTCACCACCATGGCCGACGAGAAGGGCCGGCGGACGGTGGCGGAGCTGGTGGCGGACGTGCCCGCCAGGGTCTACCCGGTGGGGCGGCTGGACATAAACTCCGAGGGCCTGCTGCTCATGACCAACGACGGGGATTTTGCCAACCTTGTGACCCACCCGTCCTTTGAAAAGGAGAAGGTCTACCGGGTGCTGGTCACCGGCGACATCGCCGCCGGAGTGAAGAGGCTCCTGGAGCCCATGGAGCTGGACGGCGAGCCGGTGCGCAAGCCCAAGGTGACGGTCCTGCGCCGGGAGGGCGGCCTTGCCACGCTGGAGATCGTCATCCACGAGGGGAAAAACCGGCAGATCCGGCGCATGTGCGACATAGCCGGCCTCACCGTCAAGCGCCTGACCCGTGTGCGCGTGGGGCCGGTGGCGCTGGGGAAGCTTCCCCGCGGGCACTGGCGGGAGCTCACGGATAACGAGGTCCGGGCGCTGCGGGGAAAATGACCCTTTTGCAGGGGAAATTTGCAAAAATTGCTTTTTTTGTGAAAAATAGCTTGCATTTTTCGCGCGGGGCCCTATAATTGAGGGGCGAAGACATAGTATTACGCAAAATACGAGCGATTGGGTGAAGGAAATGGGCAAGGATGTTCTGGCGGCGATCAAGGCGCTGAGCCCCACGTTTTCCAAGGGGCAGAGGCGCATCGCCGCGTTTATTACCGAATATTACGAGAAGGCCGCCTTCATGACGGCGGGGAAGCTGGGCCAGGCCGCCGGGGTCTCGGAATCCACGGTGGTGCGCTTCGCCTCGGACCTGGGGTACGAGGGATACCCGGAGATGCGCCGGGCCATGCAGGAGCTGGTGAAGAACCGGCTCACCACCGTCCAGCGCATCGAGGTGGCAAGGGAGCTCATCACGGGGCCGGACGTACCGGAGACGGTCCTCAATTCCGACATGGCCAAGATCCGCCATACCCTGGAGGAGCTGGACCGGGAGGAGTTTACCAGGGCCGCCCAGGCCATCAGTAAGGCCAGGACCATCTACATCGTGGGGGTGCGGTCCTCGGCGGTGCTCTCCAACTTCATGGGGTTTTACTTAAACCAGCTCTTTCCCGACGTGCGGGTCATCTCCCAAAGCGCCTTTTCCGAGATTTACGAGCAGATCCTGCACATCGGCGAGGGGGACGTGCTGGTGGCCATCTCCTTCCCGCGCTACTCCCGGCGGACCATCATGGCCATGCGCTACGCCCGGGACAAGGGCGCGCGGATCGTGGGCATCACGGATTCCGAGTCCTCGCTGGTGGCGCAGTTGGCCGATCTGAAGCTCTACGCCCGCAGCGACATGATCTCCTTCCTCGACTCCCTGGTCGCGCCCCTGAGCCTCATCAACGCCCTGGTGCTGGCGGTGGCGGAGGCGTCCAGCAAGGACCTGGAGGCGTCCTTCCAGAAGCTGGAGAACATCTGGTCGGAGTTTGACGTCTATGAAAAGTACGAGCCCTGAGCTGACCGTCATCGGCGGCGGCGCGGCGGGGCTCATGGCGGCGGGGCTGGCGGCCCGGGAGGGGCTGTCCGTCACCGTTTTGGAGAAAACGGCCCACACCGCCCGGAAGCTGGGCATCACCGGCAAGGGGCGGTGCAACGTCACGAACGCCGCCTCCCCCCGGGAGGTGGTGGCCAATATCCCCGGAAACGGGAAGTTCCTCTACAGCGCCGTGACGGCCTTCCCGCCAAGCGCTGTGATGGAGCTTTTTGAGAGCCTGGGCGTGCCCTTGAAGGTGGAGCGGGGGAACCGGGTGTTCCCGGTATCCGACAGGGCCCAGGACATCTGCGAGGCCCTGCGGCGGTTTTGCGGGGCCGGCGGAGTGAAGCTCGTCCACGAAAAAGCCCTGGATATCATGGTCTCCGAGGGGTGTGTCAGGGGGGTCCGAACGGCCTCCGGGACCCTTCCTACCCCCCGTATCCTGGTCGCCACGGGGGGTCTCAGCTACCCCGCAACGGGGTCCGACGGGGACGGCTACCGGATGGCGAAGGCGGTGGGCCACACCGTCGTGCCGCCCCGGCCCAGCCTCGTGCCCTTAGTGGCGGAGGGGGAGGACTGCGGGCGGATGCAGGGCTTCGCCCTCAAAAATGTGGGCCTCCGGGTGGAGGATGGGGACGGGAGGAAGGTCTACGAGGACTTCGGGGAGCTGCTGTTCACCCATTTCGGCCTCTCCGGGCCCACAGTGCTCTCGGCCTCGGCGCATATGCGGGACTTTGAACGCAACCGGTACACCGTGTATATCGACTTAAAGCCCGCTTTGGACGAGGAGACGCTGGATAAACGGATCTTGCGGGATTTTGAGAAGTACAAGAACCGGGATTTCCAAAACGCCCTCACGGACCTTGCCGGCCGCAGCATGATCCCTGTGCTGGTGGAGCGCTCCGGCATCCCGCCGGAGACGAAGGTCAACTCCGTCACAAAGGAGCAGCGGCGCGGCCTTGTGCGGCTTTTCAAATCCTTCCCGGTGCGCATCGCCGGGGCGCGGCCCGTGGAGGAGGCTATCGTCACCGCCGGGGGCGTGGACGTGCGGGAGGTCGACCCGAGAAGCATGGAGTCGAAGCTTGTGAAGGGGCTTTATTTTGCCGGGGAGGTCCTGGATCTGGACGCCTACACCGGCGGATTCAACCTGCAGATCGCCTGGTCCACCGCTTACGCGGCGGCTATGGCGGCGGGAAAGGAGTAAGCTATGGGACATACGGCTATCGCCATTGACGGCCCCTCCGGGGCGGGGAAATCGACCCTGGCGCGGATGGCGGCGAAAAAGCTGGGGTACATCTACGTGGACACCGGCGCGCTCTACCGCACCGTGGGGCTCTACGCTTTGCGGCACGGGGCGGACGTACACGACGAGCAGGCCGTGGCGGCGCTCCTGCCGGAGATCGGCATCGAAATGCGCTACGACGGCGCGGGGGTCCAGCGGATGATCTTGAACGGCGAGGACGTCTCCGACCTCATCCGCACGCCGGAGGTGTCCATGGCGGCCTCGGCGGTCTCCGCCCTGGGGCCGGTGCGGGCCTTTTTGCTGGACACCCAGCGGGACATGGCGCGGCGCTATGACGTGATCATGGACGGGCGGGACATCGGCACCGTCGTCCTCCCGGAGGCAAATGTCAAAATATTCCTCACCGCCTCGCCCCGGGAGCGGGCCCACCGGCGCTGGCGGGAGCTGAGAGAAAAGGGAATGGACGTGGCGCTGGAGGACGTCCTGCGGGACGTGGAGACCAGGGACAAAAACGACTCCGGCCGCGCCCTGGCGCCCCTGCGGCCGGCGGAGGACGCGGTGATGTGCGACACCACGGAGCTGGATCTGGAGGCGAGCCTGGAGCTCATTCTGGACACCGTGAAAAAGAGGCAGAGCCATGGCTGACGAAGAAAAAAAGGAAGAAAAGCGCCGGGACCCGACCTACGGGCTCTATGTGTTCCTGCGGGCCATCGTGATGGCGTTC
This sequence comes from uncultured Oscillospiraceae bacterium, assembly GCA_947588605.1. Lineage (GTDB taxonomy): Bacteria > Bacillota > Clostridia > Oscillospirales > Oscillospiraceae > RUG626. The sequence continues at coordinate 33,368 of CANPYK010000013.1, forward strand.
GTGTGGCTTTTCAAGCCCTTCCGGATCGTACATCGGGAGAAGCTGCCGGCGGGGCCGGCGGTCATTTGCGCCAACCACTCCAGCTTCACCGACCCCTTCTACATGGCCTTCGCCGTGCCCTGGCGGGAGCACCTGTGCCTCATGGCGAAAAAGGAGCTCTTCCGCTTCAAGCCCCTGGGCTTTCTCCTGCGGCACATCGGCACCTTCCCGGTGGACCGGGAGGCCATGGCGGATATGGAGGCCATGAAAAACGCCCTCAATGTCCTCAAGGCCGGCAACAAGCTGGGCATCTTCCCGGAGGGAACGCGCTCCACCGAGGACGGGGCCGTCAGCCCCAAGGCCGGGGCGGTGCGCATCGCCCAGAAGATGGGCGTGCCGCTGGTGCCTATGTTCATCCCGCGGAAAAAGAAGTTTTTCCGCCGCAACCCCATCATCGTGGGGGACCCCATCGACGTGAAGGCCATGGGGCGGCTCAAGGGCGAGGAGCTGGAGCGCGTGGCGGACGAGCTGATGGATAAGATCGCGGCTTTGGGGCATACTAGGATGGAACCGGGGAGGGCGTGAGCGTGGAGACCGTCATCGCCAAAACAGCCGGCTTCTGCTTCGGCGTCCGCAGGGCCGTGAACATGGCCGAGGAGGCCGCCGCTCAGGGTCCCTGCGCGTGCCTGGGGCCGCTCATCCACAACGACGACGTGGTGCGCGCGCTTCGGGAAAAGGGCGTGCGTACCGTGGAGAGCGTCGACGAGCTCATTCCCGGCGAGCGCGTCATCATCCGCAGCCACGGCGCGGGGCCGGAGGTCTATGAAAGGCTCGCGGCCATGGGGTGCCCCGTCATCGACGCCACCTGCCCCGACGTGGCGCGCATCCACCGGCTGGTGCGGGAAAAGCGGGGCCAGGGCCGGGAGGTCCTCATTATCGGACAGCGCGAGCACCCGGAGGTGCGGGCCGTGGCGGCCTTTGGCGGCGGCGCGCAGGTGCTGGAGGGGTCGGAGGATGCGGAAAAATGGCTTGCCGAGCACCCGGAAACGGCCCAAAAACCGCTTACAGTCGTCTCTCAGACCACCGGCGAGAGAAAAAGTTTTGAAAATTGTGTTAAAATCCTGAAAAAACAGTGTACAAACCTCGAAGTTTTTGATACAATATGCAATACGACATCAAACCGGCAGGCGGAGGCGCGAAAAATCGCCGCCGAGGTCGACGCGATGATCGTAATAGGCGGACGGCACAGCGCCAATACGGCCAAGCTGGCCCGGGTCGCGGCGGAGTCCTGCGGGAGGGTCCTTCTCATCGAGAATGCCTCTCAGCTGGACACCGAAGCCCTGCGGGGAGCAAAGCGCGTGGGCGTGACCGCCGGCGCCTCCACACCAGAGTGGATCATTAAGGAGGTCAACAGGAAGATGTGTGACGAGAACAAGACTGTGGAGACAGTCGAAGAAGTACCCGTGGCGGCGGAGGCCGTCGTAGAGAACGCCGTGCAGGAGGCCGAGGCCCCCGCGGCTGAGCCCGTGCAGACCGCACCGGAGGCGCCCGAGGGGGAGGCCTCCTTTGAAGAGCTGCTTGAGCGTTCCATCAAAACCTTACATACGGGGGAGAAGGTCCGCGGCGTCATTGCGTCCATTACCCAGACCGAGATCTCAGTCGATCTGGGCACCAAGCAGTCCGGATATATTCCCATCTCGGAGTTCACCGATGAGCCCGGCGTGAACGTCGCCGACGCCATCCATGTGGGCGACGAGATCGAAGCCTATGTCATGCGCGTCAACGACGTGGAGGGCACCGTCATGCTCTCCAAGAAGCGCCTTGACTCCGCCAAGAACTGGGACAGCATCGTGGAGGCCCGCGCCTCCCGCGCCATTCTGGAAGGCATCGTGGTGGAGGAGAACAAGGGCGGCGTGGTCGTCAACTGCAAGGGCGTGCGGGTGTTCGTGCCCGCCTCCCAGTCCGGCCTTCCCAAGGACGCACCCATGACCGAGCTTGTCAAGCGCAAGGTGAGGCTCGTCATCCGCGAGGTCAACCAGCCCCGCAAGCGCGTGGTGGGCTCCATCCGCGACGTGGCCGTCATGGAGCGCCGCTCCAAGGCCGAGGCCACCTGGAACGAGATCGAGGTGGGCAAGCGCTATCACGGCACGGTCAAGTCCCTCACCAGCTACGGCGCTTTCGTGGACATCGGCGGCGTGGACGGCATGGTCCATGTGTCCGAGCTCAGCTGGAAGCGCATCCATCAGCCCTCCGACGTGCTGAAGGTCGGCGACGAGATCGACGTCTACGTCATCTCCTTCGACAAGGAGACCAAGAAGATCTCCCTGGGCTACAAGGACCCCAACGAGAATCCCTGGGTGAAGTTCACCAGCACCTACGCCGTGGGCAGCGTGGCCGAGGTGCGCATCGTCAAGCTCATGACCTTCGGCGCTTTCGCGGAGATCGTCCCCGGCGTGGACGGCCTCATCCACATCTCCCAGATCGCGGACCGCCGTATCGGCAAGCCCGAGGATGTGCTGGCCGAGGGCGACATCGTCAAGGCCAAGATCATCAACATCGACAACGAGAACAAGAAGGTCTCCCTGTCCATCCGCGCCCTCTCCGAGGCCGACGTCGCCGCGCCGGCCCAGCCCGAGCCCGAGGAGGACGACGCCCCCGCCGTTGTCTACGACACCGAGAATCCCCCCGCTCCTGAGGATATGCCTCAGGAATAAAAGACCGGCGCCGGCCCTGCGGAAAAAACATCCAAGCGGCAACTTTTGTTGCCGCTTGTGAATTATCTTGCGAATGATTTGGTCAGGCTTTCATATCTTTAAGATGAGGTGCGATTTATGGGCGTGAAGAAGATCGTGGGAAAAGTGGTCAAGCGGGCGGCGACGTGGAACGACCTGCCCTTCGGGACGGTGGTCGTGGCCGCCGCCGGCTCGTCGGAGCGCATGGAGGGGGAGGACAAGCTTTTTGCCTCTCTCCGGGGGCTTCCGGTGATCGGGTGGACCCTGCGGGCGCTCCAGAAGTGCGAGAATATCCACGAGATCGTGGTGGTGACCAGGGAGGAGTCCATCGTCCCCATCGCGGACCTGTGCGCGGAGCTGGAGATCGCCAAGGCCACCAAGATCGTCCGGGGCGGGGAAACGCGCCTCGATTCCGTCCTTATCGGCGTGGGCGAGGCCGACCCCCGGGCGCAGTACATAGGCGTACACGACGCCGCAAGGCCCCTGGTCACCGAGGATATCGTCAAGGACGCCTTCCGGAAAGCCTATAAGTATCACGCCGCCTGTCCGGCGGTGCCAGTGACGGACACGGTGAAGGCGTGCAAAAACGGCTTCGTCACCGAGACGCCGGACCGCAAGAGCCTTTTCGCCGTCCAGACGCCCCAGGTCTTCTCCGCCGAGGTGCTGAAGGCCGCGCTCCACAACGCCAAACTCAAAAAGCTGGAGATCACCGACGACTGCGGCGCGGCGGAGGCCATCGGCATCTCCCCGGCGCTGTCCCTGGGCTCCCATGAGAACATCAAGATCACAAGGCCGCTGGATCTGAAGCTGGCGGAGGCCATCGTGGAGGAGAGGTTGACGAAATGAGGATCGGGCACGGGTACGACGTACACAGAATGGTCCCGGGGCGGGCCTGCGTGCTGTGCGGGGTGGAGGTCCCCTCCGAGGCCGGGCCTTTGGGCCACTCCGACGCGGACGTGGCCGCCCACGCGCTGATGGACGCCCTGCTGGGCGCGGCGGCGCTGGGGGACATCGGGCGGTATTTCCCGGACACGGACCAGCGCTTCCGGGGCGTGAGCAGTATGGAGCTTCTGCGCCGCGTCACCCGGCTTTTGGCCGAGAGGGGCTACGCCCTGGGCAACGCCGACGTGACCATCGTGGTGAGCCGTCCCAAGCTTTCGCCCTATATCCAGCGGATGCGGCAGACCCTGGCGGACAACATGGGCGTGCCCATCGACCGCGTCAGCGTCAAGGCCACCACGGAGGAGGGGCTGGGCTTCACCGACGGACCCGGCATCGCCGCCCACGCCGTGGCGCTTCTGACGGAGACGCCGCGGATCAAAAATCTATAAACATTCCGGTCCTCCCGGCATAGGATGTGATGGAACTAAGCTTCACAACCTTCCGGGAGGATCGTTTTTATGGATAGCCTTTATCTCACCTGCCGGTCGCTGACCTACGCCCAGAGGGTCTCCCGGGCGCTGACGGCGGCCGGCGTACAGAATATCATCATCCGCACGCCCCAGAATATGTCCCGGGAGGGCTGCGGCTACGCCGTGCGTATCCCCGGCCGCGTGCTGAGCCGGGCCATGAGCGTTCTGGCCGCCGCCAAGCTCCCGCCCAGGCGCGTCTACCGGCCCGCCGCCGGGGGCTACGAGGAGGTGCCGGTGTGATCTACCTGGACGCCGCCGCCACCACCTTTCAAAAGCCCGCCGCCGTGAAGAAGGCGGTGGCCCTGGCGCTGGAGCAATACACCAGCCCCGGCCGGGGCGGGCACAGGCTGGCCATGGCGGCCTCGGAGAAGCTCTTTGAGTGCCGGGAGAGGGCGGCGCGGCTTTTTCACGTGGAGGACCCGGAGCGCGTCGCCGTGACCTTCAACGCCACCCACGGGCTCAACATCGCCATACGGAGCCTTGTTTCGCCGGGGGACCGGGTGGTCATCTCCGGCTACGAGCACAACAGCGTCCTCCGGCCCCTCCACGCCCTGGGGGCGGACATCCGTGTGGCGGACGGGCCGGTCTTTGAGCCGGAGGAGACGGTGAGGGCCTTTGACCGGCTCATCGACCGGAACACCAGGGCCGTGGTGATCGACCACGTCTCCAACGTCTTCGGCTTCATCCTGCCGGCGGAGGCCGTCGCGGCGCTGTGCCGGGAGCGGGACGTGCCGCTTATCGTGGACGCCTCCCAGTCGGCCGGGGCGCTTTCGGTGGACTGCGAGGCGCTGGGGGCGGACTTCATCGCCATGCCGGGGCACAAGGGCCTTTACGGCCCCCAGGGGACGGGCCTGCTCATCGCCTCCGGGAGGGCGAAGCCGCTTCTCTACGGCGGCAGCGGGAGCGACTCGAAAAACCCGGATATGCCGGACTATCTACCGGATATGCTGGAGGCCGGGACCCACAATATGCCGGGGATCGCGGGGCTTTCGGCGGGGCTGGAGTTCGTTTTGCGCACGGGGGTGAGGACCATCGGTAACCACGAGCGGGGGCTCATCCGGCGGATGGCCGAGGGCCTGAAGGCCGTCCCCGGCGTGCGCGTCTTCGCCGTCCGGGACCCGGAGCGCCAGGCGGGGGTGCTGTCCTTTGAGGTACCGGGGCTTCCCGCTGAGGAAATGGCGGAGCGGCTGGACCGGGCCGGGTTTGCCGTCCGGGCGGGCCTCCACTGCGCGCCACTGGCCCACAGGACCGTGGGGACCCTGCGGCGCGGCACCGTGCGGGCCTCCGTCTCCGCCTTCAACACCAAAAGCGAGGTGGACGCCTTCCTGAACGCCGCGGAGGCGGCGGCGAGGGGGCGCTGAGGCCGGCGGCCCCGCCGCCGTCGGGAGGACAAGCATTTTTTTCATAAAATGATTGCCAAAAACGGGCGGTTATAGTATAATGGTAATTTAGAAAAATAGGTCTGCCGGGGTCACGGACACTTTACGGAAGGCGGTGCGGGCTATGGGCAAGCTGGACGAGCTGGCCATGTTTATCAAAAACTTTATAGCGACCATCAGGCCATCGGATATTCTGGACATGGCCATTGTGGCGTTTCTGGTCTACAAGCTCATCTCCTTTTTCTCAAAATCCAACTCCATGAACGTGGTGAAGGGTATCCTCATTCTGGTGATCGTCATGATCATCACCACGATGATGGACCTGCCGGTGGTGTCCTATCTGCTGGGCAATACCTTTGAGATGGGGCTTATCATCATCATCGTCCTCTTCCAGCCGGAGCTCAGGCGCATCCTGGAGCAGGTGGGCGGCAGTATTAAGGACATCTTCGGCCACCCGGTGAAGACGAAGAGCATCGAAAACGCCATCACCCAGACGGTGCTGGCCTGCTCGGATATGTCCCGCAGCCGCACCGGGGCGCTGCTGGTCTTTGAGCGGGACATCAACCTGGAGTCCTACATCAAGACCGGCACCATCGTGGACGCCTCCCCGGCGGCGGAGCTTTTGAAAAACCTCTTTTTCGACAAGGCGCCCCTGCACGACGGGGCGGTCATCATCCGGGACGGGCGTATCGCGGGCGCGGCGTGTATGCTGCCCCTTTCCGGCAACGCCAACATCAGCCGGGACCTGGGGATGCGCCACCGGGCGGGCATCGGCATGAGCGAGCGCAGTGACGCGGTGGTGGCCATCGTCTCCGAGGAGACGGGGGACATCTCCGTGGCCATGGAGGGCATCATCAAGCGGGGCCTGTCGCCGGCGACCTTCGAAAAGCTCCTCCGGCAGGAGCTCATGCCCCAGCAGGAGGAGAAGCGCGGCTTCTTCGCGCGCGTGAAGGATAAGATCGCCCAGCGGGGCAAGAAGCGGGCAGGTGAATGATATGAGCGGACAAAAGGGTAAAAAGATCCTCTACATCATCTTCTCCATCGCTATCTCCATCGCCCTGTGGACGTATGTGGTCTACGTGGGCAACCCCATGCTGGAGGAGCCCATGGAGGTGGACAGCGTGCCCATCGAGTTCACCGGGGAGGAGCTTTTGCGGGACTATGACCTCATCGTCTCCAACATCGACGCCCGGGAGCTCACCGTCTACTTTGGCGGGCGTATCCGGGACATATCCAAGGTGGGGGATATGGAGGTCCGGGCGACGGTGGATCTCACCGACGTGCTCAAGTATTCCGAGCCCACCGGCACCCACGCGCTGGAGTACGACCTTATCTACGAGAATACCGGCACCATCACCGTGGACCGGGTCTCGATCCCGACGGTGGGGGTGACGGTGGAGCGTCTGGCCACCAAGACCCTCCAGGTCAAGGCGAGCTTTGAGGGCTCCGTGGCGGAGAACTATATGGCCGCCACGCCTATCCTGTCCATGGACTCCGTTACCGTGGAGGGCACCGAGGCCGCCATTGCAAGGATCGACAGCGCCAGGGCCATCCTGAGCTGGGAAAACCTGGCCAAATCCGTCACCAAGGAGGTGCCCATTGAGCTCCTGGGGGCCGACGGCAGCGTCATCGACCCGGAGAAGGCCGGTATCACCTTCGTCACCGCCGACACGGTCCACTTCACACAGAATCTCCTGATGGTCAAGGACGTGGCGCTGGAGATCGACATCGTGGAGACGCAGACCGTCACCGATAAGAACATCAGCATCGACATATCGCCTGCCACCATCCGGCTCTCCGGCGACCCGGAGGTGCTGGAGGGGCTGAACGTCATCAATCTGGGCACCGTGGACCTGAGGAGCTTCACCACCGCCTATGACGAGGACTACCAGATCCGCATCCCCAACAACACCGACAACCTCAGCGGCATCACCACCGCCAGAGTGAACATCACCATCCAGGACCCGACCATCGGGATAAGGCGCCTGGACACCGTCAACATCGGCTGCCGGAACAGCGTCGCCGGCGACTCCGTGGAGGTCCTCAACGAGTCCATGTCCGTGACCATCCGGGGCTTCGAGGACGTCATCGAACAGGTGATGCCGGAGAACATCCGCGTGGTGGCGGACCTTACCGATTACCAGGGACGCAAGGGGAACTTTGAGGTCCCCGCCAGGGTCTATGTAGACAGCTTCCCCACGGTGGACCCGGTGGGCGAGTACAAGGTCAACGTCTTTATCAGCTGATGTTCGGATATGTGACGCCGGAGCTTCCCGAGCTGAAGGTCCGGGAGTATCAGCGCTTCCGCGCCCTCTACTGCGGGCTCTGCCATGAGCTGGGCCGCCGGTACGGGCTTAGAGGGCGCATGATCCTCAACTACGATTTCGTCTTTCTCGCCGCCCTGCTTGCGGGGGGCGAGGAAACGTGCGCCTACTGGCTGCGCCGGTGTCCGGTCCATCCCCTTCGCCGCCGGTGCGTCTGCGCCGCCTCCCCTGCGCTGGGCGCCGCGGCGGACATGAGCGTCATCCTGACCTACCGGAAGCTGGAGGACGGGGCGGAGGACAGCCGGGGCCTCAAAAGGCTGGGATTCCGGCTGGCAGGGGCGTTTTTGCGGCGCGCCTATCATAAAGCCGCCGCGGCAAGGCCGGACTTTGACGAAACGGTGCGCCGGGAGCTCGCCGCCCTCTACGGGCTGGAAAAGGCGGGGTGTGAAAGCCTCGACGCCACGGCGGACAAGTTCGCCGCGCTCCTGGCCTCCGCCGCCGAGGAGGCCGGCGAGGACGCCAGAAGGCCCCTTCATGAGCTTTTATATCACGTGGGCCGGATCGTCTATATCGCCGACGCCTGGGCCGACCTTGGGGAGGACTTCCGGAAAGGGGAGTATAACCCCGTGGCCGCCAGATTCGGCCTTACGGACGGAAAACCCACCGACGAGGCAAGGGAGGCTGTGCTCGCGACCCTCATGGGCTCGGACCGGCTGGCCGCCGCGGCCTTTGAGCTCCTGCCGGCGGGGTATTGGACGCCCGTCACGGAGAACATCGTCTACCTCGGCATCCCGAGGATGATCCGTGAGGTCCTGGACGGGACGTACCGCGTGAGAAAGCCTGGACTTCCAAAAGAGCCGGAGAGACTGACCGGCGGAACGGAGAGTGAACCATGACCGACCCCTACAAGACCCTGGGCATCCCCCAAAACGCCTCCGACGAGGAGGTCAAGCGCGCCTACAGGGAGCTTGCGAAGAAATATCACCCGGACAACTATGTGGACAACCCCCTGGCGGACCTTGCCCAGGAGAAGATGAAGGAGATCAACGAGGCCTACGACATCATCACCAAGTCCCGCAAGAACGCCGCAGGCGCCCAGAGCGGCTATTCCTCCGGATACTCCTCCGGCGGCTCGGCCTATCAGGGGACGGGGAACTACGCCGCCATCCGGCAGGCCATCAACCAGGGAAACCTCCAGTACGCCGAGCAGCTGCTGAACGCCTGCTCCGCCCGGGACGCCGAGTGGAACTTCCTCATGGGGAGCCTCAACTATAAGCGCGGGTGGCTGGACGACGCCAGGAGCTTCTTCCAGCGGGCCTGCGCCATGGACCCGGGCAACATGGAGTACCGCCAGGCCCTCCAGATGGCGAGCCAGATGAACGCCCCCTACCGCCAGACGGGCTACGGACCCCCGGCCGGACAGGGAATGGATATGTGCGATATGTGTACCGCCATGATGTGCGCGAACATGATGTGCGGCGGCTGCGGCCGGTGAGCCTATGAGGAGAAACAAAACGGCGCGGCGTGTGGCCTTCACCGCCGTGTTCACGGCGCTGGCCGTGGCGTTCATCTACCTGGCCGCCCTTTTGCCCACGGGCCAGCTGGGGTTTCTCGGCCTTGCCAGCCTTTGCGGCGTGGCCGCCGTGGTGGAGTACGGCCTTCCCGGCGGGCTTTTCGTCTGGATGGGGGGAAGCGTGCTGGGGCTTCTTATCGCGCCCTCCAAGAATCTGGCGCTGCTCTACGCCGTCTTCTTCGGGGCCTACCCCGTGGTCAAGTCCCTGGCGGAGAAGCCGAAAAGCCGGCTTTTGGAGTGGTGCGTCAAGCTCCTCCTCTTTAACGCCGCCCTGACCGTGGCGCTCTTCGCCCTGAAAATGACGGTTTTCGACCTCTCTAACGTCCGATTCGGTAAGGCAATCCTCTATCTTCTCGGCAACGCTGTCTTCGTCCTTTTCGATATCGCCGTCTCCCGCGCCATCGGGGCGTATATGGGGCGGATCCATCCTAAAATCAAATGAATTTGGAAGTGTGACTATGATCAAGAGCATGACCGGCTACGGCAGCGCCAAGGGGATCTCCGACAAGCTGGGGATCACCGTGGAGGTGCGCAGCGTCAACAACCGCTTTCTCGACTGCTCCGTGCGCATCCCCCGGGTCTATACGTGTCTGGAGGACGCCGTCAAGGCGCGGGTGCAGAAATCCATCTCCCGCGGCAAGGTGGACGTCACCGTCACCGTCGACGCCTCCGCCGCCGACGACACCGTCATCGCCGTGAACGCCCCCGTGGCGGACGCGTATATGGCGGCCCTTCGGGAGCTGGCGGAGCGGTACGGCATCGAGCCGGACGTCACCGCCGTCAACCTGTCCCGGATGCAGGACGTGCTGACGGTGACAAGGCGGGAGACGGATATGGAGAGGCTGGGCGCGGACCTTCAGGAGATCCTGGGCCGGGCTTTGGAGGATTTCAACGCCATGCGGGCCAGGGAGGGCCGGCGTCTCCACGACGACATCGCCGCCCGGGCCGACGAGACGGAGCGCCTGGTGGGCCTTGCCGAGGAGCGCTCGCCCCAGACGGTGCGGGAGTACCGGGAGCGGCTGGAGGCGCGGCTGCGGGAGATCCTGGAGGACAGGTCCGTGGACGAGACGCGCCTTGTCACCGAGGCCGCCATTTTCGCCGACAAGACGGCGGTGGCGGAGGAGACGGTGCGCCTTCACAGCCATATCGCCCAGCTTCGGGAGCTCATCGAGTCGGACGAGCCCGTGGGGCGCAAGCTGGATTTCCTGGTGCAGGAGTTCAACCGGGAGGCCAATACCATCGGCTCCAAGGGCAACGACCTCCAGATGGCCCGAATCGTGGTGGACCTGAAGTCCGAGATCGAGAAGATCCGGGAGCAGATCCAGAATGTGGAGTGACCTATGAGACTTGTGAACATCGGTTTCGGCAATATGGTGGCGGCCGCCAGGATCGTGGCCGTGGTGAGCCCCGATTCCGCGCCCATCCGGCGCATCATCACAGATGCCCGGGAGCGGGGGAGCCTCATCGACGCCACTTACGGGCGCAAGACGAAGGCCGTGGTGGTCTGCGACAGCGCCCATGTGATCCTCTCCGCCCTCCAGCCGGAGACGGTCTCCGGGCGCTTGGCGGGCAAGCCCGACCGGGGCGAGGAGGAGAAGGAGGAGCTTGAGGATGGGTAAGGGACATGTGTTCATCGTCTCCGGCCCCTCCGGCACGGGCAAGAGCACGGTGCTGGGGGAGGTCTTCAGGCGGCGGGAGAAGCTCTACTTCTCCGTATCCGCCACCACCCGCGCCCCGAGGCCGGGGGAAACGGACGGGGTGGAATATTTCTTCCTCACTGAGGAAAAATTTGACGGGATGGTGGAGCGCGGCGAGCTTTTGGAGCACGCCCGCTACGCCAAATGCTCCTACGGCACCCCCCGGGCGCCGGTGGAGGAGAAGCTTACGGAGGGCTTCGACGTCATCATGGACATCGAGGTCCAGGGCGCCCGCCAGGTGAAGGAGCGGATGCCCGAGGCGGTGTCCGTCTTCATCGCCCCGCCCAGCTTAGAGGAGCTGGAGCGGCGCCTTCGCGGCCGCGCCACGGACAGCGAGGAGAAGATCCGCCTTCGCCTGGAAACAGCCAAATCGGAGCTCCTGGAGGCCGAAAAGTACGACTACGTGGTGGTCAACGACGATTACCGCCGCGCCGCCGGGGAGCTTTTGTCCATCATAGAAGCAAGCCATATTACGGAAGATTGAAAGGAAGTTTTTGAAATGATGCTCTATCCCACTATGCCTGAGCTTTTGAAGCAGGTCAACAACAGCCGCTACCTCCTGGTGAACGTCATCGCCCACCGGGCGCGGGAGATCTCCCTGGACGCCGAGACCCACGGCATCCCCTTAGACGAGAAGCCCGTCTCCATGGCCATCAACGAGATCGCCCAGGGAAAGCTCACCGCGACCCTCTGATCTTCGGTGGGAAGGACGATCGCGAAGATCGCCGTGGCGGCGGCGATCCCCTCCATCGACAAGCCCTATGACTACGCGGTGCCACAGGCGCTGGCGGAGAAATGCGTGCCCGGCGTGCGCTGTACCGTCCCCTTCGGGCGGGGCAACAAGCGCTCCGAGGGCGTGGTCCTGGCGCTGGAGGAGGAGGGGGAACGGCGGGAGCTCAAATGCGTGGAGGGGGTCCTGGACGAGGAGCCCGTCTTCACGGAGGAGATGCTGAAGCTCGCCCTCTGGGTGCGGGACCGGTTCTTCTGCACCCTCTACGAGGCCGCCAGGGCCATGCTCCCGGCGGGGATGTGGTTCACCGATGCCGGCCGGCGGGTGGGGGACAAGGTGCAAAAGTTCGCCGCCCTCGCCGTCTCCGGAGAGGAGGCGCTGGACGCCGCCGCTCACAAGCGGCTGCGCTCGCCAAGGCAGTCGGAGATCCTGGAGCTGCTGGCCGGCATCGGCGAAGCGCCGGTGTCCGACATCCTGGCCTTCACCGGCACCAACCAGTCCACCCTGAACGCCCTGGAAAAGCAGGGCTTTTTGGAATTTTCCCTGCGGGAGGTCTACCGCCGGCCGGTCATCAACGCCGGGGAACGCGCCCCGGAGATCGTCCTGAACGGCGAGCAGGAGAGGGCCTTTGAAGGGCTTTTGGCGCTCTTAAAAAAGCGGCAGGCCGGGGCGGCGCTTCTTTACGGCGTCACGGGCTCCGGAAAGACCAGCATCTATATAAGGCTGGTGCGGGAGACCCTTAAAATGGGCCGCACGGCCCTCGTGATGGTGCCGGAGATCGCCCTGACGCCCCAGCTTCTCCACATTTTTTCCTCCCACTTCGGGGATGACATCGCTGTCCTCCACTCTTCCCTCACCGTGGGAGAGCGGTACGATGAGTGGAAGCGCATCCGCAAGGGGCAGGTGAAGGTGGTCATCGGCACCCGCTCGGCGGTGTTCGCGCCGCTCACCGATCTCGGGCTCGTCGTCATCGACGAGGAGCAGGAGCACACCTATAAGTCCGAAAACGCCCCCCGCTATCACGCCAGGGATGTGGCCAAATACCGGTGCGTCAAAAATGACGCCCTTCTCGTCCTCGGCTCCGCCACCCCCAGCGTGGAGAGCATGTACGCCGCCAGGACGGGGAAATACAGCCTCTTCACCCTCTCGGAACGCTACAACACCCAGCCCCTGCCGCGGGTGCTCTTCGCCGATATGCGCGAGGAGCTCAAAAGCGGCAGCGACACCGCCGTCAGCGGCGTTTTGCGGGAGGAGCTTTCCAAAAATCTCGCAAGCGGGGAACAGAGCATCCTCTTTTTGAACCGCCGGGGGGCGTCAAGCCTCGTTATGTGCGGGGAGTGCGGCTACACCTTTGAGTGCCGGAACTGCTCGGTGTCCATGACGTACCACTCCGTGGGCCGGCGGCTTCGGTGCCACCACTGCGGCTGGTCCCAGCCGGTGCCGGAGGAGTGCCCCCAGTGCCACGGACGGCTTAAATTCGTGGGCGTGGGCACGCAGAAGCTGGAGGAGGAGCTTAAAGAGCTTTTTCCCGGCGTGGGCATCGTCCGCATGGACACGGATACGGTCCAGCGCGCCGGGTCCCACCAGGCGCTGTTGAGCAAATTCCAGCGGGAGCGGGTGCCTATTCTGCTGGGGACGCAGATGGTCACCAAGGGGCTCGACTTCGCCAACGTCACCCTGGCGGCGGTGATCTCCGCCGACCAGTCCCTCTACGCCGGGGACTTCCGCGCCCACGAGCGCACCTTCTCCCTCATCACCCAGGTGGTGGGAAGGTCCGGCAGGGGCGAGAAGGAGGGCCGCGCCGTCCTCCAGACGCTGACGCCGGACAATCCGGTGCTTGTGATGGCCGCGCGGCAGGACTACATGGCCTTCTACGACCACGAGATCCGCGCCAGGATGCTCCTGAACGTCCCACCGGCCTCCGACATGGTCACCGTCACCGTCACGGGTTTGCAGGAGGCGGAGGTATTGCGGGGCTGTGTGCGGCTTTCCGAGGCCCTCAAGCGGGCCTTCGGGCCACACGCCGAGGTCCTGGGTCCCGCCCCGGCGGGCATCACCAAGGTCAACAACCGCTACCGCTACAAGCTGACCCTGGCCCTCCAAAACGACCGCCGGGCACGGGAGGTCATCCGCGCCCAGCTTCGCGCCTTCCGCGCCGACCGGGAGAGCCGGAACCTCACCGTCTACGCCGACCCGGACCCACTGGAGTGATTTGACCTCTTGAGATAAAGGAGATTCGATATGGCTTTACGTAACATTCGCGAGGAAGGGGACTCCATCCTCTTGAAGAAGTCCCGGCCCGTTGTGGATTTTGATAAACGGCTCCACATTCTGCTGGACGATATGCGGGAAACGCTTTTGCAGGCCGGCGGGGTGGGGCTGGCCGCGCCGCAGGTGGGCGTTTTGCGCCGGGCCGTGCTGGTGATGGACACCAACAAGGAAGAGCTCAACGATGAGGAGCAGATCATCGAGCTTATCAATCCCCGGATCGTGGAGAGCGACGGGGAGCAGACGGGGCAGGAGGGGTGCCTTTCCGTCCCCGGCGTCTACGGCATCGTCACCCGCCCGGAGCATGTGAAGGTCCGGGCCCAGGACCGCTACGGCAACGATTTTGAGTGCGAGGGCACGGGCCTCACCGCCCGGTGCTTCTGCCACGAGCTGGACCACCTGGACGGCCACCTCTTTACCGAGCTTGCCCAGCGCCTTTTGACCGAGGAGGAGCTTCAGGAAATGAGCGGGGATAAGTGAGCCGCGGGATGAAAGCGATCTTAACGAGCGCGCTTGGCGGCTATATCAAGGCGAACGGGACGCGGGTCCCGTCAACGCTGCTGAAGGCGAACGGGCTTTTGGAGACCTTGAGGCAAAATTGGCCCGATCGCGCCAGGGTCCTGATCATTTTTGCTTCGCCCGGTGCTTTTGAGAAAAACGACAGCATCCATTTTTGCTTGAAGGAAGCGTTTGCGCTCAGCGGACTGAGCGTTTTGTCCGTGGAAGCGTGCGATGACAGAAACCCGGACATTGTGGAGAGGATCGGGGAGATGGACGTCCTCGTTTTGACGGGAGGACATGTTCCCACGCAGAATCTTTTCCTGAAAAAGCTTCGGCTCAGGGAAAGACTGGCGGGCTTCAAGGGGCTGATCGTGGCGTGGAGCGCGGGGGCCATGAACTGCGCGGAGGCCGTTTATGCCGGCCCCGAACTGGAGGGGGAGGCCGTGGACCCGCTCTATCAGCGCTGGCTCGACGGGCTTGGCATCACGAAGATCAATATATTCCCGCACTATCAGGCCCTTCGTGATTCGGCTTTGGACGGCCTGCGGCTGATGGAGGATATCACGCTTCCGGACAGCATGGGCCATACGTTTGTGGCGCTCAACGACGGAAGCTATGTGGTGATCGACGGGGGATCCGAGACGCTGTACGGGGAAGCGTATCTCATAAAGGACGGGGAGATCCACCAATTGTGTGAGGACAATGCCTCGGTATCGCTCAATTTGTGAACGGGAGAAGACTGATATGCGCGTATGCTTTATGGGGACGCCGGATTTCGCGGAGACGGCGCTTGGGGCGCTGATTGACGGCGGGTTCGACGTGGTGGGCGTTTTCACCCAGCCGGACAAGCCCGTGGGGAGAAAGCAGGTCCTGACGCCGCCGCCGGTGAAGACGCTGGCGCTGGCGCACAACATTCCCGTCTGGCAGCCGGTGAAGCTCCGGGACGGCACGGCGGAAAAAATCCTGCGGGAGCTTGCCCCGGACGTCATTGCCGTGGTGGCCTACGGGCGCATCCTGCCCAAGGCCATTCTGGATCTGCCGCCCCTGGGGTGCGTCAACATCCACGGCTCGCTCCTGCCCAAATACCGGGGCGCGGCGCCCATCCAGTGGGCCGTCGTCAACGGGGAGGCGGAGACAGGCGTCACCGCCCAGTTTATGGCCGAGGCTCTGGACGCCGGGGACATCATCGGTGTCAAAAGGACCCCCATCGGCCCGGAGGAGACGGCGGGGGAGCTCTTCGACAGGCTCGCGCCCCTGGGGGCGCAGCTCCTGTGCGAGACACTGCGGGCGATAGAGAAGGGGGACGTCCCCCGCGTCCCGCAGAACGAGCAGGAGGCCACCTTCGCCCCGCCGCTCACCAAGGAGCTGGCGCGTATTGACTTTGCCAAGCCCGGAAGGCTGGTGGTCAGCCACATCCGCGGCATGGACCCCTGGCCCGTCGCCACGGCGGAAATCGGGGGCGTGACCTTTAAAATTTTCAAAGCCTTTTACACGGAAAAGCCCGTCTCCGCCCCGCCGGGGACGGTGCTCGGCGCGGGAAAGGACGGCATCGAGCTTGCCGCGCTTGACGGGTCCGTCACCGTCACCCAGCTCCAGGCCCCGGGGGGCCGGCGGATGGCGGCGGGGGAGTATCTGAGGGGGCATCCCCTATGCCTGTGAACGCCCGCCAAGCCGCGCTGGAGACGCTGTTGGCCGTGAGGACCCGGGGAGCCCGCCCGGAGGCGGTGCTGGCCCATCACGGGCCGGAGGACCCCAGGGAGCGGGCGCTGGCGGCGAAGATCGTCAACGGCGTTTTGCAGAACGAACTGTATCTCGACTACGTCCTCGCCTCCAAAGCGGCGAACTTCAAAAAGCTGCCGCCGGCGGTGAGGGAGATCCTGCGGCTGTCCGCCTATCAGATCCTGTTCCTGGACCGGGTGCCGGACCGCGCGGCGGTGAGCGAGGGCGTGGAGCTTGCCAAGAAGACCGCCCCCCACGCCGCCGGGGTGGTGAACGCCGTCCTCAGGCGGGTCTGCGAAAGTGGAAAGGACGCGCCCATCGAAGGGAAGAGCCCCGAGGAGGCCCTGTCCATCCGCTATAGTCACCCCCTGTGGCTGGTGCGGGCGCTCACGGAGGAGTACGGCCCGGAGGCCTGCGAAAAAATTCTGGCCGCCGACAACGAGACGCCGCCCATCACCGCCCAGGTCAATACCCTGCGGACCACCGCCCGGGAGCTGGCGGAGGAGCTTACGCTGGCCGGGGTAGAGGTCACGCCCTGCCCCTATTTTGAGGATGCGCTGACGCTTTCCAACACCGGGGACATCGGGGAGCTGGAGGCGTTCCGAAAGGGCCTTTTCTACATTCAGGACCCGGCGGCGCGGATGGCGGTGTCCGCCGCCGGCGTGAGGCCTCATGACACGGTCCTCGATATGTGCGCCGCGCCGGGAGGCAAGTCCTTCGCCGCGGCCATGGCCATGGAAAACCGGGGAAAAATCCTCGCTTTCGATATCCACGCCAAAAAGGCCGCGCTGGTGCAAAGCGGCGCGGAGAGGCTGGGCATCTCCATTTTGACCGCCGCCTCCGGGGACGCCAGGGAGGCGCGGCCGGAGCTTGCGGGCCTTGCCGACGCGGTCATCTGCGACGTGCCCTGTTCCGGCTTCGGCGTGGTGCGCAAAAAGCCGGAGATCCGCGCCAAAGCGCCGGAGGACTTAGAGCGCCTGCCCGCCATCCAGCTGGATATTCTGAGGACCTGCGCCGATTACGTCAGGCCCGGCGGGCGGCTCGTCTACTCCACCTGCACCGTTCTCCGGCGGGAAAACGGCGACGTGGCGGACGCCTTTTTGCGGGAGCGGACGGATTTTGCGCCGGAGCCCTTCACCCTGCCGGAGCCCTTCGGGCCTTGCGGGGGAAGGAGGACCATCTTGCCCTTCGAGGGCCAAACGGACGGGTTTTTTATATGTGTTCTGCGGAAAAAGTGACAGAAAAAACGGACCGGTGTGATATAAAATCCCTTTTGAGGGACGAGCTTGCCGAAAGGCTTTCCGCCATGGGGGAGCCGGGATTCCGGGAAAAGCAGATCTTCACCTGGCTCTGGCGGGGCGTGAGGACCTTCGACGAGATGACGAACCTCCCCAAGAGCCTCCGGGAGAAGCTGGACGGGGCCTTTTTCATCACCGTGCCGGAGATCGAGCGCAAGCAGGTCTCCCGCCTTGACGGGACGGTGAAGTACCTCTGGCGGCTTTCCGACGGGAACTTTGTGGAGAGCGTGGTCATGCGCTACGAGCACGGCAACACCGTGTGCGTCTCCTGCGAGGTGGGATGCCCCATGGGCTGCGCCTTCTGCGCCTCCACCATCGGAGGGAAGGTGCGTGACCTCGCCGCGTCGGAAATTCTCGACCAAGTGATGTACGCCCAGTCCGACTCCGGGCTTAAAATCTCCAACATCGTGATGATGGGCATCGGCGAGCCGCTGGACAATTTTGACAACACCATCCGGTTTTTAAAGCTGGTCAACGACCCGGACGGCCTGAACATCGGGATGCGGCATATTTCGTTGTCCACCTGCGGTTTGGCAGAAAAGATTGACAAACTGGCCGGGTTTGATTTACAATTGACTTTATCGGTATCCCTTCACGCCCCGGACGACGAGACGAGGTCGAAGATCATGCCCGTCAACCGCGCCTACGGCGTGGACGCGGTGCTGGACGCCTGCCGGCGGTACTTTGACCGTACGGGAAGGCGAGTATCCTTTGAGTACGCCATGATCCGGGACGTGAACGACACGCCCCGCCACGCCGAGCTTTTGGCGAAGAAGCTTGCCGGGACCGGGTGCCATGTGAATCTCATCCCGCTAAACGACGTGCCGGAGAGCGCGCTTTCGCCCTCCACGCCGGAGACGGTGCGGCGGTTCATGGCGACGCTGACGGGGCGGGGGATCAATGTGACGGTGCGGCGCAAGCTGGGCCCGGATATCGAGGCCAGCTGCGGACAGCTGCGCCGGGAAAGAGAGAGGAAATGAGGTGGGTCTATGGAGCTTTCGGCCAGGACCGATAAGGGCATCGTCCGAAAGGAGAACCAGGATTCCTGCTATATTTACAGCCAGGACGAGGACTGCGCGCTGATGCTCGTCTGCGACGGCATGGGCGGGCACAGGGCCGGCAATGTGGCAAGCTCTTTGACCGCCACGGTCTTCGCCGGCGAGGTCAAGGAGGGGCTTTTGAACGCCAAGGTCACCGGCGCCGTGTGCAGTCTCATGAAGGGCGCCCTGCGGGCGGCCAACAGCGCCGTCTACAAGCTCAGCCTTACGGAGCCCGACTGCCGGGGGATGGGGACCACGATGGTGTCCGCCGTCGTCATGGATAAGGACGCCACGGTGATGAACGTGGGCGACAGCCGCGCCTATCACGTCAGCGCCGGCGCCATCCGACAGGTCACCAGGGACCACTCCGTGGTGGAGGACATGGTCCGGCGGGGCGACATCACCCGGGAGCAGTCCCGGACACACCCCAGCAAGAACCTCATTACCCGTGCCGTGGGCACGGTGCCGGAGCTGGAGGCGGACTTCTTCTCCGTGGCCCTGCGGGAGGGCGACGCCCTCATCCTCTGTTCCGACGGCCTCTCCAACGAGGTCACGGAGGAGGAGATCCTGGCGGCCCAGATGGAGTGCGCCGCCGCCGGGGACGTGGCGGAGAGGCTTTTGGACCTGGCGCTCCAGCGCGGCGCGCCGGATAACGTGACGGTGGCGGTGCTCAGACGATGAGCCGCCGCGCCGTAAAACCCCAAAGTATGTTGGGAGGTCACTTCAATGGATGACATGTATATAGGCAGAACGCTGGACGAGCGTTATGAGATCCTGGAGCGCATCGGCTCCGGCGGGATGGCCGTGGTCTACAAGGCGCTGGACCACAGGCTCAACCGCTTTGTGGCCATCAAGATCCTCAAGGCCGACATGGCCCAGGACCCCGATCTGCGCCGGCGCTTCCACGCGGAGAGTCAGGCGGTCGCCATGCTCTCCCACCCCAATATCGTCTCCGTCTACGACGTGAACCGGTCCGAGGGCGTCGACTATATCGTCATGGAGCTTATCGAGGGCATCACCCTGAAGCAATACATAAACCGCAAGGGGATCCTTAACTGGAAGGAGGCCCTGCACTTCACCACCCAGATCGCCAAGGCCCTGGAGCACGCCCACTCTCGCGGGATCATCCACCGGGACATCAAGCCCCACAACATCATGATCCTCAAGGACGGCAACGTGAAGGTGGCCGACTTCGGTATCGCGCGGCTTCTGACCACCCAGAATACCCTCACCCAGCAGACCCTGGGGTCCGTCCACTACATCTCCCCGGAGCAGGCCAAGGGGGGCGCGGCGGACGCGAGAAGCGATATCTACTCCGTGGGCGTGGTGATGTACGAGATGCTCACCTCCCGCCTGCCCTTTGAGGGGGACTCCGCCGTCTCCATCGCCATCCAGCACATCAGCTCCATCCCGCTCCAGCCCAGAGAGATCAATCCCAACATCCCCGTGGGGCTGGAGGAGATCACCATGAAGGCCATGTCCCCCAACCTCAATTCCCGCTACCAGTCCGCCACGGAGATGCTGGCGGACCTGGAGGACTTCCGCAAGAACCCCTCGGTGCGCTTCAACTACTCCAACATCCCGTCCCTGGCCGACAACGACATCGACGCCACCCGCCGGGTGTCCGTCAAGCCCGTGTCGGAGCCGGAGCGGGTGCGCCGGCGCGTCAGCGGCAACGGCGCCACCAGATCCCGGGTCACGTCGGAGGAGTACCGGGAGAACAGAAAGCGCTCGGGACGGACCACCATGCTGGTGGGGATCCTGTGCATCGCCGCGCTCCTGGCGCTCATCGTCTGGTTCATGTGGAACTACGCCATCAAGGACTGGCTGATGCCCACCACACCGGACACCATCACCGTCCCGGGCTTTGTGGGACAGATGTTCGATACGGTCACCTCCAACGAGGATTACACGAAATACTACCGCTTTGAGAAGGTGGAGGAGACAAGCGATTATCCCGTGGGCTACATCCTCAAGCAGGACCCCGTGGCAGGCCGGTCCGTGACGCCCTCGGAAAATAAGAAGCTCATCACCCTCACCGTCTCCTCCGGCCGTCAGGCGCAGTACATGCCGGACTTCATCAATCAGGACTACCGCATGGCGGACAGCCAGCTGCGGGGGCTGAATCTCAATCTGGATATCCATCTGGAGGCCGTGGCCAGCGAGGAGTACACCAAGGGGTACATCTTTGAGCAGGTGCCCGCCAAGGGTACGGAGCTCACGGCGGGCATGTCCGTCTACCTCACCTATTCCAGCGGCCCTGAGGTGTCCAAGGTGAAGGTACCGGACCTCTATAATCTGACAGAGACTACCGCCATGTCTCGGCTGGAGGCCTTCGGGTTAGTGGGCAGGAAGGTGGAGGACTATGACGACACCGTCCCCAAGGGGCGCGTCTTCTACCAGAACTTCGAGACCGGGACCGAGTTGGACCTGGGGAGCGTGGTCGAGTTTTACATCTCCCTGGGCCCCGACCCCGCCACCACCCAGCCGCCGGAGACCCAGCCGCCTGAAACCACGCCGGTGACACCGCCGGCCACCGAAGCGCCCCCGGAGACAGGCCCGGAGGAGTCCGAGCCCTCCGGCCCGCCGGAGACCGACCCCGGCGACGAAGAGGGAGAGGGGATCCAGCCCAGTGGTTGACGGCACGGTGATCAAGGCCCTCAGCGGGTTTTACTACGTGGAGACGCCCTCCGGCGTCCTCACCTGCCGCGCCAGGGGACGGATGCGCTATGATAAGCTGACGCCCCTGGTGGGCGACCGCGTGGCGGTCACGCCCACCGCCGCGGGGGAGGGGACATTGGACGAGATCCTGCCCCGGAAAAACAGCTTCACCCGCCCGGCCGTGGCCAATATCGACCAGATGGTCATTCTGGCCGCCAACGTCGTCCCGGTGACGGAGCCGTACCTCATCGACCGCATGGCGGCCATCGCCGCCCACGCCGGGGCCGGGACGCTGGTGGTGCTCAATAAGCGCGACCTGGACCCCGCCGACGAGCTCTACGGCATCTACACCCGGGCGGGGATAGATGTCCTGCGCGTCAGCGCCCTCACCGGGGAGGGGATCGGGGAGCTGCGGGAGCGCCTCGCGGGGCGTTTCAGCGTCTTCACCGGCAACTCCGGCGTGGGGAAATCCAGCGTCCTCAACGCCCTGGACCCGGCTTTTTCCGTCCCCACCGGGGAGGTGAGCCAGAAGCTGGGCCGCGGCCGCCACACCACCCGGCACGTGGAGATCTTCCGCGCCGCCGGCGGGGCGCTCATCGCCGACACCCCCGGCTTCTCCGCCTTCGACGTGGAGCGCATGGAGCTTTTGAGCCCGGAGGAGCTCCAGTACGCCTTCCCGGACTTCGCCCCGTATCTTGACAAATGCCGCTTCACCGGCTGTTCCCACACCAAAGAGGCCGGCTGCGCCGTCCTGGAGGCCCTGCGCGAGGGCAGGCTGGAGCCCACCCGCCACAAAAGCTACGTCCGGCTCTACGAGCAGCTCAAAGCTGTCAATGAGTGGGAGCGGAAACCTGTAAAAACGTGAAGTTTTTTAGAACATCGGAGTGATTTCAGGTCATTCCGATGTTTTTTCTTGACATTTTCCGCAAAATGTATAAACTATACGTTGGGTTGCGGAAAGGAGGTCGGCAGCTTGCGAAATCTATACAAAAACCATTAATACTAATATCTAATTAAAATAAGACATTTGCGACGGTCTTTTTCGCGCCAGGCTGCGTCAGCCGCCTTGGGAATACATACAGTATTCCCTGCGGCGTCTTCCTTGCCTGACACGAAAAACCCTCGCCGCTCGGTGTCTTCTTTTAAATAGATATTAGTATAAAACTACGGAAAGGAGGTCAAAACATGTCCACTTTGTACCTGAATATTGTCTTTCGGCATAGCGGAGACATCGTTGCATGAGGCGATGATTTAGGCTAAGGCCGGTCGTCGCCTCATCTTTTTTTCAGAAAAAGAAAGGAATTGACCGGCATTGAATTTCATAAAGACTTTACATAAAAACGCGAAAAGCATCTTTTGGCTCATCGCGTCCTACTGGAAACACGGCAAGGGCGTGGTGCTCTTCGGGCTCTTCGCCAACGGCGTTATTTGGCCCCTGCGGGACATCCTGTCCGTCTATCTTCCGCAGATCGTGGTGAACGCGTTGGAGGACGGGCGAGGGATCTGGACCGTTGTGGGGCTCATGGCCGCCATCCACGCGGTGGCATATCTTGCGTACGTCACCCACGACATCCTCTGGGACTACGTGGAGCCAGTGGGCGGCGAGCGGGTGAAGCTGGCACTCAAGCGCCAGGTCTACGACAAGGCCGAGAAGACCGACTACGCCTGCATCGACGACCCCAAGTTCTACGACAAGTATAAGTGGACCCTGGACAACTACGCCGATAAGTCCGGCGAGGCCGTCCAGATGCTCAACGAGCTGGTGCGCGGGGTGGTGGCGATCTCCGCTCTCGCGGCCATTATCGCCGCCGTGTCGCCCTGGGTGGTGCTGGTGGTGGCGGCCTACGGGGCCGTCAGGATCGGCTTTCACCTCAAATACAACAAGCTGGACCTGGAGCGGGATGAGAAGACGGTCAAGCATAACCGGAGGCTGGACTACATCCACAGGCTCTTCTACATGAAGGACTACGCCTCAGACCTGCGCGCCACCCATCTGCCCCGGCGCTCCCGGGAGTATTACGACCGCTATGCCAGGGACAAGGTGAGCGTCATGAGCGGCATCCAAAAGCGCTACATCGCCCTGGAGATGTTCCAGCGGGTCTTCAACATGGCCTCCCAATTTCTCACCATGCTTCTCATCGTCCTGTCCTTTTACCGGGGCGAGATCGAGAACGCCGCCATGCTCATCACCCTCTTTATGGCGGCCAACACCCTGGATATCGACCTGTGGGACATCCTGGACGTGGTGAAGGGCTTCGACAAGGTGGCCAACTATGGCGCGAAGGTGCGGGAGTTTTTCGACCTGCCCTCCCAAATTGAGAGCGCGGACAAGACCCTGGACCCCCCGGAGGGGGCGTTCACCGTGGAGCTCCGGGACGTGTCCTTCCGCTACACCGACGCCGGGCCCTGGGTCCTGCGGCACCTTGACCTGACCCTCCGGGCCGGCGAGAGACTGGCGGTGGTGGGGGAGAACGGCGCGGGGAAGTCTACGCTTGTGAAGCTCCTCCTGCGCCTTTACGACGTGACGGAGGGCGCCATACTCGTGGACGGCGTGGACGTGCGGGAGTACGACGTCCACAGGCTCCGGGAGCGGATCGGCGCGGCCTTCCAGAACACCAACGTCTACGCCATGACCTTCGCGGAGAACATCACCCTGGCCCACGAGACCGGTAACGAAGAGCTTTCCCAAATCGTGGATAAGCTCATGCTCCGGGGCGTCCTGGAGAAAAACGGCGCGTCCTTTGAGGCCGAGCTCACCCGGGAGTTTGACGAAAAGGGCGTGGTCCTCTCCGGCGGCGAGGTGCAGAAGGTGGCTATCGCCAGGCTCTACACCGCCCGCTTCGGGATGCTCATGCTGGACGAGCCCTCCTCGGCTCTGGACCCCATCGCGGAGTATGAGATGAACCGCATGATCGTCCAAAGCACCCGGGGGGCCACAACGCTCCTCATCGCCCACAGGCTCTCCAGCGTCCGGGACATGGACCGCATCGTCGTCATCGACGGCGGCCGCGTGGCCGAGACCGGCACCCACGACCAGCTCATGGCCCGCGCCGGCCTCTACGCTGAGATGTTTGAAAAGCAGGTGCAGGGCTACCGGGAGATCGCGTAAAAATCATATCGTTTCTTTCGCCGCGGCCTTTATGGCCGCGGCGGTTTTTCGTTTGTCAGGCACATTTTCCCCCTCCAGCGCATAGACTGGAGCGGAAGGTTTTTCAACGGGAGGCGATGGTATGCGGCGGCATTCGAAGACGATCGGGCGCATTTTGGCCTGCGCCGGGGTGATGGTGATCTTGTCGCTGGTGCTGCCCACGTCCTTTTGGTGGTTCATTCTGGGGGTGTTCCTCATCTGCGTGGGCATTACCATTATGAAAAGGTGCTAGTTCTAGACTGGGGACAAAGGTCATATACTCTCTCGAAAGGCCCAGGCCATTATTTGAGGATTGGAGAGAGTGAAAGGTGAACATTGACCTTAAAAGCGATAAGCTGTGCTATCAAACCTGCGTCTTCAAGCGGCGCTTCACCAAGGAGGAGACGGTGGAGGTCATCGTCCCCGACGCCCAGCCGGACGTGCTGCGCATCCTGGACACCGACGGCACCGTCTATCTGCGGGGCAAGGATTGCGAGGCGGGGCGGGTGACGGTCACGGGCGTAGCCGAGCTCACGGTGCTCTACGTGCCGGAGTCCGGGAAGGGCGTGCGGCGGGTGAACGTGGAGGCGCCCTTCTCCGCCTTCGCGGAATCCGACGCCATTACCGCCGAATGCCTCATCACGGCCAAGCTCCGGCTCATCGCCTGCGACGCCCGCACGGTGAATCCCCGGAAGCTGGTGGTGCGGGCGGAGGTGGCGGCGGAGGCGGCGCTTTACCTGCCGGAGACGGTCTACCGCACCGCCCCACGGGAGCAGGAGGGCGTCTACTATAAGACAGAGAGCCTGAAGGTCTGCCTGCCCGTGGCGGTGAACGAAAAAGCCTTCGTCTTCACCGACGAGGCCTGCCTGCCCGCCTCCGCGCCGGCCATCGGGGAGCTTTTGCGGACCACGGTGGCGCTGACGATGGAGAGCGTCAAGCCCGTGGGGAGCAGGGCGGTGGTCAAGGGCAGCGCCGTCACCACCCTCCTGTACGAGTCCCGGGACGACGGGGCGCTGTGCCGGGAGCTGATCGCCACGCCCTTTTCCCAGATCGTGGAGACGGACGCCACGGGGGACGCGGCGGAGTTTGAGCTGGCCCTTTGCCTCACCGGCACCCACGTGAGCCGGGGCTACGCCTCCGGCGACGGGGGAGAGGCGCTGAGCCTGGAGCTCCACGCCGTGGCCCAGTGCGTGGCCTACGCAGCCTGTGAGCTGGAGAGCGTGACGGACGTGTACAGCACGAAGCACCCTCTGGAGGCCCAACGCGCCGTGGCGGAGCTTTCGTATCTCGACGGCGCGCCGGAGACGGCGTCCGAGACGCTGAAGGCCACCGTGCCCATTTCAGGCGAAGCGGAGACGGTCTATGCCGCCACGGCGCGGCTGGCCTCCTCAGGGGTCCGGGAGGGGCCGGAGGGGCCGGTCTGGTCGGCGGTGGCGGCTGTCACCGTCCTCTACGCCGAGCCCGGCGGGGAGATCCTTTCCGCCTCCAAACGGGTGGAGCTGGAGCGGCCCCTGGAGGCCGGCCAGGAGCCGGACGCGTCCGTGGGGCCGGAGATCTTCACCGCCGCCGCCGAGGGAGCCGTGGAGGCCCGCGTCCCCCTGGAGCTTACCACCCTCAAAAGGGGCCGCGCCGTGGTGGATCGGGTGGAGAGCGTGGAACTTACGGATACCGAGACGCTGGACCTGACGGCCCTTCCCAACGTGACGGTGACCCGCGCCGGGTCCCGGTCCCTCTGGGAGCTGGCCCGCGCCCATATGTCCACCGTCTCCCGCATCCGGGAGGCCAACGCCCTCGGCGAGGACGCGGACCCGGAGCCGGGGAGCGTCCTGCTCATCCCCAGGTGCTGACGCGAATCAGTAGACATAATCCATAGGTTTACATAACTAAAAACTCATACAGCGCTAACTTTATGTAAACTTTGCGGAAATGCTTCGATAGTTAGAAAATTATGTAAACCTAGCACACGAGTTAACATAATCCAAAGAAGAAGTCCCCTGTGAAGGGTCCGCGGACCTTTCGCAGGGGACTTCCCGCCGGGATGAGGCGTTTTACCGCTGATTGTTCTGCTGGTTGTTGTTCTGCTGCTGGTTCTGCTGGTTGTTCTGCTGCTGATTGTTGCGGTTGTTGTTATTCTGCTGGTTGTTGCGGTTATTGTTGTTCTGCTGATTGCTCATTGAAACTCACCTCCTGAGGTTGAAAATAGTATTCACAAAAAAATAGGGAATATACATTGCAAAAGAAAAAAAGATGTGGTATAGTAACCATATCTGTGTTACCAAGGAAGGATGAAAGCATATGTCAGGACATTCCAAATGGCATAACATACAAAAAACAAAGGGCGCGGCGGACGCCAAGCGCGCCCAGGCCTTCACCAAGATCGCCCGCGAGATGATCGTGGCGGTGAAGGAGGGCGGCGGGTCCATCGACCCGGCCAATAACTCCCGCCTTGCCACCGTCATCGCCAAGGCCAAGGCCGCCAACATGCCCAACGACAACATCAAACGCACGCTGGAGAAGGCCGCGGGCAGTGCCGGCGGGGACAACTTTGAGTCCGTCACCTACGAGGGCTACGGACCCGAGGGCGTGGCAGTCATCGTGGACGCCATGACCGACAACCGCAACCGCACCGCCTCGGAGGTGCGCCATCTTTTCGATAAATACGGCGGAAACATGGGCGCCGCCGGGTGCGTCAGCTGGTCCTTTGAGAAGAAGGGCGTCATCGTCATCGATAACGAGGACGAGGATTACGACGAGGACACCGTCATGATGGACGCTTTGGAGGCCGGCGCCGAGGATATGTCCGCCGAGGAGGAGACCTTCGAGGTCACCACCGACCCCGACAGCTTCCCCGCCGTCCTGGAGGCTCTGGAGGCCAAAAAGTACAAATTCGTCTCCGCCCAGGTGGAGATGGTTCCCCAGAATTATGTCAAGCTCACCGACGAGGAGAATATCAAGAAGTTCGAGAAGATGCTGGAGCTCATGGACGACAACGACGATATCCAGAACGTCTGGCACAACTGGGACGAGGATTGACAGCCTGGAAACAGCCGGGGCTGTGAAAAAAGTCTCGTAAAAAAGGAAGAGAGTTACCAAGGATTCCTTGGCAACTCTCTTCTTTTTTGGTA
>CANPYK010000014.1 GCA_947588605.1 uncultured Oscillospiraceae bacterium
AACGCGGGCGGGTTTGGAACCCGCCCCTACAACACAATGACCGACCACCCCCAAATTGGGCAATTGTAGGGGCGGGTCCCAGACCCGCCCGCCGATAACGGACCGCCCCGACAGAACATGACGATGACAACTGGCTTAAAAATCTACCTCACCTTCCTCTTCGCCCTCACCGGCGCGGTGATGGGGTCCTTCCTCAACTGCTGGGCACAGCGTTACGCCCTGGGGGAGCGGTACCCGCGCGGGCGGTCGGCCTGCCCCAAGTGCGGGCACGTTTTGGGGCCGCTGGAGCTGGTGCCGGTGTTCAGCTGGATCTTCCTGCGGGGCCGGTGCCGGAGCTGTCATGAGCGCATATCTATCCGCTACCCGCTGACGGAGCTTCTGGGCGCGGCGCTCTTCGCCGGGACGTTCCTCCGCTTCGGCCTGACGGCCTACACGGCGGAAATCTGCGTCCTCACCGCGTGCCTCATGCTCCTCTCCTTCATCGACTACGACACCATGCTCCTCCCCGGCGCGCCCATGCTGGCGGCCCTGGTGAGCTGGTGCGCGTTCCTCCCCACCCACGCCGACTGGCGCTCCCGCGCCCTCCAGGGCGCCCTCACCGCCCTCATCGCCGGCGCGTCGCTCCTCCTCATCTCCCTCCTCATGGACCGCGTCCTGAAAAAGGAGTCCCTCGGCGGCGGCGACATCAAGCTCCTCGCCCTCGCTGCCCTCTACTTAGGCCCCTGGCCCACCCTCCTCATGCTCATCCTCTCCTGCCTCCTCGGCCTCCTCTTCGCGTTATGCTCAAGGTCCACAGACCACCCCTTCCCCTTTGGCCCGGCCTTGGCCGCCGCCACCTGGCTCGTGCTGATGTGGGGGGAACCAGTCATAGAATGGTATGTGGGGTTGTTCTGAGCACATCCGGCGGCGGGGAAAGGTTTGCGCCTGCGGCGCAGATTTTGATTCCCACCCACCCGCCCCCGCCGCCGCCAAAAAGAACGCACCGCCTCCCGTCCCGGAGCCCCCTCCTCGTAGGAGGGGGGCAGGGGGGTAGCGAACGTTGGTCGATAGAGCGGTATCGAAACCTTCGATCCCTCAGTCGCTTCGCGACAGCTCCCTTTACGAAAGGGAGCCTCAAAAAGGATGCGCCGCAAGCGGCGCAAATAAAAAATTGCGGCTTCGCCGCAAACCTCAAACCCGGAGGTCCGCCGTATGGGCATGGCAAACAAGGCGCTGACGCAAAGAGCCAGGGAATTGCGAAACAATATGACGCCCCAGGAACGGAAGCTCTGGTATGAGTTTTTGAGGGACCGGCCGGAACATTTTCAACGGCAGAAGGTCATGGGACACTATATCGTAGATTTCTACAGCGCCTCCGCCAAGCTTGTCATTGAAATTGACGGCGGGCAGCATTTTGAGCCGGAATCCATGCAGTACGACGAGAATCGCACAGATTATCTGGCGCGAAATTTTGGCGTCAAGGTCGTCAGGGTCGATAATCACGAGATCAATACCAACTTTGACGGCGTTTGCGAATTCTTGATAAAGACCATCGAGGAGTCGCTCCAAAAAATTGCGCCTCCGGCGCAATAAAATAGAGTTGCGGCGAAGCCGCTCCTCTTAAAGCCCCCTCCTCGTAGGAGGGGGGCAGGGGGGTAGCGAGCGTCGGTCGATAGGGCGCTATCATCCAACCTTCGATCCCTCAGTCGCTACGCGACAGCTCCCTTTACGAAAGGGAGCCTCAAAAAGGAAGCGCCGCAAGCGGCGCAAATAAAATCAAAATCGCGGCGAAGCCGCTCCTCTTAAAGCCCCCTCCTCGTAGGAGGGGGGCAGGGGGGTAGCGAGCGTGGGATGCCAGAGCGGTATCGATACGTTCGATCCCTCAGTCTCGCTTCGCTCGACAGCTCCCCTTACGAAGGGGAGCCTACGCCTCCCGGAAGGTTCCCAAAGAAGGGGAGCCAACGCACCCCGGATGGTTCCCGAAGAAATGGTCCCCATTCTCCTGAAAGGAGTTTCACAATATGTCCAACAAAACGGTAGGCTTCGACATCGGCGCACGGACGGTGCATGTGGCGGTGAACGACGGCAAGAGCTTGCGCGTCGTCAACGAGCAGACGCCGGAGGGGCTGGTTCGGGAGGGGCAGATCCTGTCCCTTGAGGCGATGAGCGACTTTCTCCGGACGCTGCGCCGGGAACAGAAGCTCCACGTCAAAAAGGCCGCCCTGGTCCTGCCGGCGTCACAGTGTTACTGCCGGCGGCTCACCACGGCGTATATGTCCGCCGAGCAGCTGGCGTTCAATCTGCCCTACGAGTTCCGGGATTTCATCGCCGGCGACAAGGAGGACTACTATTACGACTACGCGGTGGTGAACACCGTCACCGGCGAGGACGGCAAGCCCAGGGAGCTGGACCTGATGGCCGCCGCCGTGCGGCGCGATCTGATGCTGGACCTGGAGGCCATGTTCAAGCAGGCCGGGTTCAAGCTGGAGACGGCCATGCCCGAGGAGCTGGCGTACATCAACCTCATGCGCGCCGGCGGCCTGACGGACCACGGGCACTGTCTTTTAGACCTGGGCCACAGCTCCGTGAAGTTCTACATCTTCGAGGGCGACCGGTTCGAGAACATCCGCGCCCTGGATTTCGGCCTGGAGGCCCTGGACCGCGCCGTGGCGGACCACTTCAGCGTGGACGAGCACGTGGCGGCCTCCTATCTCCAGTCCGATTACAACGGCTGCACCAGGCTTCCTCAGTGCGTCGACATCTACAATTCCATCGCGGTGGAGGTCACCAAGGCCGTGAACTTCTACCGCTTCAACTCCGGCGGCGGGGAAGTGGAGCATCTGCACCTGTGCGGCGGCGGCACGCGCCTGTGGGCGCTGGTGGATACGCTCCGGTCGCAGCTGTCCATCCCCGTGGAGGGCATCAACGAGTGCTGGCCGCAGCTGGAGGGCGAGTCCTCCGCCGAGGCCGCCGTGGCAGCCGCCGCCGTCGGCGCGGCTATCCAGTGAAAGGGGGCGAGGATCGTGGCCCAACAGACGATCGAGAGAGCACCCGAAACGGTGTCCGCCGTGGCGGAACCCGTAAAGGAAAAGCCCGCGAAGGGGAAGAAGCAGACCGCGCCGGAGAAGCGCACGCTGAACCTGGCGTTCAAGGAAAAGTCCACCATCGACTGGCGAAAGGCCGTCGTGGGCGTGCTGGTCGTGGTGATTTTAGCCGTCGTCTTCGCCAAATTCGCCGTCATGGACCGGTTCGATAAGCTGGAAAAGGCCGAGGCGGACCTGGCGGCCATGAAGGCGCACCTGGACGAGACGCGGCAGGCTTACGCCGACTACGACGAGGTCCGGGAGCAGTACAACCGCTACAACTACACCGGCTACGACAAGACCATCGTGGACCGGCTGGACGTTCTGGACATCCTGGAGCGGCAGATCTTCCCCGTGTGCAACGTCACGAGCATGTCCGTCTCCGGCGCCACCGTCACGCTGAGCCTGGCCGACCTTGACCTCAACCAGGTCAGCCACCTCATCGTCACCCTGGAGGCCGAGCCCCTGGTGGAGCGCGTTTACGTGCCCGTCACCAACGAGGGCGAGGAACAGGGCATCGGCACCGCGTCCATGACCATCTATCTGGTGGACGCCACCAACGTGCAGGAAGGGGGAGAGGCACAATGAGGCAGAACGTCATGACCCACAGGCTTTCCAACCGTGAGAAGGTCCTGCTGCTGGTCCTGGTCCTGGTGCTCCTGGTGGGCCTCTACTTCTACGTGGTCCACTATCCCATCACCAACCGCCTCGACGAGATCGAGCTCGAGCGGGACGACCTGCTGGTCTCCCAGGCCGTAGCCGACACGCGCCTCCAGACCTACAACGACATGAAGGCGGAGCTGGAGGAGATCTTCGCCATGCCCGAGGACGAGATCACTGTCATGCCCGCGTACAGCAACCGCGAGACGCTGCTTCTCTACTTCGACAAGATCTTCGCCGGCACCAGCCAGGTCCTGAACTTCGACGACGAGCGTGAGACCGACGGCATCGTGGAGCGCACCGTGCGCTTCTCCTTCAACGCCGACAGCTACGCCAAGGCCCGCCAGGTCCTCACCGACCTCACCGTGGGCAGCGGCTACCGGTGCCTGCTGGATTCCCTCACCGTCAGCCCCGTGGAGGGGAACATCGAGGCCGGCGCCCTGCGTATCTCCGGCACCATCACCTTCTACGAGTACAAGGCGGGCTGAAAACCGGGGATGTTATGGTAACTCGAGGCAGAGTTATGGCAACCGATATTATGTATACTTTACATAACACCGATTTTTGAAGCGCAAAAACATGGAAGAAACAGGGAGAGAATAGCCAATATTTGGGGCCGACGAAACCGTCGGCCCATCGGCGCGCTTCCAGAGACTTACAGACTTGGCAAAAAATTCATGACCCGCCGGTTGTGGAATTATGGTAACTTGCGGTGTTATGGTAACCTAAAATTCTTATGGTAACCACCGTTTTGTGACAATTTGCGAGGTGCGATATGAGAGTTTTGAAACGAATCAAGGAAAGAAGGGGCTTCTCGTTGGCGGAGCTCCTGATTGTCGTGGCCATTATCGGTATTCTTTTGGCCGTCGCGATCCCCAATGTGCTCTCATATTATAGGGAATTGAAGATAACCGAGCTTGACGACGACGCCCGGACCATCTTCCTCGCCGCCCAGAACCAGCTCACCGCGCTTTCCAACAGCGGGGAGAATATCAAAAATATCGGCACAGGAATTGAAGCTTCTCGTCTTGCCGGCGGTGCCGCCCCCAATCTGAACTATGTGGAGTACAAGGCCGCCGACGCCGCTGCCACGCCCACGGAGCCTAAAACGACAGGTTTACGTAAGATCCTCCCCGGCGGATCGGTGGACACTCATTTCCATAAGTACAATTATGTCATCGAATTCGACACCGAAAGCGGCGCCGTCTACGGCGTCTGGTATTGGGAGAAGGACGGATTCAAATACGAGTCAAACGCCACGACGGATAACCAGAAAAAGGAAACCCGCCTCAAGAGCAACCTCATGGTCGGCTTCTACGGCGGCGACCAGATCGACCGCCTCCAGTTCTCCCACCTCCCCTATCCCACCGTCCAGCTCATCAACGCCGAAGAGCTGCGCCTTGTGATCAGCGTGCCCACCGTTCCCGGTGCGTCCGGTGACTTCACCTTCACCGTCTCCGCCAACGGCGTCCCCCTTTTGGAAGACGCGAAGCTGAAAGTGGGCAACAAAGGTACCGTCGTCCTCGATACCCTGAAGGTCACGAACACCTATTCTGCGACCTTGGCAGAAGTGACAAGTAAGACCAGCGCCGCCGGCAATTGGGTCGTGGGCATGAAGTACAAGGCGTGGAGAAAGGCGCTTGATGACAAGCTCCCCCTCCCCGGCGACGACATCACCCTGACCGTCAAGATGTCTTACTCTGACACAATCGACGGCAAATCCCTCACCCCCTCAACCCTCGTCGTCACCGGCAACAGCCTCTTTGAGAAGGTAGAAGACTCCGGCGGAACCAAAACCGCCTCCATCGCCTACGGCCGGCATCTGCAGAACCTGCACGACAGCGGGAAGTATTCTGGTGGAAGTGGATTTTGCTCCGGTGTTAAAAATAACACGGCAATCACAAGTGCTAAACAGACACGGGATATCAATTTTGCCGCTACGAACCCGGACACTTCCAAGAAGGAAAATGATGTTTATTATTGGAGTTCCACTTATCCTGAAACTTCTGCAACCGGTGCGGACGATCCCTATATGTCCCTCCACCCCATCAACAACAGTAACTTGACAAGTTACGATGGGCAGGATCACGAGATACGCAACATGGACGCCGGACACTATTTGTATGCCGGTTTGTTCTCGTACGTTAACGGCGGGACTTATAAGAATATTACATTGATTAATCCCCATCTACACGGTGATGCGAATAATACGGATGTGGGGGGTACTGGGGGGCCTGCTGGTACTGCCATTAACGCTGGTGCGTTGATCGGCGGTTCTGTTGGAGAGCTGACTGTTGAGAATTGCTCGGTTTACTACGAGTATGTCTCCGGGAAAGATGTTGGAGGTTGGGATACAACATTTGAATCACTGAAGTTGGAAGACCTTTTGAGAGGTTCAACTGGTACTAATAATTTCGATGCGATATTGGGAAAGGTTCCCCATATTGGAGCGCCCGCAGAGAACTCTATGTCCGGCGGACTTATTGGAAATACTGCGGGGAAAGCGACGATTAGGAACTGCCGTGTTTCCGTTATTAATATCGGCGCTCAGTACGTCGGCGGCCTAATCGGCAACGCCGGGGGAGAAGTAGTAATCGAAAACAGCTATTCCGGCAGCTTTTTGTACGGCAATCGCTGGACCGGCGGTTTGATCGGCCTGGCAAGTGGGAATGTGACCATAAAGAACAGTTATGCCGCTGGGGAAATCATGAATGGTTATTCTCAGGGTTTTGTCGGCGCGGGACTGTATAACCGGAACGATTGGACTACTATTAGTAGTAAAACTAATGGTGTTACTAACAGCTATGCGGCGGTACGTTTTGTAAAGGCGGATGGGACGCCGAAAAATCAGCCGAGTGAAGGTTACGAAAATGATACTGTCGGCACCGTCTATGGAACCTTCTATGGAGATGCTGAAAACTGCTACGTCAAACAATCCGGCGTGAAGTATGGGTACAATGATGTTGGAAATTCAACTACACCTGTCAAGTGTGGCACCGCCGTCACCACCGCCGAACTGACCGCAAAGATCAATAGCGGAACCTGGCCCACAGGGACTGACAATGCCTGGAACACCGGTTCCGGTGTGACGAACAACGCTTCGGACACCCACGCCTACACCCTCCTGGACGAGACGAAGGAACTGAAGGATAAGGTGTACCCCTACCCCATGCTCAAGGGCACCCTCGCCGGCTCCGTCCAGCCCCACTACGGCGACTGGCTGGAGGAGGACGCTGCCACCTGCGCGCTGGCGTACTGGGAGAGGTATGATACCACTGGCGCTACATATGGCGTCTACGGCCTCATCCCCAACGAGGGGCCGACCACATCTGCAACCCTTATCAACACCCTCCTCAATCCGACCGACCGCACCGGCGATAACTACGCCGTCGCCGACGGCTACGGCGTCCTCGTCCAGAAGGATGCCGCCGGTGCCGCCACGTCCGCACCCACGGTAGAAATCGGCAGTACGACGATTACCTTTGATCCTGATGATACTATAGAGGATATCGAGATAGACAGCAAACAATACGACCTCTATGTGATTCCCTACACCGTGCCTGTAACCGTACCCACGTCCTACTACACCAAGATCACCGTCAACGCCAAAGAATTCTACTACAACCCCGACTTCGCCTGCGAGGTCTTTGAGAACGTTAGCGATACCACGAAGCCCAAGGGGAAGCGGGACGCGGAAGGTGCTCCCACAGGCGCGGCTTCTTCGTCAACAGACGGTGTGGTCATCCGCACCGCGCGTCAGCTTGCCAATTTGGTGACGTATACCAACACGACTGGCACCGCCGCCACGGGCTGGAACTATCATCAGTTCCTGGACATCAACTATGCGAAATCCACAGATGTTACTGTCGGAAAGACTGGTACTCCGCGCCAGCGCCCCGCGCAACTGGGCGATTCCGGCTCCTATGACGGAAATCAGTTTGTTATCCGAGACCTTTATATCGGAAGTAATGCTACTGATAACAATGTCGGCCTCTTCGGAAAGGTCACAGGCAACCTGGAACACATCCGTCTTGTAAACGTGAGCGTGTTGGGGGGCGGAAAATTCAATGTTGGCGGCCTTGTAGGTCTTCTGGACGAAAATGGTAAAGTGGACGACTGCGGAATTTATGTCACAAAAGAAACATACAACGATGGCTCGAATAATTTGCCCGCTTACAGGGTGTTCGCTGTTACCAATACTACTGCACCAAATGATAGCTCTGTTGGCGGCCTGATCGGCAAGATGGGCGAAAGTGGTACGACTACTACTGCCACCGGCAGCTTTGCGGCGATAAAGGTCTTTGGTGATAACACAGCTACTCAGTGTTTCGTTGGCGGTTTTGCCGGAGTTATTCGCGGCACAGTCAAAAACTGCTACTCCGGCGGTTACACGGAAAGCGGCGCTTACGCGCAACAGGATTCTGTCAATGTAAGCACGAATAATAGTTACGCCGGCGGGTTTGTGGGCTCGATCGGCGCGGACGCGAAATTTGTAGGCGTCAACTATACCACTTGCTCCGTGGGCAGACAGTTTAAATCTGATTTTACTGGGGCCAGCACGATCGGCCTGTTCGCGGGGAGGACAGAGACTGGCTGGACTTGGACCCCGGGTCCGACGCTCTACGCCACAGGTATAGGCATCAATACGATAGCAACAACTAGTCCTACACAGCCGACCGTAATAGACGAATCTTACCTCACCACCGGCAACGCCATTCCCAGGGGAGACCTCACAGACGCGCAAACCCACCCCTACGACGACACCCTCGACACCCTCGCGTACCCCTACGCCACCAACCTCACCGAGCACCACGGCGACTGGGTGACCTTCCCCATGGCGGCGTATATTGAGAAGTACTCTGATAACTCCTACAGCGCTTACGCCGCGTCTGTGGACGCCTCCAATAAGGTCGAGGTGACCCTCAACACCTTGAAGAGCAAGGCGGCCCTGGGAACCGGTTACGTCGTCGACGACTTCTACCGCATCCTCAGCCCGCAGCAGCTGCCGGCGGGAACGACGGTTACGGTAGACGGTGCCGGTACACCTTATAATTTGGAATTGGATGAAGACAACTTCGGTCCCGACGGTCAAAAGGAGTTCGGCGGTCAGACCTACTACGTCTACAAATTCCTTGAAGTCAGCGGTGCAACGCCCCCGGCAATCAGCGTCGATTATTACCACACTCTCACCCTCGGCAGCTACACCTTCTACCTCAACCCCGACTTCGGCCTTGAGGCATACGCGGCGGCGGCCACGACTGCGCCCACCGCACCTCTCTCCAAGCCCGAGGCAGCGGGGAAAACCGGCGACACGGTTGTTAAAGTCGAGTATAAAGACGCAACTGGCGCAAAAATAGATAATCCTACGGGCGTGGTGATCAGGTCCGCGCGTCAGCTTGCCAATATGCAGGCGTATACCAACAACACGGACGCTACAATCAGCGCCGCCGCACAGACGTGGACCTATGACCAGCTGCTGAATGTGGACTTTAGCACCTACGAGGGCACACTGACGCAGGGCAAGGAGACCGGCGCCCGCCTCGGCCCCGCCAAGCTGACTACCGGCACGTACAACGGCCACGACAACACTATTTCCAACCTCTACCTCGGCGCGGGCACATCGGCGAACGATTTCGCCGGCCTCTTTGGCTCCGTCGCCGGCGGCACCGTCAGCCACGTCCTCCTTGTCGATGTCGACGTGAAGGGCGACGATGGTACTAATACCGCCCTTGCCGTGGGCGGCCTCATCGGCCAGATCAACGGCGGCACTGTGGACAGCTGCGGCATCTATGTTTCCAAAGCGGAAAACTATGAAAAATTCACCGTCACCGGCTCCGGCGACAACGGCGTCGGCGGCCTCATCGGAGAGATGCAAGGCGGCAGCGTCATCAACTCCTTCGCCGCCGTGAAGGTGCAGGGCACCGCCAGAGTCGGCACCCCGAATCCGGTCAACTCCGCCGGCGGCCTGATCGGCCAGATCAATGTCGGTACCGCCACCATCTCCAACTGCTACGTCGGCGGCTTTGTCGGCACCTCCACGAACTACGAGCCCGACTCCGTCAACGTCTCCGGCAGCAACAACGTGGGCGGTTTCGTGGGCAGCGTTACCGGCACGGTCAACTTCGCCGGCACCAACTACTCCACCGCCTCCGTCGGCGGCCCCGACGCGTCCACGATCGGCCTCTTCGCCGGCGCGGGCAACATCAACAAGCCCACCGTCACGGACGGCAAGCTCTACGCCGTCGCCAAGGCGTTCAAGACCGGAACCACTACCGCCGTCGTCGCCCCGAGGGACGAGGGCACATACCTGGTCGACCCGAAGATGGCCTCTGGGCTTCCCTCTGAGACGGTGCGGTATAACCAGGATCCGACCAAAAACTACCCCTACGAGAGCGGCCAGAAAACCCACCACGGCGACTGGATTCTGGTGAACGCGACCGGCCTGTACTACGACACGGTGAACGAAGGCAGCACCCCCACCGGCTACTATGCCAGCGGCAAGGACACCACCAGGCTTCACTCCCTCACCATCGGCGCCGCCCCCGGCACTACAGTCGCCACGGATGACGGCTACGTCTTCCTCACGACCAGCGACATGGACGACCTCGCCATCAACGTGGGCGGGAAGAGCTATCCTCTGATAAGGGAGGACATTTCGAGCAACCCGTTTGAAGTTGACACCATCAAGTACAATTACAAGTACACCGTCCCCGCGGACGCGCTGAACGAGGTCACGGAGCATTACTACACGGTCGTCAGCCTTGCCGGCCGCATGTTCACCGTCAACTTCTCCTTCGCCGGCGAGATTTTCGACGGCGAGACTGATGACCTGGACAACATAAGGAAGAAGACCGACTTTATAAACAGCGAAGACTACGACGGCGTGGTCATCCGCAGCGCGCGCCAGCTTGCTAATCTGGGCATCCGCAGCAATGTGGGCGAGTACAACACCGGCAACGAAAAGGTTTACACCGATGCCGCCAATGCCATCCAGGCCGCCCAGATCACCCAGACGCTGAATATTGATTATAAGGGTTACACCGCCACGTATAAGAATGCGGCGGGTGATGATGTCTCCAAGATCCCCGCGCCCGCCACCCTCCCCGGCAGCAACGCCGACGCCAACCACACCCCCATCACCCTGGCCGGCAAGGGCTACGACGGCAAGGATTTCCAGATCCGCAACCTGGTCCCGGGAATGATCCGGCTTGCCATACCCAAGGCCGATGGAAGTATCAGCGAGGTCCTGATCCAGAGCGGCCTTGTGGGCAGGATCCAACAGGGCGAGATCAAGAACGTGACGCTGATCAACGCCACGGTGGAGAATAATGCCCAAGAGGCGGTGGAAGCGAGCACTGGCACTACCAGCGGCGGTGGAAGTGGTGGAGGTACGGGTAGCGAAACATATGTTCTTGGCGAGAGTAATCTGGTTGAGAATAAAAAGGGTTCAGGTAAAAGAAATGTTACGTATAAAGATGGTGATTTTAATTTTACGATTTATCTCCAGTCGGATTCTTTTATAGCAAAGGATGCATCCCAAAAAATAAATGGAGAAACAGTAAAAAGATATATCCAATTTCAAGGTAGCGCTAAAGTCGACAGTGGTGTACTTATTGACAGCGTTGTTTTTGAAGTAGAGAATAAAGCAAAAGTAACTGTATGGTGGACTGACCCTCACAGTTCAACGATTCGAAATATCAAGATTTGCAAATGCGACACTTCGACTCCAGAACTGACAACATTGAATACTTCGACTAATGGTGTTGTGGGCGACAAAATGACTGAGTCCAGCTTTGACATTTCAGAAGCTGGGACCTATGCAATTGGTAGTTCTAGTGGTACTGTAAAAATATTTAGGATAGAAATAATTCAAGAGGCATCAACCGCTCCCGTTCCCACCCCCACTCCTGGTCCCACTATGCCTACCAATCCCGTCAATGACACCTTCCCGTCGGGCATCGATTCCAGCAAATTCAAGGCTCGCTTCGGCGCTCTTGTCGGCGCGGCAAACCCCGAAAAGAAAGAAGATAGCCATGAGTACGTCAAAATCGTCAACTGCGGCGTGTACGTGGAGCCAGAGGGAATTCCAACGGGAAGTCCCACAGACTGGACGACTGCTGAAAAGGAAGAGGCCATAAAGAAATATGAAGAGGCGTATAAGACATACGTGGTCCGCAACAATGACCTCGGCGCTCTTTCGGAGGACGCAGTTGGCGGCTTGATCGGTATGGCTACGCAGGGTATGACGATCTCCGACAGCTACGCCGCCGTGAAGGTCGAGGGATACAAGTATGTCGGCGGCTTTGCTGGAATCGTGAAGGATGTAGTGGTCAACAACTGCTACTCCGGCGGTCATACAAAGAACGGTATTTATGATACGGATGACTACAACGTGACGGCTAAGACCGGAAATGCCGGCGGATTTGTGGGAGAAATGCAGGTCGCCGCGAAGAACAAGGATTATCGCCTTTCCTTCAAGGGGGTCAACTACTCTACGGCCTCCGCAAAGGGTGTAAAGGCGGGTGCGTTCTCCGGAAATACGAATCTGTCACTGGAAAGCGGCATGACGTGGGATACCGGTTTTTCTGGCGCTGAGGTCCTCTATGCTATTGGCGTTGTGAACGGCGAGACCGAGAACGATGAGAGCTATTTGGATGATACGATGACGATGCGTCCCTTTGAGGATCATACGGGCGCGACGCCGTATGATGTGGCGCTGCTGAATAATATCTATCCCTATAGGTCAACAAATGAAGACCACATCCATCACGGCGACTGGACAATTCGATTTAACTTCATTTATTATGAGCTGTATAAGGAAGAGGGAAGCGATGTCACCATCAACGGTGAGACGCTGGAAAACAAGGTCTTCAATATAGGAACTAAGCTTGACCCCGATGCTCCGTGGATCGGCTTCTATGCCGCCTATCCCGATAGGAACAGTACCGGCGGGATAACCACCACGAAGGTCCTCAATACACTTCGCGTGGACTGCGAGGTATACGACAGCGGCTATATCATTGTCGGTGATGCCAATGTGGATAAAATCGCCGTGACCATCCGCTCCTTCTACCTGTCCTCCAAAGAATTGAACTTCCTGAACAATACGGGTAAACCTGAGAATAGGGAGGACCCCGGGAAGGACGCCGCCGGTAAACCGTATGATTTGACAAACCCGCCTCCCAAGGACACAAAGGTCAATACAGAGGGACAAATTGACTTTGCCACTCTTGGTGACGATAAAGGTATTGGCAATTTGATTGCGAAAGAGATCGGACAATACGGATACATCGTGCCCTTCAAAGGTCAGGATATTGCCGCATCACAGCACTTCTATTTGGAAGCCTATGTCAACGGCCAGTTGTACCTCTACAATCCCCAGTTCCCCTGCGAGGCAGTCAATACCGGGATGGCGAAGCAGGATTCTGCCGGCAATTGGTCTATTGATTATTCCTCGATCAGGATGAAAGAAGATATCAACTACATAAAGATAAAGGATGACGGGACGGAAGAGCTTGTTATCGGAGAGGATATTACTGGAATCCTGATTCGCAGCCCGTGGAATCTGGCCGGTATTGCCAGATACTCAAGGCCCGCCAGCACAGGCCAGGTGAAGGATGAGATAAAGGAGAAGACATTCTACCAGCTGCTGGATGTGAATTACGAGACCTACAAGCCGGGTAAGATCAGCGACGGTAATGACTCGAACAGGATCGATATTGAAGGCAAAGATAGACAAAACATGGCAGGCACCAGTTGGATATTTGGCCAAGTCCCGGCGGTTCTCGAAAATGGTACATATGAGGGCTATAATCACACCATAAAAAATCTGTATCTGTCCAACGATACCTCGAAGAACAATGTATCGGGCCTCTTTGGCACGGTAATAAACGGGAAGATTCAGAATTTGAAGCTCGACCATGTCCACGTAAACAGCGGGACGATAGCTCAGGAGAAGGATAGTAGCGGGAATGATACTGAGTGGACGATGGATATTGGCGCCTTGGCAGCGGTCGTTGACGGGAGTTCCACTATTTCCAATGTTGAACTGAGCAATATAGAGATATTCCTTCACAAGGTCCCTGTGGCGGATGATAAGACAAATAAGAAGCAGCTGACTTACGAAAAACCAGATGATAGTGACACCAAGGGTGTGGCTAAAGTCAACTCTGTCGGCGGCGTGATCGGCAGTCTCAAGGGCGGAACGGTGAAGGACGTAACGGTCGACGGTGTTTCCATTAACCTTACTCATGGCGTTAAATACACAATTTCGAGCGATAAGAAAAGTCTTACAATTGATAAAAGCACTGGTAATGAATACGGCTCCAGCATGGATAACACCTCCGAAGCCTCCATCGGCGGCGCGATCGGCGAGATCAAGCCCTCTGCCAGTGGGGCCAGCGCCAGCGTGACTGACGTGAAGGTCAGCAAGCCGAACATTCAGGCCAATAAGGGCAAGACGCTCAAGGTCGGCGGCGCGATCGGAGATATTGACACCACCGGCGCGAAAGCCACGATCGACAAGGTCTACGTCACCGACGCCATCGTCAACGCCAGCGCGGGCAGCAAGAATTACGTCGGCGGCGTGATCGGACGCGCGGACGGGAAAGCTGAATCTACAACTTATGACGAGGCTGCCCGCGGGGCAATCCAGATCAGCGACGCCGGCGTGTACCTCACCGACGCGGTGGAGAAGGACGCGGCAGGCGCCATCACCAAAGACAACTTCAACACCAAATACGGCGTGCTCGCCGGCACCACGAGCGACTTCGTGGGCGGATTCGTGGGGCGCACGGACAACTATGTCACCGTCAAGAACTGCTTCTCCGCCATCCGTGTTGACGGTAAGGGCAGCGTGGGCGGCTTCGCCGGCCACATTGAGGGCTCCATCATCGACAGCTGCTTCTCCGGCGGCCACACCGAGAGCGGAAATTACAATGACGGTGCGCCCAACGTTAAGGGCTCCGGCGGCAATACCGGCGGCTTTGCCGGAAAGGTCGAGAACGCCGGAAGCCTTAAGCTCAAGGGGATCATCTACACCACCAGCTCCGTGACCGGCACGGGCAGCGTGGGGCTTTTCCAGAGCGGCGAGGGCAACAGAGACGCGGTCAAGAAAGCCATGGAAGCCGACGGCGCCACCCTTTACGCCGTGGGCAAGGTCATAAGCGGCACTAAAATCGACGAATCTACCTACCTGAAGACCGGGGTGAACGTGCCGGGGAACACTGATACCGCGCTTAAGACCAATAAATACGATCCCAGTCTCGACACAGAATACCCCTACGCCAACAGCACGACGGTCAGCGTGACCGGCACGGCGGCCAAAGCGCATTACGGCGACTGGGAGAAGTACAGCGCCAACGCGGCCTTCTACTGGGAGCGCGAGGGCACGGAGTATCACTTCTACGCCTTGCTGTTCGACAGCAACGGTGAAGTCACGAAAGCCGACAGCCTCTGCGCCGAGCGGGACGCTAAGAGAATCGACGCCTGGGGCTACGGCGTGTTCAGCAGCAATGAGACGCTGATATTTAGCCTTCCTACCGGACTTACCGAGGATAATAGCGCCGAGGCAGAGGCTGCCAAGACAGCCGTCATGGGAGCGGATGGCTTCGGCACCGCGAAGAAGGTTGTGATGATCGAGGGCACTAAGTCAGACACGGGTGAGAAGACAGTCACGGTTGGCACCGCCACCTTCTACATCAATCCTGCTTACGCCAAGGCAGTGGAGTATAAGGCTGTTGACATGACTGTTACCACTCTGGGCGCCGCGAAGCCCTATGAGATCCGCACCGTCCAGCAGCTGGCGAATGTTGGGGACAGCAACACAAGTAACTTCAAGCAGTCCCATGACGTCGTGTTTGAGGCTGGCGACGGCCATACCTCCATCCAGAACTTCAAGGGCAGCTACGACGGCGGCGAGTATCGGATCATCGACATCACAGCGCCGGTGTTTAACACGCTGGCGGACGGCGCGAACATCCACAACGTGATCGTTTACGCGCCGGAGGGCAACAAGACCATCAGTGGCAACGGCGGGCTCGCGAACAGCTCCAGCGGTGATGACGTACACATCGAAAACACCATTGTGGCCGGGTTTACCATCACCAGCAGCGGCAACGTCGGCGGCCTTGTGGGCACTGTCAGC
The DNA here is from genome assembly GCA_947588605.1 of uncultured Oscillospiraceae bacterium. Taxonomy (GTDB): domain Bacteria; phylum Bacillota; class Clostridia; order Oscillospirales; family Oscillospiraceae; genus RUG626. The sequence continues at coordinate 15,868 of CANPYK010000014.1, forward strand.
GGCGAGCTGACCATCAAGAACAGCGAAGCCACGAATAAGCTGACGGGGACCAACAATGTTGGCGGACTTGTGGGCTATGTGAACGGCACGCTGACCATTGAGCGGAGCTATGCCGGCGGCACCATCACCAAAGCCACCACCGCCGGCGGCCTGGTGGGCGCGGCGGCGAGTTCCGGCAAAGTCACCTACAAGAATGTCTACTCCTACGTGGACATGAAGGATAGCGGGGCAACCACCGTCTACGGCATCGGCCCCGGCACCGTGGACACTTCCAGCGCGCTCCATGAGTACTGGAGCACTGGCCTTAACGGCAAAACTGTCACTGTTTCCGATGCGAACATCACCGGCGTGGCCCTGGCGCAGCTCAAGTTCGACACCCAGAACCGGAACAGTGCCGACAACAGCGTGTCCGTGGAGGAGTTTGTGGTTCCCAACACCGACAGGGCAGAGGGCCTCAAGAACAAGGTTGATCCCAACACAAACGACACGGCGAAGTTCGTCCAGTTCCCCTTCGCGGCGTTCGCGACGGGCGAGGATGGGAAGAACTACCACTACGGCGAATTCCCCGAGACGGACTACGTGGGGGCCTTCTACCACGAGCAGGAGCATGGCGCCTACCACTTCTACGCCTACGGCGGCGAGATCTACGACGGCCACGTGTACCAGATGAAGCTCCTGGACACCCTCTGCTACGACCACCACCTGTCCGGCGAGCGCGAGAGCATTGGGGCGACCGGGTATGGGGTGTTCTATCCTGACGGATGGGGAATCGACTCAGTGTCGAATGGTACGAGAGGGACGTTTACTGATACAAACGTCGAAACCAAGCTCAAGGAGACCTTTGGGCTGGATAATGCAGTCACAGTTGAGAGCATTAGCCTTAGCGGGACCGGGAATTTGATCGAGTTGAACTTTAAGCAAAATTCTTCTACTGTCAAAGTTGTCGTCAACCCCGCTTTCGCGGCGGCTTTCGCGAAAGACACGAACAACAGTGGTATGGGCGAAAGCGAGAGCAATCCCGTTCAGATCCGTACCTTTGACCAGTTGCAGAAACTGACATCGACAGCGTCGACCGTTAAAAATAGTTATGCCAACTTTGCCATCACGCACGACATCGACGCGAAGGGTCAGACCTACACGCCTGGTGCGCTCAATAGCAATATTAAGTTGCTGAACGGCAACGGCTACAAAATCCTTGACCTGAAGATTGAAGCTGAGATTGCTGGACTGTTTACCCAAGCTAATAATGGAGCTACCATCCAAGGCATCATCCTTTATGCTCCGAAAAATGATGGCGTGATTACCGCAATTGGTGCCAATGCTGGTAGTTCAGACAGAAAAGGCGATGCCGGCGGTATTCTCGCATACGCTGGGTCTGGAGTTTCCGTCAATAATTGCGTTGTCGTCGGCTATACCATCACAGGCACCCATTATGTTGGCGGTATTATCGGAGAAATAACGAATGTAGGCGCGTCCGTAAGCAACTGCCAGGCAATCAACACCCTCGAGGGCAGCGCCAGCGTCAAAGGTATTGGCGGAATCACGGGTAAAGGAAATGGCAACATTACCGATTGCTACGCCGGCGGTGTGATCAAGAACGCAAATTCCGGCACGCCGGTTGGTGGCATCTACGGTGATGTTTCCGGCACTCCCGTGGTGAGTGGTTGCTACTCCTACGTGGACCTGACCGATCCTACCAACAACGGTACGAAGTACGCCATCGGCGAAGCGACCGGTAGCAGCAGCGGCGTTGATTTCACCACCTGCTACTACCTCTCTGAGAACGCCACCGGCGCAACAGGTCAGGGCACCGGCATGACTTTCGCCCAGATGTGCGCTAAGCAGGACGGCGACATCGCCGACTACGTCTACGTGCCGAACGCGGACGACGCGATGGACGGTCTCACGAGCTGGGGCGAGGGAGCGTATCCGTTTGCCTCGACGGTGACGGTCGACGTCAAGGCCGGCGTGGACAAGGGCGTGAACACCGGCGCGATCAAGGTCCACTACGGCGATTGGCCCTACAGCGCCCGTGCCGCGGGTATCGCGTACTGGGAGAAGGTCGACGGTAAGTACCTGTTCGATGTCGTACGGGTCAATCACAACGGCGACGTGAAGACGCATAAGGATGCGTTCTGCACCAATCACCATGTGGATAGCGCGACCGGTGTGATCGGGGAGCACAAGATCGAGGACAGCGGGTATGTGTTCTTTACGTCGAATAAGGACTTGGAGATCAAATTGCCTACCCATGAAGTCACCACCACCAGCAGCAGCGGCTCTACCACTACCATCGTGGGGGTCTACGATGATTTGAGCGAGGCCGCTGCCAAGGCTGATGTCATCAAAGAGCTCAACGAGAAGCTGAAGGTGAAGTGCCTGGATGGCGAAACGGCGGTCTACTCCAACGATGTGTTTGTGAACGCGGGTAAGACTGGCGTGGTCGATGTAACCAGCACCGTGACGCTCACAAAGATCGACGGGACCACTGTGACGAAGACGCTCTACTGCAATCCGGGTATGTCCGGCGTGGCGGAAAGTAAGTTCTCCGATGGTACGCCAATCGAGATTCGTACGGTGGAGCAGCTGGATAATATCCCTGACAAAGTTTCGGCTGGCTTCCACTTCCAGCAGACGCATGACATCTACGGCGGGTCGTACAAAGATAGTGGGGGCAATCCCATATACACCGGCGTGGTAGGTTTCGCCGGCACGTATGACGGGCAGGGCTACAAGATCCTTGACCTGAGTATGAGCGGGGCCGACACGGATGTCGGACTATTCGCAAGTATCGACGCCCTCAACTGTAAGCTTCAGAACATCATCATGTACGCACCCAACGGGGCGACGATCTCCGGCACCGGAACCACAGGGAAAGGTGCTTCGGATGATCATTACGGCGTTGGCGGACTGGTCGGGTCGATCGGTAGCAGCACCAGCGGAGCAGCAACGATTGAAAACTGTGTTGTGGCTGGGTATACGATCACAGGCAATCAGTACGTAGGCGGGCTTATCGGATGGGGTTACTTCGGAGCCGACATCAAGAACTGCGCGGCTGTGAACGACATCGAGTGCAAAACGATTGCAACAGCTAAAACGACAAGTAGTGATACCAACGGCGCGGATCATTGCGGCGCGGGTGGCATCCTGGGCGGATATGGGAGCAACAGCGCCGGACAGACGAACATCACCAACTGCTACTCCGGCGGAACGATCAAAGTGAGCGGCGACAATAAGACGAGCGCCGTTGTGGGCGGGATTGCCGGAGTTGATGGAGGCACCGGTGATGATCATGCCATCGTGAAAAACTGCTACACCTATGTTGACTTGAGCAAGTGCGATTCGGCGAAGGTTTCCGTGATTAGCTCGACCGAGCACTCGAACAACACGAATAACTACTACCTGAACGACAGCGTGCGCATCCCCAACTGGGTGCACAAGCAGGGCGAGGGTAAGACGTACACCGAGTTGAAGGGTGTCTTGAGCGGCGACGATTTCGGTAATGCCACCAGCAGTTACGTGCCCGACAGCACCGGCGACACCGGTTGGAAACCCTCTGCTACCGCCTACCCGTTCCCGGAGGTGGTGCGGAAATTCACTGGTTATGACACCGCCGGGGAAGCCCAGTACGACGGCTTTGTCCACTACGGCGATTGGCCTGAAAAGAATACGTCGCCCACGTCCAGTAACTACCCGTGGGAGAACGGAAAGATTGGAGTGATTCTGGGATACTCAAGTGGTAATACATTTGGCACCAGTTCGGATGTGGTCGCGATGATGTTTAATACCAACGACGGAACCAGTTCTGTACTCGGAACGACAACAAAGACCACAATCAACAACTACATAGGATTGGTGATAGGAAATGTTACCGCCGGCCACGATGATGAACTCAAGAACAGCCTGAAAGTGTTGTACTTAGGTAAGGATAGTTACGAAATCAATGGTTCAGTATTAAAACTCAAGGCAAAACCCACATCGATTTATCAATATACCGGTAAAGATGATGTTACCAATTTCCAAAACAATAGTGAATTTACCGGCTATAAGCTGTATGGTGCTAAATCTGACGCAGAAATCGAGACAACTGGACTTCTCGTCATCGTTTACGACTCGGCTGTAACCAAAGATACAAAGAGTATCACATTTTCAAAGGAAAACATTGTGGGATATGTCACGGTCAGCGACCTTGACAAGGCGAAGACCACCGGTACTTCCGGTTCTCCCGCCACTCCCGCAGGGCCGTCGTTTGAGGCGGCGGCCCTGCCGGAGATGTTCCGGCTGCCGGAGGCCGAGGAGCACACGGACCCGGAGGCTGACGGGCACGTTGAGGTCGTCCGCCGGCGGACGCAGACCGTCTCCGTGCGCCGCCTGATCAGACAGGCCCGGAAGGTATGACGCGCACGCGAAAAACCATGCAAGGAGGTGACGCGCCGGTGAGGCGTGTAAGGGAAAAACTGAAAAGCAATTCCGGGGCGACGATCCTGTTCGCCATCCTCGTCTTCATGCTGTGCATCCTGGCGGGGACGGGGGCGCTGACCGCCGCGGCGGCCAACTCCGGGCGCTATACGCACCTGAAGGCCGACCAGCAGCAGTACCTCTCCGTGAGCTCCGCCGCCAAGCTCCTCAAGAAGGAGCTGTCCGGCACGACCTTCACCGCGAAGGCGAGGGTGACGGAGACGGTGACAACTGGACCCGGCGGCACGACCACAACGCGAAAGGTGGATTGGGCCGATACGGCTAATCACATCACCTATGACGGCGGGCTCAAGGCCCTGCTTGCAAGCCAGCTTGAAGATTTGTTTGAGTATGGCGTATGTAGTGGCCTTACAGGCAGTCCTACAACAACAACAGGTTTTGACATCACAGGCACCAAACCCACCGTCTTGGATAAATCGTATACCATCGATGCCGACAAAGCCGGCAAGGTCACGGCCAAGCTGACCATGGGAACGACCACAGCCGACCTCACCTCCAACGATTTCATCATCACCATCGAGCTCAACGAAGGGCAGAAGTACGCCTCCACTCTGACGCTTGTGGCGACCTTCGCCTCCGGCGCGGGGGAGAACGGGCTGAACAGCACGCAAATCAGCCAGACGACGGATCCGGCGACCAACGTGACCACTACCGTCACCGAGTACACCATGGAGGTCCAGTGGCTGGAGGATAACGCCCGCGTGACCGTGCCGGAGCCCACGGAAACCACGGGAGGTTGACCATGAGAAAGCTTACAAACAAGCTGCGCTCCCGCGCGGGGGAGTCCTTCGCCGAGGTGCTGGTTGCCCTGCTGATCGTCGCCATGGCGGCGCTGCTGCTGGCGGGGATGTACTCCGCCTCCTCCGCCCTGGACAAGAACGCCATGGAGAGCGACAAGAAGCTCTACGAGGCGGTGTCGAAGCTGGAGACGACGGATCCCGCCGCCACAGAGACACCAAGTACCATCACGATCACAGAGGAAACGACGCCTGGCGGGGGCACCGGGACCACAGTTCCACCAATTGAAGTCAACGTCTACACCGAGGACGGCCTGACCGCCTATCAGAAGAAGGGGTGAGCGCCATGAGAAAAAAGCTTCGCTCCCGCCGGGGGTTCAGCCTGACGGAGACGCTCCTGTGCGTGGCGCTCCTGGCGCTGATGACCGCCGCCGGCACCACCGTCGCCTCCACGGTCCTGAGCACCCGCAACGACATGATGGAGGTCGCCGACGCCCAGGTCCTGGCCTCCACCGTCCTGGAGGCCGTGTCCAACGAGATTCGCTACGGCGAGTACGTGACGCTGGATACGACAGTATCCGACAACAAATTGACCCTCACCAGCTCTACCTTCGGGGAGAATACGGAGTTTGCGGTTGAGGCTTCGGACGGCCATGTCACCGTCACAAGCACCGCGATGGGGGGTGGCTCTGAAAAGCTCCTCCCCGACAGCGCCTACACAATGGGCCTCAAGGTGACGGACCTGAGCTTCGCAAAGGGCGCCGCCGAAAACTCCGTCGTCATCACCGTCAAGATCGGTGGCCGTGGGGACCACACCTGGGAAAAGGCGCTGACGGTCACGCCGATAAACGGCCTCACCGTAAAATAAAAAACCGCACCCTCCCCAATTTTGGGGAGGGCGGCGTTGTGTGAACGGCAAAACATTGAAACATGGAGAATTGCGCGCTATGGCAGTCAAAAACAAGCAGAAGATCCTTATCGTAGACGATTCCGAGATGAACCGCTCGATCCTGGCGGATATGCTGGGGGAGGAGTACGACATCCTGGAGGCCGAGGACGGCGTCCAGGCGGTGGGCATCCTCAGTAAGCAGTATTCCGAGCTCTCCCTGGTCCTCCTGGACATCGTCATGCCGAAGCTGGACGGCTTCGGCGTCCTCTCCGCCATGAACCAGAACGGCTGGATCGTGGACGTGCCCGTGATCATGGTCTCCGCCGAGTCCGGCTCCAAGCAGGTGGAGCGGGCCTACGAGCTGGGCGTCACGGACTTCATCAACCGGCCCTTCGACGCGCTGGTGGTCCGCCGGCGCGTGGTGAACACCATCCTCCTCTACGCCAAGCAGAAGCGCCTCATCGGCATGGTGGAGGACCAGATCTACGAGACGGAGCAGAGAAGCTCCCTGATGATCGACATCCTCAGCCACATCGTGGAGTTCCGCAACGGCGAAAGCGGCCTCCACATCCTCCACGTCCGGACGCTGACGGCCATGCTCCTGGACCTGGTGGCCGCCAAGACCGACAAATACGCCCTGACGCCCCGGGATATCTCCCTCATCTCCACCGCCTCCGCCCTCCACGACGTGGGCAAGATCGCCATCGACGGCGCCATCCTCAATAAGCCGGGGCGGCTGACCCAGGAGGAATTCTCCGTCATGAAGACCCACACCACCGTGGGCGCGGAGATGCTCCAGGCGGCGGTGCCCGGGTGGATGACCGACGAGGAATACGAGCTCATGAAGACCCACACCACCGCCGGCGCGGATATGCTGGCCCAGATCCCCGTCCAGCACGGGGAGGACCTGGTCAAGGTGGCCTATGAAATTTGCCGCTGGCACCACGAGCGCTGGGACGGCAGGGGCTACCCCGACGGACTCAAGGGAGACGAGATCCCCATCGCGGCGCAGGTGGTGTCCCTGGCGGACGTCTACGACGCCCTCACCAGCCCCCGCGTCTACAAGCCCGCCATCCCCCACGAGGAGGCCCTGCGGATGATCCTGGACGGCCAGTGCGGCCAGTTCAACCCCCTCCTGCTCACGTGCTTTACGGAGAACGCGGAGAAGATCCGCACCGCCCTGGAGGGCGACGCCGCCGAGGAGATCCAGCAGCGCAACCTCCGCAGCATCTCCGAGGAGGCCCTGCGGGGCGAGGGCGGGGCCGTCTCCGAGCGGACGCTGCGGCTCCTCGATTACGAGCGGATGAAATACCACTTCTTCGCCGCCATGAGCGAGGAGATCCAGTTCGAGTACACCGTCTCCCCCAGTATGGTGACGCTCTCGGCCTACGGCTCCAAGATGCTGGGCCTGGAGGAGATCTTCATGGACCCCCAGCACAGTGAGCAGCTCATCAGCATCGTGGGCCAGAAGGCCCTCGATGAGATCGTCACCCGCCAGCGGGAGACCACCCCGGAGGCCCCGGATTCCTCCATGGAGCTGCTTGTCCACTTAAACGGCGAGGCACGCTGGTTCCGGGTGATCACCCGGTCCGTCTGGACCAACGACGTGCCGCCCCGGTATACCGGCCTTCTGGGCAAGGCCATCGACATCCACGAGGAGAAGATGAAGCTCCGGGAGCTGGAGCAGAAGGCGTCCCTGGACCCGCTGACGGGCCTTCTCAACCGTGCCAGCGCCCGGGAGCAGATCGAAAACCGCCTCCTCACCCACCAGGAGGGCCACTTCGCCCTGGCGGAGATCGACATCGACGACTTCAAGCGTGTCAACGACGAGCTGGGCCATATGTTCGGCGACCGGGTCCTCCAGGAGCTGGCCCGGCGGATGAAGCACGCGGTGCGCAGCTCCGATATCTGCTGCCGTGCCGGGGGAGAGGAGTTTTTCCTGTTCCTGGATTACAACACGGACATCGAGCACACCGTGGAGCGCATCTTCAAAAACCTGTGCTTTGAGCTGGAGGGCCGGAGGATCACCGTCTCCATGGGCGTGGCCCTGGGGGAGCGGACCGGGCTTTCCTACGACGGGCTGTACCGCGCCGCGGACGTGGCGCTCTACGCGGCCAAGCGCGGCGGCAAGGACCGGTTTTGCTTCTACGACGACTCCATGAAGGACCTGACGCCGTGACACGGCCTGATATGAAAGGAGAAACGCCCTATGACCATGCAGGAATGTTACGCCGCCCTGGGCGGGGACTACGAGGAGGTCGTATCCCGCCTGCGCAGTGAGAGGCTTATCCAGAAATTCGTTTTGAAATTCCTGGACGACGGCTCTTTTGACCTCCTGGCCGCCTCCATGGCAGCCCAAAACCGGGAGGACGCCTTCCGCGCCGCCCACACCATCAAGGGTATGTGCCAGAATCTGAGCTTCACCGCCCTGGGGAAAAGCGCCCACGACCTCACCGAGGCCCTTCGGAACGACTGGGGAGCCGACGCCCCAGCCCTCTATGAGACGGTAAAGGCCGACTACGCCCGCACCGCCGGGGCCATCCGGGAGCTGAAAGCCTCCTTGGGCCTGTGAAAAGCCTAAATTGAGTTTTTGACAGACTGCCAGGAAAGGGGGCGAGCCCTTGAAAAAACGAGTCCTTCGGGAAAACGGCATGGCGGCCACCGTCATCCTCATCGCTGTGATGGTGGTGCTGCTGGCGACCGCCTACTTCTTCATCAGCTCCACCATCAAGGAGCGCTCCCTGGGGCGGCTGGAGGAGGGCGTCAACACCGTCATCACCGAGATCCGCGCCAAGCTTGCGCGGGACAGCCGCATCCTAAACGCCACGGCGGGCATCCTCTCCGCCGCGGACGAGTTCGACGAGGAGTCCACGCTGGAGCTGATGACCACCGTGGGGCCGCTGTTGGAGACGATGCGCATCCGCGTCCTCCTGCCCACGGAAACCATCCTCTCCGCCGACGGCAGTACCATCGATGCCTCCCTGGTGGACGATCTGTCCTTCGCGGCGGAGTCGAAGCTGGGGGAGCACATCTCCGACCGGGTATACAGCGCCTACTACGGCACCCCGGTCCTCCGGCACTTCGTCCCCGTGGTCCGGGACGGCGAGACGGTGGCGGTGCTCTACGGCGTCACCATCCTCCGGGACCTGCCGGCGACTATCAACATCGACAACATCTATAACGCCTCCGCCCAGGTCCTCATGCTGGACACCCGCAACGGCGACCTCCTCATGGACACCCGCCACGAGGAGCTGGGCAGCCTCTCCGACCTCGCCCCCGGCCGCCGCACCAAGGGCGGCGCCACGTGGGAGAGCTTCACCGGCGACATCCTGGCCCTGGGCACCGGCTACGTGGTCTTCCGCGGGGAGGACACGGACGGCTGGGAGTACCTCTACTACGCCCCGGCGGGGGTGAACGAGTGGGCCATCGGCGTCTCCGTCCCGGAGCGGGAGGCGTTTTCCAGCGTCTACGCCGTGCGGAACATCTGCATCCTCCTGGGCGTCGTCCTGCTCGTCGCCCTCACCGCCTATTACGCGATCATGCGCATCCAGGCCAAGCGCGGCACCGCCCACGCCGTGGAGCGGGCGGTCCTGGAGGAGAAGCTCCACAAGGCCGAGGCGGCGGAGCGGGCCAAGACGGCCTTCCTCAGCAACATGTCCCACGATATCCGCACGCCCATGAACGCCATCATCGGCTTCACCACCCTGGCGGAGGCCAATCTGGACAACACCCAACGGGTGCAGGAGTATCTGCGCAAGATCATGTCCTCCTCCAACCACCTTCTCAGCCTCATCAACGACGTGCTGGACATGAGCCGCATCGAATCCGGCAAGCTCAACATCGAGGAGAAGGCGTGCTCCATCTCCGACATCTTCCGGGATATGCGCAACATCATCCAGACCCAGATGCAGTCCAAGCAGCTCGACTTCTTCATGGACACCGTGGACGTGGTGGACGAGGACATCTGGTGCGACAAGCTCCACCTCAATCAGGTGCTCCTGAACCTCCTGTCCAACGCCATCAAGTTCACGCCCCCCGGCGGGGCCGTGTCCATGACCATCCGCCAGAAGCCCGGCGCCCCCAAGGGTTACGGCGCTTACGAGATCCGTGTCAAGGACACCGGCATCGGCATGAGCCAGGAATTTGCCCAGCGCATCTTCGAGCCCTTTGAGCGGGAGCGCACCTCCACCGTCTCCGGCATCCAGGGCACGGGCCTTGGCATGGCCATCACCAAGTCCATCGTGGACGCCATGGGCGGCTCCATCGAGCTGGAGACCCAGCAGGGCAAGGGCACGGAGTTCACCATCAATCTCACCTTCCGCCTCCAGTCCGGATCCAAGCGCGTGGAGGCCATCCGGGAGCTCATGGGCCTCCGGGCCCTGGTGGTGGACGACAGCTTCTCCACCTGCGATTCCGTCACCAAGATGCTCACCCAGATCGGTATGCGCGCCGAGTGGACGCTCCACGGGCGGGAGGCGATCCTCCGCGCCCGCCAGGCGGTGGAAATGGCCGATATGTTTTACGCCTACATCATCGACTGGGCCCTGCCGGACCTGAGCGGCCTGGAGGTGGTGCGCCAGATCCGGGCGATGGTGGGGGAGGAGACGCCCATCATCATCGTCACCGCCTACGACTGGACGGCCTTTGAGGACGAGGCCAAGAAGGCCGGCGTCACCGCCTTTTGCAACAAGCCCATCTTCCTCTCCGAGCTGCGGGAAACCCTCGTCGCCGCCCTGGGCAAGGCGGAGCTGCCGCCGCCGCAGAGCGTCGTGGACCGGGAGGCCGCCCGCGACCTTCAGGGCAAGCGCCTGCTGCTGACGGAGGACAACGAGCTCAACCGTGAGATCGCCCAGGAGCTCCTGGAGGAGGCCGGCTTCACCGTGGAGACGGCGGAGGACGGCGCCAAGGCCGTGGACATGGTCCGCGCCTCGGCTCCCGGCTACTACGCCCTCATCCTCATGGATATCCAGATGCCCCACATGAACGGCTACGACGCCGCCCGCGCCATCCGCGCCCTCCCGGACGGGTCCCTGTCAAAGATCCCCATCGTCGCCATGACCGCCAACGCCTTCGACGAGGACCGCCGCGCCGCCCTGGATGCCGGCATGAACGCCCACGTCCCCAAGCCCATCAACGTCTCCCAGCTCATGTCCGTCATCCGCAGCCTCCTCCAGTGACCCCCAATAAGCGTATTATACCACAAATCAAGCAATTTGTCAAGTATTTTTTATCAAAAAATAAGCAGATTAACACACGGGCGGGTCCCAAACCCGCCCGTGCATTTTTCAAATCGTCGTCAATCCCCGCCGTAGGGGTCGCCGTCCCCGGCGACCCGCCCATCGACAATTGACCCGTCTCGAACACCGCCGTACGGGCCGCATCTCCGCGCTAAGAGCCGCCGCTACGCGGCGGTTGCGCTACGAAACGCGCCTGCGGGCGCAGGCCCACAGCGGCCCATACCCCCCGATAACCGATATGTACCGTTTTATCGAAACCGTTCCCATCCAGCAACCGCGCACGGGCGGGTTTAGAACCCGCCCCTACAGGGAATATGGAAGCTTATCCCATTCAACCGACATGGGAGGTCATCGAAACGCGGGCCGCTGTGGGCAGCGGCCCGTACGGCGTTGATTGAACGCAATTCAAACTGTAGGGGCGGGTTCCAAACCCGCCCGTGTGGAGTAGTTTGGATTTTCCGTATCTTAATGATATCAGGGGAGGGCCTCAGTCCTCCCCGTTTTCATTCGTTCTTACGCCAGCCGCACAACGGTCAAATGCGCCGACACGGGATTGCTCCCGCCGGTGCCGGAGGTGACGGTGAGGGAACCGGTGCTGCCGGCGGGGTTGACCACGGACAGGGTGTCCCCGGCGGTCAGCGTCTGGATGCTCACACCCACGATTTGGTCCGTGCCGCCGCTTCCCACCACGGTGGAGTTCGCCGGCGTCCCGTTGACGGCCAGCGCCAGCTGGCCGGCCCCGGTGACGCCCACCTGGAAGACCACCAGGTACGTCCCGGCGTTGGCCACCGTGAAGGTGGAGTCGCCGGCGCGGGTGATCCCGCTGGCGGGACCGCTCTGGGGGAAGTCCACAGCGTCCCCCACGCCCACCGCCGTGGCGTTGTCGTCAGGCATCAGGGCGTAGAAGTCGCCGTAGGCGGCCGCCGTGGGCGCGGCCACAGGCAGGACGAAGTCCAGGACAGCCGCCGTGTCGGTGCCGGAGTTGGTCACCGACGGGGCCGCCCCCGGCGCGCCCGCCGTCACCGTCCCCACCGTCACCGTCGCCGCCGTGCCCGCGGGGCCGGCAGGCCCGGTGGCCCCGGCAGCTCCCGTCGCACCGGCAGGCCCCGCAGGCCCCGTGGCCCCCGTCGCGCCTGTCGCGCCCGTGGGCCCGGCGGGACCGGCAGGACCCTGGGGCCCCGTGGCTCCCGTGGCGCCCTGAGGGATCACGAAGTTGAAAATGGCATCGGTGTCTGTCCCCGTGTTGGTGACAGCCGCCGCCGTACCCGGCGCGCCCGTGGTGACGGTGCCGATCTCAATGGTCGCCGCCGCGCCCGCAGGCCCGGCGGGCCCCGTCGCACCGGCAGGACCCGCAGGCCCCGTAGCGCCCGTCGCGCCGGCGGGTCCCGTCTCTCCCTGGGGCCCCTGCGGACCGGCAGGACCGATGGGCCCCGTCGCGCCGGTCGCGCCCGTGGGACCGGCAGGACCGATGGGCCCCGTCGCGCCGGTAGCCCCCGTCGCCCCCGTAGCGCCCACGGGGCCGGCAGGCCCCTGGGGGCCGGTGGCGCCTGTGGCGCCCTGGGGGATCACGAAGTTGAGCACGGCGGCGGAGGCCGTTCCGGTGTTGGTGACGGCCGCCGCCGAACCGGGCGCGCCGGTGGTGACGGTCCCCACGGTCACCGTGGCGGGCGTGCCGGCGGGGCCGGCGGGACCCGTGGCGCCCTGGGGGCCGGGGATGCCCTGGGGGCCTCTGGGGCCGGGGCAGGGGGTGGAGGCGCCGCCGCAGTTTATGATGTTCCCCGTGCAGCCGCAGGGCGTCTCGGGGTAGTCGTTTGTATCGTTGCAGTTGTTTCTCATCCAAGTCCTCCTGGGCTCAAAGTCGAGCCTACCCCATCATATGCGCCTGGGACGCAAAGTGCCAACGGCGCCCCTATTAATTTTCGGTAAAAACGGAAAAATTTTAGTTGAATCGACGCCGGAAAAATGTTAGAATAAGATAACCCCAAACATGAAAGGAGTGTTCCCATGGTAAAGGTCATTATGGGACTCAAGGGTCACGGAAAAACAAAACAGCTCATCGAGCTCGTGCGTCGGGCGGCCGAGGAGGAGCACGGCAACGTTATCTGCATCGAGAAGGACGAGGCACTCAGGTACGACATCCCCATGAGCGTCAGGCTCGTAAAGCTTTCAGACTATAAGCTCAGCGGCTACACCGCCCTGAAGGGATTCCTTTCGGGCCTGCGCGCCGGCAACTACGACATCACCCACATCTTCATGGACGGCCTTTTCAAGCTGGCCGGCACGGAGTCCCTCAACGAGGCCGAGGAGTTTCTGGACTGGTGCGACGCCTTCTCCGCCCGTGAGGACGTGAAGTTCACCATGACCATCAGCGCCGACGAGGCCGCCGCCACCGAGGGCATCAAGAAGTATTTCTGAAAAGCACCGTCACGGATGAAAGGAGGGGAGGTCATGGAGATCCACGAGTCCGGCGAGGACTACCTGGAGACGATCCTGATGCTGGAAAACCGCATGGGCTACGTGCGGTCTGTCGACATCGCCACCGAGATGGGCTACGCCAAGCCCACCATCTCCATCGCCATGCGCCGACTCAGGGAGAGCGGCTATATCGACGTGGACCAGCGCCGGGACATCCACCTCACCGCCACCGGCCGGGAGGTCGCCGAGCGCATCTACGAGCGCCACGTTACCCTCACCCGCATTCTGGAATCCCTTGGCGTCGACCCGACCACCGCCGACCACGAGGCGTGCAAGATCGAGCACGACATCAGCGCCGACACCTTCTCCCGCATCCGGGCATACTTCAACGAGCATATGGACCAGTAGTAGGGGCGGGTTCCAAACCCGCCCTTTTCTTGTCTACTGCCCGCCTCCTTTTGCCCCTCCAACGGAGGGGTGGCGCGCAGCGCCGGGGTGGTTCCGTCTTCTAACCTCCCCCCCTGGGGGAGGTGGCGCGAAGCGCCGGAAGGGTCGCGGCGGCAGGAAAAAAGTTGCGCCTGCGGCGCATTTTTGATCCCCACCCACCCGCCCCCGCCGCCGCGTCACCACCCCTGCCGCTTCGCGGCTGTCCTCGACCTAGGAGGGGCTGGCGTGTCGAGAGCGGGTACGGTTTATCGGAACAGTTCCGTCATCCAACGCTCGCTACCCCCCTGCCCCCTCCTACGAGGAGGGGGCCCTGAGACCGGGGCTGGCACGTTTTATCGGAACCGCTCTCAAAACGCACCCACTCTTGCCCCTCCCAGGTCGGGGTGGCGCGAAGCGCCGGGGTGGTGCTATGATCCGTTCACCGGAAGCTCCAGCGACGCTCCACGGGCTCGAATACCCCGCCGCCGCGGCGGCACCCCTTTTTTCGAAAAAGGGGTAGGGGAATAAGGTTGCGGCGCTTCGCGCCGCGTTTATAAAAAATTGCGCCGCATAGCGGCGCAAACCTTTTTGACCCCCTTTGGGGCAAAGGGGGCAAGGGGGATTCGAGCCTTCGTCCTTCGTCCCCCGTCCCCGCCGCGCGGACAATCCAAGCCGCGCCGCGAAGCGGCGCAACCTTTTTCGCCCCCTCCTCGTAGGAGGGGGGCCGGGGGGAAGCGAAGGTTGGTTGACAGAGCGGTTCCAAAAAAAGCGGGCGGGTTTAGAACCCGCCCCTTGCGTTTCCCGGCCTTAGATGCCTATCGCGTCGGAGATGTTCTCCACGATGTGGCCGGCGGTTTTGAGCATCTTGCCCATGGCGGAGCCGCGCTTTTTGGGCATGGCGACGAGCGCGCCCACGGTGGCGCCGGCGACCATGCCGATGGCGAGTCCTTTGACGAGTTCGGTCATATGAAAAACCCCTTTTCTCAAAAAATCATTGTTAGATTTCCCGGAAAAGGGGACTTTTTGCATGTTAAAATCTTCCGGTTTCCCGGCACAGCCCGACCCACTCGCAATCGCCGCAGACGGTCTCAAAGTCCGGCGTCTCAAAGATACGCCGCGCGGCCTCTCCGGCAAGCTCCCGCCAGGGGAGCTCCTGGCCGCAGGCATACCCGCACAGGCGCAAAACGGCCTCGTCCATATGCCGGACCTTCCCGGCGGTGGCGCAGACGCCGCCGGCGTTGTGGGGACAGGCCGTACACAGGCCGTCGCAGCCTTCCGTGAGCCGGACGGGCGTGTCGGGCTGACGTCGGAGGGCGGCGGTCAGCTCGTCCATGTGCCGGGTGAAGGCTTCGTCGTAGCCGTGGCCTGTATATTTCTGGATGCACAGGGCGTGGTGAGGGCGCAGACAAAGCATCAGCCCCACCCCCTCAGGGACACCTCGCCGGCGGCGAGGGCGCGGCGCGTACCGTCCGGAAAGCGGACGGACAGGGAGAAGTCCGGCAGGATGTCCTCGGCGTGGGCCGGGTAGGCACCGTCGGGGGCCAGTACGGTCACGTCCCGGCCGCAGACGAGGTCGCGCGCCCGGTACTCCTCATAAAAGGGCGTGGCCGGCAGGGCGGTATAGAGCCCGTAAAGCTCCCGCAAAAACGCGCCCGCCAGCCGCTCCCGGTCGCCGGGGGCGGCCTTTTCCGTGATAGCTCCCGCCACTTCGGCGATGTCCGGCGGAAAGCCCCCCTCCGGCGGGGCGAGGTTGAAGCCCGCGCCCAGGACGGTGTACGCCGGGGAGGCCCCGCCGCCGTAGGACGACTCGGCCAGGATGCCGCAGATTTTTTTCCCATGGAGGTAGAGGTCGTTGACCCACTTGATCTTCGTCTCCACGCCAAAGCACCCGTCCACGGCCCTGGCGGCGGCCACGGCGGCGGCGGGCGTCAGGAGGGCGGCGTCGGCGGGGGAGAGGGCGGGGCGCAGGAGGACGCTCAGGTAGAGCCCCGTGGCGCCGGGAGAAAAAAAGCTCCTGCCCAGCCGCCCCCGGCCCGCGCTCTGGCGGCGGGCGATGAGGACAAAGCCCTCCGGAAGACCGCCGGCGCGCTCCTTTAAAAGCGTATTGGTGGAGCCGCACTCCTCCACCTCAAAAACCTCAAAAAAGTCCGGGATCTCCGGCAAAAACAGCGGTTTTCCCAGACTCACAGGTCAAAATCCTCCCGGGAAAGCCCCTCGGTCTTCAGCGCCTCCGGCGCCGGCGGCTCGCGTTTTAAGGGGTCGTACTTGAATTTGTCGCACGCCCCGGCGGCGGAGACGATGCCGCGCTTGAGGCACGCCACCTCCGTGTCGCTGATCTTTGTGCCGTGGTCGCACCAGGAGCAGCAGGGCTCCATGTCCCGTTTGAAGAGCATAAGACCACCTCCGTGTCCCCATTATAACCCGCCGCCGCGTTTTTTTCCACTGATTTTTTCACATATGAGGCCGGAAAGGAGAAAAACGCCCACCGCCGCCGCCGCGAAGAGAACGGAGGCCCGGAGCGTGGCGGAGAAATCCATGGCGGCCAGGGCGCCGATGCGGTCGGAGAGGAACGCGCCCACGGGCGTCTTCACCGGGACGAAGGGGATCACCACAGCCGCCAGCCCCGCCGACAGGAGCGCGTGGAGGAGCTTTCCCAGGAGATACGTGCGCACCTTGAGGCCCGTCTCCCCCAAAAAGGAGATGACCTGACAGTGGACGGACAGCCCCGCCCAGCCCAGCATGAAGGCCGCCAGGGTGGCCCGGGCGGTCATGGTGCCGGCCTCGCCCCGCAGGCTCCAGACGCCGCCGGTGAGCTCCACAAGGCCGGTGAGGAGCTTGGGGGCCAGCGTCCCGTCCAGCCCGAAAAGCTCCAGAAAGCCCCCCAAAACCAGGGACAGCCAGCCCATGACCCCGGACAGAAGCAGCAGCCGCAGGAGGACCGTGAAGAAGATCACAAACCCGCAGATGCCCAGGCATCCGGTGAAGGCGGAGGACACGGAGCTCACAAAGGCGGCGGCCTTGTTCCCGGCGGTGGGAGCGGGAGCGTCAGAGAGGGCCTTCGACCGGTCGGTCGGGGGTCCGTACCCCCGGAACACCAGGCCCACCAGAAGGGAGGCGGCCATGTGGATGAGGTAGAGCGCCACCCCGAGGCTGGAGCTTTCAAAGATGCCCGCGCCTACCACGCCCAGGATGAAGGCGGGGCCGGAATTGTTGCAGAAGGCCAGGAGCCGCTCGGCCTCGGCCTTGGAGCACCTGCCGGAGGTGTAGAGGTTGATGACCGTCCGCGCCCCCACAGGGTAGCCGCCGATGAGCCCCAGAATGAGCGCCGGGGCGCATGGACCGCCCACGTTGAAGAGGGGCTCCATCACCGGGGACATGAGCCCGCCCAGCCGGTCGGCCAGCCCCAGGGACACCGTGAGGTTAGAGACGACGAAGAAGGGAAAGAGGGAGGGGATGAGCACGTTGAAGCACATCTCCACCCCCTCCCGGGCGGAGGCCACCATCTCCTTGGGATAGAGCACCAGCCCCGCCGTGACGGCCAGGAGGCCGAGGACGGCGAGGGTATCGAAGGCTTTTTGCCGAAGGGCCGAGAATTTCAAGGCGTTTCCCCCTTTCTCACGGAACGGTTAAGTCTATGGACGGCGCAGGGCTAAAATGACCTGACGCCTCATAAGCTTTGGGAGGAACAAGCCATGAAAGGGGCGGGCGCATGAAAAAGAAGACCGGGAGGGCCGTCGCCAGGCTCACCGAGCTGATGGATATCCCCGGCGAGCCGGCGCTGGGGGTGGCGCGGGTCACCGTCACCGGCGGGCACAAGGTGCAGATCGAGAACCACCGGGGACTTTTGGAATACGAGGCCGACAGGATCACCGTGAACACCATGGACGTGCCCGTGCGCATCCGGGGCCGGGGGCTGGAGATCGCCGCCATGAGCGACCTGGAGCTGGCGGTGACGGGGAAGGTGGACGGCGTGGAGTTTGTGAGGTAGCTATGGGAGCGATGATGGATCTTCTCTCGGGGTCCGTGCGGGCGGAGCTTACGTGCCGTTACGCCGAACGGGCCGCCAACATCTGCGCCGGGAACCGAGTGGATTTCCGGGACATGAAACGCACCGGCGAACAGACGACGGAGCTCACGGTGAGCATCCCCGGCTACGTGAAGCTGCGCAGGCTTGCCCGGGAGACGGGGAGCTTTGAGGCGCGGGCCGTCCGCCGGCGGGGCGCGCCCTTTGTCCTCTGGCGTCTGCGGCGGCGGTACGCGCTTTTGGCGGGGCTCCTCCTCTGCGCCGCGCTTCTGGGGCTGTCCACCCTCTTCGTGTGGCAGATCGAGGTCACCGGCAACGAGACGGTGCCGACGACGCAGATCCTGGCCGCCCTGAAGGAGGAGGGGGTGGACATCGGGACCTGCGTTTTGAACATCAACAATAAGTGGATCTCCAACGACATCCTTCTGCGCATCCCGGAGCTCTCCTTCATCACCCTCAATACCTACGGAAGCCGCATCCGGGTGGTGGTGCGGGAGAAGACGCCCAGGCCCGCCCTCGTGGACCCGGATGTGCCGGCGGCGGTGGAGGCAAGGACGGCGGGGATCATCGTCCGCATGGAGGTGGAGGAGGGTTGGACCGTCCGCACCGTGGGGGAGACGGTGGACGCGGGGGACACGCTGGTCTCCCCCTGGACGCCTTTGGGCAACGGCCGCATGAGCCACGCACGCGCGCGTGTCTGGGCCAGGACGTGGCACGAGCTGAGCCTTCAAATGCCCTTGGAGACGGTGCGAAAGACGTACACCGGGGAGGAAAAGACCAGGACAGCCATCATTCTCGGCGGAAAACGGATAAATTTTTATATTTCCGGTGGAAATCCGCAGGCCAACTGTGATAAAATAGTCTCGTATACGCCCGTGACCCTCCCCGGCGGCGCCGTCCTGCCGCTCACCGTCATCCGGGAGCGCTTTGAGACGTACGAGACGGCGGCCGACACGCTCTCGGAGGCCGAGGCGGAGGCCATTTTGCGCGCCCGCCTGCTGGCCGTGCTGGAGGAGCGCATCGGCGAGGGGAGCGTTACCACCGCCGAGTTCACGTCCAGCCTCAACGGGGGCGTCCTCACCGTCACCTTAAACGCCGAGTGCGTGGAGGAGATCGCCTCGGAACGTCTCCTCACCGACGAGGAGGCGGAAAGCTACAAAACCGCGTCATAGAGAGAAGGGTTCCTACCAATGACAGAACAGACCATGAGCATCGACCGCATGGAGAACGTCATCAACGTCTTCGGCTCCTTCGACGAAAACCTCCGCCTCATCGAGGCGGACCTGGGCGTGCGCGTCACGGACCGGGAGTCGGAGCTGAAGATCTCCGGCGAGGCGGAGGCCGTGATGTACGCCCAGAGGGCCATCGAGGGCCTGATGAAGCTGGCGGCCAAGGGCGAGACCATCGGCGAGCAGAACGTGCGCTATATTCTCGGCCTTGTGAAGGCGGGGCAGGAGGACAAGATCGGGGAGCTTAGTAGGGATGTCATCTGCGTCACCGCCAAGGGCAAGCCCATCAAGGCCAAGACCCTGGGCCAGAAGAAGTACGTGGACGCCATCATGAAAAACACCGTGACCCTGGGCATCGGCCCCGCCGGCACGGGGAAGACGTACCTGGCGGTAGCCGCCGCCGTGGCGGCCTTCCGGGCCAAGACGGTGAACCGCATCATTCTCACCCGCCCCGCCGTGGAGGCGGGGGAGCGTCTGGGCTTCCTGCCGGGGGACCTCCAATCCAAGGTGGACCCGTACCTGCGGCCCCTCTACGACGCCCTCTTCGACATGCTGGGGGCGGAGACATACCAGAAATATTTAGAGCGCGGCGACATCGAGGTCGCCCCCCTGGCGTACATGCGCGGCCGGACGCTGGACGACAGCTTCATCATCCTGGACGAGGCGCAAAATACTTCCCGGGAGCAGATGAAGATGTTCCTGACGCGCCTCGGCTTCGGGTCGAAGATCGTCATCACCGGCGACGAGACGCAGATCGACCTGCCCGCGGACAAGGTCTCCGGCCTCCGGGAGGCCGTCCGGGTCCTCGACGGCGTGGAGGACATCGCCATCATGCGCCTCACCCCCGCCGACGTCGTCCGCCACGTCTTAGTCCAGCGCATCGTAGAAGCCTACGACCGCTACGAGCGCTCCCGCCAGACCGGCAGCGGCGGCAATAAGCCTCCCAGAAAAAGGTGAACCCCACGCCAGCCGACCGCGATTTTGCGGTTGACAAGTGGCTCTTGCAGCCAGGATAACAAATATAAAAATATTCGTCATGCGCATTGACAAATATAATAATATGCGTTACTATAGGATCGCCGGGAGGGAACGCTAATGAAGAGCTGCTCATCAAGAGAGGTCATTCAGGTGCTGGAGGCCGATGGGCGGTATTTGGTAACGGTGACCGGCAGTCACTACCAATTCAAACACCCTACAAAAAAGGGCCGGACCACGGTGAAGCATCCGGACAAGGATATCCCAAGGCCAACGCTTGACAGCATTGAACGGCAATCGGGACTTAAATTCCGGTGAGCCCCGGCCTATCCCGGAATCTTTTTTGGAGGTCAAAGCTATGAAACCTGTCGAAAGATATTTCTACCCCGCCGTGTTTACCTATACCCCCGGCCAGGAGATCGCCGTGGTGTTCCCGGATCTGGATGCGGCCACCAGCGGCACGGATGACCAGGACGCGCTCATGTCCGCGCGGGAGCTGCTGGGCGTTGTGATGAATGGCCTGGAGGAAGATAAGGAGCCGATCCCCGCTCCCACTCCCTTGACCCAGGTCCCCGTGCGGGAAAATCAGAGGGCCGTGCTGGTGGATGTCTTTATGCCCTCGGTCCGTATGGCCCAGGCCAACCGTTCCGTCAACCGCACCGTCACCCTCCCCGCTTGGCTCAACGCCGCCGCTTTGGAGTGTAACGTGAATTTTTCTCAGGTCCTCCAGGATGCCCTGAAAGCTCAGCTCCACAAGGTGTGAAGAGGAGTCAGTACCAGGGAAAGGGGGTCATGAGATGCCTGACAAACAGGGAGAGATCGTGATTTATCAGACGGAGGACGGGAAGACCGGCATTGAGGTAAAAATGTACGATGAAACCGTTTGGCTCAGTCAACAACAGATGGCCGATCTGTATCAGACTTCAAGAAGCAATATAGCTGAACATATCAGGCACATATACGAGGAGGGTGAGCTTGACGAGAGTTCAACCTGTCGGAATTTCCGACAGGTTCGTACCGAAGGATCGCGTCAGGTTTCACGCGAGATCCCTTATTACAACCTTGACATGATCATATCCCTCGGCTATCGCGTTAAATCTCTCATCGCCACTCAGTTTCGCCGCTGGGCTACAGAGCGGTTGAAGGAATACATGATCAAGGGCTTTGCCTTGGATGACGAACGGCTGAAGGGCAACGCCGGCGGGATGTACTGGAAGGAGCTTCTTGACAGGATCAGGGATATCCGCTCCTCCGAGAAGGTCTTATACCGGCAGTTCCTGGACCTCTACGCCACAGTGTGGATTACGGCCCCAAAAGCCCGGAGTCCGTCCGGTTTTTCCAAATCGTCCAGAACAAGCTCCACTATGCCGCCAACGGCCATACGGCTGCCGAGGTGATTTACGAGCGCGCCGACGCCGGGAAACCTTTCATGGGCCTCAGATCCTTTTCCGGGGACATGCCCACGAGGAAGGATATCGGCGTTGCCAAGAATTACCTGGATGCCGACGAACTGAAGATCCTGAACAATCTTGTATCCGGGTACTTCGATTTTGCCGAGGTGCAGGCCATACGCCACAACCCCATGTACATGCGAGACTATATCGAAAGCCTTGACCGGATCCTCTCTACGACCGGAGAGAAGCTTCTGGACGGCGCCGGATCGGTCAGCCACCGGCAGGCGTTGGAAAAGGCTCGGCAGGAATACAGAAAGTATCAGGCGGAGACACTGTCACCGGTGGAACGCGCCTATATGGATACCATCAGGGAGCTTGAGAAGGACGCGAAGAAAAACGATCGGTGATTTCCCTGACGGAAAGAGCATGAAAGGAGTTTGCACGAATGACCGCAAAAGAGACCATTGAGAAATTAAACGACCTGGAGCTCAAGGAGTTTGCTTACGGGCACGCCATGGGGATCCTCTCCTATGATGACGAGACGGTGGCGCCGAAAGGGTCCCGGATCCCACGGGGGAAGACGATGGGGGTGCTCAGCGAGCTTAGCTACAAGCTCTCCACCGGGGACGAGGCCAGGGCGGTGCTGGACGGACTCATGGAGCACTACGACGAGCTCTCGAAGGAGAACAAGCGCCGGGCGGACCTGAGGGAGAAGAGAATGCGGGAGTTGCGGGCAATTCCCGTGGAGGAGTACGTGGCCTACTCGGAGCTTTTGAACGACGCCTCCAACGTCTGGCGGGAGGCGAAAAACGCCTCTGATTACAAGCTCTTCGAGCCGTATCTGGGGAAAATTATCGAGACGCAAAAGCGCTTTGCCGGCCTTGTGCGGCCCGACATGGACCCCTACGACTACTGCCTGGACCAGTACGAGGAGGGGCTG
Source organism: uncultured Oscillospiraceae bacterium (assembly GCA_947588605.1). Classification (GTDB taxonomy): domain Bacteria; phylum Bacillota; class Clostridia; order Oscillospirales; family Oscillospiraceae; genus RUG626. The sequence goes on from CANPYK010000014.1 coordinate 38,613, forward strand.
ACACGCGAGAAGTGCGAATCGTTCTTCGGCGCCCTGCGGGAGCACATCGTGCCGCTCCTGGAAAAAATCAAGGCCGCCGGGCCCATCGACACGTCCTTCCTGTCCACGCCCTTCCCGGTGCAGGCCCAGCGGGAGCTGACGGCAAGGCTTATGGAGATCCAGGGCCTGCCCCGGGACAACTGCATCATCGGCGAGGTGGAGCACCCCTTCACCACCGGCTTTTCCAAGCACGACGTGCGCATCACCACCCACTATTTTGAGGATAACTTCCTCTCCTCCATGTACTCCGTCATCCACGAGGGGGGACACGCGCTTTACGATCTCCATTCCGACGACCGCTTCTGCTTCACCTGCCTGGAGGGCGGCGTCTCCATGGGTGTCCACGAGAGCCAGTCCCGGTTTTACGAGAACATCATCGGCCGCAGCCGGGAGTTCGTGGGGCTTGTCTATCCCGAGCTCATCCGTCTCTGCCCGAAGCTGGCCGCCCACAGCGTGGAGGCGCTTTGGAGGGCCGCCAACGCGGCGTGCCCCAGCCTCATCCGCACCGAGTCCGACGAGCTGACGTACCCCCTGCACATCATGGTCCGGTTTGAAATGGAGAAGGCCATGATCGGCGGCGACGTCAGGACCTCGGAGCTTCCCGAGATGTGGAACGCCCTCTATAAGGAGTACCTGGGCATCGACGTGCCCGACGACAAAAACGGCATCTTGCAGGACTCCCACTGGGCCGGCGGCGGCATCGGCTACTTCCCGTCCTACGCCCTGGGCAGCGCCTACGGAGCTCAGCTTCTGGCAAGGATGCGGGAGGACTTCGACGTCGCGAAGGCCGTCCGGCAAAACGAGCTTATCAAGGTCAACGACTGGCTGGAGGACAGGATCTGGAAATACGGCTCCCTCTATAAGCCGGCGGAGCTCATGGAAAGGGCCTTCGGCGGGCCCTTCGACCCCACCTATTACACCGACTACCTGGAGCGCAAGTTCACGGAGGTGTACGGCCTGTGACTACGGTGACCATCGCGCGGGACAAGCCCCGTCTCGGCCGCCCGGAGACGGCGGCGCTCATCAAAAAGGCCGTCGCCGCCGCCCTGAAGGCCGAGGGCATCGGGACGCCCTGCCATGTGGATGTGCTTTTGACGGACGACGAGGGCATCCACGCCATCAACCTTGAGCACCGGGGCGTGGACGCGCCCACGGACGTGCTCAGCTTCCCCTTGAACGAGCTGACGCCGGGGGACTTCGACCCGGAGACGTGCGAGCGGGATCTTGATACCGGGGAGATCCTTTTGGGGGACATGGTCATCGACATCCCCCGGTGCGAACGGCAGGGGGAGGAGTACGGCCACGGCTACCGGCGCGAGGTCAGCTACCTGGCCGTCCACTCGACGCTGCACCTTTTGGGCTACGACCACCTGGACGAGGGCCCGGAAAAGGCCAGAATGCGCTCCCGCGAGGACGCCATTATGGAAAGCCTGCAAATCACAAGATAAAAGTTCAACAAAAGAAAGTTGAGGATCACCTATGATCAAACGTACAGCCTTAGTGACCGTCGTGGGCCGGCCCAATGTGGGGAAGTCCACGCTCGTCAACGCCATGGTGGGGGAGAAGGTATCCATCGTGACGCCCAAGCCCCAGACCACCCGCAACCGCATCTTCGGCGTGGCCGAGCGGGGGGAGACGCAGCTTGTCTTCGCCGACACCCCCGGCTTCCACCGGGCCCGGACCAAGCTGGGGGACTACATGGTCCATGTGGTGGAGGAGTCCGTGGAGGACGACGTGGACGCCATTTGCCTCGTGGTGGAGCCCAAGGCCAACATCGGCCGGCAGGAGGAGGGGCTGATCGCGCGCATCAAAGCCCAGAAGGCCCCGGCGGTGCTGGTCATCAACAAAATAGACACCGTGGAAAAGCCGGAGCTCCTGCCCGTCATCGCCCTCTACGCCAAGGCCCACGACTGGGCCGCCGTGGTGCCCATCAGCGCCCGGCGCGATCAGGGCCTGGACATCCTCTTTGATGAGCTTGAAAAATTTGCCAAGGAGGACCAGCAGCTCTTCCCGGAGGACATGATCACCGACCAGACCACCCGCCAGATGTGCGCGGAGATCATCCGGGAGAAGCTTCTCCTGAACCTCCAGTCCGAGGTGCCGCACGGTACGGCGGTGGAGATCACCACGTTTACGGAGCGGGACGACGGCGTCACCGAGATCACCGCCACCATCTACTGTGAGCGGGAGAGCCACAAGGGCATCATCATCGGCAAAAACGGCGAGATGCTCAAAGTTGTGGGCGAGGCGGCGCGGCGGGACATGGAAAAGCTCCTGGAGCAAAAGGTCTACATGAACACCTGGGTGAAGGTGAAGGAGAACTGGCGGGACTCCGGCGCGAACCTCAAGACCTTCGGGTATACAGAATAATTTCCCTCTCATAATCCCCGCCCTGTTGCGGAAACTAATCCTGCGACGGGAAAATGAGAGGAAAGAGCATGGATATTGACGGACTGTGGCGGCTCTTTTGGGCCACGGGGGATATACGGTTATTCCTGGTGGCAACAGAGCTTGAAAAAGAGAGAGAGGAAGAACGGACGGCGTAAGCGCCGTCCGGGGCCTGAGATGTACATAACGACGTTGGGGCTGGTGCTTCGGGAGACGGAATATAAGGAGTCCAGCCGCATCCTCACGGTGCTGTCGGCCTCCAACGGGAAGATCACCGTGAAGGCCCAGGGCGCCAAGCGCAAGGGCAGTAAGATCGCCGCGGCCACGCAGCTTTTGACCCTGTCGGAGATGACGCTTTTTGAGAATAAGGACCGCTTCACCCTGACGGAGGCCAGGAGCGTGGAGCAGTTTACGGGCCTGCGGGAGGACTTACGCCGGCTGGCGCTGGGGTCATATTTCGCCGAGGCGCTGGACAACCTGGCCGACGAGGACGCCGCCAGCCCCGAGCTTTTGTCCCTGGGTCTCAACGCCCTCTACGCGCTGGCCAACGACGTGAACACCGAGGCCATTATAAAGGCGGCCTTCGAGCTGCGGCTGGCGTGTCTCGCCGGCTTCGAGCCCCAGGTGGGCGTCTGCCCCGTGTGCGGGAAAAGCGCGCCCGGCTCGCCGGTGCTGGCGCTCATGGGCGGCACGGTCTATTGCGCCGGTTGCCGGCCCGAGGGGGTGGGGGAGTGCCTGACCCTCTCGCCGGGGACGCTGGACGCGGTGCGGCACATCGTGTCTGCGGAGCCCAAGAAGCTCTACGCCTTCCGGGTGGGGCCGGAGACGGAAAGACAATTGGGGCGTGTGTGCGAGGCGTATCTGCTGACCCAGCTGGGCCGGGGGTTCGGGACGCTGGATTTTTATCACAGTGTGAAATGAGGGATTCATATGGAACTTGAGCTGGGATTCGGCGCGGGGGTGCAGAAGCTCACCGTGCCGGACAGGAATCTGCTGGATGTTCTGACGCAAAACGACGTCAGTGTGGGCCTCACGGGAGAAGCGGAGGTCAGACGGGCGCTGGCATCGCCCATCGGCACGCCGAGACTGCGGGACATCGTGAAAAAGGGCGAGACGGTGGCCATCGTCACCAGCGACGTGACACGCCCCATGCCCTCGGCGGTGGTCCTGCCGGCGGTGCTGGAGGAGCTGGACGCGGCGGGGGTGGACCGGCGGGACATCACCGTGGTCTTCGGACTAGGGAGCCACCGCCACCAGACCGAGGCGGAGATGAGGAGGCTCGTGGGGGACGCGGTCTTTGACAGCGTCCGGTGCGTCGATTCCGACGTGGACGACTGCGTACATATGGGCGACACGTCCTTCGGAACGCCGGTGGACATCTTCCGCCCGGTGGCGGAGGCAAAGAGGCGAATTTTATTGGGGAACATCGAGTACCACTACTTCGCCGGCTACTCCGGCGGGGCCAAGGCGCTGATGCCCGGGGTGTCCACCCGCGCCGCCATCCAGGCCAACCACTCCCGGATGGTGGAGGAGACCTCCCGCGCCGGGAACCTTGACACCAACGCCCTCCGGGCGGATATCGAGGAGGCGGGGCGCATCTGCGGGGCCGACTTCATCCTCAACGTGGTCCTCAGCGAGCACAAGGAGATCATCCGCGCCGTGGCGGGGGACATGGTGGCGGCCCACCGGGCCGGGTGCGCGTTTCTGGATACGCTGTACCTCAAGAGGATCCCGGCGCGGGCGGATATCGTGGTCACCTCCCAAGGCGGCGCGCCCAAGGACCTGAACCTCTACCAGACCCAAAAGGCCCTGGACAACGCCAAGCACGCCGTCAAAAAGGGCGGTACGATCATCGTCGTGGGCTCCTGCCGGGAGGGCATCGGCGAGCGGGTCTTCGAGGAGTGGATCGCCGCCGCGCCCAATGCCCACAGCATGATCGACCGGGTGAAGCGGGACTTTGAGCTGGGCGGCCACAAGGCCGCGGCCATCGCCATGGTTTTGGAGAACGCGGACATCGTGCTGGTCAGCGAGATGCCCGAGGAGACCGTCCGCGCGGCGTTCCTCACCCCGGCCAGATCGGCCCAGGAGGCGCTGGACGCGGCGCTCCAAAAATACGGCGAGGACGCCACCGTCATCGTCATGCCCCACGGCGGCTCCACCCTGCCCACCGTGGGCCGGTGAGGGCGAAAGGAGAAGACTTATGTCAACCGAAGAGCTTTGCCAAAGGGCCGTCGCCATGCTGGACCTTGCCTACGTGCCCTACTCCCACTTCCCGGTGGGGGCGGCGCTGGAGTGCGAGGACGGGACGGTCTTCACCGGGTGCAACATCGAAAACGCCGCCTACGGCCCCACCAACTGCGCCGAGCGCACCGCCGTCTTCAAGGCGGTGAGCGAGGGATACCGCTGCTTTACCCGCATCGCCATTGCCAGCCGCTCGGAGGAGTTCTGTCCCCCCTGCGGCGTCTGCCGCCAGGTCCTGGCCGAGTTTTCCCCGGACATGGACGTGCTCCTGACCACCCCCTCCGGCAAAACCAAAACCCTCTCCCTCCGCGAGCTTCTCCCGTACACCTTCGCAAGCGCGATGTTGGAGTGAGCCTATTGACAGGAAGCGGGACATTCTGTATAATAGTATAGTTCAATCGAGGTCAATCAGAAACAGCGGACCGGTTTTTACCGTTTTCTGACTGTCTGTGAAGAAAGGAGCGAATCAAAACCATGGAGTTGCTTTTGGATCGCTTTTGCGGCAAGATCAAGTATGCGGTGATCGCTTTGGCCGCGTTGACGGTCGTATTATTGGCCTGTATCGCGGGCAAAGGCGTGGCGGCCTTCTTCGATACCGGGGAGGCCGACGCGCAGGAGCCGCCCAAGTGGAGCTTTGCGGTGCCCGTCAACGATTCCGATGACAGTCAGGCCGAGGGCTTTGCGCTTCGGGTCGTCTGGAAGGACGGAAAACCCGAGTTTTCCTACTACGGGAACTGCGCCGAGGCGTGGGACTTGCGTATTTCCGACAAAGCCGTGTCGTTTAAGAACGTCGCGTGGGACGGAGCGTCTGGGACCCCGGCGGAGCTGGCGATCCTCGAAACGCAGAGCCTGGCGGTCTTTGACGTGGCGCGGGACAACATCCCGTCCCAGGGGCGGGAGAACACGCCGCAGCTGCGGGAGCAGCTGGGCAAGCTCTTTTCCGTCACATACCGCGGCGAGCCTGTGCAGGGCGGCCTCATGATCGGGCGCGGCAACGGGCACACCGATTTTTCCTATGATTTCGACACGCCCCTCGGGACCCCCCAGGACGGCGACGTCCTGTTCCTTGCCGTGGGGACCGAGGAGTGGGTCAGCCAGTCGCAAAACGCCGTTGGCCTTTTCCGGCAGTTGAATGATTAAACCGTAGGGGCGGGCCCGGGGGTCCGCCCGTTTTTCTGTTCCTGCCGCAGCGGAGGGCCGGAGAAAGCCAGCACGGCGTCGGCCAGGGACAGGGACTCGGCGTCGTGGGCGGTGAGGAGGATGGGGATGCCCGGGGCCCGGAGGCGGGCCATGATTTTTTTGGCGTTGTCCGCGTCCACGCCGGTGAAGGGCTCGTCCAGGAGGAGAAGGCGCTTGCCGGGGGCCGCGGCCAGAGCGCGGGCGAGGGCTACGCGCCGGCGCATCCCGCCGGAAAGGGCCTCCACGGGGGTATTGGCCTCCCGCTCCAGCCCCACCGCCGCGAGGGCGGGCAGGGGGTCGGCCCTACGGGGGAGCACCGCCCGGAGCTGGCCGGCGGCGGTGAAGCGCGGCAGGAGCCGGTCCTCCTGGAAGAGGAAGACGGTCCGCGCAAGCCCCGGCGCGTCCACGCGCCCGGCCTGCGGTGTCTCCAGCCCCGCCAGGAGCCGCAGAAGCGTGGTCTTCCCGCACCCGGAGGGGCCGGACAGGGCGGTGACGCCGGCGTCGGGAAGCTCCAGGGTGAAGTCCCGTAGGATGACCTTCTCGCCGTAAGCGAAGGTGACGTTTTCAAGCTTCATCGCCGCCGCCCCCTTCCTTTTTCCGCAACGCCCGCCGGACGGCCTTCTCCAGCAGCAGCGACAGCGCCACCACCGTGACGGTCCAGGCGAAGAGGGACGGCGTCTCCAGATAGAGCTTGGCGTAGTAGACCTGGGTGCCCACGGCGCGGCGGGGGGTGCACAGGACCTCGGCGGCCACGCCGGACTTCCAGGCAAGGCCCAGGGAGCTGAGGATCCCGGTCCTCAGATAGGGCAGGGCGGCGGGGAGATAGACGGTCCGCAGCTTCCGAAAACGCCCCATCCCGTAAGCCCGGGCCATTTCCAGAAGGTCGCGGCCGGGGGAGGCAAGGCCGGCGCGGACATCCTCCCACACCACGGGCGTCACCATCATGGCGCTGACCGCCACGGGGACCCAGTCCGAGCCCACCCAGAGGAGGAGCAGGACGATGAAGCTGGCCACGGGGACCGCGCGGACCACCCGTAGGGCGGGGGAGAGGAGGGCGTCGGCGGGGGGTAGGAAGGCCGTCAGAGCCCCCGCGGACACCCCTCCGAGCACCCCCAGAAGGGCGCCGGAGACCACCCGCAGGAGGGTCCAGAGGACGTGTTCCCAGAACCGTCCCGTCCCCAGAAGCTCCCAAAGGGTGGAAAACACCAGCCCCGGACCGGGGAGGAAGAGGGGCTGGTCGATGAGCGCGGCGGCCAAGAGCCACAGCCCCAGCCAAAAGACGGCTGGGGCCAGAAGGCGTATGAGGGTTTTGAGGAGCTTACCGCGCATTCCAGTAAAACCCGTCGTCGGGCATCTTGCCGCCGATGGAGGCGGGGTTGGCGTCGAAGAGCACCTGGTAGTAGGGCTCCAGCGTGGCGCGCATATCGGCGCCGGCCTGGAAGGTGAGGGAGCAGTCGGGGATGGCCTTTTTGGCGATGGCGGCCTTGGGGACGATGCCGTACTGCTCGCAAAGCTGGGCGGCGTGGTCCACATCGGCCTTCACGGCGTTAATGGACTTCTCGTATTCCTCCAAAAACCGCTTCACCGCGTCGGGATGCTCCTTGGCAAACGCGGCGCGGACGGCCACACAGCCCATGGTGAGCTGTCCGCCGGTGCCCAGCTTATCCCACTCCGCCGTCATGTCCAGCGCGGAGCGGACGTCGGTATTGTTGATCAAAACGGCGGTGGCGGCGGGGACGGGGAGCATGGCAAGGTCGATCTCCCCGGCGGCCATCTTCGTCTGGATGGCGCTGGCGTCGTCAAAGACGATCTGCACGTCGGCGTCCGCGACCTCCTCGGTGGGGGTGCTGACGGTGAGGCCGTTCTGGGTGAGGATATATTTGAGGGCGTATTCGGGGTTGGCGCCCTGGCCGGGGGAGTAGATGGTCTTGCCCTTCAGGTCGGCAACAGAGTGGACGGTGTCGCCCTTCTCCAGGATGTAGAGGACGCCCAGGGTGTTGATGGCGATGACCTGGACCTGGCCCTCCGTCTTGTTGTAGAGGGCGGAGGCCACGTTGGTGGCCACGGCGGCGATGTCATAGTCGCCGTTGATGAGGCCGGTCTGGATCTGGCTGTTGTCGGCCACGGCGGTGACGGTATACTTGTCCGCGGTCTTGCCGGCGTCGGACCGTTCCCACAGGTCCACGGCTCCCACGCCGGTGGGGCCGGTGAGGACGGCGAAGTTCACGCTGACAGGCTCGTCGGCGTCCTTTTTCTCCTCCTCCTTCCCGCCGCAGGCGGCCAGAGACAGGACGAGGGAGAGGGTGAGGAACAAAATGAGAAGTTTTTTCATAACGGTTTCCTTTCTACATAACGGGGCTATTTCAAAAGCTCCGGTTTCAACACGCGGATGGTCTTGCCGGTGTGCTCGATGAGGCCGGCGGCCTGGAGCTTGGCAAGCTCCCGGTAAAGGCTGGCCCGGCCAATGCCCAAGGTGGAGGCCAGCTCCGTCATGGACCGGACGGTGAGGCGGCCCGTTTCGTCCACATGGCGCAGGAGGTAGGCCGACAGCTTCCGTTCTCCGGTGCCCACGCTGAGGGCGTCCACCTTGGCCGAGAGGAAGCGGATGCGCTGGGCCAGATACCGAAGGTAGTTTTCCCGGATGAGGCGGGAGGTATCAATGAGGTTGTCCACGCTCTCCTGGGAGAGGAACAGGACCTCGCAGGCCGTCCGGGCGGTGAGGGTGGAGACGTAGCGCCCCTCGTCGGTGTAGAGCGCCGCCGCGCCGAAGAGGTCCCCGGCGGTAAGGGCGCTGACGGTGAGGGCCCCCTTGGTCACCGTGACGCTGCCGCTGAGGAGGATGCCCAGCTCCCGGCGGAAGCCGGTGGGGGAGTAGATCACCTCGCCCCGGGCGTAAACGCGCTTTTCCGCGCCGCGCCCGGCAAGGGCCGCGTCAATCTCCGCCTTTGTCAGCCCCCGGAAGAGAAAGGTCCCGGCCAGGACCGCAAGCTCGCCGTCCGTCACGGTTTTCACCCCCAAAACTGTCTCATATGGGACAAAATCCTTGAGTAGTATAGCAAGTCTCAAGGCAAATGTCAAGGGTTTCGTTAAAAAAATATCAGGTCAAAAAAGCCCCGCGCCGGATGGCGCGGGGCGGTGTTTTGGGGGCGGGGGGTCATTGCTTGACTCAGTTATAATCGGGGTAATCCTCGATATACCAATCAAAGCCGTCACCGGAGTATTGGATCGTCGAGCCCTTCTTCAGGCCCAGCAGGAGCCCGTAATACTAATATCTATTTAAAAGAAGACACCGAGCGGCGAGGATTTTTCGTGTCAGGTAAGGAAAACGCCGCAGGGAATACTGTATGTATTCCCAAGGCGGCTGACGCCCCCGGGGTCCCCGGCGGGCAAAGCCCGCAGGGGAGAGGAGGAGCGAACACAGCGCCTGACTGCGCCCGCAGGCGTGTTTCGAGGCCAACCGCCGCGCAGCGGCGGCTCTTGGGCCGAGATGGGCGACCAACGGGAGCCTGAAGCAAAGCGTGTTCAGCGACGACGACGCGAAAAAGACCGTCGCAAATGCCTTATTTTAATTAGATATTAGTATAAGCACTTTCCGCTAAAATCTATACACGTCCCTAAAAAATCCCCCGGTCAACGACCGGGGGAGAGGTTTTTTATGGGGGCGACCCTTCCGCCTCGCTGCGCTCGGGCACCCCTCCCGGAGGGAGGGGCCTTGGGGGGTGCGTTCATCGAGACCGCTCGGTCATCCAACGCTCGCTGCCCCCCTGCCCCCCTCCTACGAGGAGGGGGCGAAAAAGGTTGCGGCTTCGCCGCGGTTTTGATTCCCCCGTCCTGGCCTTCCTCACAAAGTGGGGAAGGTGGCGCCCGCAGGCGACGGATGAGGCGGGGGAGCGAGTGGGTGGGGGATAAAAAACCCGTGGGCGGGGGGACCGTCCACGGGTGGGGTGCTATAAAATACTTGACAAAATGCTAATTTTGTGGTATAATATACTTAGCTTTTAAGGAGAGGGATCAGATGAAAGCGACGAGGATATTGTTGAGGAGGACCACCATGGCGTTGCGGGTCTCGACGCGGTGGGGATCGGCGGTGGGGTCGAGCCAGCCCTGGTTGGCGAAGGCGTTCATGGCGTCGGCGGCCCAGGGGGAGACGGGGGCGTCGGAGAGCGCGGGGTTGGGGTCGGTGGGGACGTCAAAGAAGAGCGTGAGGGCGCGGTAGGCGATGACGGCCAGCTCCTCGCGGGTGATGGGGGCGTCGCCGTCAAAGACGCATTCGCCCTTATCGTTGACGCGGCCGTTCACAACGCCCACGGCGGCGCAGAAGTTGGCGGCTTCCTCATACCACTTGCCGCTGACGTCGGTGAAGGGGCTCTCCTCCCCGTCATCGACCACGAGGGAAAGCTGAGAGAGGAGGTTATAGAACGCCTGGACCGTCTCGGCGCGGGTGGCGGTCTCCTCGGGATGGAAGAGGCCGTCGTCGCTGCCGTGGATCAGGTCGTAGGAATAGCACTGGAGATAGGAATTGATGGAAGGGTTGGTCAGCTTCACGTCGGGGAAGAGGGTGGTGGACTCTATCTGTCCGTCAATATCCAGCTTCTCATTCAGGGTATCGGCGATCTCGGCCACGTAGGCGGGATCCATGGGGTTGACGCCCAGGATCTCCTCAAACTCCTCCTGGAACTCGGCGTAATAGGGCTGGGAGACGAACTCCAGATAGAGGTCGGCGGCCTTGTCATAGCCCACCTCCTGGGCCTCGTTCCAGAAGGTGAGAGCGCCGATGGCGGAGGTGGCGTAGCTGATGTAATACAGAGGCTGAAGGGACATGTGCGGGATGGTGACCCAGACCTCGGGGCTGCTGACGTTGAAGCCGTAGTCGGTGGCGATCTCCGCAAAGGCCGCGTCGATCATGTCCGCCGTCACGTCCTCGGTGGTGTAGGCGTAAAGCTCCAGCTCGCCTATCAGGCAGCCCATGAGCAGACCGTCGCCGAGCATATCGTTCATGATGGCGTCTTCCACCATGCCGCCGTATTCACCGAAGATGTCGTCATAGAACTGGGTGAAAAGGAGCTCCAGACCTTGGGAATGGACCTCGGCCACGTCAATGGAGCAGGAGCCGTCGTTCCAGGTGTTGGGGTGGGAGAAGTAGTTGTTGTAGTGGCCGAACTCGTGGATGATGGTGGAGAAATCGCGGACGGTGCCGTAGGGGGTGTTGAAGAAGAAGGGAGCGTTGTAGAAGGGGATCTGTGTGGTGTAGCCGCCGTCGTACTTGTTCTCCCGGGCGGTAATGTCATAGAGATGGTGACCGATCATGTAGTCATAGGCGTCCAGAAGCTCGCCGGACAGCTTCCCCAGGTAGGGCCGGATGAGAGCCAGCGTCTCGTCGGTGGTGTAGTCGCCGTTCAGAATGCTCCAGCCGATCTCGTCGGTGGTGGATTCGTTGTAGTTGTAAATGGTGTCGAATTTTTCGCTCAGGGGAGCGATGTACTCCTTGACAGCGTCAAAGAACGCCCGGGCCTCCTCCACCGTGTAGTCGCGGCCGAAAATCTCGGCGTAAGCGTACTCGGCGTAATTGTCGTAGCCCTCCACATATTTCATGGACTCCTTGTTCGCCGCCAGGATGTCCATATAGCACGCGGTCATGGCCTCCAGGTCGCCCGCGTCGTAAGCGTCGTTGTAGTCATCGGTCAGATCCGAGATCTTCATGGACAGGTCCTTCTCCTCCTGAGACATCCCGCCGTAAGTCTCGTAGTACTCCACGTCGGACTCGGTGAGCTTCTCAGAGGCGATGAAGGCCTCGCGGTGTTCGGACTTGAGAACGTCCTGAATGAGGAAGATAAACGGGTCAAAGACATCGAGCTCCACCTCGTGATACTGGGCGTAGAGGTCCTTGGACTCCTCATCCGTCAGATCCATGTCTTTCCGGATGTTCAGGATGTAGAGATTGGCCGAAAGGGTGTTCAGAAGGTCGGAGACCTTGTGGAACGCCTCGAGAACATCCGCGTAGGGCGCGCCGGCGGTCAGCAGGGCCTTCGCCGCGTCGATGGCGGTGGTGAAGTCCTCCACGGTGAGGGGGACGATCTCCATGTCCTCATAGTCCACGTCCGCATGGGGCTGCTCGTCCAGAAAGTCCGTCTCGCGCACGTCGCCGTCCTCACCGGGAGCGGCGCCGAGGACGTCGTTGTCCGCCAGCGCGGCGGGGGCGAGAGCCAGGACCATGCACAGGACAAGAAGCAGGGAAAGAAGTTTTTTGCGCATAGTGATTCCTCCAGTTTTGTTTATTTGTTTACTTTGCAAAAGAATCCGCAGAAAAAGTATACCACCACGCCCGCCGGATTTCAAGAAAAAAGTGAGGAAATATGGAAAAAACGCGGGCGGTCAGTCGCCCCGGATGGCCTCCAGGAAAAGCCGCCCGTAGCGCTGGGCCTTGACGGCGCCCACGCCGGGGATATCCAGCAGTGCCTCCATGGTCCGGGGCCGCTGGCGGGTCATCTCCAGGAGGGTGGCGTTGGAGAAGATGACGTAGAGGGGGACGCCCTCCTCCCGGGCGATCTGCAGGCGCAGGAGCTTCAGGCGCGTGAGCAGGTCGTTGCCCTCGTCGTCCGGCTCGTAGACCGGGGCGGGTTGGGGGACACGCACCTTCTTTTCCCCGCCGCCGGTGAGCGCCTTGCCTTCGCCCCGGCGCAGGGACATGGTGACACGCTCCCCCTCAAAGAGCACCGCACGGGCCTTTTGGGTGGGGCGGAGGGTCATATGCTCGGGCTCTATGGCCAGGTACCCTTGGGCGATGAGCTCGTCGATGAGGGCCCGCACGTCCGTTTTGGCAGTGCCCTTCATGAGGCCGTAGGTGCGGACTGAGCTGAGGTCCAGAGCCTCTACCTTCTGGCTGCGGCTCCCCACGAGGCAGTGGACCACGGCGGTGACACCCACGTAATAGCCAAGCTTACTGTGGATGCGCTGGACGCAGGAGAGGACCATCTGGGCCTGGCGGGTGACGTCCGCCTCCACCCGGTCGTCGGAGCAGTTGCCGCAGTTGCCGCATCGGCTTTGGTGGGCCTGGCCGAAGTAGTCGAGGATGTACGCCCGGAAGCAGGAGCGGGTCTTGCAGTAGCCCTCCATGCGCCGCAGGCGCTCCAGGTCCCGGGCATGAAGGGCCGCCTGCTCCTCCTCGCTAAGGTCCGGGTTCTCGTTGGAGTTTTGGATGAGGTACCTGGCGGTACGCATATCTCCGGGGCTGAAAAGGAGGACGCAGTCCGCCGGGGCGCCGTCCCGTCCGGCTCGGCCGGCCTCCTGATAGTACGCCTCCATGGACTTGGGGATGTTGTAGTGTATCACGAAGCCCACGTTGGATTTGTCGATGCCCATGCCGAAGGCGTTGGTGGCGGCCATGATGGGGGCGCGGTCGTAGAGGAAATCCTCCTGGTTGCGGCGGCGCTCCTCGTCCTCGAGGCCCGCGTGGTAGCGGGTGGCGGGGTATCCGGCGCTTTTCAGGGCGTCGCAGACGTCCTCCACCGCGCGGCGGGTGGAGCAGTAGATGATGCCGCTCCTGTCCCGGAATTTCCGGAGAAGCGACGAGAGGGCCGCGTCCTTCTCCGCCCCGGAGACGTGGAGCACATCAAAGCGCAGATTGGGCCGGTCGAAGCCTGTGGTGACGCACACGGGGGCGCGCAGCTCCAGAAGACGGATCACGTCCTCCCGGACCTGGGCCGTGGCGGTGGCGGTGAAGGCAGCCACGACGGGCCGGCGGAGGAGCCGCCGGAGGAAGGCGGGGATCTTCAGATAGCTGGGGCGGAAATCCTGGCCCCACTGGGAGATGCAGTGGGCCTCGTCCACCGCCAGGAGCGTGACGTTGGCCTCCCGGACGGCGGCGACGAAGCCCTCGGCCTCCAGCCGCTCCGGGGCCACGTAGAGGAGCTTGTAGTCCGCGTGCCGAAGGCCGGCGAAGACGGCGCGGGCCTCCTCGGCGGTCTGGGAGCTGTTGATGTACGCCGCCGGGACGCCGAGGGCGGTGACGGCGGTGACCTGGTCCTTCATGAGGGAGATGAGCGGGGAGACTACCAGGGTGAGGCCGGGGAGCATCAGCGCCGGGAGCTGGTAGCAGATGCTCTTGCCCCCGCCGGTGGGCATGATGCCGAAGACGTCGCGGCCTTGAAGGATCGCGTCTATGAGCGGCTCCTGGCCCTCCCGGAAGGAGGCGTAGCCGAAGACGCGGCGCAGGAGCGAGCGCTTGTCCTCCATCCGCGTCCCTCCTTTCGAGTGTTTTCCCCATTTTAACAGTATAGAGAGAAAAATTCAAGAAAGGGCAAAGACTTTTTGACAGATTCCCGATTTTAGTGTATGATTGCTCCAAAGGAAGTGAGCGTTATGGAGCAGATCTTTGTGACAGGGCACCGGAACCCCGACACGGACTCCGTGGTGGCGGCGCTGAGCTACGCGGCTCTGCGCAACTCCACCGGGGAGCGGCAGTATGTGGCGGCGCGGCTGGGGCACCTGTCCGACGAGACGCAGAAGATCTTGGAGCGGTTCGGGTTCGAGCCGCCCGTCTACGTGAAGGACATGCGGACCCAGGTGCGGGACCTGGATTTTGACGTGCCGCCCATCTTAAGCGGCGCGGTGACGGCCAGCCGCGTCTGGTCGGCCATGGAGGAGGACAAGCACATCTCCGCCATCCCCATCGCCGACGAGGACGGGCGGCTTCTGGGGATGATGACCGCCGGGGACATCGCGGCCTATGACGTGGCCACCATCGGCGACCCGACGCTGCGGGACGTGCCGCTTTTCAACATCCTCTCGGTACTGGAGGGGCAGACGGTGGGGGAGGGGAGCCTGCGCAACTCCGTCACCGGCGAGGTGGTGCTGGCCCTGCCCCAGGGGGCGCAGCTGCCCATCTTCCGTTCGAAGGACACGGTGCTCATCTGCGGCGACCAGCCGGAGATCTTGCGCGCCGCCGTGGAGGCGGGGGTGAACTGCGTGGTGCTGTGCCGCGCCGGGGTGCCGGAGGGGCTGGAGACAGGAGAGACCACCGTCATCACCACGCCCTACGAGGCCCTGCGGGCCGTGCGGCGCATTTTCCAGGCCATTCCGGCGGAGCGGCTCGCCACCCGGCGGGATATCGAGGCGTTCCACCTCACCGATTACATAGACGACGTGCGGGAGGTGGTCCTGCAAAGCCGGTATCGGAGCTACCCCATCCTGGACGAGAACGACCGGGTGGTGGGGACGCTCTCCCGGTTCCACCTCTTGAGGCCCCGGCGGAAAAAGGTGGTGCTGGTGGACCACAATGAGCTGGCCCAGTCCGTGCCGGGCCTGGACGAGACGGAAATTTTGGAGATCATCGACCACCACCGTTTGGCGGATATCCAGACGCAAAACCCCATTTACGTGCGCAACGAGCCGGTGGGGAGTACCTGCACCATCATCGCCGGGATGTACCAGGAGCGGGGCTTGATGCCCTCCCGGAAGCTGGCGGGGCTCATGGCCGCCGCCATCGTTTCCGACACCGTCATGTTCAAATCTCCCACCGCCACCCGCCGCGACCGGCAGATGGCCGAGCGGCTGGCAGCCCTCGCGGAGCTCAATCTGGAGGAGCTGGGGCGGTTCATCTTCTCCGCCTCCGCGCCGGAGGATAAGCCCGTGCGGGAGCTGCTGATGACGGATTTCAAGGAGTTCCACATCGCCGGACACGCCTTCGGCATCGGCCAGATCACCTGCATGGACTCCCAGCGGCATCTAAAGCGCAAGGCGGAATTTTTGGAGGCCATGGGGGAAATCAAGTCCAAAAACGGCTACGATATGGTGATGCTCATGCTCACCGACGTGCTTTTGGAGGGCACGCGCGTCCTGTGCCTCGGAGGCGAGGACGTCTTCGCCCAGGCGTTCAACGTGGAGCTCCAGGGAAGCGAAGCCTTCCTCCCCGGCGTCATGAGCCGGAAAAAGCAGATCGTGCCGATGCTGTCGGCGCTGTGGGGGTAAAAAAGCGCCGTCTCCCCGATGAGGGGAGACGGCGTGCGGTAGGGGCGGGTTTTGGACCCGCCCGCGTTTTGGGGACCGCTCTCATGTCCCACGCTCGCTGCCCCCCTGCCCCCCTCCTACGAGGAGGGGGCGAAAAAGGATGCGGCTTCGCCGCGGATTTTAATTTGCCCGCTGCGGCGGGGACGGGGGCTCGAATCCCCCTGACCCCCTTTGCCCCAAAGCCTGCAAATAAAAAGTCAACCCCCAACGCGAAAAACTTCGAATATAAAGTGGCGGTAAAAATGGGCAACACAAATAGGCCGCCTTGAAGGGGCAGCCGGAAGAAGGAAATATATGGGTTGCTGTCAGTCGGAATTAGGCATCTCCTCAGCGGGTTTGTCCCAGAGGCCCTTTTCCTTGAGGCAGTCGCGGACCCTGCCGTAGTAGACGCGGAGGAACTTTGTGCCGCCGGCGGTCATGTA
>CANPYK010000015.1 GCA_947588605.1 uncultured Oscillospiraceae bacterium
ATCGCCTTAATCAGGCGCCAAAATGGCTAATACATCAAATAGGAACAGAATATAGTCTATTTATTCAGAGGTTCCCTCACACGTTTTTGGAACGCTCCCCTTTACACAAGGGCAAAGCTGTTCTCGTAAAGAAATTCCTCAATCTCCTCCGGCATAAACCCCTCCATCAAGAGCTGGTCGATCATCTGGGGGGAGTACCCGTAGGAACCGGCCACCGCTTTCAGCTCGTCGATGTAGCCTGAATCATAGCAATCATAGAGCGGTAAATCACGGCGGCGCAGAGGGGGATAGTACAGGTCGTAGGAGACGCCGCTGTCGTCGAACCGGGACCATGTGGGCTTGCCCGCGGAGGTGAGTTTGAGGATGTCGCCGCTGTTCATCGAAACCTTAACAGGTGTCTCCGTCAGAAAACTGATACGCTTCAATGCCCTTGCCAGGATCTGTTCGGTGGAAGCGTAGACGTAGAGGCCAAGACCGGGGTAGTGGATCAGCGCCATAGGATTGTCGCCCCGGACGAAATAAAGACTGCCGTTCTCGTCCAGCACAGTGACGGTGAAGGAGCCCAGGAGCTCTTCCGCCATGCTCCCCAGGGCCTTTGCATTGAGTTCTCCGGCGGCTTTCAGGAGCTGGACACAGATATAGCTGTCCGTCTCGATCTTTGTCTCCGGGAGCCTGTGAGAGCGTCTGAGGGACGTGTCGTTGAAGATCACGCCGTTGTGGGCCAGGGCGAAGTGTGTGTTTCCGGCGGTGGCCTCGAACGGGTGGTTGTTGTAATTGAACTTTGCGTTCCCCTGCGTGGTCATGCGGGTGTGGCCCATGATGACGTTGGCATCTCCGGGCAGGACGAACCTCATATTGTGGGCGGGAAGCGGGCGTTTGTAGACGTGAAGACGGTTTCGGCTTATGTAGGCGATTCCGGTGGCGTCGGTGCCCCGGTCCTCGGCGGAGACGGCAAGCTCGGTGACGAGACGGGTTTTCTGCCGAACGGATAATTTTCCCTTATAGTCAAGGATCCCAAACAGGCAGCACATTATATCTCCACCTCCGCATTCACGGGCTCGCTCACGTAGAGCCGACGCTCCTTGAGATACTGCACCAGCTCCGGGGACCGGCAGAAATCCGTCACGAACTCCGTCCAGGTGAGGCTTTTCAGCTCCTCGTCAGACAAAGAAAGAGCCACATCACAGATGGCGCTGACCATCTGCAATGTGGCTAAGAAGGTATTGAGTTTTAAGGTTCCCCGGAACATTCGGAACTCCACCGTGGCGCAGTTGGTGAGATTCACGCAGGTGTAGCGGCTCAGGGAGCGGGATTTGGCCTGGTCCAGAAATGCCTTTGGGTCGTCCTTGCGACCGTACCGTGCCGCCCACTGCTCCATCTGGCGCTGTGTGCGGCGGCTGAATCTCAGCATCTCGTTCCAGTGGTTCTCCACGAAGAAGAGGACCCGCGCGATCACGGCGTCCTGGTCTTTCTCATATGCTCCGAACGAAGATCGGTTGACATGGACATGGAGCCCGCAGGTGCCGCACTGATGGCTGAGGTAGCCCAGATTGACGGCCTTCCTCAGCACCTCCGCCCAGGGCATATCGCTCATGTGGTACTTGAGCGTCATGGGATGGGACACCAGCTCGATACCGTCATTCAGTGAGCCGTCGTGCTTGCAGTAGAGGTGGTCGTGTCTCCTGTTGGCTATGGCCATGAGCTCCTGCGCCGCGCTGTCGCTCTCGCCCGCCTCGTCGATCTCCAGCTCCACGCCGAAGTAACGGTTCCCTTCACCGTAGAAGATGGGTTCGGGCTTGTAGTAGTAATCTCTGACACCTCCGTTTTGGTCATGGTAGCATTCGGAGCAAAGGGGGTAGTCCTCATCCTCGTCGGAATCCCCGTAGCAGGCATCATCCTGTTCAATGAGTCTTCCGCAGTGGTCACAGTGAGTGTAGTAGTTCTCGTAGCACCTTTGACAGAGGAAGGTGTTGTCATCACCGGCGTCATCGTCCAGCCAGTATCGCTCCCCGCAGTGGGAACATATAGCGGTGTGCTCGGAAATGCAGTCAGAGCAGAGATCCTGACCGTCGAACTCGGTCAGCTCGCTTATATCGCAGACGTGGCCGCAGTGGTCACAGGTAAATTGTTCGCTTCTCATTATCTTATCCTCCATATACAAATTCAGCCCGCCTCCGAAAGCTCCGGGACCATCTCAGATGAGCTGACGATGTCCATGAACTGTCGGGCATAGGCGTTGGCACGGGATGCTTCATCGGGGCTCAAGGTGTCTACGGCCTCAAAGTTAAAAACCGCGTAGGGCTTTCCGGCCTTGCTGGTGGCGCGGGTCAGGGTGATCCTGGTGACGACGCTGCTCAGCGGCGTGAGTGTGCTGAGCAGCCGCGTGGCATATTTGAGAAAACGCCCCTTGCTGGTCACGGGGATCCGGACAAGCAGGGGGATGATGCTGTTGGGTCTGAGAAGGAAAAGCAGTACCGACTCCTTACATGCCTTGGCTCCGCTCTCACCGTCCTTGGAGCCAAAGTCGTTGTAAGGACAGTGGGCACAGGCTTTTCCGTCCTGGGAGATGATGCTGTTTTCGCTCATGCAGACAGGCGGGGTCCCCTCCACCGGGTCAGGGGTATCCCAGTAGGCCCGGGGCGTGGTGTAGTTCAAAACGATCCCGGTAAGCTCCCTCTCGGCCTCGTCACCGGAAAGACCGGGCACAGAGAAGACTGTGGACCCGCCGGAGGGCGACTTGACAACATCAAAGAGGTCAAAGGAAAGGGGCTGATTTCTCAAATTTGACCTGATGATCTCCAGGGTATTGCCGGTCAGAGCGAGATAATGGGAATCGTTGACGGTCATGGCTGTTTCGGCGGTGGGATGGGCCGCCTCTATGTCCTGCGCCGCCTGAACCTTGTCGCCGAGGCGGGATTTCAGTTTTACGTTATCCATTGATATGAACCTCCTTTATACGGCAGCTCTCACAGAGAATCTGCGGTAAGATGTTTTGTTTGTGTATTTCTGATACAACGCTGGATGTTCGGACTTCAAGGTCCTGCTGTCCAGCCTCTCCTGGGTGACGCTCTTCCAGGTGATGATCCTGCCGCCGGATATACCAGCCTCGTTTTCCCCCAGCATCTGCTTCAGCCTGTTCTCGGCCTCCTGCTTTCGCTGTGTGACCGTCTCCAATTGCTCGCTGGCCTCGTCATACAAGTCAAGGACCTCGACGGCCTCAGCGGGCAGCGTGATTTGGGACTTGGGGACACTGTCCGGGTAGAGTCTGGCGAGGAATTTGGCGGAGGCGTCCGAGCCGTCCAGGGTCGGCGGTGTTACATTTTGAACATGATTCCAAAACTCGGCCTCCAGTTCAATGAGCATGGCGATCAGCTCATCGTCCCTGGGGATAAACCGCCACTTAAATGTGTTGCCACCGATGAGCACAGCGATGTAGGCACCATCATACCCCGTGACGGCCATGTAGTGCTGGACCTGGATCATGTACTCGTCGGGGATGGTGTCATCCCATTCTCCAGTCTTGTAGGCCGAGGCGGTCTTTGCCTCAAAGATGCAGGTGCCGTGGTCCTCCGTCTCACACACGCCGTCCAGGTTCGCCAGCATGAAGGGGTGTTCCTCGCTCTGGAGGATCTGCTTGACCAGCCTCACCTCAACGCCGGTCCTTCTTGTAAATTCCGCTCTCACCAGCGCTTCAAGCTGTGTCCCCCAATAGGCCGCCTCTCCCGCCTCCTGCTGTGGCATCTGGCCTGTCTTCTCCATCCACAGCTCCACAGGGGATTTGTACCGGCTGACACCGCAGACCACGGAGGCATCGGAACCGCCGATACCAAGCTTCCTATATTCCAGCCATTTCTCATAGGGCATATTCTCGGTGGAAACAAGTACTTTTGCCGGCATGATCTCACCTCCCCATGCAGAGTGCCACTGTCTTGTCCATGATCGCATGACCGTCCATGATGCGACCCCAGTTGTTGGCGGCGTAGTTTCTCGTGTTCCTGTGGGGCATGGAGTGGGTGACAAGGTCGCTGGCCGCGTTGATGACACCCCAGGCCGTACCCCGGAACTGCTCGATATCCGGGGCGTAGTAGCAGACCATAAACTCGGTCCTGCATCTCTCGACGTTTGCCTTTTCACGCTCTGTGGACTTCTCCGTGACGGGAAACAGCTCATTGAGGATAGCCTTGATATCCTCGTCAAGCAGCCGGAGCTTCGCGGCACGTTCGGCGTACTCGGCAAGGCCGGACATGTACTCATTGGCCCGGAAAAGGCAGCTCCTGGCCTCGTCCAGGCGGTCGTGGACGTTCTCCGTGTGGCGCAGGGTCCAGATACGTCTCGCGGAACCCAACGCCAAATTGAGAGTGTTGTTGCAGACCACCCGGATGGGCGTCATGCAGACCTTGATACCGCCGCTCCCGTCGTGGGAATTGGTGAAGCAGAGGTACGGCTCCACCTCGTCCCCGGCGACCATGCGCTCTGGCATTTTGGCGAGCAGCCATATCTGCCGCCCCTCCCGGAGAGAGCCGGCCGTCTCATACCGGACACCGCCGCCAATCAGACCGTCGGTGAAGCTGAAGGCGTCAACGTTCTGTACCACCTTGTAACGTTCCCCGACGATACCCAGAACACTGCCATCCGAATCACGGACGTTGGCCCTGTACCCACGGATGACCCGGCCCTCGCCGTCAAACACCGGCTCCTGCCTCACCGTCCAGTCAAGTCCGGCGAGCCTCAGGGCGTCGGCACTGACGGGAGCCTCCTCCACCATCGTCCCCAAGCCGTGCCAGGGCTTTTCTCGCACATACATCATCGTCTCCACATTTGCTGGCATTGAAAGCATCTCCTTTACTATGATTTGAGCACAGAAAGAAGAGAGGGCCCCCGCAAGGGGAACCCTCTCCATGGACGCTATTCACTTTCCTCAAAGATCTTCTCCGCCCCTTTGATCACTTCTCCGGCCGCCATCAGCGCCGAGAGGATCAGCAGAACAGTTTCCAGAACCTTTTTCATCGGAACCGCCTCCCTTTCTGTATACTCGTAGTGAGAATATATAGGTGTGGGGAGGAGGGATGCGATGAGATGGTGCAAAACTCAAGCGATGTATTTATGCAGTTATCTGATTCTCAGTGAGCTATCACTATATTGCCCCGCGAGACCGTGCTTTTCAAGTAATGCCTTTGCCAATATTTTCTCTCCGTTAGTCATTCTTGGCCCAAACAAAACCTCCATCTTTTGAACGGCCTTTTCATCTAAATCCAAAAAGAACCTTTCATAAGGAGCCTTTTGACTAGGGCCCTTAAGCCTAGTAAGTATTTCCCTTTGTAAGCTGATTTCGTAAAAGGACGCCATCATCGGTCAGTTCGACCTTGCGCTGCGGACTGCTTTTGACACGACCGCCCTGAAAGCCGAGCGGGACGAGCTGCAGAACGAGATACTGGAAACCTCCGAACTGATGCAAAACTCCATCTACGAAATCTGCTCACAAGTGGCAGTCTCAACACCTATCTCTCTGAGATAGACAAAAAGACAGAGGATATGTTCTTTCGGCTGGTAAAAGAATTTGCCGAAAAGGAAGGTATCACGGAAAAGCTCAAAGCGGAGAATGAGATGCTTTGGGTACAGCGGATGAACGCAGTACGGGAAACGGCAACGGAAATCATCAATGCTGATCTAATTTACAACAGATAAACTAATGAAGTATAGCGGTTGAGGTGCTCACCTCAACCGCTATGTTTTGTCAGGCTTAGCGGCAAAACAACCACTGGCTATGCTGGTGCGCATAGAAAAGCTTAAGCTGTGAGCATCGAGCGAAGTGAGAAAGGGAGCTTGCACGGTACGCCATTACGAAAAAAAACACAGGGGAAAAGGAATTGCCCATTTATGGGCGGCGGGGCAAGTGATGCAAGTGGTAAACCGTTCCATGCATTTTTAGAGGCGTGCCAGCAACAGGCTCTTTCAGGGCTTTCCCAAGCCACCGGCTTTGTCAGTGGTTCTGACTAGTCCAATTCTGTCCTATATTGTCCACAAAAATCCGCAAAAATCAGAGAAAGCCCTTGATTATTGTGAATCGAGATGTTATACTATAATCAATAGGAGGGGTAAGCTATGGCCGATGAAATTTTCACCGTTGCTCAAACAGCGCAGTATCTGCAAGTTTGCGAAAAAACAGTGCGCAGACTTATTAGCTCGAATAAACTGATTGCTTCCCGTGTAGGAGAGGGTAACCGCTCCCTTAGAATTAAGAAATCTGATATAGATGTTTATTTAGCGGAACATATCAATAAAGTGGAAGGAGTTACTATCAATGAGTGAAGAATTGATACAGAAAAATTTGGTAGAAGCTCCTGAAAAAATGGGCGATTGGAATTTTTACAACATCGGAGCTACATCACTCAAGGCTTTGAAAGGAGCAAAGATTATCCCTGACAGAGACTACGATGAGTATGAAACAAAAAAGCCTGACGCGCTCATTATCAAAAAACCGTTAGTTATTGCTGCTATCGAGTATAAGGTACCAGCGCAGTTGCGTACAGACAAGCAAATAGAAAGAGCTATTGCACAGGAACTTGGAACGGCTCAGATTTTGCAGGCAAAGGTATACATTATTACTGACGGCAAAAAGAGCATCTGGGTCAATCCTGCAAATGGTCATGAAATTTTGCAGGAAGACGGTAGCAAAATCACTCTTAATTTTGATAAGAACAGCGCAGAATGTATTGTCCTTATCAACAAAATTAGAGCTTCAATCAATGCAACAAACGATACCATAAAAGCAGCGGCATCAGTTGACCCACTTCCCCTGGCTGAGAAAGTATGGCAGGATTTATGGGCAGTATCCGGTGCTACGCCGGAAAATTGCCTTTATACTTTCGTTGAAATCTTTATCTTCAAATATCTCAGCGACCTCGGGGTGCTCAAAGGTATGTACTCGTTTTATGACCTTTTGAGCAAGTATTCGGGAAATAATGAAAATGAAGTTCTTGAATTCTATGCCTCAACAATTCGTGTGAAGATAAAAGAGCTCTTTCCCGGCAATCCCAAAGATAAAACCACCATTATCAATGGCACTATCTTTGTGTCCAAAGATGATAAGGCTGTGTCCGGATATGCAACTGTATTCCACAAGATTCTGAAACGTTTCAATGATTTTGGTACGCTTGAAAATATCGACTATGATTTCAAGAGCAAACTATTTGAAACATTCCTGAAAGAATCTATCAGCAAGAAAAACTGGGGGCAGTATTTTACTCCTCTAAAGGTCGTTCGTGCCATTGTCAATATGGCAGACATTGAGCCTGGCATGAGTATCTGTGACCCTGCGTGTGGTGTTGGCAAATTCCTGCTCGAACCCATTTTGCATAGTCTGGATCGGCTGTATGCTGTAAGTGCAGACGAGGCAGGGAATGAAAAGTTGCTGCCTCAAATCACCCTTTCGGGATTCGACAAAGGCTTTGACAAGGATGAGCAGAAGACAATTATTCTTGCCAAGGCAAATATGCTGATTTATATGTCCGGCATGATTAAAGAACATCCCGGTTTGACGAAGCAATTTGCAGAACTGTTCAACAAGACCTTTACATTGCAGACGAACTCCATTCTCGGCACTTTAGCGAAACCAATTACTGAGGAATATGACTTGATTCTCACGAATCCTCCGTATGTCATGAGTGGTAGCAGCAATTTGAAGGAAGAAATTGCCAAGGACGATGCTCTGAAAAAGTATTTCTCCATAAGTGCCATGGGTATTGAAGGCTTGTTTATGGAGTGGATTATCCGCGCTTTGAAACCCGGGAAAAAGGCGTTCATCGTCGTTCCGGACGGTATTATGAATCGCAACAACGATAAAAAACTGCGTGACTTCATTCTTGAGCAATGCAATATTGACGCAGTAATTTCCTTGCCACTGAATACATTCTTTACCACCAATAAGAAAACTTATATCCTTGCGTTGACAAAGAAAGTTGCTGTGAATGTTGGTGGAATTGCTACGTTGCCGAAACAAACAACGTCTGTTTTCACTTATCTGTGCTCTGAAATCGGTGAAACCCGCGATGTGTACCGCTTTGACATTGAACAGAATGATTTGGAAATTGCTTCTGATCTGTTCAATATGTTTAAAGGAGCAAAGGCTAAATTCAAAACGGATGATAAGCGTTGTAAGATCGTTGATATTGATGACTTTTATAATGGAACTCATTGGTGCGTTGATCGCTGGTGGAGTAAGACTGACAAGATTGAGCTTGGAATTAAAGATGAAGTAAAATCAATAAACCTGAGCGATTTTAGAGGACTACTGGGCGACGCTGTTTTAACGCTGTCAGAATTAGACGAGCCCTTGAGTGAGTTAGAAAAAAAAAAGAATAGCAGTAATGGAAGAATAGCAAATGTTCCGTTGACAGAAGCGTTTGATATCTTTCGGGGCAGTGGTCAATACACTAAAAGTTACGTCCAAAACCACAGCGGAATATATCCACTTTATTCTGGAAATACAGTCGGTGAATTTGCATACATTGATGCCTTTGACTATAATACCCCTTGCTTATCATGGGCAATTGACGGATTAGCTGGATATATCATGATACACGAGGGCCCGTTTTCTGCAACAAATCATCGTGGTGTATTAGTGAGGAAAAACGATAAAATTGATTTACATTACGCCAAATATGTTTTGGAGCCCATTTTTCGTGAGATGAAAAAGGGACGCGAAGGAAATAATGGTGAAAACGAATATACGTCGTTGCCTCCATTCATGATTAAAGATCTCTCTTTTCCACTTCCTCTTGATGAAAACGGCGAACCGGATTTAGCGATGCAACGTGAAATTGCCTCAAAGCATGTATCTATCGAACAAACAAAAGAGAGTATTAATGAAATTAAGGAAAAAATTGTAGAAGCAAATATATCATTAGATAATGAAGAGTATGCAATGCGGTTCTATCCGTTACCCTCTTTATTTGATACTATCAAAGGCCTTTCAAAATACACGAAAAAGTATGGCAATGCTCATAATGGTGCATTTCCTGTCTATTCAGCATCCAGCAAAGGCCCATTAACCAGTATAGATACTTATGACTATGATGGCAAATACATGACATGGTCAACAAACGGTTTTGCCGGAACAATTCTGGTTTTGGACGGGAAGTTTTCTATCAACGGAGACCGTGGCGTTTTGATTCCCAAGGATGGTCGAACGGATATTGACTTTGATTACATGAAGTTTACGTTAGAGCCTCTTTTCCGTGATTTGGCAAAAGGAAGGAAAGGTGATAACGGTGAAGATGAGTTTACAAAACTCTATCCATCTATGCTTGATGATATCATGGTTCCGATTCCAGTTGATGATCAAGGAAGCATCAGCCTCGATGCGCAGAAAGAAATCGCCGCCAAGTATTTGGCTATCGAACAGTGCAAGAATGAAGTCATTTCAAAACTTGATACTTTAATCCAGCAGAAGATTGAATTATAACAATAGAATAAGGCAGCCGGGTACGCAAATACCCGGCTGCTTGTTATATGTACACACCGCCGAAACCGGCGGTGTTGAATTCTGTTTGGAAGTTACCTTTCTCTGTCAAAAGATTGCTTTCGTGACTTCTGCTGTCTGCCCTGCGCCTGCAACTGCCTGAGCCTGTTTCGGACGCTCTCTCGTTCAGGCGGGGAATACTGTTCTTTTGCAACGGGTCTGCGGCTTTCCTTTGCCTTGCGTTCCCACTCGGCAAGGGCACGGTTGTGCCGCTCCACAACCGCTTCAGCTTCCCGATACGTTGCCATGAACGCCTGCACATCGGGATAACCGTCCTCTTTCATAACTTTGGGCAGAGCGTCCAGCATCGTGGAGATCTTGGTTTCCGTTTGCTGTATCTGCTCGGTAAGCGTTTTTTGTTCCTTGCCTTTGAATACGCCTTTCGTTTCGGCAAGCTGCTGTTTCAGCTTCGGCAGAACATCGTCCTGCAAGCGGCGAATTTTCCTTGCCTCATCCTGCACCCGTATCATCAGATTCCGCATGGTGCGAAACTCTGCCATGTCAATATTCAGCGTAGGCTTCGGCGGCATATCCTGCTGACGGATTAACCCTTGCCTTTGGCTTTGCTGACGATACTTCGGAACAAGCCCGGCAGCCACCCGCCTTTACGGGTAGACTGGCCGACTTTATCGTAGATTTCCGTCTGCTTGACCTCTATGATTGAAATAGTCAATAGATAGTAGACACAAAATCTTTTCCGATCCATTCAAGAGTGGGCATGGTTATTTCCTCCGTAACGACAACATCTTATCTGCATTTGCCTGGATTTGTGAATTGATAGATTCAAATGTCATTCCTTTGAGCTGCAAGAGTGGTCGAAATCTGGCATCGTAAAAAGACACAAGCTCTTTGTTAATTTGTAATATCTCTTCCTCGATATTCTTAAACCGTATTTCATTGGTATCCGCAATAATTCTTTCGCATCGTGCAATTTCGTCTGCGGCAACTAAATCCGGAAACCTTCCTGCATTTGTAAGCAATTCAAGCGCAACTTTTCTTTCTTCCAGCTGACGCTGTTTGCTATATTGGTCAATCTTCTTTTGGGTGATTTGAACCAGCTGAGCTGAGACCTCAGTTATCT
Organism: uncultured Oscillospiraceae bacterium; assembly: GCA_947588605.1. GTDB lineage: Bacteria > Bacillota > Clostridia > Oscillospirales > Oscillospiraceae > RUG626. The sequence goes on from CANPYK010000015.1 coordinate 10,602, forward strand.
GTCCGACAAGTGCCTTGATCCTTTCAAAGTCAACCGTGTTAACACGGGACATCAACGGGTCAGTTGCAATTCTACAACTAATTTGATATTTCTGAAGGAGAAATCCGGCTTTGATATAATCGAAAGTCCCGTTGTCTGCTTCCTGCATCAGAATAGGCATTGGATTTATTTCATTTAGAATACTGCCAATAGTATCTTCTATTTTTGCCCATTTTTCAGTCTCACGATTTAGGTAACTCTCTCGTTGAATTTGTTTTCTTGTAAATTTGATTGTAAAGAACAAGCTCAACGCTGTGATTGCTGCACCTAAAACACTGCCGTAATAAGAAAGAACATCATCCGCGCCCCATAAAGTGTTAAACAATGGGGTATGATTCAAACCGTACTTGTAGGCGGAGTTTATTAAAATCGGACCGCCGAAAGCGAGAAGAATACACACTAAGATGCAACCCAGCACTTTCCAAGGTGTCTTTTTCTGCATATATCAAAACCTCCAATTTTTATTATAACAATAATTTCAGCTTATTACAAGCGCCTTTATTCAAACAAATTCCTCATCAAAAAGCGGCCGCCCCCATATCCGGGGAAACAGCCGCCGCGCTTTATTTCTCTCTAACTTTTCTATACTTCATCACATAATACCCCAGCTCATCCAACGCCCCTTCGCCCTTGTATACCATACTGGCCATCAGGAGAACATTGTCGCGGGTCCCGTCCGGGGTGTCGTCGGGATCCCACTCCGGCTCGTACCGCTCAAAGTAAAGGGGTAGGATATGATCATGGGTGAAGGTGCCGTCGTCATTCAAAAATTCGGCGCGGATACTGTCATCTCCAAACTGAGTGAAGAAGTGCTTCCCATCCTTCAGACGCTCATAGCTCTCCCTCATCTGTTCACGGGAGGTCTCCACGACGCCGTAATCGTCCGGGGCACCGGTGGGGAAGACGCGCCTTATGATGTCCCCTCGCTCAAAGGGGTTGGGGAGCAGGAAGAAGGTCCTTGTGAAATCATCTTCCGTGCGGTAGAACTCCCGGCTCAGATAGTTGATCCTGCCGTCCCTGTCAAAATCGGCACCTGAGACCGCGTAGCTTTCGCCGGTATCCGGACAGTCAGCCACGCGGTATTTTTCTATCTCAAATCTGCCACCGCTCTTTCTGCCACATTCACAGGCCGTTTCCCAATCAAAGAAGTACGCCTCCGGCGGGATGCGGCGGTAGTCGTCGCCGTTGTCTTCGTCCTCAAGCTTCAGAACATAGACGCACCTCCTGTCCCGGTTGTCCTGAAGCTCCCGGATGACCTGCTCGACCCAGTCCACATAGGCCATGATCTGCCGGAGAAGCTCCTCATCGGATGTCTGGCCGTTCAGCCTCCTCAGCAGCGCCAGTTTATCCTCCACCGGCCGCCAGCTGTGGGCCAGAAGCGTCGCCCTCTGCCAGTCGGTGAAGGTCCAGCCCGTCTCCAAGACGTATTGCCGCACCGTCTCGGAGGGAATCATAGCCTCCAGTTCATCTTGTTCCATCAAATTCCCCTTTAATCTTTTCCCCACCGGGAACCTGCCCGGTTTTGAAAAGCTCGTAGCTCCGGTAGCCGTTGGCCTTGCACTGCGGGCAGGGGTTGACGGGTGTGCGTACCTGACCCAGAGTGTAGGGGCACTTGGGGCAGGGATGAGATTTTTTGCGAAGTAAATATTTGACTTTCACGGATATAGCTCCTTCCAAAATTAGTAGAAACAACAAGAGGGAGGCCGAAGCCGCCCTCTTGTAATGAGTATTTGCCCAATGAAACCACGTACTCTTTACGGGGAATAGGCCCCGTATGTTGCCGCATACCACTCTTCAAGGTCGTAGGAATTGCTGTTGTAATCGTTGTAATCATAAAATGTCATATACCCGTCGCTTCCGCGTACATATATTAGACCAACAAATTCACCGGAACCCCACAGCTCAAAGACATACTGACCGTCTCTCTCTTCTACGGCATTGGTTGCCAATATGGAGCTGAGATCATGTATCTCCAGCCACGTGTCTACGAGCGCCTGCGCCTCGTCAAAGGAAGAGGGCGCCTGAGTATACGCGTTATTAACGGCCATATCGAAGTAGTTCCACCACTCTTCGGGACTTATCTCTTCAACGTTCATTATTTCTTCATCAAGATCCACGGAGCAATAGATGGAACTGTCGTTTTTATCTACATAAAGATATCCGGCAAAACCCATACGGTAACGCATCATTTCATAGACATAGCAGCTCTCGCTAATCCATGCCGGCAGGTCGGAGCTGGGCACCTCGTCTATGATCTCCAGGCTGTCCTGACACCAGGCCTGAGCCATTGCCAGAGCCTGCTCCTGGGTAACGTATGACGCCAGAGGCTCCACGGTGAAGCTGTCCACGACGGCTTCAAAGATAGGTCCGTAGACCGGGGTGGTGGCTTCCGTATAGCTGAGGGCAAACCGATATACCTCCTGACCAATCATGGACCAGATCGTCACGACGATTTCGTCTTCGCCATTCAGTCCGGCGGTTTTATAGCGGAGCGCCTTTACGGGCACGTCCTCGGTAGAGATATCCATAAAGTCCATGAAGGTAAACGTTCCGGTGCTATTGACCTCGTTCTCTACCGACGCTTCATCCCCCGTAAAAACCCCGTAATAGTCGCCGGTGATACCAAACTCTATGGTTGCCCTGTGATTTGCCGTGTTTCTCGGAGAATAGAGGTTTACCAGTTCAAATTCATTTTCGCCGTCCCGCTGGATCCAGAAGTCAGGATATTTGAAGAATATCCCGGAAGTTTTGTCAAAAAATGTTCCCTTAAGCTCATTTCCAGATAGGGAAATATCAAGCTCAGAGACAAGCGCCTCATATGAGGAGATATCTCCATCATTCTCGTCATAGGCAACAAAGAGCGCAAAGAACCCATTGCCGGACAGCTCGTTTCCGTCATACACCAACCTGATGCTGCTGAACTGCACTGTTTCTTCCCGTTCCTCCAAATGCATGGATATCTGGAGCTCCTTGCCCGTACCTTTGGCGCCGCCGCTGACCGTCACATCAGCTGACTTATCATTCTCCTGGATATTCCATTTTATATCCTGAATATACCTATCGAATACCTCTCCACACGTATAGGGGATGCCCTGACTCCCTTTGAAAGGGGTATATGCCCGAACCGTGGCCTCATAATCGGTCCCGCCGCCCAGACTTGCCGCAATAACGACGATCAAAACGACCAGGGCCAGGAGACCCGCGCCGATGATGAGCGGCTTCTTTTTCGACTTCTTTTTTTCGGGGACATTTGCCTTGCCACTATCAGTGGGCTTGGGTGTCCCGGCATCGGGGGTTACTGCCTGAGCCAGCTTCATCCCACACTTTGGGCAGAAAGCCGATCCATCGGGAACTTGCGTCCCGCATTTTGAGCAAAACATAACTTATTCCTCCAAATCTTACAGTTGTATAGAGAACATACTGAGCTTATTTCTTCCCTCCAACGGTTTCATCAATCGTCACCTGGTTGTTGACCTCATGAAGTAAGTTTACAAACTCCTGACCAGCGTCATCATCCTTGCCTCGGGTTGCCAACAGACACAGTGTATAGTATTTTCCGCCCTTGGTACTGACACGAAGCTGCCGCATCTGCTCAGCGAGTCCGTATGCCGCACGATGAACGACACAAAACACTTTACTTACCTCTGAGCAAGGTATGATCTGTCCCCTGCGACGTGTAAAAATGTACTTTCTGCCCAAGCGAATCTGATTTCCGAAAAGCCCCTGGCTGTTTTGAAAATCTACAATGGCGGTGTCTAACTGTCCCTGTGCGTCAAGCTTCTTTATTCCATTGAATGTCAAACGTGGAATCACCCCAAGAGCACCGCAGATAAGGCCAATGGCCCAGATCAGCATAACGCCTCCGCCAAGCGATGCGTTTCTGACGGTGATAAACAGCGCCAGAAGCAAAATCAGTGCCGCAGGTATAAGCCATAACAGTTTGAACCTTGGCCGGACATAATCATCCATAGCCGCTCTTCCACCCTCTATGCCAGTCTGCGCAGTCTTCGAGGAAAATGCCTTGTCGCTTTCGGATGTTTTCGCTGATGTCTGCTTTGCAGGCGCTGCCTCCTTGACCTGTTTAGTACCGCACTTGGGGCAAAACGCCGCGTCATCCGGCAGGTTTGACCCGCATTTAACACAATACATGAATATGTACCTCCCATTCAATTAGTTTAATATGATTCATATACCTTCGCAAGCAATGCGTACAGTATAAGATCGTTTTGCTCGACCCCGTTTATATCCAAATGGTCCACAACAAATTTTTCGCCTGTGATCTTGAAAACGACCCTGGCGTCCACCTCCTCGCCGAGATATTCGCACACCCCGTTGAAAGCGACATAGGAATACCCGTTCTCCTTGTAGGCGCTCCATTTTTCTTTTTCAAAGAAGTCATTAAAGGCGTCCTCGATGGTGACGGCATCGCTGTATTGTGTCAAATACGCCTCCCGTACACCGGCTCCGGGTTTTACGGTGTTGGCCTTCCCGGTACATTCTCTCTGGCAGTTGTTTGGTCATCCGCTGACTGCTGCGGATTTTCCTCGTGGCTCTGTGCAGGGTGAGCAATTACCTCCGTACCGCACTTTGGACAAAAACGCATGTCTTCGTTGACCTGTGTCCCATATTTGTGACAATACATTTGCACTCCTCCCTATAAATAGGCTTCAGGTAAGCGATCAGGCTCTGAAAATAAATTCATTGACAATATACTACAAATACCACTATAAGTCAATATCAATACCCCCATCAGATATTTCTTGCTCCCGCTCCCATTGGCTACAATAAGTATGGGTGATACTATGGACAACGTGGATTACAAGCGCCTTGGGGAACGGATACGGGAGGAGCGGCTGCACCTTCGGCTTACGCAGGCACAGCTTGCCGAGGCTATCGACATTTCGGACACCTACATGGGAGCCATCGAACGGGGCGAGAGGGGGCTGTCGTTGGACACGCTTGTTATGCTGGCCTCCCGGCTCGGCGTGACGGTGGACTACCTGCTGTCCGACACCGTCTCCGGAACGGACGACAACGTCATGGACCAGTTCCGCCAGCTCATGGACGGGCAGCCCCTGGAGCGCAAGCAGATGGCTGTCAACGTGCTCCGGTCAATTTTCGCGTATTTTGACAGGAATGGGGGCTGAGCCTCAGCCCCCACCGATCCTGCCCTTTCTGAGAGCTCTGAACAGCTCCACATCATCAACGAGCCTCTTTACCGCAAGCTCAGTCAATACCTCCACAGGCATGGAATACTCTGCGGCAAGGCGGTTCAGCCTGTCGTAGAGCATCCCGTTTGTGATGTAAACTGCGAAAACCTCCTTTTGCGGGCGGTTTTCCACGCCGTTTTGCGCATATGTTCCTGCGCTCATTTTTATCAACTCCTTCCACCGCCGTCCGAAAGGGCGGCTTTTTCGTACATAGATTTCTTCAAGTGTGTCCAAGCGCAGACAGCCTGGCTTCCCACCCCTGAACACATAGCCGCAGTAGATGTCGACGAAGCTGTCGGTCCGGTAGAATTCCACCTTCGCTGTCAGGTGCCTGGCCTTATCATACATCATCTGCGTGGGCGTGTGACCGACAGCGAACGGTCTGTTCGGGAAGTACACCTCGTCCAGCTCCGGGCGACTCCAGACAAGCTCGTCCCGCCTGTAGTTGCGTAGCTCCTTGTCCGGCGAGAAGTTCCCCAGTTCCCCGTGGACCAGGACGAACTTTCTCCCGTCCGCCTCCGTCTCCCGGTAGAACGGGAGGGAGTTCATGTAGTCTCAGACCAATTTGCGCCGGTCCTCGCTTAAGTCCAGAAAACCGGCAAGGGATATCTCGCCACTGTTGTGGAACCACAATCCTCAGGAAGGACATCTGGGAGACGGGCAGGGCGCTTTACGAGAGTAGGATTCCTGCGATTTTGCCGAAATAACATGAACCTCCCCATGCCACCGGCACAGGGAGGTCGTTTGTTATTTAAGAAGAATATATCTTCGGATAAACACCACATACGCCGAAAAACAAGGTTCCTCTTTTGACGCATACAGTGAAATACCGCACGGGTTGATCCTTCAAGCAGAACACCGGGTATTCCCATAAGAATACCGGTACTTCATTGAAATTTGCCCGCATTGATAATGCGCTAAACGGAAAAACAGGTCGCGCTCATCTTGAGCAGGACCTGTTTTTCTATTATTAGGCTTTCTGCAGTCAGGGAGCGCAGTCTTTCAGATCAAAGTTCAGCGCCTTGATGTTTTCCGCAGTGGCGCGGCTGGATGCCACATAGTCCCCCAGGTCAAGGGCGGTTTTCAGCTTCTCTATGGTGTCGGCGCCCCAATATCTGGCCACGTAGGCAAAGCCATCCGGCCAGCCGTCCACCTCAATGGGGCCGAAAGTCTCGTTAATTCCGAAGTTCGGTCTGTTCAGAAAACCCGTCTCCTGTTCGTCAGTGAAGAAATCAGACAGATCGCGGCCGTTTACTTCTTCCCAGTTTTGCTCTTGCACTTTCTTTTTCATAGCCTCGATGCCCCCGGTAAAGAAGGAGTGGAGCACATCGTAGATGCACAGGCACTTATAATAGCGTCCCTTTTTGTCAAATGCCGCGTCCACGAGCCGCTTATTGCCCACGCCGGGGGCCATGGGGCAATCCGCGCGGTCCGTCCTGTCCTTCAGCGCCAGAGGGCATTTCTCCGAATGCCATTCGCATACAGGCTTTGCGCCGGAGTGCTCCGCGTCAGCCCATCTCGTCAGGAAGTCCCTTAGTTCATCCCCTGTCACAAGCATGCTTTTGAGCCAACCGTTTTTGATGTTCAGCTTGTTCCGGATCTCCTCCGTCGTCTCCCCGGGGTGCATCTCTATGTACTGCCGCAGCAACACATAGGCCAGCGCCCCCACGGTTTTATTGCCCCGGCTGGCGGAGACGAAAGCCCATGGCTCCCCGTTTTTCTGCTTCACAAAGTATACCGGTTTTTTGTTGCCGCTTCTGACCCGTTTCAGGGCCTCGACCGCGCTGTTCAGGGCATCGATCTTTTCCCTCTCCACGCCGTCCTGAGCAGCCCCTTCCAGATATTCCAGAACGCAGTTGGCGACCGTGTAATAGAACTGCCTGTCAGCGTCAGTGGCGGTAAGGAACAGTTCTCCGCCGTCTGCTCCCGGCGGATCCTCTCCCTGCCCCCGAGCAGAATCGCTGCCGGAAAGCTCCTTACAAGCCGCCATCAGCACCGCCTCGTGCTTCTCCCAAAGCTCCGCGCTCCACCGCTTTTCGTCAGGGCCGACAGCCATCGTGATCTGCTCTGCGCTGGTTTTCTTATCTTCGGTGACCTCAACCTCGATGGACTTGCCAAGGCAGGTGATATAATCCCGCAGTATGTCGGCAACAGAGGCGTCGGAGAACCATGTAAGGCAGGGCGAGAGGACCCCGTCCATGAGATATTGGTAGTTTAGAAGCAGGAACAACCGGCTTTTACTCGGGAACTCTTTACTATTGACCTTCTCTTCGCTTTGGGACATTGCCGTCATGTCGCTGTTGGTGGAGACGTACAGATAGATCGGGATGACATACGCCCCGCTCGGAACTTCATTTCCCAGCAGGCAGCGCATATAGTCCTCTGTCTGCATATTGTGCTCCCCGCTGGTTACCTTGTTCTCAATAAGAATAACAAGCGGCTGTTCCGCATTGTCCCGGCAGAGCGTCAACGTGATATAGATATCCGCCCGGCGCCCTCCGGGGAAAGGCTTTTCCCGCTGGACGCTGACCTTTTCCATCCGATAGCTTCCCTGCATCAGCGTTCTGCGCATTTTTTCCTTTTTTCCGTCCGGGTCACGGTCGTAAAACAGCAGTCTTTCCCTGGCGGGTCCCTTCAACTTCTCCTCCCGGAGGTTTTCCTCCAGAAGATAGGAACGACCGTATTTCACATAGGCAAAGCACGCTGTCTTCAAAAACTGCTTGAGAGGGAAATCCCCCATCTCATGGCTCTCGTTGGGACCCAGAAGCCAAGCCAAGAAGCTGCTGTGTGGGTTTTCCTGCCTCGCCACCCCCAGAATGTCAAAGATGGTCTTGCGGCTGTAAAACTTGCGGAGCTTCTGATACTCCGGGCTCTCGCACATATCCAGGTATTGTTTATAGTTGTCAGAATTTTCCCAAAAGTTCACTGTGTAAACCTCCCTTTCAAATACTCCAGCACCGTCAGGGCCTCCGCCGGAACAGGCATATCGGCGGAATTCAAGCGCCCCAGCGGGATGGTCTTGTTACTCCCGTGGTAGTCGCTGCCTCCGGAAACAAAAAGTCTGTGGATCCGGGCTGTGTCCTCCAGCTTGTGGCACCGCTCCGAAGCGTATTTGGAGTACCAGCACTCCATCCCTCCGATCCCGGCGTCCAGAAGCTCCCGGAGCTGCGCGTCAAATTCCTCCGGCGTCAGCTCCCGCTTGCCCTCCTCCCCCATGGGGTGCGCCCAGACGGCGACGCCTCCGGCGGCGCGGACAGCCTCGACGGCCCTGCCCGCCTCCACCCGGTCCGAGGGCGTGGGACAGGGGTCGATGAGCTCTTTGATGGCCCGGTCCCTGTCCGGGGCATATCCGTACCGGGTGAGCAAGCCCCCCAGATGGGGCTTCCCGGCGCTGGGCATGGCCCGCAGGGCGGCCAGCTCCTCCTCCGGGAGTTCGTACCCGCGTCGGCGCAGATACGCAAGGCGCGTCTCCAGCTTGGCCCGCCGGAGTCCGGCTGCCTCCTCCAAAAGGGCGTTGAAGGCCGGGTGGCCGATGTCGTACCCAAGGCCAAGTATGTGGCATTTCCCCGAGGCGGTCCGGGCGCTGATCTCGATACCGGGGATGAGAGCTATTCCTTCGACCGGAGCGGCAATCAGTGCGCGGACGCCCTCGGCGGTGTCGTGGTCGGTGACGGCAAGGACGCCGATTCCGGCGGCTTTTGCCTTTCGCGCCAGCTCCGGCGGCGTATCCGTCCCGTCGGAGGCGGCGGAGTGGGTGTGCAGATCGATTTTCACGACGGGGCACCTCACTTCAGCGCGTTGATCAGGTCCCGGAAGGCCCTGGTGAGGATCCTATAGCAGGGCCTGTCTCCGTCCAGCCACCACCAAAAATGCTTTCCGAAGATAGATGCCTGTTGGACTTCCGAGTCGAGTATGGAGCGCCGGTCCTTGTATTTGTCCTCCGGAAGCTCCAAAATGGGCTGGACCGTTTGGGCGAACCGGTCCATAGCGGCGGCGGGGATGCGCTTGACCGTCCTGTGGAGAGTGGGCAGCCGCCCGTCCGTATCACAGCAGAGACAGGTCCGCTTCTCAAAATCGAAATCATAGTGATGCTGATCAAACTGCCGCCAGGTACCGGCGTTCCACGAGTAGGTGCAAGGATTTCCGTCCAACAGCGACGCCCGCGCGATCTTGGGGTCTATCTCCACCGAGATATTTTGGCTTCGCAGCCACATCAGGTCGTCCCGTCTGCGGACCATGAAGGGGATCCTGGTGACACCGTAGTCCGTTACCAGCCAGAAGGTGATGAATATGTTGTACCTGAGGGCGTACCGGAGAAGCGGCAGGTCGTATTTTTTGCGGAATTTGGGGTCGTGCCACTTGTCCGTCAAAATAGTCACCGTCTTGGGAAGCTCGGTGTCCAATGCCTGGGACATCCTTTCGCACTGCTCCAGGGTCCTGTCCAGCACGTCCTCCAGCCGCCTTTGACCGGCGCAGACGCCCACGAATTCGGGGAAAACGGTGTCGCATGGGACGCCAAAGGGATAGGTGTTGATGCAAGGCTCTCCGTCGCCGTCCCCTATCCGCGCCCCGTCCTTGCCCGCCAGGGCGAGGCGTCTGGAGTAGGCGGGCCGGTCCTCTCCACAGCGGAAGATGTCTGCCAGTGTTCCCATGGTGGCCTCGGGCAGCATCTGCTCCTCCCGCCGCATGATGGTCAGCATGGAGTCAGGGAGGCTCTCGTCGTGTCGGTAAAGCTCCCTCAAAATGTCCTCTTTCACGAAAAGCGCTCCTTTCTTCGATTTGCCATTGATTTGTCACCCCTCGTTCGTTCCGTATTCACCCCTCGAACCCCGCCAGCAGGGCCTTTTGCGTCTCCGTAAGACTCAGGATCTGATATTTCAGCAAAAACGCCGCGTCATTCAGCTCCATATAGCGGCGCTTCAGGTCCTCCAGCACGGGCAGGACATACGCCTCCGTCTCCTCGATGTATTGGACCATTTTCTCCGGGGAGAAGCTGGCCGCCATGGTGGACAGGTTGTTGCACCGGTCCAGGCACTTCACCAGCATGGCCGTCCGGCTGCTCCGGATCCCGTGGTAATACTCCTCCAGGGCCGCGTTCCTGCCGATCTCCAAAGTCCGTTCCTTCCGGCGGGTCAGCAGCTTCACCGCCGTCCGCACCGGCTCGGAAAACGGAAGCTCCTCCGGCGCGACGCCGCAGTCCTCGCATACGTCGTGAAGCAGAGCAACAGCCAATACCTCGTCGTCCCGGACGCCCAGGGCGTGGGCGTGGCAGGCCACGGTCAGGGGGTGGATGATATAAGGCACCTCCTCCGCCGCCCCTCTGGCTGGCTTGCGGAGCTGTCCGTCGTGGCACCGGCGCATATACGGAAGGGCGCGATACGTCTCCTCCAGCCCTTCCGCCTGGGCGGTGGATTTCAATCTGGCATACATATGCTCTTCCGAGAACATTTTATCGGCCAGCTGCCACCGCATGGCTATCCCGGGGTCCCGGCTGAGAAGCGTTTCCGCCGTGATGCCCAGAATATTGGACAGAGACAGGATGCGGTCAGAATCCGGCTGGGTCTTCCCGTTCTCCCACTGACTCACCGCCTGAGCCGTCACATAGAGCCTGTCCGCCAGCTCCTGCTGGGACAGCCCCAAGGCCTCCCGACGCTTTTTAATTTTGGTCCCGTCAATCATGTCTCTTTCCCCCTTGCTCAACAAATTATATCATGGAACGACTGTATTTGCAACAATTGCCGCTTAAGAGCAGCTAAAGTATCGCTTAAATACGTCGGACATCTGGGAGACGGACAGTGAGCTGTATAGAACGTTTTCCCCACGATCCTGCCGAGATAACTGAAAGCCTCCCTGTGCCGGACGCGGCATGGGGAGGCTTTAGGATATCATACATCAATTTTCAAAAGTTATATCTTATAAAACGTCAAAAACCGATTGACTAAAAATTGTACTTTGTGATATACTCTTATTGAGAGGAGCTGAAAGACGTGATCATTCGGGAAAGCTATTTGGAAAAGATCCGTCCCTTTATCGGGAAGGACATCATAAAAGTGCTGACCGGCATTCGACGTGCCGGGAAAAGTGTATTGCTCGAACAGATACGCGATGAGATCAACAGCCCCAACACGGTCTATCTGAACTTTGAGGATCTGAGCAATCAGCACCTCTGCGACTATCAGGCCCTGCATGACTATGTTTGTGAGAAAATCGGGGACAGCCGGGAGCAGTTTTACCTGTTCTTTGATGAGATCCAGGAGGTGGAGGGCTGGGAGAAGGCCGTCAACTCTCTGCGGGTCAGGTTCCATGCGGACATCTATATCACGGGCTCCAACTCCCGGCTCCTGTCCGGGGAGCTGGCCACCTATATCGCCGGGCGGTATGTGTCCTTCGTGGTCTATCCCTTCTCTTATGCTGAGTTCAAAACGATAAATTCCGGCTTCACTTTTGAGGACTACATCCGATACGGAGGTATGCCCTTCCTGTCCAGCCTCGGCTACGACCCAGACCTTAGCAGGAGCTATCTTCAGGACATCTTCAACTCCGTGGTGTTGAAGGACGTTGTAAAGCGAAACAACATCCGGGACGTTGACCTTTTGGAGCGCATCATCGCCTACGCCCTTGCCAATGTGGGCCGGAGCTTTTCGGCGACAAGTATCTCCAAATTCTTCAAGTCCGAGGGCCGTACCGTCGCCCCGGAGACGATTTTGAACTACCTGAAAGCCTGTGAGGACGCATACCTGCTCTACCGCTTCAGGAGCCAGGATATCAACGGCAAGAAGATCCTGAAGGTCAACGAGAAGTACTACGCGGCAGACCACGGCCTTCGGGAGACGATCATCGGCGCGAATCTTCAAAATATGGAGATCATCCTCGAGAACATCACCGCCCTTGAGCTGCTTCGCCGGGGCTTCACAGTCAGCGTTGGCCGCGTCGGTGAGAAGGAAATCGACTTCGTGGCGGAGAAGCAGGGCGAAAAGCTGTATGTCCAAGTTTGCTATCTGCTGAACGATGAGTCCACCGTACAGCGCGAATTTGGTTCTCTTCTGGATGTTCGGGACAACTACCCCAAGATCGTTTTATACAAGGAGGGCTCCTTCCGGGGCAGCTTCGAGGGCATCCCGGCCATCAGGTTTGAGGACTGGCTGACGGATGTAAAATGAGGGCCTCCCCACACAATGAAAAAAGCCCCGGGCCTCTTGATGTGATATGCTCCACACATCACGTTGGGATACCCGGTGCTTTTTTCACTTATTTTTTGTTGCAGGGTTCCTTCGGCGATAAACCGTCCGCCACATTTTGGCGTGGCGGTATGTGCTGCGACATGAGAGTACATGAAGAGGCCAAATCCGTTTTTCCATTGGGCCGCAAGGCTTTATGGCACCTCGTTGAGATTTGGCCGCATTCGTAAAAACGCTAAGAGGCTACGATGCCAAGCTTCATGGTGGTTCTCTCTCCTAGTTATAAAATAGTGGGGACTCGGTCACTCGAATTTCTCCTTGGAGAACATCAGCGGCAAAAGCTCCCGCAGGCGGTAGCTGACGTAGCGGCCGTCGGAGCGGACGCACAGGACCTCGATCTCCGGGGAGAACTCGGTGAGGACCTGGCGGCAGGAGCCGCAGGGGGTGAGGTAGTCGGCGCTCTCCCGGGAGTAGAGGGCGATGCGCCGGAACCGGCGGCGGCCGGCGTTGACAGCGTTGCACACGGCGGCGCGCTCGGCGCAGACGGTGGCCCCCAGGGCGGCGTTCTCCACGGTGCACCCGGTGAAGACCGTCCCGTCGGCGCACTCCAGCGCCGCGCCCACCCGCTGGTGGGAGTAGGGGGCGTAGGCGTTTTTAGCGGCCTCCACGGCCATGTCGATGAGTTCTCTGTCCGTCATCTGAATCTCTCCTTTATGTGACTATCGGCTGAGATCGAAGCGCCAGGTGAGGATGCCCCGGAAGTCCCCGGACTGGCTGGGCTGGGCGCCGGCGACCACGCCCATGTGGGTGAGGACCGCCCGCTGTTTATAGAGGACCGGCACCAGCGCCGCCTCCTCCGCCACGAAGACCCCGAGCTCGAGGGCCGCGTCCCGGCGCTCCCCGGTCCCGGAGGCCAGATAGGCGTCCATGAGAAGGCCGTACCGGTCGTCCGTGAGCTTTCCGTAGTTGAGCGGCCCGGAGAAAAGCGCCGTCAGGTCCAGGTCCGCCCGGAGCTTTACCTCCCCCAGGTAGATGTCGAAATCCCCGCTCCCCAGGGCGGCTGTGTACTGATCGTAGGGCAGGCTCGTGACCTGGGCGCGGATGCCCACGCCGGCCATATCGGAGGCCACGCGTTCCGCCGCCTCCTCCCGCACGGGGGAGTCGGAGTTGACGAGGACGGTGAGGGTGAGGGCGGAGCCGTTATACTCCAGATACCCGTCCTCGTCTGCGTCCTCCAGCCCCGCCGGCACGGCGAGGCGGTAGAATTCCTCCCGGGAGAAGGCGTAGCCGGCGGTGTCGCCCTCCTCAAAAAGCCCCAGGGCGGGGCTGAGGATGAAGGGGCTGGGCCGCGCCGCGCCGCCGTAGACCTCCCCGGCCAGCGCCTCCCGGTCCACAAGCCTTGACAGCGCCTGACGGGCCAGCCGGTCGGAGCCGATGCCGGAGGCGGTGTTGAAGCCCAGGTACACAAGCTGGGTGGTGTCGTAATAGCGCCGCTCGTGGACCATGTGGATGTTGAGGCCGCCGGGGGCGTTGGGGTCATAGTCCAATAGGTCGATGACCCGTTCCGAAAAGGCCTCCGCCAGTTCGTCGTCCGTCACCTCCCGGAGGTAGACGGTCCGCAGGGACTCCGGCGTATAGTCCCGGTGGGAGGTAAAGGCGCTGAGCCGGTCGCCGTCAAGGCGGTAGGGACCGGTGCCCACGGGGTGGTCGGCCTTGAGCTCGCCGGATTTGAGGATGGGGATATCCAGAAGCGCCGGCAAAAGCGCGTTGGCGCGCTTTAAACGGATGTCCACCGCCATATCGCCGGAGGCGGCCACGGACTCGATGTCCGAAAGGCGCTGGCCGTACTTGGACGAGCGCATGGCGGCCCGGAGGGTGGCTGCCACGTCGGCGGCGGTGAGGGCCGTGCCGTCGTGGAAAAGGACGCCGGGCCTCAGCTCGATATGGTAAAGGATGCCCTCCGTCACCGTATAGCTTTCGCACAGGACGTTCTCTGCCTCCAGGGTGGGGGAGAGGGCGAAAAGGCCCTCGTAGAGGAGGCCGAAGAGCTTGTCGTTGTAGACGTTGGTGCCCTCCAGGGGGTTCATGGAGCGGGAGGCGTTGTAGTTGACCGAAAAAAGGGAGTCGGCCATGCTGGAGCCCTCCTGGGCCGGCGCGGTGGGCGCCGTGACCGGGATGGGCCCGGTGGTCTCCCCGGCGGGTCCCGTCTCCCCCGTGGCGACAGGCGGGGCCTGCACGCAGGAGGTCAGCGCCAGCGCCAACGCCAGCGCCGGGAGTATGGCTTTTTTTCTCTTCAGACCCACGTTGATACTCCTAATTTGATTCCGGCATCATGATGACGGCCCCCTGGGAGCCCCGGACGCCGGCGGTGGCCCGGTGGGACCAATATTTCTCCGGCGCGCACATGGTGCACTCCGGCGACACGTCGATGTGCGCCTCCGTGAGCCCCGCCCGCAGCAGCAGCGCCCGGTTGACGCCCTTCAGGTCCACGAAGCTCCTGCCCGCGCTTTTGCCGGGGGCGATGAACGCCTCCCCGGCGTCCCCCAGCGCGTCCCGGACGGCGGCGGGCACCTCGGGGCCCGTCTCGAAACAGCATTTCGAGATGCCGGGGCCGACGGCGGCGCGGATGTTCCGGGGGTCCGCCCCCAGGCGCGCCATGGCCTCCACGGTCCTCCCGGCGATGTCCGCCACGGTCCCCCGCCAGCCGGCGTGGGCCGCCCCGACGATATGCCGGACGGGGTCATAGAGGAGAAGGGGGATGCAGTCGGCGGTGAAGATCAGAAGGCCCAGGCCCCGCCGGTCCGTCACCAGCCCGTCACAGGCGGGGACCTCGTCAAAGGGCTCCCGGGCGTCGCCGGCGGTGACGGTCCGGACCAGATTGCCGTGGACCTGCCTTGTGAAGCAGAGCTTTTCGATGCCCAGGGCGGCCTTTAAGCGCCGGTAGTTCTCCCGGACAGCCTCCGGCTCGTCCCCCAGGCTCTTGGACAGGTTCAGGGAGGCGAAAACGCCGCGGCTCACCCCGCCGAAGCGCGTGGTGAACCCGTGGGGGCAGGGGAGAAGGTCCGACGCCATGAGCGTCAGGCCCTGGGGCGCGATCTCAGAAAACATGGGCTCTCAGTCCTCGGGGTGATATTCCTTGCAGGTGCACTTTTTCCATTTAAGGCCGCTGCCGCAGGGGCAGGGGTCGTTGCGGCCGATCTTCACGACCTTCACGGGCTTCCGCTTTACGGTCCCGTCGCCGCCCACGTTGGCGCCGGCCACGGCGTTTTTCGCCACGCTCTTGCGCTCGATGGGCTGTTCCCTGGTGACCCGCACCAGGAACATGCGCCGGACCACCTCCTCGCGGATGCCGGCGATCATGGCGTCGAACATGTCGCCGCCCTCGCGCTTATACTCGTCCACGGGGTTGACCTGGGCGTAGGCCCGCAGGCGTATGCCCTGCCGGAGCTCGTCCATGGCGTCGATGTGGTCCATCCAGTATTCGTCCACCACCCGCAGGAGCACCACACGCTCCACCTCGCGCATCAGCGGCTGGCCGCCCTCGGGCGTGCCCATCTCCGCCTCCCGGCGGTCGTAGACGGCGTCGGCGCGGTCCGTCAGCCACTGGGTGAGGCCCTCGGCGTCCATGGCGGCAAGGTCGGTATCGGAAAGCCCGTTCAGGTCCTCCTTCGTGAGGAAGAGCCCCAGATACGGCGCGGCGATGGTGTTCAGCGCCTCCCGCGTCACGGTGACGGCGGCCTCGTGGTGCTTGCCGGAATCATCCGCCGCCGGGGCCAGGCCGCTCGTGACGGCGGAGGCGATGACCTCCCGGATCCAGGCGCGGATGTTGCCGCTCACGTCCTCCCCGTCCAGCACCCGCTGGCGCTGTTCGTAGATGATGCCGCGCTGGGTGTTCATCACGTCGTCATACTCCAGAACGTGCTTGCGGGACTGGAAGTTCTGGCTCTCCACCTTCTTCTGGGCGTTCTCGATGGCGTTGGAGAGGATCTTCTGGTCGATGGGCATATCGTCGTCGATGCGCAGGGTCTCCATGAGCCCCTGGAGCCGTTCGCCGCCGAAGAGGCGCATGAGGTCGTCGGACATGGCGATGTAAAACCGGGTCTCGCCGGGGTCCCCCTGGCGGCCGGACCGGCCGCGCAGCTGGTTGTCGATGCGCCGGGACTCGTGCCGCTCCGTGCCCAGCACGAAAAGCCCGCCCACGGCGCGGACCCGGTCGGCCTCCGCGTCCGTGGCCGCCTTATATTTGGCCAGCGCGTCGGCGTACCGCGTCCGGGCGGCCAGGATCTCCTCGTTGTCCGTCTCGGCGTAGCCCACCGCCTCGGCGATGATCTCGTCGGGGACGCCGGCCTTGCGCAAATCGGCCCGGGCCATGAACTCCGGGTTGCCGCCCAGCATGATATCCGTGCCGCGCCCGGCCATATTGGTGGAGATGGTCACCGCCCCGAAGGCGCCGGCCTGGGCGATGATCTCCGCCTCGCGCTCGTGGTTCTTGGCGTTGAGGACGTTGTGCTTCACGCCCTCCTTGGAAAGGAGCTTGGAGAGATATTCGCTCTTTTCGATGGACACGGTGCCCACCAGCACCGGCTGGCCCTTCTCATGGCACTCCACGATCTGGCGGATAATGGCCCGGTTCTTGCCGGCGTCGTTTTTGTACACCACGTCCGGGTCATCCTGGCGCATGAGCGGCTTGTTGGTGGGGATCTCCACGATGTCCAGGTTGTAGATGGCCCCGAACTCCTCCTCCTCGGTGAGGGCCGTGCCCGTCATGCCGGAGAGCTTTTCGTAGAGCCGGAAGAAATTCTGGAAGGTGATGGTGGCCAGCGTCTTGTTCTCGCTCTGGACGTCCACGTGCTCCTTGGCCTCGATGGCCTGATGGAGCCCCTCGGAGTACCGCCGGCCGAACATGAGGCGGCCGGTGAACTCGTCCACGATGATGATCTCGCCGTCCTTCACCACGTAGTCCACGTCCCGCTTCATGATGCCGTGGGCCTTCAGGGCCTGATTGATGTGGTGGGAGAGGGTGGCGTTTTCGATGTCGGCGTAGTTTTCCAAACCGAAGGCCGCCTCGGCCTTGGCCACGCCCCGGCCCGTCAGGGTGGCGGTGCGGGCCTTCTCGTCCACCACGTAGTCGGCGTCCTCGTCGGTGGTGTCGGCCTTCTCGTCCACGGTGGCGTAGACCACCTTTTTAAGGCGGGAGACGAAGTCGTCCGCCTTGCGGTAGAGGTCCGTGGACTCGTCCCCCTGGCCGGAGATGATGAGGGGCGTCCGGGCCTCGTCGATGAGGATGGAGTCCACCTCGTCCACAATGGCGAAGGCGTGGCCCCGCTGGACCATGTTGCGTTTATAAAGGGCCATGTTGTCCCGGAGGTAGTCAAAGCCCAGCTCGTTGTTGGTGCAGTAGGTGATGTCGGCGGCGTAGGCGGCCTTCCGCTGGGCGTTGGTGAGCCCGTGGACGATGAGCCCCACGGAGAGCCCCAGGAAGCGGTAGACCTTCCCCATCCACTCCGAGTCGCGCCGCGCCAGATAGTCGTTGACGGTGACGATGTGGACGCCGCGCCCCGCGATGGCGTTGAGGTACGCCGGCAGGGTGGCCACTAAGGTCTTGCCCTCGCCGGTCTTCATCTCGGCGATGCGCCCCTGGTGGAGGACGATGCCGCCGATGAGCTGGACCTTGAAGTGCCGCATCCCCAGGACCCGCGCGGACGCCTCCCGGCAGACGGCGAAGGCCTCCGGCAGGAGGTCGTCCAGCGTCTCGCCCTTGGCGTAGCGGTCCCTGAATTCGTCGGTCTTGGCCCGCAGCTCGTGGTCGGAGAGGGCCGCCATTTCGTCGGCCAGCGCCTCGATCTTCTCCACGGCGGGCATCAGCTTTTTGATCTCGCGCTCCGAGCGCGTGCCGAACATCTTTGTAAAAAGTCCCATAGTCAAGTCCTTCCATGCTCATAAATCTACAAGATACCATTATAGCACAACTCTCCCAATAAAAAAAGAAGAAAATTCGTCTCGCGGCTTGTTTACAAAAACTTCACATTTCCGTCCGCCGGTTTTAGTATAATTTGAATGCTTTATCACTTTTCGAAAGGTTTGAGACGATGAAAAGATTTCTTTGCCTGCTCCTGGGTCTTGTCCTGGTTTTCTCCCTGGCCGCCTGCGCGGAAGAGGAGGAGAATGTCCCCGTTTTCTCCAAGGGCTTCGACGGAAAGGGCCGCTTTAAGGGCCTGACGGCCCTGGACTGCGTAAAGCTCCCGGCCTATGAGGACGTGACCGTGCCGGAATTTGCCCACGTCACCTCCGGCCGCGTCATTGCCGACGGGGACTTCGTGAACATCGACTACGTGGGGAGCGTCGACGGCGTGGAATTCGCCGGCGGCAGCACCCAGGGCCAGGGTACCGACATCGTGGTGGGCTACACCAGCTACATCGACGACTTCATCGAACAGCTCAAGGGCCACGCCCCCGGGGAGAACTTCGACATCGAGGTCACCTTCCCGGACCCCTACCAGAATAACCAGGACCTTGCCGGCAAGGACGCCGTTTTCAACATCACCGTCAACTTCATCTGGGACATCACCGAGGAGAAGGCCAAGACCATCGGCTTTACCGGCCTTGACAGCTTGCGCCAGTACGTGGCCGCCGGGTACGGCGTGGAGTCGGTCATCAGCTCCTCCCAGGTGGTCCTCAGCACCTTCGCCTCCTTCTGTGAGGTGGACAACGTCCCCGACGACGTTCTCTCCACCGTCCGGGAGCTCATCAGCAACTCCATCACCTCCCAGGCCGCCTCCTCCGGCGTGGACGTCGCCACCTACCTTGCGTACTACTACGGCACCGACTCCCTGGACGAGGTCCTGGACGACCAGACCAGACCCACCGCGGAGATGTACGTCATCTTCCAGGCCGTGGCCGAGCGGGAGAACATCGTCCCCACCGACGAGGACATCGCCGCCGAAGGGCTCACCGAGTATGTGGACGACTACGGCAAGCCCTACATCATGTTCTCCCTGGTCCAGCAGAAGGTCTCCGCCCTCATTACGCAGAAGCTGTCCGCGGAGACGGAGTGACGGTTTTCCCGGTACCGTCCCAAGCGGGCGCGGCATAGAATGGCTTGCGGGGAACCGCGAAAACGCTTTGGACAGTGGTACCATGGAAAACGACTTGAGCATAGACAGCCGCCTCATCGGCAGCGCCCTGGAGCGCGCCGGGGTGGCCGTGCCGGCGCCGCCGGAGCCGGACTCCGGCGAAAAGCCCCGGGAGGAGCCGGCGTTGAGGGGCTTCATCCTCCGCGCCGCGGCCGCCGGGAGGACCTACGCGCTCCTGGCCATCAAGACCACGGGGACCCGGGCCCACCGGGAGCTCCACGCCATGGCCCGGGAGGAGCGGGACACGGAAAAGGCCCTCCAGACCGAGTATCTGATCCTCACCGGCGACACCGTGGCCGTGCCCCACGCCCGCCAGGACGTCCTCTACCTCCTCCGGGCCCTGCGGGATGCCTACGCCGCGGAGCTTATGAACGCCGACGCCTACGACCGGGAGGCCCAGACCCTTCCCGACTGCGCCCTGCGGCGCCTCTACCAGCGCCTGGCCCGCCGGGAACGCGCCCACGCCGCCGTCCTCCGGCGCATCATCGGCAGCACCATCACCTGATCATTGCCCCGCCCCCGCCCAAACCCCGGGGGCGGGGGCTTTTTTTGAAACGTGTCAATTGTCGGGAGGCGGGTCGCCGGGGACGGCGACCCCTGCAGGGCCCTTCCATCCCCCCCCATCGAGCATTTTTCCGATAGGCACAGGCTTGAAAAAAACTGAAATTTTTCCTGCATACGGCTTGAAATATTGCCGCCGCGCTGATATAATGTTACCGGTTTTTTGCGAGACAAAAAATTTTTAAAATTTTTATACGAGGAAGGATCACACAAATGGCTAAAAAGTATGTCTACCTGTTCTCCGAAGGCAACGCCAATATGCGTGAGCTCCTGGGCGGCAAGGGCGCGAACCTGGCCGAGATGACCAACATCGGTCTGCCTGTGCCCCAGGGCTTCACCATCACCACCGAGGCCTGCACCCAGTACTACGAGGACGGCCGCACCATCAACGACGAGATCATGGCTGAGGTCAACCAGTACGTCAAGAAGATGGAGGAGATGAACGGCAAGAAGTTCGGGGACCTGAAGAACCCCCTGCTCGTCTCCGTCCGCTCCGGCGCCCGCGCCTCCATGCCCGGCATGATGGACACCATCCTGAACCTCGGCCTCAACGACGACGTTGTCGCCGCCATGATCGCCGGCAACCCCGACCCCAAGTTCGAACGGTTCGTCTACGACTCCTACCGCCGCTTCATCCAGATGTTCTCCGACGTGGTTATGGAGGTGGGCAAGAAGTACTTCGAGCAGCTCATCGACGAGATGAAGGAGCGCAAGGGCGTCAAGTATGACGTGGAGCTCACCGCCGCCGACCTCAAGGAGCTGGCCGAGGAGTTCAAGGCCGAATATAAGAAGCAGCTGGGCGAGGACTTCCCCTCCGACCCCCAGGTCCAGCTTTACGAGGCCATCCGCGCGGTGTTCCGCAGCTGGGACAACCCCCGCGCCAACGTCTATCGCCGCGATAACGACATCCCCTACAGCTGGGGCACCGCCGTCAACGTCATGCCCATGGTGTTCGGCAACCTCAACAACAACTCCGGCACCGGCGTGGCCTTCACCCGTGACCCCGCCACCGGCGAGAAGAAGCTGATGGGCGAGTTCCTGGTCAACGCCCAGGGCGAGGACGTGGTCGCCGGCGTGCGCACCCCCATGCCCATCTCCCAGATGGCCGAGCAGTTCCCCGAGGCGTACGCCGACTTCGTGAAGGTCTGCGACACCCTGGAGAACCACTACCGCGACATGCAGGACATGGAGTTCACCGTGGAGAACGGCAAGCTCTACATGCTCCAGTGCCGCAACGGCAAGCGTACCGCTCCCGCCGCCCTCAAGATCGCCTGCGACCTGGTGGACGAGGGCATGATCGACGAGAAGAAGGCCGTGGCCATGATCGACCCCCGCAACCTCGACACCCTTCTCCATCCCCAGTTTGACCCCGCCGCCCTCAAGAAGGCCGAGGCCATCGGCAAGGGCCTTGGCGCCTCCCCCGGCGCCGCCTGCGGCAAGGTGGTCTTCTCCGCCGAGGACGCCAAGGAATGGAAGTCCCGGGGCGAGAAGGTCGTTCTCGTCCGTCTGGAGACCAGCCCCGAGGACATCGAGGGCATGAAGGCCGCCCAGGGCATCCTCACCGTGCGCGGCGGCATGACCTCCCACGCGGCCGTCGTGGCCCGCGGCATGGGCAAGTGCTGCGTCTCCGGCTGCGGCGAGATCAACATGGACGAGGCCAATAAGAAGTTCACCCTGGCCGGCAAGACCTATCACGAGGGCGACTGCATCTCCATCGACGGCTCCACCGGCAACATCTACGACGGACTCATCCCCACCGTGGACGCCACCATCTCCGGCTACTTCGGACGGATCATGGGCTGGGCCGACAAGTACCGTAAGCTCAAGGTCCGCACCAACGCCGACACCCCCGCGGACGCTAAGAAGGCCCGCGAGCTGGGCGCCGAGGGCATCGGCCTTTGCCGCACCGAGCACATGTTCTTCGGCGAGGGCCGCATCGACGCCTTCCGCGAGATGATCTGCGCCGAGACGGTGGCCGAGCGCGAGGCCGCCCTTGCCAAGATCCTGCCCATGCAGCAGTCCGACTTCGAGGGCCTCTATGAGGCTCTGGAGGGCACCCCGGTCTGCATCCGGTTCCTCGATCCCCCGCTCCACGAGTTCGTCCCCACCGAGGAGGCCGACATCGAGCTCCTCGCGAAGGCCCAGGGCAAGAGCGTGGAGACCATCAAGGCCCTCATCGCCTCCCTCCACGAGTTCAACCCCATGATGGGCCACCGCGGCTGCCGTCTGGCCGTCACCTATCCCGAGATCGCCGTGATGCAGACCCGTGCCGTCATCCGCGCCGCCATCAACGTCCAGGCCAAGCACCCCGACTGGAACGTGGAGCCCGAGATCATGATCCCCCTGGTGGGCGAGGTCAAGGAGCTCAAGTACGTCAAGGATTTCGTGGTCAAGACCGCTGACGAGGAGATCGCCAAGGCCGGCGCCAGCCTCAAGTATCAGGTGGGCACCATGATCGAGATCCCGCGTGCCGCCCTCACCGCCGACGACATCGCGAAGGAGGCCGACTTCTTCTGCTTCGGCACCAACGACCTCACCCAGATGACCTACGGCTTCAGCCGTGACGACGCCGGCAAGTTCCTGGGCGCTTACTACGACGCCAAGATCTTCGAGAACGACCCCTTCGCCAAGCTCGACCAGGTGGGCGTGGGCAAGCTCATGAAGATGGCCATCGAGCTGGGCCGTCCCGTGAATCCCAAGCTCCACGTGGGCATCTGCGGCGAGCACGGCGGCGACCCCACCAGCGTGGAGTTCTGCCACACCATCGGCCTCGACTACGTCAGCTGCTCCCCCTTCCGCGTCCCCATCGCCCGCCTCGCCGCCGCCCAGGCCGCGATCAAGGAAATGTGAGACAAATCCCCAAATTTATATTGTTGGTTCCCTTAGACGCATAATAATGTATATGAGTTTCTATATAATTGGATAGTAAATAGAAACAATAGACCAGAGAACCAGGAGTTAGGACTAAAGCCGTTATTCAATAACGGCTTTAGTCCCTATTAACAGTTTATAGTGCCAGATAGGGGGATATAAATGGTACAATTTGTAGGTGCCGAGCAATTGATCGCGATGATGCTGATTGAAAAAGGAAAGCTTGGGCAATCGAAAATAACACTTGAGGAGCTTGGCCGATATGGTATTTGCGTCCAGCAAATGTCCGTGGAAAATAAAGTAAACGCCATATTCCTAACAGCAAGAGCGCAGATTTACAGTGCGATTTTTGACTTTTCAGATTACTTTAAATGTGAGGAGGACTCTGACGGAAACATTACAGCGATCTCAATTCAAAATACAAAGAGCGTAGATGATTTGATATATAGGTTTATGGGTTATTTACCGCAGAGCATAGTCGAACTTTTGACGGAGGCCGTTCTGAGGTGCAGTGTCGCTTAAATATTGTGATCAAGAATGATATGGGGCGCGAAGAGGCAGATGAAGCAGATAAAAGATCCGGTATATGGTTATATTGTTGTGGAGGATGAGTTTTTCCCACTCATTGATTCGGCTGAGTTTCAGCGGTTGAGAAATATCCGGCAAACGGGTTATGCCTCGTTATATCCAAGTGCACTCCATAACAGGTTTGTTCATTCGCTCGGCGTATTTCACCTTGGAAAGATTGCGATAAAAAGCTTTCAAAAAAATGTAGAGCCGAAGTGCCCGGGCATAACAAGCGAAGAATGGAACACGCTGTATGATTCGTTTGTTTTAGCGTGTCTTTTGCACGATGTGGGACATTCCCCCTTTTCTCATACAGGGGAAGAATATTACAAGTTAAACACAAATTTTCCAAGCGAATTCAAAAACCTGATAAAGAGCCAGGCTTTGGATTCTGATATTGATAAACAAGGCTTTGGAAAACCGCATGAGGCGATGAGTGCGCTTGTGGGGTTGAAGCTTCTGCAACGGATCTCACATAATTTTAAGGTGGATCATGAGTTCTTTGCACGTTGCATTATGGGGGTCACCTATTCCGCAGAGAATACACAACAAAGGCCAGACAAACCAGAATGCGGACCGTTGAGAGATACGCTCATTTACAATACGATTATATCCATGCTTAATGGCAGGGTGATAGACGTCGATAAATTGGACTATCTGATTCGGGACTCCTATGTGACGGGCTATAACTCAATGGCAATCGATGTGGATCGCATGCTGGCAGCCTATACTATTTCTTCATACAAAGGGCAGGACAATAAGGTAAAGAAAGTGGCGGCTTACAAGAAAGCTGCGTTTAGCGTTATTGAGAATGTTGCCATAGCGAATGATCTGGAGAGAAGATGGATACAATCAAACCCAACTGTGCTGTATGATTGTAAGCTAATTGAAATTGCGATCAAGCAGTATAGTGAGCACATGAAGGCCAAATATAACTATCTTAAAGAGTACAGTACAGTCTTCACTGAACAAGCGATCTCCAAAGAGGGCTTTCCGCCATCTTCAGGAATAAATTTGCGCCTTTTGTCTGATGATGATATTATATCCTATCTGAAAAACGATGGAGATCTGTTTATCAGAACGCAGTATTTTTCGAGGGACGAGCGATACAAGCCGCTTTGGAAAAATGAAGTTGAATTCAATGACGTGGTAAAAAAGGGCCTGAACGAAAACGCTTTGGTTGGCTTGAGAGAAACATTAAGGACCATCACATCAGCTTCTGCCGACAGATTTCTAATCAATCCTGATAACCTAACGAAATGTGAAAGAGAAGCGGGAAATGATCCTGAAGAGGCCAAACTTCGGAACGAAGAACTGAAAGTCTATAAATTGCTGGAAGCGTTTAGCGCTCAGAACGGACTTGATTTTTGCTATGCCGTCATCTTTTGCGGCTTTTTCGAGAGTAACTATACCAAATTAGGACTTGAAGATATTTATATTGAATTGAAAGAAGGACATGCAGTTAAATTCAACAATACATTAAGCATTGTTGCGAATTCTCTTTCTGAAGAAAAGAAGCAGGGACTGTTTTACATATACACATCACGGAAGAATATTGGGGCATGTCCTAATATTGCTGAAAAGCTTGTGAGCTTTTTGAACTCTAATTGGGATTCATACGGCTCCAACTAAGGGCCCAACGGGACGGTTCTTTTGGGCAGGTTCCGTCACATCGTGACGCACTTTGACAACCAAAAACAGGTACGCTTCGGCGTACCTGTTTTTTGGTTCAAAAGCCGCCTTATGCGGCGGGGACATTATTTTTTCTCCTTCCCCTCGCCGTCGAAGAGGGGGAGGCGCTCTAAGTAGATGATGTCGTCGCGGTTGGCGGCGTCGCCCTCGGCCAGGACGGCCATTTTGGCGGCGACGATGCCGCCGGCCTCGCGGACCAGCTCCTCCACCGCCGCGATGGACCCGCCGGTGGAGATGACGTCGTCGATGATGAGGACCCGCTTGCCCTTCATGCGCCGGGCGTCCTCGCCGTCCATGTAGAGGTACTGGGTGCCCTCGGTGGTGATGGAATGGTCCTCCACGCGGAACACGTCGTGCATATACGCCTTGGCCTTCTTGCGCACCAGTAAGTAGTCGTTCCTTCCGGCCTGCTTGGCCATCTCGTGGATGAGGGGAATGGCCTTGGCCTCCGGGGCCACCATGTAGTCGTAGGCGGGGGCCTTCTTGAGGAGCGCCCCGGCGCAGGCGCAGGTCAGCTCCACGTCGCCGAAGATGACAAAGCCGGCGATGGACAGCTCGTCCGAGAGCTTGCAGATGGGAAGCTCACGGGTGAGCCCCGCCACATTCAGGGTATAGGTCACAAAAATCACTCCGTTTTCTAAAAAATTTTGCTCCCCCCACTATACCACCTTTTCCCCCGCCCGTCAAATCAAAAGTGAGCCGCCCATATTTTGCACAAGTTTGCCTGTCTACGCGGGCAAATTTTGTGTATTCCACCAAAAATTCACAGATTCTTCACAAATTCCAAAAAAATCTGGCATTTTTCCGCAAATTGTGGTATATTTCAAGTATCTTCAATATTTTCGGCAAAAACCACCCGGCGCGAAACCACATCTTTCGCGCCCTTTTCCTTTTCGCCGGAGATAAATTCAGAAGATAAATACAATAGGAGGGTAAAAATGGAGAAACTGTTTAAGCTCAAAGAGCACGGCTCCACCGTGCGGGCGGAGATCGTGGGAGGTCTGACGACGTTTTTCGCCATGGCCTACATCATCTTCGTCAATCCCAATATGTTGCAGGAAACGGGCATGAATTTCCACGCCGTCATGCTTGCCACCTGCCTGTCCGCCGCGCTGGGCTGCTTCCTCACCGCGTTTATTTCCAACGCGCCTTTTGCGCAGGCTCCCGGCATGGGCCTCAACGCCTTCTTCACCTACACCATCTGCTTCGGCATGGGCTACACCTGGCAGCAGGGCCTGGCCATCGTCCTTCTCAGCGGCGTGCTCTTCCTGGCGGTTTCCCTTTCCCCTCTGCGCCGCCAGCTCATCGGCGCGATCCCCGGCTTCCTCAAGAGCGCCATTTCCGCCGGCATCGGCCTGTTCATCGCCTTCATCGGCCTTTTGAATGTTGACCTGGTTGGCTTCAGCTCCGACGTACCCGCCCTTCAGTTTGTTGTGGACGGCAAGGCCAACATGGCTGGGCTTCTGTGCCTCATCGGCGTCATCATCACCGCCATCCTCCTGGCCTACAAGGTCAAGGGCGCGATCTTCCTGGGCATTATTGCCTCCACCATCATCGGCATCCCCATGGGCCTGACCACCTACAACCCCGACAGCTTCAGCTTTTCCGTCATCGGCGAGACCTTCGGCAAGCTCAGCTTCACCGGCCTCACCGCGGTCGACGGCGGCATCGTCGCCTTGATCACCGCCATTGTAAGCTTCTTCCTGGTGGACTGCTTTGATACGGTGGGCACGCTCATCGGCACCGCCACCAACGCCGGGATGCTGGATAAGAACGGCAACCTCCCCGGCGGCGACAGGGCCCTCATCGCCGACGCCCTGGCCACCTGTGGCGGCGCTGTGCTGGGCACCTCCACCGTCACCACCTTCGTCGAATCCTCCACCGGCATCGCCGAGGGCGCCCGCACCGGCCTCAGCTCTATGGTCGTCGGCGTGCTCTTCCTCTTGAGCTGCTTCTTTGCCCCTGTGGCCCAGATTATCCCCTCCGCCGCCACCGCTCCCGCCCTCATCATCGTGGGCGTGCTGATGCTCAAGGGCGCCGTCAATGTGGATTGGAACGACATGGAGTGCGCCATTCCCGCCTTCCTGACCATCTCCGTCATGCCCTTTGCCTACTCCATCTCCGACGGTATCGGTTTCGGCTTTATCTCCTACGCGCTCATCAAAATGGCTCGCGGCAAGTTCAAGGAGGTCAAGCCCCTGGTCTACATCATTGCCTGCCTCTTCATCGTCAAATACGTGTTGGCGAACATCTAAGCGTTGTCCCTCGAAAAAAGAAGCTGTCCCCGAGAAAGGTCCGCGGACCCTCCTCGGGGACTTTCTTTCGCGTCGCCAGGAAAATGATCTATGAGGGGTTTTGACAAACTAAGATTCCAGCTTTTTGCAGAACGAAGCTCGTGCTTTACTATACTGAAATGTTCCACGTGGAACATTTCAGTATAGTAAAGTATTGCCGGGCTCCAAACCCGCCCACGATGTTCGATACCGCCCTGTCCCCCCACCTTCGCTTCCCCCCTGCCCCCCTCCTACGAGGAGGGGGCAAAAAAAGGTTGCGGCTAACGCCGCATTCTCGATTTTATTGCGCCGGAGGCGCAATTGAATGTAAGAGCGCCGCTTTGCGGCGCAACCTTTTTGAGGCTCCCCTTCGTAAGGGGAGCTGTCGAGCGAAGCGAGACTGAGGGATCGAGGGTTGAGGTTACCACTCAGCTCCGTAATCCTCGCTTCCCCCTCCTGCGAGGAGGAAGCTTAAAAGGCTGCGGCTTCGCCGCGGTTTTTCACACCTTCTCCAGCGCCTGGGAGATGTCGGAGATGAGGTCGGAGGCGTCCTCGAGGCCGCAGGACATGCGGACGAGGTCGGGGGTGATGCCGGCGGCGATGAGCTCGGCGTCGTTCATCTGGCGGTGGGTGGCGGAGGCCGGGTGGAGGCAGCAGGTGCGGGCGTCGGCCACGTGGGTCTCGATGGCGCCCAGCTTTAAGTGCTTCATGAACGTCTCGGCGGCGGCGCGGCCGCCCTTGAAGCCAAAGCTCACCACGCCGCAGGTGCCGCTGGGCATATACTTCCTGGCAATCTCATGGTACTTGTCGCCCTCAAGGCCGGGGTAGATGACGAAGCTCACCTTCGGGTGGCCCTTGAGGAATTTCGCCACGGCCAGGGCGTTTTCACAGTGGCGGGGCATCCGGACGTGGAGGCTCTCCAGCCCCAGGTTGAGGATGAAGGCGTTTTGCGGCGACTGGATGGAGCCGAAGTCCCGCATGAGCTGGGCGGTGCACTTGGTGATGAACGCCCCGCCCAGGCCGAATTTCTCGGCGTAGGTGACGCCGTGGTAGCTGTCGTCGGGGGTGGTGAGGCCGGGGAACTTGTCGGCGTGGGCCAGCCAGTCGAAGTTGCCGCTGTCCACGATGGCGCCGCCCACGCCGGCGCCGTGGCCGTCCATGTATTTGGTGGTGGAGTGGGTGACGATGTCGGCGCCCCACTCGAAGGGCCGGCAGTTGACGGGCGTGGCGAAGGTGTTGTCCACGATGAGGGGCACGCCGTGCTCGTGCGCCGCCCTGGCGAACTTCTCGATGTCCAGCACCGTGAGGGCGGGGTTGGCGATCGTCTCGCCGAAGACGGCCTTGGTGTTGGGCCGGAAAGCGGCGTCCAGCTCCTCCGGGGTGCAGTCCGGGGAGACGAAGGTGAAGTCCACGCCCATCTTCCGCATGGTGACGTGGAAGAGGTTGTAGGTGCCGCCGTAGATGGTGGAGCTGGCCACCACGTGGTCGCCGCAGGTGGCGATGTTGAAAACGGCGTAGAAGTTGGCCGCCTGGCCGGAGCTGGTGAGCATGGCCGCCGTGCCGCCCTCCAGCGCCGCGATCTTCGCCGCCACCATGTCGTTGGTGGGGTTTTGGAGGCGCGTGTAGAAGTAGCCGGACTCCTCCAGGTCGAAGAGCCTGCCCATGTGCTCGCTGGTGTCGTATTTAAAGGTGGTGGACTGGATGATGGGGATCTGCCGCGGCTCCCCGTTCCCGGGGGTGTACCCGGCCTGTACGCACTTTGTGCCAATGCCCTGTTTGGTCATAAGAAACCCTCTCTTTACTTGAATTGGATGGCTATAGCTTAGACTTTCAGCGCCGTTTTGTCAAGACGCCTTTTGTGCCGGCCGCGCTTTTCCTGTTGAAAACGGTCCTTCCCTGTGGTAAAATCAAACCATCCGAAAGGGGGTTGGCGGGATGAGCAGGATCTTTTGCCTGGTGGGGAAGAGCGGCGCGGGGAAGGACACGCTGTACGCGGCGGTGACGGCGCGGTACGGGGACCGCCTCACGCCCATCGTGCCCTGCACCACCCGGCCCAGGCGGGCGGGGGAGCGCAACGGGGAAAACTACTTCTTCGTGACGGAGCAGGAGCTGCGGGGCCTGGAGGAGCGCGGCCAGGTCATCGAAAAGCGGGTCTACCAGACGGTGCAGGGCCCCTGGACATACTTCACCCGGCGGTTTTCACTGCTGGAGGGCCGCGATTATATCGTCATCACCACCCTGGAGGGGGCGCGGTCCTTCATCCGGGCCTTCGGCGCGGACACGGTGCGGACGGTGTACCTCACCCTTCCCGACGGCCAGCGCCTGCGCCGCTGTCTGGACCGGGAGGACGCCCAGCCCGCCCCCAACTACGCCGAGCTCTGCCGCCGGTACCTGGCCGACGAGCGGGACTTCTCCCCGGAGGCCCTGGCCTCCCTCCCCAACCTCCACCCCCTGGACACCTCCTCTGACCTCCCCGACGCCCTGCGCCAGTGGGAGGAGATCTTCAACGGGAAATAAGCGCGAAAAAGTCCGCCCCCTCTCCGCACAAAATGCCGGAATGACCCGCGCCCCGTCAAGAGGACAGAGAAAAGATTAAAATAAAGTTTACAGATCAGACAGCGCCTACGGTGCCGTTACGGCTACAGATTCCGGTTACCTCTTTGCAGGCAACCGGAATTTGCGGTTTTTTATGCCGCCATAGCCAGCGCGTGCTTCTCTACAGGCGTCAGTACACCGAGATTGCGCTGGACTCGTCTGATGTTGTAGTAGCGAATATAACCCTCAATCGTTTGGACGAGAGACTGCTTGCTGTTGAACCGTTTACCATAGTAGCACTCCCGCTTCAGGATTCCCCAGAAGCCCTCCATGGGGCCGTTGTCAATGCACCGTCCTACGCGGGACATGCTCTGTACCATACCGGCCTGTTCCAGCTTGTGGTGGAAGACCCTGCTTGTGTATTGGAATCCCCTGTCGCTGTGGAAGAGGGGATGCGCGTCAGGGCTGGCCGCAACCGCCCTGTCAAAAGTCTTGTAGACCAATAGGGTATCGTTGCGAGAATGCGCTGGTAGTACATGGTGTGGATCTGCCGCTCCAACTGCCGGACGCTCCAGCAGGATTTGGAGCACTCGGAGGTGTAGAACTCACGGGCCTTGTCATTCTGTATCCGCATGAGAAGGCGATAATGGGACCAGCTCAAAACGCTACACAGTGTGTAGCGTTTTGGGAACATAAGATAAAACTGCCTCACAGTATATCCCTTTTACAGACGAACAAAAGCTCCGTGCCGGGGACGTGGATCTGGAGGAATTCCTGCTCCGGCGCGGGGAGAAGTTCATCGTCTCCGGGCAGGAGAAGCGGATGGCCAGCAACCACAGTATCACTGTTCGGGGCAACGAGTGGTACGATCACGCCACCGGCAAGGGCGGCGGGCCGGTGCCCTTCGTGCGGAGCTACTACGGCCGTTCCTACCCGGAGGCGGTGACGATGCTGTTGGGCGGCGACGCTAAAATAGCGTACCCCTCCGCCAAGGAGCGAAAGCCGGCACCGCCAAAGGAGTTTGTGCTGCCGGAGAAATATGAAAATATGCGCCGGGTGTTCGCGTACCTTGTGGACACCCGGCGTATTGATTCTTCCGTGGTGTCGTACTTTGCCAAGCGGGGACTTCTCTACGAGGACGCCAAGCATCACAACTGCGTGTTCGTTGGTTGGGACGAGGAAGGCATCCCCCGGCACGCCCACGCGCGCAGTTCCAACAGCTTCGGGAAGCCCTTCCGCATAAACATCGAGGGCAGCGACCCGCGGTACAGCTTAGAATCCTCGCTGGCCTATCCGAAATCACACAGTTATGAAAATGCTTTCAATTGGAAACTGAATAAACGGAAAACGCTTGCAATTGATGGAACGCCGGATGAGGTGAAAGCTCATGTCCGGTGTGGCGTGGGGGAAAATCCGGAGATTATTTCAAAGGATTACCTATCACGATAGGACACCATCTTCGGTGGCTTTGCGCCGAACTCCCAGACCGCCGAGGTGCTGTCCAAGGCCCTCGGCAGCCGCACGGTGATGAGTGGCAGTATCTCCAGGAGCAAGAACGACCCCAGCGAATCCCTGCAGATGATGGAGCGACCCCTGATGACCCCGGATGAGTTGAAAGCCATCCCCAAGGGCAGCTTCATCGTCATGAAAACCGGCTTCCACCCCGTCCAGACGCGGCTGCGGCTCTACTTTGATTGGGGCATCACCTTCGGCGACCCATACATTCTCCCGGAGAAGTCCGCCAGGAAGGTGGCCTAGGTCGAATTTTCAGAATCCCTAAAGCTGCCGTTATCGATTATCTCACGGAAAGATGAGGTCAAAAAACTTTGCGTTTTCCAGTTGTTGTGATAGCTATTCCGCACAAGGTGTGGTATGCTTGTGCTGTCAATGGCAGGGAAACGGCCTAAAAAGGAGGTCAAAAAATGATTACAGGCAGCCTGCAAAAGAAAAACGGATCGTACTATGCGGCATTAAATCTAAAGGTCGATGGCAAAAGAAAAGTCAAATGGATCGCCACCGGCCTGCCCGTGGAGGGTACAAGCATCAGAAAGGCGCAAAAGGCTCTGGACCAGATCAGAGCGGTCTATGAGAAGCTGGAGGAGGAACAACTCGTCCGCTCGGCGCTGGAGACGCAGCGGCGGCTCAACCCTGATGCGGAACTCATGTTCCAGGACTACATGGCCAAGTGGCTGAAATCATCCCGCTCCACCATTGCGGCCACCACATACACAAGCTATAACGACATGGTTCAATCCAGAATCCGTACCCTTCCGCTGATCCCGGCAGTCGAGGAGCTCCTTCTGAATGTAAAGGAGAAGCAGGAGATGTACAAGGCGCTCTTTAAAAAGAGCTACTGCCCGGATTACATCGACTATGTGTGCGTGGACCAACTGGGGAAGATCCTGCGTCCCAATTACTTAACGGAGCACTTCGCATGGCTCTTGGAAAAATACGGGCTTCGGAAAATACGCTTCCATGACCTTCGCCATAGCTGCGCCAGTCTCCTGCTCCAAAACGGCATCTCCATGAAGCAGATCCAGATCTGGCTTGGTCACAGCACCTTCTCCACCACGGCGGACATCTACGCACATCTGGACTACACGGCCCAGGAGGAGTCAGCGGCAACCATGGGGAGCCTGTTCAAGAAAGACAGGTCCGCAGATAAAAAAGTCGTCGCAGGTCAGTGACCTGCGACGACGTGGCGGAGATGGAGGGATTCGAACCCCCGGACGGTTGCCCGTCAACTGATTTCGAGGGCAATAGGTCACGTGGAATATAGATGCCTTTGAGGTTCTCACAGCTCCCCGTGTACCGGATTCCACGCGGATTTCTTCCAGCTCTGAAAGCGTAGAAAACAGCGTAAGAAACGTAGAAGTCCCTGAGAGAAGAAAAGGAAAAAGTCAGAAATACCAAGGGGTTTGGGACTCGAACGGCAACATGGACTGCCCGATTTTGTACCCGTAAGCGCATGAGGAATTTAGAGGTTTTTTGGAAATGTAAAAGTGCGAAATGCCAACGGGTTTGACCGCCTCCGTCATGACAGAGAGGACGGTGACGGGCATAAACTTCGGAGATGTGTTAGAAAAGTGTTAGAAATCGCCCAAAAATTGGGCCCACAACAAAAAACTTAGGTTGCACTCCCTGCCATTGACGAGATCAATACATACGGAGGCAATCATGGCAACAGATTACTCACATATACTCCTGGAATACCCGGATAAGATATCAATAGAGCAGCTTTATCGAATATGTCATTTCAGCAAGCGAAAATGCAAATGGCTGCTTGAAAACGGATATATTCCCTGTAAAAATAGAGGAACGAAAACCTGGAAGTTTGTTATTAGAACTGTGGACGTAGTGGAGTATCTGACACTTCTGGAAACGGACGTAACCAGAGCGCCGCCGTCAGGGATATTCAGTACCGTTCCAGCGAGGCAGAGAGCAAGCGCACCGTTGGAAAAAGTGCCGGAGGAAAATATCCATAGCTTCCTGCGTGAACGGTGGAGTGACAAACCTGACGCACTTACCATAGGAGATGTATCTCAACTGACAGGGTACACCAAGACAAACATACGCAGTTGGATCACTGAGCATCGGCTGAAATACGTCCTTATCCTGAATGAAATCATAATTCCAAAAGATTGGCTGATTGAATGTTTTTCAATCATCATGAAAAAACGCTGCTCTGAAATGTCAGAGGAGCAAAAGGCACTGATGGAGGAGTTGATGAAAAGAGGAACAGGAGGATGCCCCTTGCCGGAGGGTGAGGACGGTCTTACTTTGGGCGAGTTCCAGTAATTACAGGCTTCATTTAATCCATATAGTTAGAAGAACCGGGACGGAAACGCCCCGGTCATTTTATTATACGAGGAGGACAGCTTATGAAAGAAATCAGCGAAGAAGCAAAGGTACGGTTTTTCGAGGAGGTCGGCATCTGCCTGAAGCGGGGTGGCTTTCAAACCGGTCCCGTGGAGGATGGGTTTATGCCGGTTTTCTGGCAGGAGGCTCCTCTGTGCCGGGTGAACGGCGTGGGCGGGGTCAGGTACCGCAGCGAGGTGACGAGGGACCCCGGCTCGGAGGCGGCGCTGAACCGGGCGATAGACATCGTCAACGTCACCGAAGAATATATGCGGCTTCTGGAAAAGGCGCCGCAGCTCAACGCCACGGGGCTGGACGAGAGCTATAAGCTCCTCAACGAGTTCAACAGCGCCGTGCTGGCCGCCCATCACACCCCCCGCCATGGCTGGGATTTCGTGACTTGGTGCCGGGATTACAGCGGAGAAGGTGTGACGCAGGGGCATTACGTCGGCGGCGATTACGAGGGAGCCAAGCGGGACTTCACTATCCGTGCCGGGCTTGTGCCGCAAAAGGAATTGTTCTCTCAGGAACAGCTGGCGGAGATCCATCGCTGTGTGGAAACGGTCCGTGACATGGATTTCCCCATGACCGTACAGAGAGAAGGCCGCATGGATGGCATCCTCAACCAAATCAGAAGGGCGGTGCCGGACCTGGACGCGCGGATCGGGCAGGCACAGAACGAGGATGGGCAGATTGCGGATCATACTCAATGGTCGCAGACGATGTGAGGAGGTTCGAAATGTCGATCCACTTTTCGTTGGTGACGGTCACGGCCAACGGGTATGAGACGGAGTTTTTCGCGGCAAATACCCCTTGGAGCCGGGACGATTTGGAGGAGAACGATGACTTTCTGGACTTCATCGCAGATCTGGATGAGGCGCAGGATGTGGGTGTCCATGTGGAGGATTACATCTATGGAGAGGGAGAGGTCGAGGCGGCCAGCGAGGATGAGCTTGCGGACATCGCGGCGCGTGTGGAGCGCGACCCCGCCTTTCTCTCCGACCAATGCGACAACATTGCGGACAACGACTTTTCCTTCTGGTTTGAGCCGGAGGAGGGCATGGGACAAAGTAAATTTGGACAGACGATGTACTGAGCCGGGGCTTTCAATGAAGTTCCCGGCTTTTCTGTGAGCTGTATTTTCCAATTGACAAACACACTCATTGGGTGTACCATAGAAGCGAGGTGAGGCTCTTGAACATTCGGGAAATGAGAAGACGCTTAGGCGACACACAAAGCGAATTTGCCGCAAGGTACAATATTCCGTTTCGAACCATTCAAAATTGGGAATCGGATATCCGCAAGCCGCCTGAATATCTTGTGGATTTACTGGAATACCGCGTGCAGACGGATCTTATTAACCGAAAGACAGCTTTGCTGCCAAGGTATGACCCCCAAAAGAGCAATCTTCCCAAGAGACGCGATTTTGTGGGGGCAATCTCTTGGCTTCAGGCGGTTCGGGACTGCATTGGGGAGGATGTCGTATTCGCGTTGGACGAGGCGCTTATGTGTCAAGGCCAATTTGGGGGGCGAAATGACGAGTTTGTCATATGGGTGTACGGCAGCAACTCTGTTTCCCGTTTTAATGGAGTGGTCGTCCTCGGCAATCAGGTAAGTTCATTCAATACAAAGGAGAAAAACGGATTAAAGTATACCGACTTCAACAGAACCATTGATGACGCTCTCGCCAATGAAGCTATCCTCGATATGCAGGGCATTACAGAGGCAATCAGCAAGTATTATTATCGGAACGGAAACAGCTTTGATGGAATCTCCGTGGCTCCCGAGTATCAGAGCAGATTTGAACGGCTGGCAAGGGAAGCGGTAGAATATTATGAAATGTAAGAAGGTACGTCAATGAACATCTCATTGGAAGAAAAGCTGATGTATAGGGTCATGAAGGCGCTATATGACAGCGGAATCCCCATCAGCTTTAAGGGGTCAATGGTATTGAAAGCCTGTTTGATGGATGCGGGTTTTTTGGAAGAAACGCGACACACGGTTGATATTGACGCGAACTGGAACTCAGATACACCTCCTTCTGCAGAACAAATGGTTAAATCTTTGCAGGATGCCCTGAACGACGGTGGAATAGCCCTGACTGTAAGCCTATACAGGATGTACGGGGAAGGGCGTTCAGCCGGTTTTGAGCTGGCAGATAAGTCTACCGAAGAAATACTTTTTTCTATGGACATTGATGTTAATCGGCCTGTGCCGCCAACAAAAATCTATGAGGTGGACGGGTTTCGGTTTCGCGGGGTTGTCCCTGATCAAATGATTGCGGATAAGGTCGCTGTAGTTTCTACCGATAAAGTGTTCCGCAGGATAAAAGATGTCGTAGACTTATATTATATGTCAAAAACCTTCAAATTTGACAAAAACAGTATACTGCGGACATTGGCAGGAAACGGAAGGGACTTGGGGGATTTTCACGGCTTTCTCCATAGGATAGACGAGTTGAGACACTCTTATGAAAAATTCCGCTTCAATGGGGATGTAGAAAAGCCCCCGTTCGAGACAGTTTACTTTGATGTGAAATCATATATCGAAGATGTGCTTCCTGAGAAGTGAAATAGAGATTCGAGAAAAAGATAGTTGTTGTCACTTACTTCAATACATTATTGCTATGGCAGGACAAATTGGATAAATGCGAGAAATCGAGAAGTATGTCAAACTGACGCCGCTCAAATAATACTTCTCGTGCGAGAAGGTATGTTTCATAAGGCAATCGACTTCAGGTTTCTGGACGGGACAGCCATGTCTGTGACGTTTGAGGATGGGGCCGACAAAAGATATGATATGCGGACGCTGTTTTCCAAATATACGCAGATCAAGGCTCTGGAGAATCGGTTTCTGTTCCTCTCCGGCAGGCTCATGGGGTCTTACGATATCTGCTGGAACGACGGCCTGGATATCGAGGCGGAAACCGTTGGCCTTGAAAGCGTTCAGCACCATATAAATTGAAATTCCAGCTTCGGCTGAATGAGAAAGGAAGATATACAATGGATAAATTTGTCCCTTATGAAAAGCTCTCCAAAAAGAGAAAGCGGGAACTGGATTTGAAGCGGCGGAACACCTGGCCCATCAGTCCGGTTACCCGCAAACCGGACGACCCGAAAGCCTACAACAGAAGAAAAACGCAGAAATGGAGATTTGATGATCCCGTTTCTGCGATTTTACTTTATAAGCGGTTTTCTTGATTGCGAATACACTCGCCGAGTGTGGCGTATGGGACTTTCAACAATGAAAAAACGATATACTGAGCCGGGGCTTTCGGAAATGAGAGCCCCGGCTTTTTCTGTATGTGGGAGGTGATGAAATGTATGAGGACAATTATTTCGCGGATTCCGGCGTGGAATATGACGGCATGGAACCGGGAGAGGAGCTTGACATTAAGTTCAGGCCCTACGTGCCGGACTATGCGCCCCCGGTAGCGCCGGAGAAGCCGGAGGCGCACATAAACGAGTGGTGCGACGGCTGTCCCTACCCCGCCCACGGCTTCGTCTGCTGGAGCCGGGATGGGGACTGCCTGAGACAACGAGTTTCAAGGATAAATCACAGAAAAAAGGAGGGCGTGTAATATGGCGCAGGTTTTGTTAAGCAACAATGAGGGAATCGTCGGCGTGGCGGTGGTCACGCTGCCCATCCCGGACAGGGAATATTCCAAAACCATCAATGGCCTCCGGGAGCTGGGCATCGGGGACGTGAGAGCGCGGGACTGCTACGTGGACCAAATCACGGACGCCCCGCCCGTGTTGGACTGTCTGGAGGGACAGACGGTCAACATCGACGAGCTGGACTTCCTGCTCCGCTCTATTGACCGCTATACCGATGATGAACTGGCCGAATTTCAGGCGGTGGCGGCGAAGCGTGAGATCACGGACATTGAGAATCTCATCAATCTGAGCTTCTGCTCCGAGAGAGCCACGGTCATCACCAACTTTGACGATTTGGATGTTGTGGGCCGGCGGCACTACATGACCATGCAGGGCGGAGGCTGTTCAACGGAGGATTACGCAAAACTGAACGGCGTGGGTATTGCCCGTGGGCTTATTGCCAGCGGCGAAGGCGCCGTTACCCCCTACGGAGTGGTCTATGAGAACGGCCTTCAGCTTGAACCGCTCTACACGGGGCGGAACTTCCCCGCCTACGCCGACAATTCCTACTTGATAGAATTGGAGCTGGCGCCGGCCTCGGACAGCCCGGAGGAAGGAAGCCCCGCCGTTATCTTCCTGCCCATGCCGGAGGAACGTCTGGAACGGATCGTCAGGAGAGCGGGATACGGTTCCGCAGCCGAAGCGAGCATACAAACATGGTGCAGCGACCTTCCGGAAGCGGTGAATCAGGCGATGTACATCCCGCAGGAGGATCTGCGGACGCTCAACAGCCTGTGTGAAAAGGTGGCGGAAATGAGCGATGAACAGCGGAAAACCCTTGCCGCCGCGGTGCGCTACGCACAGCCGCAGGGTGTGTACCAGGTGAACAGGGTCGCGGAGGAGCTGGCGCAGTTTGAATTCACGCCTGGTGTCAGCACTCCGGAGGAGTACGGTAGATGCCTGATTCAGAAGTCCACTCAGTATGACCCGGAGCTGGAGGACTTCTACGACTACGAAAAATACGGCCAGAGCCGTGTGGAGAGCGAGAAGGGGCAGTTCCTCGCCGGCGGGTACGTCCGCTTTAAGGGGGACATCTCCATGGAGGAGCTTCTGATGGAGCCGCCCTCCCCCGGCCCGGAACAGGGCGGTATGCAGATGATGGGGTTTTGAAAAACCTTCGTGGACATTTGCGGAAACACGCGGTATGCTGTGTGCTTACCACAGGGGAAAGGAGGAAAAGAAATGTACGTTGACGCATGGAAGGCAGCCTTTGAGCGAGCCGAGCTTCAGGGAAAGCCCGTGCTGTTCACCCCAAACCGTGTCCTGCCGGATACCGTGCCGGAGAAGTGGTTTCGCTATGAGCTTCGCGGTCGTGGCCGGGATTTTGAGGTGCCCC
>CANPYK010000016.1 GCA_947588605.1 uncultured Oscillospiraceae bacterium
AATGTGGTTATTTTTCCACACAAAAACAGGGGCTGTGAAAAGCCGAGCTTATATCTGCTCTTTTTTCACAGCCCCTTCAAATGCCAAGGGGTACGTGCGAAAGCCCCCGCTCGAATTCTGCGGAATTCGAGCGGGGGCTTTCTGCTGTCAAATCTCGCGCACTCGCTTCGCTCGCACACTCGATTTGACAAAAGGAATTTTTTCCGACGTACATGCCGCCGGAAAAAATGGCTCGATGGCGGCGGGAATAAGGTTGCGGCGCTTCGCGCCGCATTTATATTAAAATTGCGCCGCAAAGCGGCGCATCCTTTTTAAGCCCCCTCCTCGTAGGAGGGGGGTAGGGGGGCAGCGAGCGTGGGATATGAGAGCGGTTCCGATGACCCGCAGGTGATAAACATCGCCGTAGGGGTCGCCGTCCCCGGCGACCCGCCCTTCGTTTATTGACACGATCCGAACACCGCCGTACGGGCCGCTGCCCACAGCGGCCCTTTCCTGGTTGACCGACATGTCCCGTTTTATCGGAACCGTTCCCATCACGCAACGTGGGCACGGGCGGGTTTGGAACCCGCCCCTACAGGGGAATGTGGAAGGTAATTCCATTCAACCGACATGGGAGGTCATCGCAACGCGGGTCGCCGAGGACGGCGACCCCTACAGAATTCATCGGGGGCAATCCGAAACCTGAAACGCGGGCGGCCAAGAGAGGCCGCCCCTACGGCGTTGATTGAAACGAATCCCAAATACTGTATGGGCGGACCCATGTGTCCGCCCGTTAGCTCCCCCCTGGGGGAGCTGTCGCGAAGCGACTGAGGGGTCCCTCACGCCTTCTCCCGCCAGCCGCGTTCCTTGACCTCGCGGCCGGCGTTGAGGAGGAGGAGCTTGACGCACTCAAGGACGGCGCGGCGGGTCTCCTCGTCCATGTTGCCCAGGGACCGGGCGAAGCTCTTGAGGGTGTCCAGGAGGTTCTCCCGCATCTGGTGGAGGGTCCGGGAGTTGGTGTCCGCCATGAATTTGTACACCGTGTCCGCGAACAGCTCAAACTGCTCCGGCGTCATCTCGGCGATCCACGCCTTCAGGGCGGAGTCCACGAATTTGCTGCCGCCGGTGACGGTCCCCAGATGCACAAAGCCAGGGCCCAGTGTCTCCCAGGTGTACATGTCGTGCTGGTGAAGGCCGTTTCCGGTGCTGTGGACGACTCTGGATTCCTCGTCCCGCCCCAGGAGCATCCCCACCACGGAGAACTGGGGAATGACGGTGCGGATCCTGGGCCAGACGCGCTGGTAGTCCGGCGTTTCCAGGATGTTATCGAAGAAGCCGGGCCCGTCGAAGTTGTAGACCGTCTCGATCCGCTTTTGGACCGCCTCCCCGCAAAAGGCCCCGGCGAAGCACGCCAGGTTGCCGCCCTTGGAGTGGCCGATGAGCAGCAGCGGCCCGGGGATCTCCTCCGCGATCCTGTCCAGATATTCCACGGCGTACCGCTGGCCGGGGATGGGGCAGAGATAGGACATGTTTAGGTCCTCCTTCCAGCCCACCACGGTGTTGTCCGTGCCCCGGAAGACCACGGCGTGCCGCCCGTCCCCCAGCGCCACGGTGATGGCGGAGAACTGTGTCTGCAGCCGCTCGTCAAAGCGCTCCACGAACCGCCCCGCCCGCAGGGGCCCGAACCGGCGGCTCGCCCCCATGGCGGCCATCAGCTCCCGGTCCCGGAGCTTCCACCGCTCCTCCCGGTCAAGGCTCTCGTCCCCCAGCGTCATCCGCATAAGGTCCGAAACCGGGACAAGCTCCTCCGCCGGCGGCTTTTCCAGGCACTCAAAGGGAATATAGGAAAACCGCGCCAGGATCGCCGCGTCCGCCTCGTTGAGCCCGTCAAGCTCCAGCGGGATATCCCCCCGCCAGGCGATATAGTCGATCAAATCGGACATACGTCCGCCCCCTTCAGCCGTTTTTCCCCATTATAGCACAGTCCCCGCCGGGAATCCACGGGAACCGCGATTTTTTGTGGGCTTGGCAGGTGACAATTCCTCAAATCCATAGTATAATACTAATATCCACTTAAAAGAAGCCATTCGCGACGGTCTTTTTCGCGTCATGCGGCGTCAGCCGCCTTGGAAATACCAATGGGTATTCCCTGCGGCGTCTTCCAAGCCTTACGCGAAAAATCCTTGCCGCTCGGTGCCTTCTTTTAAATGGATATTAGTATGGCAAAACCCTTTTTCCGGACGGTGAGAGCATGGCGAAGGTGGACATGACCCACGGGTCGATCACCCGGCATTTGCTGGAATACACGGTTCCCATGGTGCTGGGGAACATCATGCAGCTGACGTACAACGCGGCGGACTCGGTGATCATCGGCAAAAACCTGGGCGACGAGGCCCTGGCGGCGGTGAGCGTGTCGGACCCCATCATGACGGTGATGGTGCTGGGCGCCTCCGGCGTGGGGATCGGCGCGTCGGTGCTCATGAGCCGCTTCTACGGCGCGGGGGACCGGGAAAAGCTGCGCCGGGAGTTCTCCACCACCGTGATTTTCGGGCTTTTCTTGTCCCTCACGGTGTTCGTGCTGGGCTATGCCTTCGCGGGAGAGCTTCTGCGGCTCATCAAGGCCCCGGCGGAGGCCTTCGACATGGCGCTGACGTATCTGCGGATCATCTTCGTGGGGTTCCTCTTCACGTTCCAGTACAACATCCTCTCCTCCGCCCTCCGGGCCATCGGGGACTCCCGCACGTCTGTGTGGTTCCTGGGCATCTCCTGCGCCATCAACGTCTGCCTCGACATGCTCTTCATCATGGTCTTCCACATGGGCGTGGCCGGGGCGGGCCTGGCCACCGTCATCGCCGAGGCTGTCAGCGTCATCCTCTGCGTCGTCTGGATCCGGAAACGCATCCCGGAGCTGTCCATGGAGCGGCGGGAGTTCAAGGTCGATAAGCCCCTTCTCCTGGAGACGGTAAAAAACGGCGCCCTGACGGCCCTCCAGCAGGCGGCCCAGCCGGTGGGAAAGCTCCTCATCCAGCGCACCGTCAACCTCCAGGGCGTGGTGGCGGTGGACGCCTTCAACAACGCCTGCCGCATCGACGACTACGCCCGCATCCCCACCCAGAGCATGGGCAGCGCCATCATGACCTGCACCGCCCAGAACCGCGGCGCGGGGGACCGGGAGCGTGTGCGGGAGAGCTTCAAAAAGGGCCTCCTCATCGCCTGCGTCTACTACCCCATCATCTTCGCCTTGGTCCAGCTTCTCAAGGTCCCCGCCATGCGCCTTCTCTCCCCCAAGGGCAGCGACGCCATCGTGGAGGCGGGCGTGGCGTATCTTGCGGTGAAGGCCTGGTTTTTCATCATGCCCGGCCTCACCAACGCCATCCAGGGCTTCTTCCGCGGCGTGGGGTCCATGACGGTAGTCCTCATCTCCACCGTCATCCAGATCAGCGTCCGCACCGTCTTCGTCTGGCTCCTGGTCCCCAAAATGGGCATCGTCGGCGAAGCCTACGCCTGCGCCGCCGGCTGGATCTGCATGATCGTGTTTGAGTTTACGCTGTACTTTGTGAGAAGGAGAAAAGGAAAGGTATAGGACCCCCGCCCCCGGTTTAGAGCCCTCCCCGCAGGGCGGGGAGGGGGAGGGGTGAGGTGGGAGCCGAAGGGCTTTGATAGGTTTCGATGAACGCACCCACCTCATCCGGCGCCTGCGGGCGCCACCTTCCCCGCCCTGCGGGAAAGGCTAAGACGGGGGACGGGGGACGAAGGCTCGAATACCCCGCCGCCGCGGCGGCACCCCTTTTCCCCGAAGAGGGGTCAGGGGGATTCGAGCCCCCGTCCTTCGTCCCCCGTCCCCGCCGCGCGGGCAAATCAAAACCGCGGCGAAGCCGCAACCTTTTAAGCCCCCTCCTCGTAGGAGGGGGGCAGGGGGGTAGCGAGCGTGGAGGTTTCCGAGCGCCCCCGCCCCCCGCACCCGCCCCCGATAAACGCCGTAGGATACGGCCCCTGCGGCATCGTTCGGAACGGGTTCCTGTCTGCTTCACACCTCGCCTTTATATGCAAATGCGTCTTTGGAATACATCGTTTACGCATGAACGCGCATTACGCTGATATAGTCTGTAACCGCGGAATTTAACAGCGCCATATCTAGGCATTGGTCGAGCTGCAGGGGTTTGTTTTCCTTTACAGCGTTCATAAATTGACCCTGCACGATTTTCAGCTTTTGACTGATTTGCGTTTCCCCGATCAAATCCAGCATGGTGATTCCATCCAGCAAAATCGCGCGAAACAGCGTATCCATAGACGCCCGGATATCCATCGGGGATCTTTCCTGTGAACAGAAATCGGCGATTTCTTTCGCCAACGACTGAAGGACAGCTATAGAGTGCCTCACCATACTTTCGGTTTTAACAGCTTCACAAGCGGTTTTATTCAAAACAGCTACC
Organism: uncultured Oscillospiraceae bacterium; assembly: GCA_947588605.1. Lineage (GTDB taxonomy): Bacteria > Bacillota > Clostridia > Oscillospirales > Oscillospiraceae > RUG626. The sequence continues at coordinate 4,413 of CANPYK010000016.1, forward strand.
ATGACTGATTCATCGACCCGCTGCAAAAGCTCCTGCTCTGAAAACAACAGCGTATCAGGCTCGTCAGACTGCTCCCATTTGTTATTGAGCATACAGAATTTTCCGTCTCTCATCCCTGTGTAAACCACGGCGTGCTTATTCCTCTCGCTTACATAAATGCCCAGCATCGCATACCGTAAATCACGAAGATACTCGCAAATTTGTTCTTTACGCATCTCTTTTTCCGTCATGGTATAGCCGATGGGCTTTAGGTAGAGATCAAACCATTTTGCGCCTTGAAGCATTGGCCCCGAAACATAACGTCCATCCTCATAGTCAAACAAAAACGGCAGCCCCATTTCAAGCGCGATCGTTCTGTCCTCGGTATCTACCCCATAAAACGACAAAAGATTCGCGATTCCCGCATAAGAACACGATGAATTGAACGTCATATACTTCATAGAATCATTTCCTTCTCAAAAATCTATCATTTTTAAGATTTAACCGCCGTAGGGGCCGCCGCCCAGGTTGGCCCGCCCCTTCACTCCTCCCTTTGAAAAACCTCCCCACCCTGCAAATGGATGTATATAAACCCGTCCGACCCCTCGGCGAGGTACACAAGCCCCTCCGGGGTCACCTGAAAGCGCAGGGCGGCCTCGTACTCCTCGTACTTCTCCCCCACCAGGTGGCTGCGCCGTTCCGTGAGGGTCACGACGCCGTCGGCGTAGGACCAGCGGCCCATGCCGATGTGGCTGGAGAAGTACATTTCATAATAGGAAAAGGTCCGGTCCTCAAAAAGGTCGATGCCGAACACGTTGGGGCCGAACTCCTCGGGCAGCTCCCCGGCGAATTTGTACCCGCCTACCAGGTCCGCCGCGCCCGTCTCCACGGGGTCGGTGAGGAAGCACGCCCCCAGCGCAAGGCACAGCGCCAGCGACAGCGCGGCCAGGAGCGGGAGGGGCTTTTTCCACCGCAGAACGCTCTTCACCCGGCTCTTGAGCCGCCCCTCCCCGAAGGCCACGGGGCAGACCGCAACGGGCCGGCGGAAGGTCACGGCGGATAAAAGCGCCTGGGCGTAGGGCTTTTTCGCCTCCGGCCCCAGCTCCCGGAGGACCTTCTCGTCCGAGGCAAGCTCCATGTCCCTGGCGAAAAGCCCGTAGGCCAGCCACAGGACCGGGTCAAACCAGTAGACCGCCAGCAGAAGAAACGCCAGGGGCTTGACGAGGTAGTCCCGCCGGCGGATGTGGGCCCGCTCGTGGGCCAGCACATAGGTCCGGGCCTCCCTGTCCAGCCCCGCCGGGAGGTAGATGACGGACCTCAGAAAACCGAACACGAAGGGCGCGGGCACGGCCTCCGATTCCCGGACGCCCTTCTCCACCTCTACGGCCCCGCTTACCCGGCGCTTCAACCGGATAGTGGAAACCGCGAAATAGCAGACCATCCCCACAAGCCCCGCCAGCCACACCCACCCGGCCACAGTGGTCAGCACGCGCAGGGGGTTGACGCTGTCGCCGGGGCGCGGGGCAAAGGCGCCGGCAAAGCCGGGATTCACCGCCTCGTTCACAAACGCCAGCCCCGTGTGGACCGAGGGCGCGGGATCATACCGCGCCACGTCCAGGGGGAGGACCTCCCGGCTGGGGATGAGGCTCAGCCGGCTCTCCACCGAGAACGGCAGTACCAGCCGCAGTCCCACCAGCGCCCACATGAGGCAGAAAACGGATCTTGGCGTGCGCGTCCGGCCCAGCAGAAGCCGCGCGGCGGCAACCGCCAGCACCAGCCAGCCGGCCTCCACGCTGAGGTTGAGAAGCTTCAAAAAGACCGCGTCCACGCTCAATCCCCCTCAAATTCGTCGATGAGCCGCCGGATGTCCTCCAGCTCCTTTTTCGTCACGCCCCGGTGGTGGGCAAACGCCGCCACGAAGGCCGGCACCGACCCCTCGAAGGTCCCGTCCATTAGCTCCTCCATCCGGGCCTCCTGCACCTGGGCCTTAGTCACAAGGCTCGTCACCGTGGCGTTCTCATTTCGGATGACGCCCCGCTCGCAAAGCCTGCGGATGACGGTGTACGTCGTGGCCTTGGACCAGCCCAGCCGCTCCCGGGCAAACTTCACCAGCGTCGTGGAGTTCACCGGCTCTACCTCCCAGAGCAGGAGGCAGAAGCGGTACTCGCTGTCAAAGATTTTCGGAATGTCCATTCTTTTACGCCTCCGGGTTTACTGCGTTAAACCAAGTTTAACAGGTTAAACCTCCCCTGTCACGCGGGAATTCATTGCTTTTCCGGTTTTTTGTGGTATACTGAATATTGATCCCTGATTAAAAGCGCCAACCGAGCAACGAGGATTTTTTGCGTCAGGCGAGGAAAACGGCGCAGAGAATACTGTATGTATTGTCAAGCCGTTTGACGAAGCTTGACGCAAAAAAGACCGTCGCGAATTGGCGCTTTTGATTAGGGATTAGTATCAAAATGACCGATGCGGAGGGATCGACATGCGGGACGGATTTGTGAAGGTCGCGGCGGCCACGCCGAAGATCAGGGTGGCCGACTGTGAGCATAACGCCAATGAGATCATCCGACTCTGCCGCGAAGCGGCGGGGCTGGGGGTAAAAATTCTTGCCTTCCCGGAGCTTTGCGTCACCGGCTACACCTGCGGGGACCTCTTTTTGCAGGATACGCTCATCGACGCCGCCGCTGGGGCCCTTGCGCGCATCGCGGAGGAGACGGCGGGGCTCGACATGCTCATCGCCTTGGGGTGCCCGGTGCGGGATCAGTGGAGCGGCAAGCTTTACAACTGCGCGGCCCTTCTCAATCGCGGCAAGCTGCGGGGACTGCGCCCGAAAATGGCCCTCCCCAACTACGGGGAGTTTTACGAGCAGCGCTGGTTCACCGCCGGCGGCGAGGGCTGGAGCGGCGACGTGACGCTCGAGGGCCAGCGCTTTGACGCGCGTATCGACACCGACGGCTATTTCTCCTGCGACGCCCTCCCGGACCTCGCCGTAGGCGTGGAGATCTGCGAGGACCTGTGGGCACCGGACCCGCCCTCCACGGCCCTGGCCCGCGCCGGGGCCACGGTGATTTTGAACCTGTCCGCCTCCAACGAGCTGGTGGGCAAGGCCGCCTACCGGCGGGAGCTGGTGAAGAACCAGTCCGCCCGCCTCCACTGCGCCTACATCTACGCCGACGCCGGGGAGGGGGAGAGCTCCACCGATCTTGTGTTCGCGGGACACGATATCATCGCCGAAAACGGCACGATTTTGGCGGAGAGCCGCTTCAAAACCGGCCTCACGGTATCGGAGATCGACGTCCGGCGTCTTTTCTTTGACCGCCGCCGCAACACCACCTTCACCCCGAAAAAGCTGGCGGAGGAGTTTTGGCGGACCCCCTTCGATCTGGAGCTCACCGACACCGTCCTCACCCGCCCCGTGGCCCGCAGTCCCTTCGTCCCCTCGGAAAAGGGCGAGCGCGACGGGCGGTGCGGGGAGATCTTCGCCATCCAGACCCAGGGCCTCAAAAAGCGCATGGAGCACACGGGCTCCCAAAAGCTGGTGGTGGGCGTCTCCGGCGGCCTCGACTCCACCCTGGCCATGCTCGTCTCCGCCATGGCGGCGCGGGAGCTGGGGCTTCCCTCCGACGCCTTGCTGGCCGTCACCATGCCCTGCTTCGGCACCACACAGCGCACAAAGTCCAACGCCATGCTCCTGGCCGAGAAGCTGGGCGCGGAGCTTCGCGTGGTGGACATCACGGACTCCGTCCGCCAACACTTCAAGGACATCGGCCATGATGAAAATGACCGGTCCGTCACCTATGAAAACGCCCAGGCCCGGGAGCGCACCCAGGTTTTGATGGATATCGCCAATTCCATAAACGGCCTTGTGGTGGGCACCGGGGACCTTTCGGAGCTGGCCCTGGGCTGGGCCACCTACAACGGCGACCACATGAGCATGTACGGCGTCAACGCCGGCGTGCCCAAGACGCTGGTGCGCTACGTGGTGGGCTGGTACGCCGATACCTGCGGGGATGCCGAGCTCTCGGCGGTGCTGAACGACATCCTGGCCACCCCCGTCTCCCCGGAGCTCCTGCCGGCGGAGAACGGCGAAATTTCACAGAAAACCGAGGACCTGGTGGGGCCCTATGAGCTCCACGACTTCTTCCTCTACTACTTCCTCCGTTTCGGCATGGGGCCGGGGAAAATCTACCGCCTGGCCAAATACGTCTTCGCCGGCGTCTACGACGACGAGACGATCTTAAAGTGGCTCAGGACCTTCGTCCGCCGCTTCTTTGCCCAGCAGTTTAAGCGCTCCTGCCTGCCCGACGGGCCCAAGGTGGGCTCTGTGGCCCTCAGCCCCCGCGGGGACTGGCGGATGCCCTCGGACGCCGTGGCCAGGGCGTGGCTCGATGAGCTGGAGGCCCTTTCATGAGCGACCTTATCGCCGCCGTGGCCACCGGTCCGGTCCGGTCCGCCATCGGCGTCATTCGTCTGTCCGGCGACGGCGCCATCGCCTGCGCCGACAGCGTTTTTCGGGCCAAATCAGGCCGGAAAATGGCCGAAACGGCCTCCAACCGGCTCCTTTACGGCACGGTTTGCGACAGATCCGGCGCGGTGCTGGACACGGCCCTTTGCACCGTGGCCCGCGCCCCCCACAGCTATACCGGCGAGGACACGGCGGAGCTCCAATGCCACGGCTCCCCCACGGCGCTGGGGGCGATTTTGACGGAGCTTTTCCGAAACGGCGCCCGCCAGGCCCTGCCGGGGGAGTTCACCAAGCGCGCCTTTTTGAACGGCAAGCTGGACCTCACCCAGGCCGAGGCCGTCGTGGACCTCATTGACGCGGAGACCGTCGAGGCCGCGAAAAACGCCTCCGGGCAGCTCTCCGGCGCGGTCACCCGCCGCACCGACGCGGTGTACGCCGCCCTTCTGGACATCGCCGCCCACTTCCACGCGGTGGTGGACTGGCCCGACGAGGACATCGAGGACTTCGAGCTGCAAAACTACCTGGGCACCCTCCGTTCCGCCGAAGCAACTCTGGAAGATCTTCTCGGCACCTTTGAGCGGGGCCGCCTTCTCCGGGACGGCGTGCGCACCGCCATCGTGGGCCGGCCCAACGTGGGCAAGTCCTCGCTCCTCAACGCCCTCTTGGGCTTCGACCGGGCCATTGTCACCGACATCCCCGGCACCACCCGGGACACGGTGGAGGAAACCTGCGTCCTGGGCGGGACGCTTTTGCGTCTCGTGGACACCGCCGGCATCCGGGAATGCGCCGACGCGGTGGAGAAGCTGGGCGTGGAGCGCAGTCGGGAGGCCATGGCCTCGGCGCAGCTCATTTTGGCGGTGCTGGACGCCTCCGGGCCCCTCACGGAGGAGGACCGCGCCCTCGCCGAAAAAGCCTCGCTCCTCGTCCTCAACAAGTCCGATCTGCCCCGCTGTCTCCGGCTCCCCCCGGAGCTTGCGGGCATCCCGGCGGTCTGCGTCAGCGCCAAAACCGGCCAGGGCCTCGCCGCCCTCTCCGACGCCGTGGCGGCCCTCCTCCCCCAGGCCCCCGACGCTCCCGCCGGCGAGATCCTCACCAACGCCCGCCAGGCCGCCGAGGTCTCCGCCGCTTTGGATTCCCTCCGCGCCGCCCTGGACGCCCTCCGGTCCGGCGTCACCCCCGACGCCGTCCTCACGGAGCTGGAGTCCGCCCTCACCTCCCTCTCCCGCCTCTCCGGCCGCTCCCTCACCCCCGACCTCACCGACCGCATCTTCCACCGCTTCTGCGTGGGGAAATGAGTTTTCCGATGTGCGTATTATACCACAAATCAAGTGGTTTGTCAAGTATTTTTTAGTATAATTAAGTAACGACCAAAACGCGGGCCGCCAAAAGAGGCGGCCCCTACGGCGTAACGGAGCGGGTGCGGATTGTCGGAACCGGTCTCATGTCCAACGCTCGCTTCCCCCCTGCCCCCCTCCTACGAGGAGGGGGCTCCAAGACGGAGGCGGGTGCGGGTTATCGGAACCGGTCTGTTATCCAACGTTCGCTGCCCCCCTGCCCCCCCTCCTACGAGGAGGGGGCTCCGAGACGGGGGCGGGTGCGGGTTTTCGGAACGGTTCCGTCAACGCGCCTTGTAGGGGCCGCCTCTCTTGGCGGCCCGCACGTAGTAAGTCTCGTTTACCGAAAGCCCCAGTTACGCTCCACGGGCTCGAATACCCCGCCGCTGCGGCGGCACCCCTTTTTCCGAAAAAGGGGTCAAGGAGAATAAGGTTGCGGCGCTTCGCGCCGCCTTTATAAATTATTGCGCCGCAAAGCGGCGCATCCTTTTTGACCCCCTTTCCGGGAAAGGGGGTAGGGGGGATTCGAGCCCCCGTCCCCGCCGCGCGGGCAAATCAAAACCGCGGCGTCAGCCGCAACCTTTTTCGCCCCCTCCTCGTAGGAGGGGGGCAGGGGGGCAGCGAGCGTTGGTCGATAGGGCTCTATTCCTCAACGCTCGATCCCTCAGTCGCTTCGCGACAGCTTCCTTTACGAAAGGGAGCCTTTCAATAAGGATACGGCGCTTCGCGCCGCCTTTTTAAAAATTGCGCCGCAAAGCGGCGCAAACCTTTTTGACCCCCTTTGGGGCAAAGGGGGCAGGGGGGATTCGAGCCTTCGTCCCCCGTCCCCGCCGCGCGGGCAAATCAAAACCGCGGCGTAAGCCGCAACCTTTTTCGCCCCCTCCTCGTAGGAGGGGGGCAGGGGGCAGCGAAGGTTGGATGACTGAGCGGTATCGAACACCGTGGGCAGGTAAGGCCCCGCCCGATACTTTACTATACTAAAATGTTCCACGTGGAACATTTTAGTATGGTAAAGTATAGCCCCTCCCGTTCGGGAGGGGCGTTTTCGTAAAAATTATCCGTTAAACCTGTTCATGGCCTCGGAAACGCCCTTTTCCAGGACGCAGTCCACGGCGCGGGCGGCTTTGTCGGCAGCGGTCAGGATCGTCTCGGCGTCCTCGTTGCGGAAGACGGAGAGGACCCAGTCCACCTGCTGCCAGTCGGGGGGCACGGCGCCGACGCCGAGGCGGATACGGGGGAAGCCCTCGCCGCCGCACTTGGCGATGATGTCCCGAAGGCCGTTGTGGCCGCCGGCGGAGCCGGAGGGGCGGACGCGAAGGCGGCCCAGGTCCAGGTGGATGTCGTCGGAGACGACCAGGACCCGCTCTAAGGGGACCTTATAAAACCGCATGGCGTCGGCGACGGCGTCGCCGGAGAGGTTCATGAAGGTCTGGGGCTTCATCAGGAGGACCTTTTGGCCCGATACCTCACAGGCCGCCGTCAGGGCGTGGTATTTGGCCCGGTCGATGCGGACGCCGTGGAGCTTTTCGAACGCCTCGGCGGCGAGGAACCCGGCGTTGTGCCGGGTCATCGCGTATTTCTGGCCCGGATTGCCCAAAAAGGCGACGATCCAGTCCAGATTCGGCTTGTCCTTGGAAAACAGCATCTTATTTGTAGAGGGTGGACATGGAGACCTCCTCATACACCCGGTCGATGGCCTCGGCGAACATGGGGGCGATGGAGAGGAACTTGATCTTGTCGGACTTCTTGGACTCGATCTCGGGGATGGAGTCGAGAAGCACCAGCTCATGGATGTAGCTGTCGTTGATGCGCTCGATGGCGGGGCCGGAGAGGACGGCGTGGGAGGCGCAGGCGTAGACGTTCTTCGCCCCGCCGATCTCCACCAGAGCCTTGGCCGCGCCGCACAGACTGCCGGCGGTGTCCACCATGTCGTCAAAGAGGATGACGTCCATGTCCCGGACCTGGCCTATGATGTTCATGACCTCGGACTGGTTGGCCCGCTCACGGCGCTTGTCCACGATGGCGAGGCTCAGCCCCAGCCGGTGGGCAAAGTTGCGGGCCCGGGCCACGGAGCCCACGTCGGGGGAGACGACCATGACGCCGGGGGCGTTCTCCCCGAACTTGTGGGAGTAGTATTCGGCAAAGATGGGCGCGCCGGCCAGGTTGTCCACGGGGATGTCGAAGAAGCCCTGGATCTGGGGGGCGTGGAGGTCCATGGTCAGGACCCGGTCCGCGCCGGCGGAGGTGATGAGGTTGGCCACCAGCTTTGCGGAAATGGGGTCGTGGCTCTTGGCCTTGCGGTCCTGGCGGGCGTAGCCGAAGTAGGGCATCACGGCGGTGATGCGCCCCGCGCTGGCGCGACGGCAGGCGTCGATCATGACCAGGAGCTCCATCAGGTTGTCGTTGACCGGGGCGCAGGTGGATTGCACGAGAAAAACGTCGGAGCCGCGGACCGTCTCATAAAGAGACAAGGACACCTCGCCGTCGGAGAAGTGCGAGACGCTCATGTCCCCCAGGCGCGTGCCCATGTTGCGGCAGATGGCCTCTGCCAGAGTCCTGTTGGAATTGCCGGAGAAAATCTTGATATCCTTGCCGTGTGAGATCATCGGTTTTCCCTCCATATTTTTCGGTATTTTTATTATACCAGACGGTCCGCTGAAAGTGGTGACAAAAAAACGGGGAACAGGGGAATTTTTTCGGTCATTTTGCGGTTTGGGGTTCTATCACGTCAAAGACATGTACCGCGCCGTCCGAGACGGTGAAGCGCACGTCCAGGCCGCCGAAGGAAAGGCCGTAGCGCCGGTCCGGATCGGACTGGTAGCTGGGCCGGGGGTCGTGGGACAGGACCTCCAGAAGGCCGGGGAGCTTTTCCGCCGGGACCCGGTCTTGAAGCGCCGGGGGGAAGTCCACCGCCAGGAGCTTATCCGGCAGGCTGTCGGTGTACCCGCCCCGGGCGTCCGGGCGGGCGTCGGCATAGGGGAGATAGGGCTTGATGTCGAAGATGGGCGTGCGGTCCGCCATGTCCGCGCCGGCCACCAGGAGGACGGGGCCCTCGGGGGTGTCCGGCTCGATGCCCCGCAGCTCCACGCAGGAGAGCCCCACCGGGTTTGGCCGGAAGGGCGAGCGTGTGGCGAAGACGCCCACGCGGGCGTTGCCCCCCAGCCGCGGCGGCCGGACCGTGGGGGACCAGGTTTTTCGCTCCACCCGGTCGAAGCCCCAGATGAGCCACAGGTGGGAAAAGCCCTCCAGCCCCCGCAGGGCGTCGGCATTGCGGTACTCCGGCTCGAAGACCACCCTCGAAACGACATGGGAGGCCAGCCCGCTCTGCCGCGGCACGCCGAATTTGGTGTCAAAGTCGCTGCGGATCCTGGCCACGATCTTCATCTCCACACTCTCCCCCATCACACCGCCCCCTTTATCTCCATTATACCCCGCCCCCGCACGCTTGTCCACGCTTTCCCTAAAAAAATGCGGCGCCGCCGCACCCTTATTTCCCCCAACCCAAATCATTTTTCGCAAGGACATGTGCCTTGCGAAAAATTCCTTTTGTTTTGCGGAGTGTGCGGCCCCAACGGGGCCGTGCGCGCAGCAAAACAGCAGGGAAGCCCCCGCGAAAGGTCCGCAGACCTTTCGCGGGGGCTTCCCGCACGTTCCCCCTGGCGGGAAAGGCCGCAGGCCTTTTTCGCCAGGTTCGTTCCCCTTGGCCTTGAAAGGGCAAAGCCCTTTCAAGCCGATTCTATCTCTCCGTCGGACCCGATTTCGGCAGCCTCAGCCGCTTACATATGCCGTCGGAAGATATCGTCTCTTTCGTGGAAGGCGCCCCTTCCGCGTTTTCCTCAGCCCTTTTTCCGGGACTTGAGGTAGACCGGGTAATCCTTGTCCTCCACGTAGCTTCCCGAGGAAGTGTCGCGGCGCAGGACGGTGAGTACGCGGTCGGAGAATAGCCTGGTCAGGCCCCTGGCAAATCTTTTGAACATGGCTGAACCTCCTTCTACCGGCCAACCGGTGTATGGCCTGTCGAACGGTTTTTCCTGACCTTCATGCCGTATTATACGCCTGAGCTGTGAAAAAATAAACGGCCTATCCTGACAAATTCGCTAAAAATGAACCATCAAAATTGTGCAACACGTCAAAAAATCGCCCCAGCTTTGACGGCGGGGCCCGGATGTACTATAATATGGGATAGTACGACCTACAGGGAAAGGCGGCGGCGGTATGGCGTTTTTTGAGAAGACGTTGGCGAGCGAAGTGGAGTATGAGGGCTCGATCCTGCGGGTCCGGCGGGACACCGTGGAGCTCCAGAACGGCGACACGGCCTTCCGTGAGGTGGTGGACCACACCGGCGGCGTGGGGATCCTCGGCGTCACACCGGATGGCCGCGTGCCCATGGTGCGCCAGTTCCGCTACCCCTTCATGGCCGAGACGCTGGAGGTCCCGGCGGGGAAGCTGGAGCGCGGCGAGGAGCCCCTCCAGTGCGCCGTGCGGGAGCTTTCCGAGGAGACGGGTTACACGGCGGGCCGTTTCGTGTCCCTGGGGTCCCTCCTGCCCTCCCCGGGCTACTGCGCCGAGACGCTGTACCTCTACCTGGCCCTGGACCTCACCCCCGGCCGGGCGCATCTCGATGAGGACGAGTTTTTGAATGTGGAGTACTATACCCTCCCGGAGCTCCACGACATGGTCATGTCCGGCGCCCTCACCGACGCCAAAACCGTCCTGGCCATCCTCAAAGCGGAAATTTATCTCCGGGACGAAAAATAATCCTTTACAAATCGAAAAAATGTGGTACAATAATAAAGCTGTCCCCCAAGACAGCCCACGGGCCTGTAGCTCAGCTGGGAGCGCATTATGGCAAGTTTTGTGCGCGCCCCGCTGACGCGAAAGTCCAACAGATAATTGAAGTTTTTCCAAAATGTGGGCCTGTAGCTCAGCTGGGAGAGGATACGGGCCGCTTATAGCCCCCAAAAATCTACCCCCGCAACTCATCCGCAGGCATCCGGTTCGCACCACTCAAAATTGAATAATTGGAAATATATGGGCCCATAGCTCAGCTGGGAGAGCGTTCGGTTCGCATCCGAGAGGTCGAGGGTTCGAGTCCCTTTGGGTCCACCATCAGGCAAATGTCAGGAGTGTTTCTGCTCCTGGCATTTTGTTTTCCTCCGTCTCCTTTTCGAGATAGAGCTGTTGGAACTCCTCAAAGGAGACGTTGAACTCTATGCTTATCTCATAGTCACGGCGGACATAGATGGCTTTCACAAACTGCGCTATGAGCATTTTCTTGGCCTCAAAGGTGCAGTTGTCGTAGAGGTCGGCCCAGGTTATGAGCTTTTCATACTCCTTTTTGATTTGGTCAGCGCCATTCGCCAGGGTCACAAGCCCCGCCTCGGCCTCGTCGATTTGTCGTTCAAGGAGGTGTATCTGTTCCTCCGTCTCGGTCAGCAGGCTGTTCAGCAGGTCCACATTGAGCTTGCTCAGACCTTGTATCACCTTTACCGTCTCAGCGCGGAGGGCTTGGTATTCCTTTTGCTTTTCCTCGTACTGGCCTTTCAGCAGATTCACCTTTGCCTGAAGGTAGTCTGTCTCTCTGGACCGCTGTTCTTTGATAAGCGCCTGGGGCGGTGTCTCCCTGATCCGCTCAAACTGCATACGGATGATTTTGTCGATCAGGTTGTCCAGCTTATCCACGCCATATCCTGATTGCCCGTCGCACTCTCCGGGGTGCCGCACGTTGTAATGGCATTGGTATCTGGCCCTGATTTCCCGACGGATCGTGCCGTCCTTGCGGACATATTTTCGTCCGCTGGTGGTCAGGGTCAGACGTCCGCCGCAATGCCCACAGTAGACGTTTCCGACCAGCAGCGACCTGCCGCTTGTATTGAGGGGGACGTTGCTGTGGTGCTTGAGCCTGTCGCTCATGAGCGTCCGAAGATTCCGCTCCACCGATTCGGGGGTGACACCAAACCTCCGGGCCGTGTCCGGGTAGAGGGCCTTGGTCACAAGGGTCGCGTTGACCGGGTCCTGCTCGATGAGGCCCACCATGTAGACGGCGTAGTGGAAGCCCCTCAGATTGCCCGTGCCGCCCAGGCTCCGTATAAGCTGCTCCGCGTCCATAGTCACGCCCTCAGAGCCAGTCGGCCAGCACGTCCATGAGGCCCGTGGGCGTCACGGTGTTCCGGGTAAGCCGGTCCATCAGATCCTCGATGCGCTCACGGCTCACGGTCAGGCCGGGGATCACAGCGTGGGTGTCGCCGTTCAGCTCGTCGATCTTCACGCCGAAGCTCTCCGGCCCATCATCCCCGCCGTCAACGATGATGGAGTATGTGAGGGCCAGCAGCCCCCCGGTATCTGTCTTTACCTGCTTTGCGGCGTATGTGATTTCCCGCATGGCGTATCACCTCCTCACAAACCGTGAGAAAAAACAGCCATTTGTTGCGCCTCAAATCAAAGTTTTTTCAGAAATTTTTCCAGAGAGGCCAATGCCAGCTCTATGGATCTTGTGACTTGACTCCTGCTTACGCCCTCTGCTCTGGCAATCTCCGCTTTGCTCATGCCCATGAAATAATAGGCGTTAAGTCGCTTGGCCTGTTTGTCAGGGAGAGTTGCGATGGCGGCGTGGAGCTGTTCCATCGTGACCTTGCGCTCGTAAATCTCCTCCGGCGACACGGAGAGAAAAACGGCCTCATACTCGATGCCGTCGCCACGGTCAAGGGAGTATTGGGCGTGATGGTAATATGTACGCCGCCGATAAGCGGCCTCCTTGCGGTCATACTCCCGCATAAGCGCGGCGACCTCGTCGGGTACGGTGATGATAGTGTCAGTTTTATATATTTCGGGATAATGCTCCCGCAGATTTATCTCAGTCATTTATATCGACCTTTCAGTTAATTTTTGGGAAACCGAAAGGCCGATATGGCGGTGAGCGACAGCGGGGTACACCGTCGTAAGGGTATAGAAAAGCGCCCGTCTGCTGGATGCAGATGGACGTTTGAGAACCAAAATATGTATTTACATGATTTGCCTGTTCATCCTCATATCCGCAAATGTCCTGATCGGCGCGGCGGCTTTTTTTGACTGCGGCACCCCGGCAGGACTATATGGATATGGGACAATATGCAAGGCGGCTACCTCCTGTCAGCCGCCGTATCTATCAGCGATTAGCCTTTGTCTCGATTGGGGGGCAAAAAACAGCGGCCTGATTTCTCAAAGCCGCCGTATTAGGGCATGATTATTCTCTGCTGCACGACGGCTTTTTTCTTTTGCCGTCGTGCGGCAGATCAATTTTATAATTTAGTTTTTGTATGTCGATTTTGCAAACTCATATTAAAAAGTCGCAAAGGAACTTTGACTGTTTCATTTTTTCCGTCCAATAAGATCATGCAGCCGAGTGTCCGTTATGAATTTCTTTTTTCTTGGATCGCCCTCTGCACGGTATATTTGCAGACTTTCTAAATCGAATACTGAACTCCATACCGTTTCAAAGTCTGGCTCATTATCATACTGGCACATAAAACCATAATCGCCCCGTAAAAGGCGCTTTGTATTTTCAATCACGTCCCCGTCTATGTAATCACGAAACCCGTTTATTACAACGCTATATCTTTCAGCAGAACGATAATCGTCTCCATGCGCGTCATTAAAACTATCCAACTCCTTAGAAGTAAAGCTATTGACCGTGCATACAATGTGAGCATTATCAAACAATTCTGCTTCTCGTATTCTTTTGAATAGCGGAGTGCATTCAACCACAACCATTTTGCCACTCTTGTCCGCTAATAGGATATTACAGTTAGAGGCCACAGGAAGCGGCATTAGGAGTGAAATTGCGTCCGTGGTGCTGTGCGCCTTTTCAAGCAAATACCTAACAATGAAACACGAATTAAACCCTGGCTTGATTTTTACAAGATCAGTCATCACAAAAGTCATTGCTACGGCCAGTCCATGCTCATTTATTCCTTCTTCACCATTGATAAAGGAAGATGTAGTAATAATAAAGCGGTTTCCGTTTTCAGGAGCATACAGTTCACTTTTGCTGCCGTCTCTTAAATAAGGCGGCAAATCGTTATTTCTTCCATATATGACACGTCCATTTTTAGCATAGGCAAAAGCTGTACACCCTCTTGTTTCAAGCAGCGGTATATTATCTTCCAAGTTATACATACAACACGCCATAGCCAACATCCAAGAAGCAAACGTAGTATAATCAGCACCGATTGTATCGCTAACACCTTTTATCTCTTGACACACTTCCGGGAAATAATCATGTAAAATAATCTCACTTTCTTTTCCGTGCTTCATCTGAAAATCATCTATGTGGAGCGGAAAAGTTATCTTTGCTTTTTGAAAGATAGTCCCACGCTTTACTCCCATTTGATAGTGATTGCCCTTTAGTCTCAAATGATACATTGTCTTATTTCTCCTTCTCTTTTATTGCAATCCATACTTCGGAATGTCCGTTAGTAGGTTTTCCTTTGCAGATTGGATAAACTTCTACATCTGGCAGTTCTGCATATTCATAGCCAGAAAACGGGATAAATTCAGTCAAAAATCTTCGGAAAACGCTTTGTACGTCTTCTTTGAATAGCCCGTTATTTTCAAAAACTACCCATGTTGCTACGGGTATTATATATTCCACCATTCCCTGCGGTGTAGGAATATCGCTGGCAGTTCCAATATAATAGTAAATGTCTTGCGGATTGTTATAAACCGTAACCCCCAGAACACCATCGGGATTACCGTTAGATAGCTTGAATATTTCGGAGATAGTGTCATTTTGAATGGTCTGTTTCCAAAATACAGGGACATTTTTCATGTTTTCTTCCAAATCCTCAACTAACGGTGTTCTAACGCCAACAATACGAAAACTTTTCTTTTCTTCAACGTGATAAGACATTGCATTTCCTCCCGAAACCTTTACTGTAAACCGAATAGAGGGATAGGCACATAGGGTACACCCCTTATACTTCGCAGATAGCGGCGTTATTCCATGAACGCTTTGAAAAGCTCTGTTAAAAGAGGTTGGTGAAGAATATCCATATTTTAGCGCAATGTCAATAACCTTACTATCTGTCCTTTGTAGATCAAAAGCAGCCTGCGTCATTCTGCGGCGACGTATATATTCCGACAAGGACACGCCAGAAATGTATGAGAAAACTCGTTGAAAATAGTATGTAGAACAGCAGGCAATGCGGGCGGCCTCATCAAAAGAAATCTCACCGTCTAAGTTGTCCTCTATGTAATCTATGGCTGCGTTTATTCTTTTCAACCATTCCATTTTTGCTCCTCCTCATTCAAAATCATACACCAGATAAAGGTATTATTTCCTCTCTTTTCGTGCCCAGATTGGTGAACTCTAATAGTGTAAATGAATAAAAAATTTGTTTCAATAGTTTCTGCAAATGCTATATGAATTATTTACCCTTACTATGGGAATTGTATAGACATATCCAAGTGAAGAAAGGAACTGTAAAATGTATGTATTAGAATAATAAACATACATAAGGGGACGATACTATGAAAAGGCCAACGCCGGTTTATGATTTCAGGGCTTTTGGGCAGGCAATCAAGGCGGCGAGAAAAAGCCGCAACGAGAGCAGGAACACTGTGGGGCGGGAGCTGTTTATCTCTCCACGTTATCTTGCCAACATCGAGAACAAGGGACAACACCCCAGCCTCCAGGTCTTTTTTGACCTCGTCACCCGGTATCATATCTCCGTAGATCAGTTTTTCTTTGCGGATGAGTCTACCGAAAAGAACACCCAGCGCCGCCAGCTCGACGCTCTGCTTGACCAAATGAGCGACCGGGATCTGAAAATAATGACGGCGGCCGCGGCGAAAATCGTGGAGCTTGAATCGGCGGTTGAATAACGATTTAATAAATGCGTCTCAAATTGAGACGCATTTTTCGACGTAATACGGCTTATGGCTCAAGGCATCTGCGCTTCATCTCCGCACATTTGGCGTCCACTCCTGCCTGCTCACTATCGTCAAGGTCCCGGTCATTCGCGGTAATCTGCTCCTCAAGAAACTCTGCGTAGCAGTCAAGAAGCGTATCCAACAGCTTTTTCGGCGTGTCGGTCAGCTCCGCTCTGTACCACTCGCCCCTTTGCGGCTCCCAGCTCAGGAGCGTGTAGCCGTGGCTGGTCAACACCACCTCGTACAGCGGGTCCTGTTGAAGATAGTCATGGAATACGTCAAGGATTTTTTCAAATGTCATAATGAACACCTCCACAAACAGCCTATCACATAATAGTAAATAACACAAAAAATCGCCGGTTCGGAAATGCGTCTCAATTTGAGACTTATTTCGACGGGGTTTCCGCTCTGAATTATATCACACTTTTATGATTTGGGATATATCCCGCACGATATATCCCAAATTTGTTTACACTAACAGTAGAATTTTTTAGAGGACGGTGTTAGTGTGAACGCAAAAGAGGCTGTAGCAAAGCGGATTCAGACGCTATGTGCGGAACGTGGCATAACCGTAAACGCCCTTGCCAACCAAAGCGGCGTTGAGCCGTCCACGATTTATAGTATGCTCGGTGCGAAAAGCCAAAATCCCGGTATCGTCACTATCCAAAAGCTGTGTGACGGGTTGGATATTAGTGTGAGGGACTTTTTCAACGATCAGATTTTTGAAAACCTTGAGCCCGTTATAAAATAAAAATCGGCCCCGTACCGTCCGGGAAGGACAGTACGGGGCTTTCGCTATTGTGTAAAAAACTGCGGCCTGCCAATGCTTGCGAAGCCGGACGTGCCGGTTATGACCACATTGTTGGAGCCGCTGGAACAGTGGACGATCTGGAGGTTGCCGGACTCGTCCCGGCCGCAGACGATGCCGACGTGGGAATCCTCCGGGTAGAAAACCAGGTCGCCGGGCAGGGCCTCCTCCCAGGTGATGGAGGTACAATAAGTGTGCTGGGAGTGGGCACCGCCGCCGTGGCTGATTTGGTAGCTGCCGCCCGTGGCGTTGTAGAACACCCAATCCACGAAGCCAGAGCAGTCCAGGCCGTAGGGCCGGTATGTGCCGGTGGTGGGGCTGCCCTCGGCTGTGACCTTGGTGACGGTGCCCCAGCTTGGGTTCCAGCCCAGGCGCAGGCTCTTGCCGCCCCAGAAGTAGTTGACTTTGCCGTAGAGCATGAGAGCCGTCCGCACCACCTCCCGCCGCTCCTGGGTGAGGTCAGCGGGAAGGGCGTTCAGGACACGAAAAGCCTCGGCGTTGGCGATGGTCAAGCTCCGGGCCAGGGAGGCCAGGGCCGCAGGGTCTGCCAGAAGCTCGTCCAATGCCGAGTTTTGGTAGTCCGTAAAGGCGTAGGCCGCCCGCATTTCGTTGGCTGTCTTGGACGTGATGGTGATGGTCAACACCTGTTCCGTCCAGCTGTCGTTCACCTCGTCGTTGGGGTTGCTGTCGGGGTGGTTCACGGGAGTGACCTGGCCTGTGACGGCGTTCATGGCCCAGAACACGGCGGTCAGCCTCGCCACACGGTCGGCGTCCAGCGTGGCCACGTCTACCCCGGCATCGTTTCCGGCGGTCTGGACGGCGAACACGGCCAGGACCTCGCCCCAATCGGCCATGTGGCCGTTTATTTGTACGCTGTCGTGAGCCGTTGCCTGCAATTCCGCGAGCCGGGCGTTGAAGGCGCTGTTGATGGAGGCCACGGCCTCCGCCGCGGACACGGTATTCTGGGCATTGCCCCCGTCGCTCCCGGCGAAGAAGATTCCGAAGGGCGAACTGACGATGGCGGCGATCAGGGCCACCACCAAGAGCGCCACCAGCAGGACGCCCCCACCGGCAAGCCCGGCCAGGGCGTTTATAATGGTGGATGCCGCCTTTGCCACGGCCTGGACGGCCTTTTTCGTAAAGGCCGCCGCGCTTTTGACGGCCTTCTTGGCCTGTTGTACCGCCACATTCCGCATCTGGACCTCCGCCGTCTTGCCCAGACTGCGGGAGGCGCGGCTGAGGCCCTTGACGGCGGAGTTAGATGCCTTGGGCCGGAATACGGCCCGCTTGGGGGCAGGCGGTCTTGTTTTCAGGACGCTTCCCTTTGACGTGGCACGGCTCCGGGGGCGGATGGGATTGATGGATGGAGCGTCAGAAAACGATGTGGATCTGTTCACGGAAGGTTTGAGGTTCACATCGCCCCTGTGAGCCCCGCCTTTGGGTCTTGGTACGGTGGGTTTCCCGCCGTCAGCGGCGGGTGTATGTACCGTTGCGCGGTCATGGGGCATTGTGGGGGTTTTCTCCTTTATTGAAGCGGTACGCTGAGTAATTTGTTCCGCTTTTGTCTCCGCGCGTGGGGAAATCTCCCTTTCCGTGGGAGTTCCCTGATTTGAACTTTGAGTTCCCGGAACTTGTGGACCCGGAGGGCGGAGGCTGGCTTTACCGACACGTCCACAATATGATCTCCTTCGTCCGGGCCAACCCCAAGGTCACCTCCGCTCACGCGCAGAAGCATTGTGAGACACTGGCAAGCTCCTTCAACGCCGCTTGGCGCAGCAAGGTCGTTCAGCTTCAGGTCCCCATCTTTTCCTCTGCCGATAACGCGTGGCTCCTGAGCCTGGACAGCGTCCTGGCCGACGCCCTGGAGTTGGGACCGCTGCTGGACACAGAGATATCCTTCACCGACGACCAACTGTCTCAAATCGCCGCCGTCACCCCTCCCAATGTCCCCGTGGAGGCCGCCCAAATGCTCGCCGCCTACTGCCTCGCCAATAAGCCCGCCGACTCTGACTGGACTGTCCTCCCTGTCACCAACTTCGACGCTTACTTCGGCACCACCACCTTCAGCCGCAAATGGCTCCCGGCGCTGGACGGGAGGGTGATTCAGCGCGACGCGCAGAGCTTTGGGGTGTGTAGAGTGAGGACATGTGAATTGCTTTTTCAGCCAACGGCAGTCGGAAATCTCAACTGAACAGGGAAACGGCACACCCGGATGTTGGGTGTGCCGTTTGAAAAAAGGAAAAATGAAAGGGGTAATCAGAAGGTGATGTTGACCTCCGTGGTCAGGCAGTCACGGGAATTGCCGCCCACGTGGAGGCGGAAGAGGCCGGGCTCCAGGACGTATTCCCCGGCGTCGTTATAATAGCCCATGTCGGACTTTTGGAGGGTCAGAGTGATGGGCTTCGTCTCTCCGGGGGAGAGGCTTACCTTGGCAAAGTCCCGGAGCTCCTTCACCGGGCGGACGATGGAGGCGGTGACGTCCTGCATGTAGAGCTGGACAGTCTCCACGCCCTCGCGTGTCCCGGTGTTGGTGACGTCCACGGTGATTTGCAGCGCGTCTGGCTGTTCCTCCACCCGGAGGCGGTCGTAGGCGAAGGTGGTGTAGCTAAGGCCATGCCCGAAGGGGTAGAGAGCCTCAAACCCGGCGTCCAGATACCGGGAGGTGAACTTGCTCCTCCCGCCGGGACGGCCGGTGTTCATGTGGTTATAGTAAATGGGGCACATCCCCGTGACGGCGGGGAAGGAGGACGCCAGGCGCCCCTCCGGGTTTTTCTCACCCAAGAGGACGTTTGCCACGGCGGGACCCATCTCCACGCCCAGGTGCCAGCACTCCAGGATCGCCGGGACGTGCTGGGATTCCCACTGGAGCGCCAGGGGCCGGCCGTTCATGAGACACGCCACCACGGGTTTGCCGGAGGCCAGAAGCCGCTCCAGAAGCTCCCGCTGGTGTCCCGGCAGGGTGATGTCCGCCCGGGAGGCGGCCTCGCCGGACATGGCGTCGGTCTCCCCCACCACGGCCACGATCACGTCGCCATACTGGCAGGCGGCGGCAACCTCCTCCTCGTTTATGTCCGTCTCCGGGCCGCAACAGGGGTAATATTGGAGCTGCGCCCCGGCCCGCTCCAGGCCCTCCTTGATGGAGACGCAGTCGGACTCCCGCCAGCTCATGGCCCAGGCGCCGATGATCTCCTCCCTGGAGGCGGCGAGCTGCCCCACCAGGCTGATTTTTTGGGACTTTTTAAGGGGAAGGACGTTCCCCTCGTTTTTGAGAAGGACGATGGATTTCTCCGCGGCCTCCCGTGCCAGGGCCCGGTGCTCCTCCGGCAGGACCTCGTAGCGGGACATGGCCTCCTCCGGGACGTAGGGGTGGTCGAAAAGCCCCAGCCACATCTTCACGGACAGGATACGCTCCGCCGCCTCGTCGATGACGGACAGGGGCACCTCCCCCCGCTCCACAGCGGCCCTCAGGTGCTTTTTGTAGATCTGCGTGCCCATGTCCACGTCCATGCCGGCGTTGGCGGCATGGGTCCCGGCGTCGGGCTCCGTGGCGGCGATGCCGTGATTTACGCACTCGCGGATAGCGTTGGCGTCGGAGACCACAAAGCCGGGGAAGTTCCACGTCTCCTTGAGGATATGGCGGAGGGTGTAGGGATTCACGGTGCAGGGCACGCCGTTTAAGTCGTTGAAGGAGGCCATCGCCGTGGCGGCGCCGGCCTCCACCGCCGCCTTGAAGGGCGGCAGGTAGGCGTTATGGAGCATGGAGGGGGCCATGCTGACGGTGTTGTAATCCCGCCCGGCCTCACAGGCCCCGTAGGCCACATAGTGCTTGAGGCACGCGGCCACGTAATTTTCCGGGGAGGTCCTGTCCCCCTGGAGGCCCTTTATCTTGGCCTTGGCAAATTGGGACACCAGATACGGGTCCTCCCCCGGCCCCTCGGAGACCCGGCCCCAGCGGGCGTCCCGGGCCACGTCCAGCATGGGGGCGAAGTGCCAGTTGACCCCCTGGGTCCGGGACTCCTTGGCCGCCATCCGGGCGGTGCGGGTAAAGAGGTCCGGGTCGAAGGTCCCGGCCTCGGCAATGGCGATGGGGTAGACGGTGCGGTAGCCGTGGATCACGTCGAGGCCGAACATCAGGGGGATGCCCAGGCGGCTTTCCTCCACGGCGATCTTCTGGAGCTCATTGGCCTTCCGGGGATCCTGCACCATCAGGGAGCCCACAAGGCCGGCGCGGATGTCGTCCTCGTGGTAGTCCTGCTGGGCGGTGGACATGATCTTTTCAAACTCCTCCTGGGAGATGCGCCCGTCGGTCATCATCTCGATGAGCTCCTCAAAGGGCACGTCGAAGCCGCCCACGATGGAGACGGACTCCTGGTTCATCTGGCCGATCTTCTCCTCCAAGGTCATCTGGGAGAGAAGCTCCTTTACCCTGGCTTTTTGCGCGTCAGTCAGGCGGTACATAGCGGCCTCCTTTTTATTCGGCGTAGCCGATGTAGGGCTTCAGGCGCTCCTTGAGGTCCGGGATCTGGCCGGGGCCCACGGCCTGGGTCTTGATCTCCGTGGAGTGCTCTAACTTCCCGGCCCAGCGAAGGCGGGAGCGGTCCTGCTCCTCCTTGGTGTAGTGGACGTGAATGGTGCCGTCTCCGTCCACATGGAGCGTGCCGTAGCTGCCGCAAACGGGGCACTCCACGCTCTTGCGGTCGGGGAGGATGTTCACCATGTCGAGGTGGCAGACGGGGCAGACGCCCTCGGTGTCCCCGCGCCAGCTCGTCCGCTCCTCCTCGGTCCCGGCGTCCAGGGCGGCGGTGATATTCCGGCCCAGCTTGCGGGAACGCTCCATCTGCGCGTCGTTGCCCAGGACGTGCTCATAGGCCATGGCGCCCCAGTATTTTTGCATGTCGATGACGTCGATGCCCATGGAGAAGGTGATCTCATACATCATCGGGAGCATGAACTCCAGCCAGTTTTCGGTCATGGCGCCGCCCACGGCGATGAACGCGCCCACGCGCTTTTTGAAGGAGCGGGGGTCGGGGAGCTTGTCGGGGTCCTTGCCGGTGGCAAGGCCCTCCTCGTAGGTGGACTTGCGGAAGGTGATATCGTGGGAGGGGCCGATACGGTCGCAGACCGTCTTGAACCGCCCGGTGGGGCTGGTCTCGTAGGTGGGACAGCCCACGATGAGGCCGTCGCACTCCATCAGCGCCTCGTCCACGATGTGGAAGTCGTCCTTCAAAACGCAGCCGCCCTTGCCGCGCCCGGTGGTCATGCCCACCACGCAGGAGATGCACCCGGTGCAGGGCTTGATGTCCAGGTCGTCCACGTGGATGAATTTCACCTCACAGCCAGCCTTCTCGCACTCCATGAGGGCGGCCTTGACCATGATGTCGCAGTTCTTGTTCCGACGGCCAAAGGAGAGGCCCAGGACTTTCTTCGCCATAGAAAAAACCTCTTTTCATTATAATTTTTCCGTTTTTCCCTCCCTTCTTAGGGAGGGAAAAAGATTTAGTCGCGGAAACGGCCCACCTTCGTGGGGCGCTGGGGCGTGTGGGGGACGCGGCCCGTGGTGATGATGAGGGCCCCGTCACGGCAGACCTTGGCGCACTCGCCGCACTTGGTGCAGTCGAAGTCGTCCACGGTGTGGATGTACCCGGGGCGGCCCTCGATGCACCCGTGGGGGCAGGCGTGGAGGCACAGACAGCAGCCGGTACACTTCCTGGGGTCTATGTAGATGTTCACCAGCTTCACACAGGCGGCGGCGGGGCACTTTTTCTTCTTGATGTGGGCCTCGAACTCCTGGGGGAAGCTGTCCTGGGCCGAGAGGGCGATCTTAGAGGCGTTCTGCCCCATGGTGCAGGGGGTGGAGAAGGCCATGGCCTCCCCGATCTCGTGGGTGAAGTCGGTGTACTCCTGCTTCCCCCGGCCTTCGGTCATCTCCCGGTGCTCGTACTCCAGCTGTAAAAGCCCCTCCCGGCAGAAGACGCACTTGCCACAGGAGCGCGCGCGGGAGGCGAGGAGCCGCTTTTGCGTCTCGGCCACCACGCAGTCGTGCTCCCGGAGGACCCGGACGACGCCGTTGGCGAGGTTGGTCTCCTCCACGGTGAGAGCGGCGTCCTTCACGGGGCGCATCTCGTAGCCAAGGATCAGGCCCTTGGCGCCCGTGAGGTCGCAGAGGTCGGAAATCTTTGTGCCGTCGGTGACCCTTTTGACCTCCCCGCCGTCCACGCTGACCCACACGCCGGGGGTGTAGTCCCCCTCAATGGCGTGGGCAAGGTCGGCGCAGGTGGCGATGTGCAGAAGAAGGGCGTTTTCGTTCTCCCGGACGTTCACAAACTCGCTTTTTACCGTGACGCCGTACTCCCCGGCCAGAGGCCGGAGCGTCTCCGCCAGCTCCTCCCGGTTTTCGGGGACGTACAGGGTCTTGTTTTCAGTCCCCAGTACCGCCGCGGCGGCGGTGAGGCCGCGCATCACGGCCTCCGGGTCGCGCTCCAGGACCTGGAGCAGGACCATGTCGGTGTCGGCGTTGTTGAGGGCGGCGGCCACGGCGGTCTTGTTCTGCTCGATGGCGTCGCACAGGCTGTCGGCCAGGTTCCCTCCGGTTAGACCGGTTTCCCGGATGTTCATGGCGTGGGCTTTGTTGATGAGGGCCTTGACCCCCAGGTCACGGAGCTTATCGAAAAAGTTCATGTTCAGCCCTCCTTCCCGGCAAAGTCGCCCCAGACGTGCGGGCGGGATATTTTGAGTCTCAGATCGCACTGGAGACATCTGGCGGCCTCGCCGCAGACGCCCTCACAGGTCAACCCGTGATCAAACTGGTTGAAGTTGTCCTGCCGCGCCTGGGCGCTGTCGATCTCCGGCTTGCCCCGCTCCAGATGTCCGAAGCCGTCCACGTGGCCGATATAGGCCGGGGCGTCCTGCGCCGGGGCCAGCGTCTCGGAGATGTCCCCGTCGCCGCCCAGGTATTTGTCGATCTGGCTGGCGGCCTCCCGGCCGGAGGCAATGGCCTGAATGACGGATTTTGTTCCGTAAATCGCGTCGCCGGCGGCGAAGATGCCGGGGACGCTGGTGGATTTGTCGCTCTCCATATCCGTGACGGCGATGGAGTTGGCCCGGCCAAGGGTGAGGCCGCAGTCGGGGGTCAAATCCGGGCGCTGACCGGTGGCGAAGATGACGGTGTCGGCGTCCAAGTGGTGCTCGCTCCCCGGCTCTTTCTTGATGATGGCCCGGCGGTTTTCGTCGAAGGTGAAGGACTCCACGTTCATGAAGTCCACGCCGGTAACGTGTGTCTCACCGGTGATGCGCTCGAAGGTCTGGGCCGGGTGGACAAAGATGCCCTCCTCCTGGGCCTGCTCTATCTCCTCGTCGTCGGCGGTCATCACGTTCCTGGCCTCCAGGCACGCGAGGTGGACCTCCTCCGCGCCCAGCCTCTTGGCGGTGCGGGCGCAGTCGAAGGCCACGTTGCCGCCGCCCAGGACGATGACGCGCTTGCCCATGCCGGTCTCCTGCCCCATGGAGGCCTTCCTGAGAAAGTCGATGTTCACCAGCACTCCCGGCAGGTCGTTGCCCTGCATGGGCAGGCGCACGCCGTTGGTGGTGCCCACGGCCATGAGGACCGCGTCGTACTCCTTCAAAAGCTCCACGGGCTTTTCCACCTTGCAGTTCGTCTCAAGCTTCACGCCCTGGTCGGCGATGACCTGTGCCTCGGCGGCCACCACCTCGCGGGGCAGGCGGTAGGAGGGGATGCCGTAGCTCATCATGCCGCCCACCGTGGGCAGGGCCTCCTTGACGGTGACGTCGTGGCCCTGCTTGCGGAGGTAGTAGGCCGCCGTGAGGCCGGCGGGCCCGCCGCCCACCACGCACACCTTTTTGCCCGTGTCGGGGAGCTGCTTGCCCTTGCCGCGCCAGTACTTGCCGGTGTCGCCCTCGGCGGCGGCGCGCTTGATGCCTCGGATGGACATGGCCTCGTTGACCTCGCCCCGCTTGCATTTAAGCTCGCAGACGTGGTTGCAGATGAGGCCCAGAGTGTGGGGGAAGGGGGCCTTCTCGCGGATGACCGCGGCGGCGGCCTCAAAGTCGCCCTGTTTCACAAAGCGGATGTACCGGGGCACGTCGGTGTGCGCGGGACACGCGGCGCGGCAGGGGACGATGGCGTCCTCGCGCCCCGCTCCCGTGGCGATGAGCTTATCCCGGATGGTGCCGGTGGGGCAGACCTCGGCGCAGGCGCCGCAGAAGCGGCAGTCAGCGTCGATGAGGAGCTTGTCGTGGAGGGTGCCCACGTACGTCTCCATGTCCCGCTTGTTGTAGCGGAGGACCTTCACGCCTCGAAGCTCGTTGCAGGCCCGGACGCACCGGCCGCACAGGACGCAGCGGTTCATGTCGTGGAGGATGAGGGGGTTGCGTTCCTCCGGGGCGAAGCCCTTGGAGCGCATTTTGAGACGCCCCGTCTTGGGGCCGATGTACTGAATGAGCATCTGGAGCTCGCAGTTGCCGTACTTGGGGCAGGTGGAGCAGTCCTCCGGGTGGCCGGTGAGCAGAAGCTCCAGGGCCAGCATCCGAAGCCTATCGATCTCAGGGGATTTGGTGCGTATCACAAGCCCGTCCTCGGCCTTCAACGTGCAGGAGGGGGTGACGCCCTCCCGTCCCTCCACCTCCACGATGCACATCCGGCAGGAGCCCAGGGGGCTCAAGTCCTTGTGGTGGCACAGATGCGGGATGTAGATACCGTTCTCCAGGGCGCAGTCCAAAATGTTGGCGCCGTCCGGGACGGTGAGCTTTACGCCGTCTATTGTGATCTTTGCCATTGAAAAACCTCCTTTTGATAAGGGAACCTCTGAACAAATCGCCGCACCGATTTTGGCGGCATATTTTCCGCCATATTTCGTCAAAAAATTTTGAAATACATACAGTATTCCTGCAATTTTTTGCCTTCATTTGGCAAAAAATCTGCTCGCCAATCTCGGCACTTCGATTTATTCAGAGGTTCCTAAGGTTTTGTTTCTATTGAAGCAGGAGCGCCGCCGCGCCGTACATACCGGCGTCCGCGCCGAGGCCTGCCAGGACGATCTTTGTATCCTCGCAGGCGTGGAAGGCAAGCGCCCTGAAGTGACGCTCCACCCCGGCGCGCAGAAACTCTCCCGCCTTGGAGACGCCCCCGCCGATGACAAACACCTCCGGGTCGATGACGGCGGCGATGTTGGCCAGCGCCGCGGCCAGGGTCCGGCAGAAGGTGTCCGTGATCTCCGATGCCAGCGCGTCCCCGGCCTTTGCCGCCGTGAAGACGCGCTCACAGGTGAGCTCGTCCGTCTCCCGGAGGACGCTGGGGGCGCCGCTTTGGGCGAGGGCCCTCCGGGCCAGCCGCACGGTCCCGGTGGCGGAGGCGTACTGCTCCAGGTGCCCGCGCTTGCCGCAGCCGCAGGGGTCAGGCTCGTCGGGGGCCATGACCATGTGCCCGATCTCCCCGCCCGCGCCGTGGACGCCGGGGACGACGCGGCCGTTCAAAAGGATGCCGCCGCCAACGCCGGTGCCCAGCGTCACCATGACCAGGTTTTGAAACCCCCGTCCGCCGCCCTGCCACTGTTCACCCAGGGCCGCCACGTTGGCGTCGTTCCCCGCCCGGACGGGCAGGCCCAGCAGTTTGGACAGCTCGTCGGAGACGTTGAAGACGCCCCAGCCCAGGTTCACGCACCTTCGCACCGTCCCATCGGCCAGCACGGGACCGGGGACGCCCAGTCCCACGCCCGCGATGTCCTCACGCCGGAGGCCCTTTTGGGCGATTTTAGCGTCTATGGACGCGGCGATGTCCGGGAGGATGGCCGCGCCGGCGTTTTCCCGGCGGGTGGGGATCTCCCAGCTTTCCAAAAGCTCCCCGGTTAGCTCAAAGAGGCCGAGCTTGACCGTGGTGCCGCCTACGTCCACGCCGAAGCCGTATTTTCTCATTCCGCGTCCGCCTTTACCTGGGCCGCGGCGGTCATCCCGGCGATACGCCCCGTGTTCACGGCGTAGCCCATGGAGTTGCCGGGCAGGAGGAACATGTAGCTGTCGTCGTAGATGTTGCAGGAGTCCGCCCCGGCGGCGTAGAGGCCGTGGATGGGCTTAAATTCCTTGTCGCAGACCTCACAGTTTTCGTTGATCCGGATGCCGCCCACCGTGCCGTAGCCGCCGGGGCAGACGCGGGCCGCGTAGAAGGGGGCCTTGCGGAGGGGCCGGAGATACCGGCGGTCCTTGAAGAACTCGTCGTCCGCGCTCTCGCAAAAGTCGTTGTACTCCTCCACGGTGCGCTTGAAGTTCTCCACGTCCACGCCCATCTGCTCCGCCAGCTCCTCTAAGGTGTCGGCCACGAACATGCCCCTGTTGCCATGGGCACGGGCCATGTTGATGCCGTCCACAAAGTCCGAGACGTCGGGGTTGGGACGCACAAGACTGGTGTTCTCCACCCCGTGCTTCATGTAATAGTGGGCGATGGAGGTGTCGATGACGGAGAAGGCCACACGCCCCGGCTGGTGGGAGACGGCGTTGGAGAGGTACGTGGAGTTTTGCATGAAGTCCTCGTTCATGAACCGCCGGCCGAATTTGTTGACCAGGAGGTTGGGCTGGATCATCACGTTGCCCACGCTCCCCGGGAGGTCCTCCACGCCCATGAGCTGGGCGGCCTGCTCGATGCGCACCGGGAGCTTATCCGCCCCGGCCTCCCAGGCCATGCGCAGGCCGTCGCCCATGATGCCGGGAATGGCGAAGGAGAACATATCCTCGCCGTGGGTGTAGCCCGTCTCCTCCTTGATGAGCTTGAAGTTGGAGCCCGCGCCGCCGGTGCAGATGATGGCGGCGGAGCAGTTGATCCGCACGTCCTCGCCGTTCCGGTCCGTGGCAAGGACGCCCACCACGCGGTCGTTCTCCTTCAAGATCTTCTTCCCCGGCGTCTCCAGCAGGAACCGGACGCCCAGCTCCTGGGCGCGGGCGTAGAGGGCCTTGTTCATGAAGGACGCGGCGCGCGGGCCGATGCCGGAGTCGCACTTGACGATGTGCCAGGTGGGCATGGACTGGGGGAAGTAGCGGAACGCGCCCTCAAATTCCACGCCCATGTCCTCCAGCCACTCGATGGTGTCGGCGGACTGGCCGAAGTAGCGGCGGATGAGGCGGGCGTCCACGTTGTAGTGGGTGTACTCCATGAACATGTTGAAGGCCTGCTCCACGGTGATATCCTGCATGTTGGCCTTCTGGTAGCGGGTGCCGATGCCCAGAGGCCCCATGCCCATGTTGGCCGCGCCGCCCACGGCGGCGGCCTTCTCGATGACGATCACGTCCGCGCCGTTCTCGGCGGCCTGCACGGCGGCGGCAAGGCCGGAGGGGCCGCCCGCGACGACGCAGACCTGTGCGTTATACGTTGTCATACAGTGCTCCTTTCTTCAGGAAGTCAGATCACAAACTGTTCCATGTACCGCTTGGAGAGCCGCAGGCTCTTGACGACGTTCTCCAGAGAGCCCTCGAAGGCCTTGTCCTCCACCTCGATGCAGGTGAAGCCGTCGTAGCCGATGTCGGTGAGGGCGGAGACGTACCTGCCCCAGTCCACGTCGCCCAGGCCGGGGAGCTTGGGGGACATGAAGGAGAGGGGATAGGCCATGATGCCCACCCGATTGAGCTTGTCGGGGTAGAGCTTGATGTCCTTGTAGTGGACGTGGAAGATGCGGTCGCGGAACTCGTAGATGGGCTTTATGTAGTCGATCATCTGCCAGACGAAGTGGCTGGGGTCATAGTTGATGCCGAAATTGTCGTAGGGCAGCAGCTCAAAGACCTTTTTCCAAATATCCGGCGTGGTCATCAGGTTCTGCCCGCCGGGCCACTGGTCCGGGCCGAAGAGCATGGGGCAGTTCTCAATGGCGACCCTGACGCCCTTTTCCTTCGCCAGGTCCAAAATCCCGGGCCAGACGGTCATCATCTCGTCGAGATTGGCCTCCACTGTCTTGGTCTGGTCACGGCCGATGAAGGTGGTGACGAGATTCACGCCCAGCGCGGCGCTGGCGCGGATGACGTTCTTCAGGTGCTCCACCGCGGCGGCGCGCTTTTCCAAGTCGCCGTCCAGGGTGTTGGGGTAGAAGGCCAGGGAGGAGATCTCGACCTTCTTCTCCTTGGCATAGCTGAGAATGTGGGCCTTGTACGCCTCGTCGGCCAGGACCCGCTCCACGTCGATGTGGCTGACGCCGGCGTAGCGGCGCTCGGCCTTGCCCTGGGGCCAGCAGGCCACCTCCACGCACTCAAAGCCGAGCGAGGAGGCTATGTCCATCATCTCCTCATAGCTTGACTGGTCCAATATGGCGCTTACGAAACCTAATTTCATGGTGCTCCCTCCTTAAAAGACGATCTCTTTCCCGGCCTTGTCGGAGCTGTAGATGGCCTCCAAAATCTTGGTGACCACCAGGGCCTCCTCCGGCCGGACTAAGGGCTCGGTGTCGTTCAAAATGGCCTCCAGCCACTGCTTGCACTCCACGACCCCCGGCTCGCCGCTGGCGCCCTCGAAGTAGGCCACGTTGCCCTTGGGGGAGATGTGCTCCTCCATGAGCTGTCCGTTGCGGCCCCGGTTGTAGATGAGCTGGTCCACGGGGTAGCCCATGCCGGAGAGGATCTCCGCGCCCGCGAGAGTCCCGCACAGGGTGGTGCTGGCCTCCTTGGACTCTCTGAGGTTGATGGCCCAGGCGGCCTCCAGGTTGATGAGGGCGCCGTTTTTCATGCGGATGAAGCCCATGGCGGAGTCCTCCACCTCGTAGGTCTCCGGGTCCCAGGGGCCGAACTCGTTGCCCTCGGTGGCCTGGGGGAGGTGTCCCAGCTTGTAGAAGACCTTGCCCGTGACGGCCTCCGGCTCGTAGTTGTCCATGCACCACAGGGTGATGTCCAGGGCGTGGGTGCCGATGTCGATGAGGGGCCCGCCGCCCTGGAGGGCCTTATTCGGGAACACGCCCCAGGTGGGGACGGCCCGGCGGCGCACCGCGTGGGCCTTGCCGTAGTATATGTCCCCCAGCTCCCCGGCCTCACAGGCTTTTTTCAGGTTCTGGACCTCAGGGCGGAAACGGTTCTGGTAGCCGATGGTGAACTTCTTGCCGCTCTTTTTCCAGGCGTCCAGCATTTTCTGGGCGTCGGCGCTTGCGTGGGCCATGGGCTTTTCGCACATGACGTGCTTGCCCGCCTCAAAGGCCGCCACGGTGATGGGCGCGTGGGCCACGTTGGGGGTCAGCACATGTACCACGTCAATGGCGGGGTCGGCCAGGAGCTCGTGGTAGTCCGTATAGACCTTGGCGTCCGGCGTGCCGTACTGGTCCGCCAGCTCCTGGGCCCGCTCAAGGACCGTGTCGCAAAAGGCCGCCACGTCGCACTTGTCGCTTTGGGATTTGAGGGCGGGGAGGTGCTTATTGTGGGCGATGCCGCCGCAGCCGATGATCCCCACCTGGAGTTTTCCGTTTTTCATGGTCGTTTCCTCACTTTTCAAGATTTTTTGTCATGAGCGCCACGAAGTGCCGCAGCTGCTCCTCGCTGTCGATGGTCTCATCGAAGTGGTGGCCCTCGTACTCGCTGGCGATATAGCCCTTATAGCCCAGGCGCTTGACCTCGGCGACGATCTCCTCAAAGGGGATGCAGGGGTCGTGGTCGTCGTTGTCCAGATAGTAGAACTTGCCGTGCATATAAAAGGCGCAGTCGATCATGTCCTTCCACTGCTCCATCTTGGCGGGGGCGGAGAACTTGCCGAACATCTCCTCGGCGGTGTGCTTCTCGATCTCGTTGAAGTCGCCGTTTGCCACCAC
Organism: uncultured Oscillospiraceae bacterium; assembly: GCA_947588605.1. GTDB lineage: Bacteria > Bacillota > Clostridia > Oscillospirales > Oscillospiraceae > RUG626. Next base: position 34,689 of record CANPYK010000016.1, read on the forward strand.
GGAGTAGTCGGCCTTCTGGCGGTGGAGCTCCACGATCTCCGCCAGCTTCTCCGGGCGGCAGCCAAAGGAGATCGCCTGGTCGAGATAGAGCTTATGGGGCATGGTCTGGAAGATGGAGAAGTCGGGGACGAACCCGAGCCAACCCCTGCCCTCGCCCTTCATGATCTCGAAGTACTCCTTCCAGACGGGCACCTCCGGGTGGTGGGGATGGTGCATCTCGATGGTGAGCTTGACGCCAAGCTGCTTGCAGTACGGGAGCATTTCCCGGAAGATTTTCGGGGAGATGGCGTGCTGGGTGCGGACCATGGGGAACCCGGCCTTCTTGGCGTAGATGAGGTCGTTGACGGTGAACTGGACGATCTCCTCCTCGGTGAGGTCCCGGTCGCCCCGGATGCCCATGTCGATGTAGGCGCTCCAGCAGACGGGCTCCAGCTCGTATTTGGTCAAAAGCGCCTTGCACTCGGCGAGCCACTCATCGGAGGGGTAGGGGTATTCGGGGACCATCTGGGCGGCCACGATCTCCACGCCCTGGTAGCCCATGTCATGGGCCTTCTTCAAGATGCCCTCGAAGTCCAGCTTTTCATGGATGAATTCGGTGGAGAAGCTGTAGAGGGAGATACCCAATTTGATGTCGTTCATTGTCGTTACCTCCTGTCAGTGGGCCGCGCGCGTCTCGGTGACGTCGCTCAAAAGCGTCAGATACTGCCCGAAATAGCCGGTGTAGGGCACCCGGTGGCGCATGGTGACGCGCAGGCTGTGCTCCCCCGGCTCGATGCCGCCGGGGATGCGGACGAAGACCGTGGCGGGCGCGCGGACAAACCAATACTCCTTAAAGCACTCCGGCAGCTCGGAGAGGAGAAAGTCCTTCCCGTTGAGCCGGAAGCTGACCTCCCCGGCGGGGACGGGCTTGCCGTCCACCTCGAAACTCAGCGCCTCGATGCAACTTAAGAACGCGCCCCGGTAGCTGGGGTATTTGATCTTGAACTCGTACCCCAGGACGGCGTCGCCCACGCGGACGTTGCGGATGTCGTCCTTGCAGATGAGGATCTTGTTATACGCCTGAAAATCCATGTTGTGTTCCTCCTTTTATAGCTTCACGGCCTCGTGGGTGGCCGCGGAAAGTCTGATGGCCTCCATGACCTCCAGCACCCGCCGGACCTCCGGCAGGGTCACCGCGTCCGGCTCCCGGCCCTCCCTGGCGGCCAAGTAGTGGACGAAGAAGTCCCGGTGGACGGTGTGGACCTCCGGCAGGGGCTCGGTGTAGAGCAGTCCCGGCTCCGGCTCGCCGAAGCTCCTGGTGGGCCCGGCGCTGGTCATGGTGAGCTTTCCGGGGACGCTCTTCAAAAGGTGCCGGGTGCGGACGATCTGCCCCTCCGTGTTGCCCTGGGCCCGGAAGGTGCCGTCGATGACGGCGCTGCCCGTGGTGCCGCCGATGAACCAGGCACGCTTGGGCGTCAGATAGTAGGTCCCCAGCTCGATCTCCGCCGTCATGCCGGAGGCGTACTCAAAGACGATCTTGAAGTAGTCGTCCACCCGCTGGTTGATGACGTTTTTAAGGTCGGCGTAGACGGAGACGGGCTTTTCATCCGTCATCCACAGGATCTGGTCGATGAGGTGGACGCCCCAGTCGTAGAGCATCCCGCCGCCCTTTTCGGGGTAGACGTGCCAGTCGTGCATGTTGCCGTTAAAGCCGTAGAGCTGAGATTTGATGATGTAGGGCTTTCCCACCAGGCCCTGGCGCAGGACCTCCTTCATGGTGGCGTAGTCCACGTCCCAGCGCCGCTGCTGGTGGACGGTCATGTGAACGCCGGCGGCGTTCACGATCTCCACCATTTTGTCAAACTCCGCCACCGTCATGGCGGCGGGCTTTTCAAGCAGGATCTGCTTTCCGGCGGCGGCGCACTTCGTCACCATCTCCAGGTGCAGGTCGTTGGGCACGGCGATGATGACGGTGTCCACGTCGGCTTTTTGAAGAAGTTCCCCGGCGTCAAGGTACGTCTCCACCCTCTCCGGGGCGTCGATAAGCTGCTCCGGCACGGTGTCGCACACGGCACGAAGCTCGATCTCCGGCAGGGTGGCCAGCATGTTGGCGTGCTCTTGGCCCATGAAGCCGAAGCCGATGATTCCTATTTTGATCATTGTGTTACCTCGAATTCTCAGTGGGTCTCTTTCCAGAAATCCCCAATGTTGCGGAACATATTGGCCGTCTCCCACAGGCTGTGGCGGGCCAGGAGCTGACAGAAGGTCAGGTCTACGCTCTTTCCCCGGTGGGGCTTCACCACGGTCCTCCCGTTTTCAAAGGACGCCCCCACCCAGAAGGTGACCCGCGTCTCGTAGGCGTCGGGGAGCACCCGGTAATAGCAAAGCTCGGTGACATATAAGGGCTCCGCGTCCGGCGCATGAAGCGGGTGGCAAAAGGTGTTGGCCCCCGTGAGGCCGATGCAGGCTTTGTCGCCGGACCCCACGCGCAGACCCACCTTCTCCGGGGTCATGCCCTCGTAGAAACGGATGAGGGAGAAGCCGTTCCCCACGTCCTCAATGGCGCAGTCGGCGTAGTGCCGCAGATGTGCGCCGGGGCACCAGAGCTTGTAGTACATGTCACCGGGCGGGTTGAAGTTCTCGATGAAGTGGGCCACCATCTCCGGGGTAATACCGTGGCTCGTGACGGTCGCCGTGGCAAAGCCCACGCCGTTGGGCATCACGCAGTAGCCCGTGCGCACCGGGCAGCAGCCGGGGATGTCCATGGCCTCGGCGTAGTCCTCGATGAGGAAGGCGTCCCTGGGGTCCATCTGCGCCCCCGCCTCCACTTGCCTGAGGTCCCGCTCCTCCGGCATCACCAGGCCCTTGTAGTAGTATTTGGCGTAGGGGCTCTCCCGCTCCTCCGGCGTTAAGTCGGAGGTCAGCTCAAGGATCTCGCCGTAGTGCGCCCGGTCGGGGCTCAGAAGCTGACAGTCCTTGGGGAAGAGGATGGGCCGCTCCTTGTGGAAGGGCACATCCCAGCGCCACTCTTTTTTCATATCAAAACTCATTTGGAGTTTGTCTCCTTTCCTGCTAAAATGACCCGCCGCCAGAGCCCCACGAGGGCCCTTGTCAGCGCGTCCACGCCCCAGCCGGCGTAGAGGACGCCCACGGCCATGGCCGCCGCCAGCTCCAGGGGCAGCGCCCCCGCGCCCGAAAGGCCGCCCCCGCCCATGACCGTGAGGCCCATGGCCCAGCCGGTGAGCATGGCCGGGACATGGACGCGAAGGGCCGTCCCTACGATGACCGCCGCGCCCCCCAGGACGAAGAGCGTCACAAAGAGGGCGGCGTTCGGCGGAAGGGGCAAATTCTCAAAGCCCCAGAGGGCCGCGAGGCTCCAAAGGTCTCCCACCCAGAAGCCCAGGGTCATGGGGACGATGTTGCGGGCGCTGTTCCCGGCCGAGGCGTAGACCCCGGCGCATATGAGCGCCACGGGGGCCACGGTGATCCCCAGGGCCGGGCTCACCAGCCCCCAGATGGGAGGCAGGAGCGCCACGGCCAGGGCCAGCGACGATATATGGAAAAGCGTTTCTCTCCTCATTTGCCTGTGTGTTCAAACCAGTCGAAGGCGGCCTCGTTCTGGCTGTCCGTGCCGTTGCCGGAGGCGAAGACGCCCACCATGGTCCCCACCATACAGCCCACCTTCTCCGGGTTGATGGCGTACCCGTCGGCCTGGGCCAGGACCTCCAGATGGTCCCTGTCGGGGCCGTAGAGGAAGGTGTAGGCGTTGCCCTCCATCCGCAGGGCCAGGACCACGTTTCCGGGGACCAGGTCCGTCCGGGCGAGAACGCTGACGCGCTCGCGCGCCTCAAAGGTGGGGATGTAGGAGGGAACGTCGAAATCGGAGGTCTGGAGTACCAGCCGCAGGCTTTTGACGCCGTCCACATTGGCGATCTCCAGGCGGTACTGGTGGTTCATGGCCTGCCGGACCACAAGGCCGGCGGTCTCCCCTCCCTCCGGCTCGAAGGTCATCTGCGCGGCCACGTATTCGCTGGGTTCCCGTTGCCTCTGGCACAGGGCCGGGGCGAAGTAGTCATACGCCACCGTGTGGACGAAGCCCTCATGCCGCAGCTTCTCCGCCATGGCCTGCCGGATGCACCGCAGATAGAGGCGCGAGTCCGCGACCCTCCAGAATTTCGTGTACGGCCGGCCCCAGAAGGACCAGTCCAGGCCCAATTTTTCGGAGTCAAAATCGTTTACCGGGTCTTTTGCCGGGAAGGGGTGCTCCGGGAGGTCCGGCGCGGGATACTCCCACTCCAGTTTCCCCGTCTCCGGGGAGAAGAGGGGCCAGCCCCGCTCCCATTGGACCGGGCAGATGTACGTCTCCCGGCCCATATTCTTGCTGACGCCGTCCACGAGCCGCGAGGCCAGCATCACGGCGTACCAGCTCCCGTCGGGCAGCTCCACAAGGTCGGCGTGGCCCACGTTGCCGATGGGGCACCGATAGCCCATGTGCCGGTGGGTGATCACCGGGTTGGCGGGGTTATTCTCGTAGGGTCCGAAGACGTTCTTTGCCCGCGCCACCGTGGCGGAGTGGTAGTGCTCCGTGCCGCCCTCGGCGATGAGCAGGTAGTAGTACTCCCCGATGTGGTAGAGGTGCGGCGCCTCCGGGGAGGCCGCGCCGGCGAACGCGCCGCCGAAAATCGCCACGGGCTCGGAGGCCATTTTGTAGTTTTCAATGTCGAACCTCGCCACCCAGATGCCCTGCCTAAGGCCGCCCTGGCCGTCGGGCCAGTTGTTGCCGGTGCCCATCACATAGCACTGGCCGTCCTCGTCGAAAAAGAGGGAGGCGTCGATCCCCGGCACGTCCCGGAGCCAGTGGGGCTGAGACCAGGGGCCGGCGGGGTCCTTCGCCGTAACGATGTAGTTGCCGTCGTGGGAGAAATTCGTGTTGATGATGTAATATGTACCGTCGTGGTAGCGGAGGGTGGGGGCCATGACGCCGCCGTTCATGCAGTTGCGCTCCACGTGGAAGCCGTTTTCGGCGGTCATGGCGTAACAAAGCTGCTCCCAGTTCACCAGGTCCTTTGAGTGGAAGACGGGGATACCGGGAAACTCCTCAAAGCTGGAGCACGCGAGATAGTAGTCCTCCCCCACCCGGCAGATGGAGGGGTCCGGGTAAAAGCCGGGAATAATGGGGTTTTTCAACGTCGCCATAAGTCTTTCCTCAATACTTGAAGAGCTCCACCATCAAAACAGTGAGGTTGTCGCCTAAGTGCAGGGACATCTTCTCGTCGCCGTTGAGGATGCGGCCCGGGACAAACTCGCCGCCCTTCACCGTGCCCTCCTGAAGCTTCAAAATGTCGATTTTCACGTTCTCGCCGGGTTTGGCCCGGAAGGTGAGGCCGCTGCGCATCCCGATCACCAGGAACTTATCCGGCTTCAGCTCGTAGATGAGGCCCACGGGCAGGGGCTTGCCGGAGATGCGGGGGTCGTAGGACACGGCCAGATCGTACTTCTCCAAATTGAGGAACGCGCCGTAGTCGATCTCACTCTTGCGCAGCCAGGTCTTCAGCTTCTCCGTGCCCCGGCACTTGAGGTAAAGGGGCTCCATCTCCCGCACCATCCCGTAGGCGTCCCGCAGATGTCCGGCGCTGCCGGTCATGTCGAAGGCGGAGGGGTCGATGTTGAGAGCCATCATCACCTCCATGGGTGGCACGTCGATCATCTCCTGGGGCAGGGTGATCTCCTCGATGCCGAAGGGCGAGTAGCAGATGGCGTTGTGCCGGCCGAAGGCGTAGAGGCAGTAGGAGGCGGTGACCGCGTCCTTGCGGACCTCGGGAATCACTAAGGGGTTGCCCTCATAGGCGTATTCATCCAGGATCTGCGCCACGTAGGACACGTAAATGTCCGGCCCGAAGGTGAAGAGGGACGGGGCCGCGATCTTCCAGATGGGGTGCATGGTCCGCACCGGCCCGCCGGAGGGGTAGGACCCGGTGTACCAGGGGTACTGGCGGAGCCAGCAGTTGGCGTAGCACGGGATGGGGTACTGGGCACGGCCGGCGGAGGCGATCTTCTCCACGGCGCAGCCGAAGTGCCAGGCCATGAAGGACTCCTCGGCGTCCGCACCGAAGGCCTCCCGCCATGTGCCGGCAACGCCCAGGCCCTGAGCCAGCTTTTCGGGGACGGGGCCCTCGAAGAGCTCACTCGCCAGCTCCCCGTAGTCGCGCTCGGTGCCCATGACGCCGATCTCGTTCTCCACCTGCATGAAGATGACGGTGGACTGCTCGCTGTCGATGTCTCTAAGGTGCGCCATTACGTGGGTGAAGGCGTTCACGTCCTTGGCGACCGCCGCCTCGCACAGGGGCGACACAGTGTTGATGGGCTCGCCCGAGACTTTGCGGACGCGGAAATATTTTTCGCTGTCCCGCTTCATCCAGCCGGGGATGTACATGGACTCGGCGTTCTTCCAGAGGCCGAACCAGAGGAACACAAGGTGCATATCCCGCTCCCTGGCCTGGGCGATGAGCCCGTCCATGAGCGTAAAGTCAAACCGTCCCTCCTCCGGCTCCACGCACTCCCAGTAGAGGGGCAGGATGACGGTGTTCATATTCAAATTCACAAGGTTGGGCCAGACGTTCTTCTCCATGTACTCCAAGGAACTTGCGGAGGAGTTGTGGAGCTCGCCGCCCAGGGCGAAGAAGGGCTTGCCGTGGACAAATAAGGTGGGGATGCCGTTCAAATCGCGGATTTCAGGGATCTGGGCCATGGGTTTTCTCCTTTCTCATTCAAAACAAAGGCGGACAATGGGCAAATTTAACGGAGGGGGCCTGTCTTATGGTTTAAGGCAGGCCCCGATCATAAGGGGAGGGGGTTATCCGATCACTTGTGATCCCAGGCGTGCTTGCCGGCGTCCAGGTCGGCGCGGATCTCGGCGACCTTCTTGTCGTTGAGCTTGTAGAGGAACACGGGGATCAGGGAGACGATGGCGAGGATGGCGGGGAGGATGTTGACCATGAAGTTGATGCCGGTCTTGGTGGCGGCGGTCTGCTCCACGTTGGGGACATAGCCCACGGCCTCGATAAGCACGATCACGGGAGCGCAGAGGGCGGTGGCCAGCTTCACGCCGAAGCTGAGCATGGAGGCCGCCAGGCCCTCCTGGCGCTTGCCAAGCTTCCAGGCGCCGTACTCGATGGAGTCGCCCACCATGCCGTAGCAGATGGCCGGAGCGCCGAAGCCCAGGGCTCCCAGGAAGGAGAGGCCGCAGATGACGTACATGTTGTTGGAGGGGAAGATGAACAGCAGGACGAAGCCCAGAGCCATGATCAGGTTCATGATGATCATGTAGTTCTTCTTGCCGAAAATCTTGGTGCCGAAGGGGACGGTCAGCGTGCCCACCAGCTGTCCGATGGTCATGGAGGTGAACACGGGCCCGATGAGATCGAAGCTGCCCACCACATAGATGACGTAGTAAGTAAGGATGCCGTAGCGGCCAGTGACGCAGATGGTGCCGGCCACGGTGGCCAGGACCACCATGAGGAGCTGGTCGTTCTGGACCAGGGACTTGAGGTTCTGGAGGAAGCTGGTCTTCTCGGCGGGGGCGCTGGAGTGGAGCTCGCTTGTGTACTTCTCCTTGCACCCGGCGGCGCACAGCCAGAAGATGGGGATCATGGCGACGGAGGCGATGACGGCGGCCATGAAGTAGCCGTGGGCGTCGGCGGAGGCCTCGCCGGTGACGGGGTTGATGATGGGGTTCACGGTGAACGCCTTCATGATCTTGGGCACGGCGGCGGAGAGGATGATGCCGATAACCGAGGAGCCCACGCTGCGGGCGGTGGCCAGGTTCTGGCGGACGCGGGAGTCAATGGCGATGACGTTCTGCAGGGCCTGATAGGCGATAGAGCAGGCGGTGTAGGCCATGCCGGTGCCCACGTAGCAGATAAGGCACAGGACCGCTTTCATCACGCCCTTCACGGGGAAAACGGTGAAGGTCAGGATGTTGAAGATGGCCAGGAACGGCGGCGCCATGTAGAGGTAGGGACGGAAGCGGCCCCAACGGGTGTTGGTGTGGTCGGCGATGTTGCCCATCATGGGGTCGTTGATGGCGTCCCAGATACGGGCGATAGCCACGATGATGGTGATGGCCACACCCGTCAGGCCCACGATATCTGTGTAGAACAGATTAAGGTAGGAGTTGACCATGTACCAGCTCATCTGGCACCCGACTTCTCCCAGCGCGTAGGCCGTCAACAGCTTGGGACTTGTTTTTTCCTTGGTTGGACTGCTCATGGAAACCTTCCTTTCTTATGGGACGGGCTGTGGATTTTTGGCGGCTTCCCCCCAAACGTCCCGCCCCTTGGAATGTGCTCCGGCGATCCGGCCCCCTGCTCCGGGCCTTTTCCGCCGGTTGGTGAGTTCATTATAGTGAAACCGCACAAAAACCGCTTGCCGCTCCTTGCGCTTTCGGTCATTATTTTTTGCAAACCGGCGCGTCACTCCCCCTTTGCGTGCAAAAATCGTCACACACTTTTTGCAATTGAAAAAAGCTGGATTTTTTCAAAACTATGTCAACCTACACAAAAAACACGTCTTCCCGGACCTTCCGAGAGGACGTGTTTGACAAATCTGCCGGCGTATGATACAATTTCCGTACTAATGTAAACGAGGTGGTTCCCGTGAGCACCTATCAGGGGATGCGCCTGGTGCTCCTTCACGGCGAAAACGCCCAGGAGCACTGGCACCCGGAGATCGATGTCCTGTTCACCGTCCAGGGCCCGGCGGACGTGCACATCCAGGGCCGGACGGTCCATATGGACGAGGAGGACATCTTCCTCATCAATTCCAGCCTCCCCCACAGTGTGGACTGCCCGGAGGGGACGGTCCTGTGCTGTGTCAAGTACCCCTGGCGCATGGTGTGGGAGCTTCTGGGCACCGGCGCGGTGGTGTTCCGCTGCTCCAGCGCCGAGGACAAGAGCCGCTCCTACCACGACCTGCGGGGGATCTTCCGGGCGCTGGTGTACTACTACCTCCGAGGGCGGCGGAAGACCGACTGCCTCCTGGACAGCCACCTTCTGAAGCTCCTGGACTGCCTGGTGGAGCACTACATCGTGGAGCTCCCCGGCGAGGGCGGGGCCGTCAGCGACGAGGCGCGGCTCCAGCAGATCTTCCAGTACGTCAACCAGAACTACCGGGAGAGCGTGGGCCTTTCCCATCTGGCCTCGGAGATGTACGTCTCCCCCTCCACCCTGTCCCGGTTTTTCAAAAAGGAGACGGGCATGGGCTTTGTGGAGTACCTGAGCCAGGTCCGCGTCCACGCGGCGGCGCTGGAGCTGGAGCAGACCGACGAGAACGTGACGAAGATCGCCGTCAACTGCGGCTTTTCCAACCTCTCCGTCTTCAACCGGGCCTTCCGGGAGCGCCAGGGCGTCAGCCCCACGGAGTACCGGCGCTTACGCCGGGAGGCCATGGCGGCGGAGCGGGAGTCCGAGCGGGCCTACATCGCCTCCGTCCGGGAGCGCCTGTCCGAATCCGAGACGCTGGTGGTCCAGGAGCCCGGCTTCACCGAACGGCGCCGGCGCATCCAGGTGGAGGCGGATGCTGCCGCCGGGGAAACCTTCACCAAGAACTGGAATCAGGTGGTGAACATTGGCCCCGTGTCCATGCTGTCCTACGCCGGGATGCGGGAGCACGTCCTGGACCTCACGGAGAACATCGGCTTTACCTATGTGCGGCTTTGGGACGTATTCTCCAAAAGGCTGATGCTCACCGACGGCGAGCACCTGGGCGGGTATAACTACACACAGATCGACAGCGTCCTGGACTTTCTGGTATCCCACCGGATCAAGCCCTGGCTCGACTTCGGCAGCCGCCCCGCCACCATCACCAGGGACGAGAGCGGCTTTATCACCCAGGAGCACACCTATATCGACTTTAAATCCCGCCGCGCCTGGGAGCACCTTTTGCGGGACTTCATCCGACACATCGCCAACCGCTATGGACGCGGCGAGGTGAGCCAGTGGATCTTTGAGCTGAGCTACATCTTCACCACCGACGACTCCGACGCCCTCTACGCGGACGGCGGGGGCTTTGACTTCCTCGCGGCGTACGCCTATTTTCACAAAACCGTCAAGGAGCACCTGCCCTTTGCCCGCGTGGGCGGCCCCGGCGCCATTCCCGGCTGGATGGAGGAGCGGCAGAGGGACTTCCTTCTGGGGTGCCGGGAGCTGGGGTGCGTCCCGGACTTCTGGTCCATGCTCCTGTTCCCCTACTATAGCGAGGAGGGGCGGCGCTCCCCCGTGGCCCACCGCTCCAGCGACCCCCACAGCGAGGAGGAGCAGCTTCGCGGGACGCGGGAGCTTTTGCGGGAGGGTGGCCTTCACGACTGCAAGCTCTTTGTGGCGGAGTGGAGCTTTTCCATCTCCGACAGGAACCTCCTCAACGACAGCACCTACCGGGCGGCGTACATCGCCCAGAAACTTCCAAAAATTTGGGACGCGGCGGACCTCATCGCCGTGAGCGTCGGCTCGGACCTCCTGGGGAGCCACTACGACACCTACGCGGTGGTCAGCGGCGGCATGGGGCTTCTGACCGCGGATTCCATCCGCAAGCCCGCCTATTTCTCCCTGCAAATGCTAAACACCCTGGGCCTCACCCTTGTGGAGCGGGGCGAAAACTACGTGGTCACCCGCGCCCAGGACGGGAGCCTCCATATCCTGTGCTCCAATCAGAAGCACTTCAACAGCAGCTTCTATATGCGCGCCGAGAGCTCCTTTGAGCCGGGGCGGCTCGACGAGCTTTTCGAGGACATGGACCCCATCGAGCTCACCTTCACCCTCAGGAATATGCCCCGAAACGCCGTCTGCACCGTGAAGGCCAGGAGCATCTCGGAGCGCGAGGGCAGCATTTTGGGGGAGTGGCAGCAGCTCCAGTTCGAGCGGGATTTAAAGCCCCACGACATCCGCTACCTCCGTCAGGCCTGCTTCCCCCGCCTTGCCATGTCCACCCCCCAAACCCAGGACACCACCCTCCGCTTCACCCAAACCGTCCAGCCCAACGAGGTTGTCTTCCTCCACGTCTACGCCAGAGAGTGAGGGCGCGCGGCTAATGTCGTTCACAAATCTCTTCACGATAATGACTCCTCCCACGATTGATCCATGCGGCCTGTGAGCATCTCAACCATTAATCTTGCGCCCAGCGTGAATGCCTCACGGAAGCGGTTTTCCTGAATGATACTGTCAACCTCAAGCCGGTCGTCCTGAATAGCATGGAGCAGTGTTTTCTCCTGCTCGTTCAGGCTTTCCTCAAGCTTATCCTCGCTTTCATGAAGCCGCTTCAATATAGCCTTTGCCTCCGGGGTAAGCCTGCCCATCTGTTCGACCGGGCGAATATTGCCGTAGTAGAGTTCGTTTATGATGCTGTCCATATGAAACCCTCCTTCTGGCAACACACAATACCGCAAGGAACTGCGAAAGTCGAGAAGAACCTGACTGTCAAAAGGGAGAATTATTTTTGAATACGAACTCGCTAAAAACACCCGGCGAAGTGTGTGCGTTTCGTATAATACGAAACGCCCCGTACTGGCTTTAACAGTACAGGGCGTCATTCGTGAACATATTCTCTTAGCCTTCCCCTTCCCGGGCGTCCTCGATAATGATGTCCGGCATCTGCCTCGGTGTCACCACAAATGGCTTTACCGGGAAGTGGCGCAGGTTGCCGGTGACGAGGTAGGCGTCCTCGGACTTGCGCTCCTCCATGACCACCTCGTAGAATACCTTGTCCTTGGCGTCGGGCAGATCCCATGCCAGAACCTCCGCGTCCACAAAAACGCCGCGCTCTGTCATGTCGGCAATAACGTCCTCGATGATTTCCTCTGTCAGGTGGAATTTTGGCCGTGCCAGGACATTGCGGTATTCGGCCATGATCTCCTCATTTAATACGGGGACGATCACACCGTCGAAGGCAAGTTCCAGCAAACTGCCGGGAACGGATCGCCACCGCAGCATGGCGGAGACGATGACGTTGGTATCCAAAACGGCGTAATATCTCACCGTGACCCCTCCTCGCGGGCGGCGTTGATCTCAGCGTTGATCTCCTCCAGCGTCATTTCGGCGTTCCCATGCGCCTCCGCTATCCGGCTGGCCTCCTTCATGGCCCGGAGCCCACGGCTCTCCGCCTTGTTCTCCAATGTCATGCTGAAGGGCACGCCGTTTTCCTCGATGAGCCGCGCCATGCAGATACGCAGATAAGTGGGGACATCGATCCCCAGCCTCTCGCAGATGCCCGCCGCCTTGATGCGGGCCGTCTCCTCCATACGAAATTGTACCAGTGTGTTTGCCATACCGATCCCTCCTTCTCGTTGTGAGTATAGTATAACACATGATGATTGCAAATGCAATCATCTGATTCTCATTTTCTCACATACGATTCCGACCATACACCCCGCGCACAAAACTGACCAATGTGCGAGAGGATACGGGCCGCTTATAGCCCCCAAAAATCTACCCCCGCAACTCATTCGCAGGCATCCGGTTCGCACCGCTTAAAATTGAATAGTTGGAAATATATGGGCCCATAGCTCAGCTGGGAGAGCGTTCGGTTCGCGTCCGAGAGGCCGAGGGTTCGAGTCCCTTTATACTAATATCTAATTAAAATAAGACATGGGGCTGTGAAAAAAGAGCAGAAATAAACTCAGCTTTTCACAGCCCCGGCTTTTGCGTGGAAAGATACCGGTATTTGGTCAAAAAAGGTCACACCTCCCCCTTACCCCCCATGAAACTTGACCTGCGTTATCTCACGCGGCTTCCTGGAGGCGCTTGCGTTTGTTGTGAAATTTATAGAGGTTGAAGCCAATAGAGGCCAGTATGATCTCGAGCTTGACCCTTTTCAGCCCTCTGCGCCGGATCCGGCGGTATCCTCGGTCCTGCTTCATGACCCCGAAGGCCCCCTCGGCCTGGATGGAGCGGTTCATCCGCAAGAGCGCGCCGTGGATGCAGTTGAGATTGTGGAGAACTTCCTCATGCATCGCCATCAGTTCACGGTTCAGGTGCACCGTCCTGTTCTTTTCCGTTTTCTTGCATTTTTGCGCATACGGACAATTTGAGCAGTCTACGCACTCATAGACCTCTTCCTGCCGTCCGTATCTGTTCCCCCTGATGTCCTGACGGTAGGAAAGCCTGAACCTTCTCCCGTTTGGGCATATGAGGCCTCCGCCTTCATCCGTCTTAAAATTCACCGCTCGGAACGGGTTGTCCCGGTAGGCCGCGTCCTTCGTTTCCTTCCGGTACATCGGGAACTTCATGTACTTCTCCATCCCATTCGTTTGGCAGAAGATGTAATTATTGAAGGACCCGTACCCCGCGTCGGCAACAGGATACTTGGGATAGAAGCCGTATTGCTCCCTGAACTTCTCCATCAGCGGCACAAAGCAGTCCATGTCCGACCTGTACTGCTGTACGTCGAGAACGGCGATGTACTCATCCGCCACACCGATCTGTACGTTGTACGCCGGGAGCAGCTGGTCGTTGCCCATATAGTCACGCTTCATGCGCATAAATGTGGCGTCGTGGTCTGTCTTGGAATAACTGTTCCTGTCTGGGCCGCAGATCTTCAGCTTCTCTACGTATTCGCTGAGCTTGTTCTTATACCGGCCGAGCTTTTCGTAAAGCTTCTGTTCTACGCTCTTGCGGTGTCCCTTGCCGGACGCGAATCTGCTCTCATCGAGGCCGGTCACTTCCAGATATCGTTTTGCGGTCAGCTCCAGGCCCTCAGGGCTGTACTCGGTGCTCACCGGGATATGGACACCGGCGTATCTCAGCGTCTCGTTCATCTCATCGAAAAGGGCGGAAATTTTGCTGAAAAGCTTATACCGCTGTTTCTCCGTCCCCTTCTTCCAGACAAAGCTGTACTTATTTGCGTTAGCCTCGAACTTCGAGCCGTCTATGTACACATGCTGAAGATCCACATGGTCCTTTTCGCATATGTACTCCATGACGGCTTTGAAGATATCCTCGACGCTCTCGCTGAGCCTGCTTGCTATGAAGCTCGAAAATGTGTGGTAGCTG
>CANPYK010000017.1 GCA_947588605.1 uncultured Oscillospiraceae bacterium
GCCCACAAGGCCGCCGTCACCGGCGACACCATCGGCGACACCCGCAAGGACGTGGTGGGCGTGGCGCTGGACATCTTCATCAAGCTCATGTCCACCGTCGCCAACACCCTGGCCCCCGTTATCCGCACCGTCACGCTTATCAAGTGACCGGTCCGCAAACACCATAAAGCCATTGGCGGCCGCCCTGACAAGGCAGCCGCCTTCCTGTGAAAAGACGTTATGAAGTACAAAAATCCCATCCTCTACGCCGACTACTCAGACCCGGACGTGATCCGGGTGGGGGAGGACTACTACATGGTCGCCTCCTCCTTTACCTACCTGCCCGGCGTGCCGCTCCTCCACTCCAGGGACCTGGTCCATTGGGAGCTCATCAACTATTGCGTCCGCTCCCTGCCCTTTGAAAAGTACGACCGCCCCTCCCACGGCTCCGGCGCCTGGGCCCCGTCCCTGCGGTATCACAACGGCACCTTCATCGCCTTTATCCCTCTAGTGGATGAGGGGATCCTGGTGGCCCGCTCCAAAGACCCCTACGGGGAATTTGCGCTCAATATGCTCTGCGAGGCCAGGGGCTGGGAGGACCCCTGCCCGTTGTGGGACGACGACGGGCGGGCCTATATGGTCTTCGCCTACGCCAAGAGCCGCGCCGGGATCCGCGACCGCCTCTCGATAGTGGAGATCGATCCGGACTGCCGCGCTCTCCTGGGGAAGCCTCAGGTCATCTTCGAGGACACCAGCCTCGCGCCGGGGATCGAGGGGCCAAAAATCTATAAAGTCAACGGCTGGTACCTCATCCTGGCCCCCTCGGGAGGCGTGGCGGAGGGGTGGCAGTCGGCCCTCCGCGCCCGAAATATCTGGGGCCCTTACGAATACAAGACCGTGATGCGCCAGGGCCATACCGCCGTCAACGGCCCCCACCAGGGCGGCTGGGTGACGGACCCGGAGGGGAGGAGCTGGTTTATCCACTTCCAGGATGTCAATGAGCTGGGTCGGATCACCCACCTCCAGCCCATGCGCTTCCTCTCGGATTGGCCCCTGATCGGTTGTGACAGCGACGCCGACGGCATCGGTGAGCCGGTGGGGGAGTGGGATATGCCGGCGGAGGGGCAGCCTCTATACGAGATCGCCCAGTCCGACGACTTTGCCTCCGGCCGCCCCGGCATCCAGTGGCAGTGGCAGGCCAATCCCAAGGAGCGCTATTATCACCACGACAGGGCGAAGGGCGCTCTGCGCCTTGCGTGCCTTGCCAATGACAGGCGGGAGAACCTCTTGTGGTACGCTCCCAACGCCATGACCCAGATCCCCCAGCACCCGGCCCTGACGGCTGTCACGAAGGTGTCCCTTTCGGAAAAGGGCGCCCCCGGCGACATGGCGTCCATTGGCGTCATCGGTCATTCCTACGGCTGTCTGGGCCTTCAGCGCACCAAGACGGGCTTTCGCCTCGCCCTCTATCGGGGCGAGGTGACAGACCCCGCCTTTGAGGGGGAGGCTTCCGAGGTCCTGGCCGCCAGCCGGGAGCTTGAGACAGGGCAGGCGTATCTGCGCCTGCGGTTCTGCGGCGACAAGACCTACGGCTTCTCCTGGTCGTCAGACGGGGAAAAGTATGAGGACATCGGCGATAAGTACCCCCTGACGCGTGCCACCTGGACCGGCGCCAAGCTGTGCCTCTGGTCCTGCAACCGCGAGAACCGCCCCTCCGATGGGTATGGAGAATTCAGCTTCATGAAAATCCGTGGCGACGAGTGAACGCGGTTTTTGCCCCAGCGGATTGACAAGCCGCATCAATAGGGATATAATACCTTTTGACGCGATTTTCCGCGCTAAATCTGCAAAAGGATGATCCATATGAATTTTATATTTATCTCCCCGCAATTCCCACCCATCTACTGGAATTTCTGCGACCGGCTGCGGCGCAACGGCGTCAATGTGCTGGGCATCGGCGACAGCTCCTATGACAGCCTCTCCGACGGGCTCAAGGGCGCGCTCACCGAGTATTACCGGGTGGACAACATGGAGGACTACGACCAGATGTACCGAGCCGTGGCGTTCTTCGCCTTCAAGTACGGCAAGATCGACTGGATCGAGTCCAACAACGAGTATTGGCTGGAGCAGGACGCCAGACTGCGCACGGACTTCAACGTGACCACCGGCGTCAACACCCAGGAGGTGGCGTGCTTCAAGTCCAAGTGGGGGATGAAGGAGTTCTATAAAAAGGCCGGCGTCCCCACCGCCCGGTGCCATCAGGTCACCACAAAGGAGGCGGCGCGCCAGTTCATCGACCTTGTGGGTTACCCGGTCATCGTCAAGCCCGACAACGGCGTGGGCGCCAACGCCACCTATAAGCTCACAAACGAGGAAGACTTTGACAGCTTCTTCGCTGACCTGCCGCCGGTGCCTTATGTGATGGAGGAGTTCATCACCGGCGATATCTACAGCTACGACGCCATCACCAACTCCAAATGCGAGCCCCTCTTTGAGTCCATGACCGCCTGGCCTCCCTCCATCATGGACATCGTCAACGACAAGCTGGACCTGGCCTATTATGTAGAGGCGGACATGCCCGCGAAGCTCCGCAAGCTGGGCCGCGCCACGGCGAAGGCCTTCGGCGCCCGCAGCCGCTTCATCCATCTGGAGTTTTTCAAGCTCAAGGTGGCGAAGGCTGGCCTTGGGGATGTGGGCGATTTTGTGGGTCTGGAGGTCAATATGCGCCCCGCGGGCAGCTACACCCCGGACATGATGAACTACGCCCACTCCACTGACGTCTACGAGATCTGGGCGGAGATGGTAGCCTATGACGAGAGAAGGCTCCAGCCCGGCGGAGACGACCACTTCTCCGTCACCGCCGACCGGCGGGATATCTACGAGTATGTACATACCAACGAGGAGATCTTCGAAAAATACGGTGAGAGCATCGTCAAGTATGAGCGCCTTCCCGCCATATGGCTCGATCAGATGGGCAACGAGACCTTCATCGCCCACGCCCCGGACCGGAAGGCGGCGAAGGAATTCATCAAATTCGTGACCGCAAAAAAGAAGTCTAAGGAATAAGCGGGGAGATAAGCTTATGGACGTTCGTTATTTCAAGGAGTGGAGCCGGGAGCTGGACCGGGACATGGAGTTCAAGGTCTACGGCAATCGCGGTAAGGTGTGCTTCGCTTTCCCGCCCCAGGACGGGCGGTTTTGGGATTTTGAGAATTTCGGCATGGTGGAGTGTATGCGCCCCTGGATCGAGGAGGGGAAGATCATGCTGGTCTGTCCCGACTCCATCGACACGGAGAGCTGGTCGGCCAAGTACGACAGCCCCCGTCACCGCATCGAGATGCAGGAGCGGTATTTTCGCTACATCACCCTGGAGCTCACCCCCAGGGTCTACGAGCTGGGGGATGTCCACGGGAAGGCCATGCTCACCGGCTGTTCCATGGGCGCAGTCCATGACGGCATCTTCTTTTTCCGCCGCCCGGACCTCTATGACACGGTAGTGGCCCTCAGCGGCACCTATAACGCCAACGACTTTATCCAGGGCTACATGGACGACCTCATCTACGACAATTCCCCGGTCTATTTCCTGCCCAATATGCCCTTCGACCACCCGTATATGGAGCTCTACCGCCAGTCCCAACTCATCTTCTGCGTGGGCCAGGGGGCCTGGGAGGACGAGCTTCTGGCCGGCACCCGCGCCCTGGACGCCGTCTGCCGCCAGAAGGCCATCCCGGCCTGGTTCGACTATTGGGGCTTCGACGTGAACCACGACTGGTGCTGGTGGCAAAAGCAGTTGCCGTACTTCATGGGCAAGCTGGACCTATGATGTCGATAAGGCGGCGGGGGAGTACCTCCGCCGCCTTTTTACCGGCTCTATTTGAGCTTCAGAGGCTTTACCGCCGGGCCTGTGATCACCGACCCGTCCTTGTTGAACCGCGAGCCGTGGCAGGGGCAGTCCCAGGTGCCGGCGCTCTCGTTTTTCTTGAGGGCGCAGCCCAGGTGCGTACACCGCGGGAACGTGGGCGTCAGGAGGTTTGCGGCGCTGCGGCCGGCGTTTTGCAAAAGCGGCCCTACCGCCATTTTCCGCGCGGGGAAAAAGACCCGCGCATAGGGGCTCGTTGCGCCTGTAACGAGCGCTGTGAGGAGCCTGGCCGCGACCATGGACGTACTCATCCCCCAGGCGTTGAAGCCCGTGGCGACGAAGATATGCGGCGTGGCGGGGGAATAGGGGCCGATGTAGGGCACCCCGTCCAAAGTAAAGCAGTCCTGATTGACCCAGCGGCAGATCTCCTTCGCGTCGGGCAGGTGCTTTTTCAGAAACCTCTCCAGGCGTGCAAAATCATCGTTTTCCTCCCCCGGCAGATGGTTCCCGCATCCCACGAGGACCTTGTCCCCATATCCGCGCAGGAAGAACCCGGCCTGGGCGTTTTCAACCATGCTTAGATCCAGTGCCGGGGCGTTTTCCACCGCGATCACGCTCTCGCGGCACTGGTGCATCTTCATAAAATAGAGCCCCCGCCGGTCCATAAAGGGGAAGTGGCAGGCGAAAATGATGTGTTTAGCCCGCACGGACCCGCCGTCGGTGGATGCCGTCATGCCCTTCACCTTCCGCACGGCGCTGTGTTCATAGATCTCCAGCCCCTCCGCCATAGCCCGCAGGAACTTGAGGGGGTGGAACTGGCCCATCCCCGGGAACACCACCGCGCCCGCGCACCGGAGGCCCAGGGGCGCCGTATCAGTGAACACCGCCGGAAAGCCCAGCTCCTGCACGGCCTGCGCCTCCCTGCGCATTTTGGCCCCGTCCGTGGCCGACCACATGAGGGACGGTCTCTCCTCGTAGTCGCAGTCAAGGCTTTTTGCCCTCTCCGCGATGGCGCGGACGGCCTCCAGATTGGCGTTGAGATACCCCCGCGCCATTTCTGCGCCGAAGGACTTTATCAGGTCCTGATAGAGCGTGGCGTGCTGGGCGCTGACCACCGCCGTAGTGCCCGCCGTGACGCCGGAGCCGACGCGGTTGGCCTCCAGCACCGCGCAGCGGACCCCGGCGTCCGTAAGCTCCCGGGCGATAAGAATTCCCGTCATGCCGCCGCCAATGACCAGCGCCTCCCGTTCCAGCTCCCCGATCAGGGGAGGATAGCTTTTTTCCGAAAATTTCCGCGTCCAGATCGTATCCATACCGGCCTCCAAGGTGTTTTTCGGTAGTATTTGCGATTTGACGCCAAACTAACCGGAGGTGAAGAAAAATGGTGACTCTCTGTACCGCCTCCTTCTCCGGCATCGACCTTGTCTGCGGCATCGAAGACGGGACCGTCGTCTCCCTGCGCTTCGGCAGGGGAGAGACGTCCGCGGAGCCTCCGCCTCTGTGGGAGAGAGTCTATACACAGCTTGTGGAGTACTTTGCCGGTAAGCGCAGGACCTTCGACCTGCCCCTCCGGTACGCGGGGACGCCCTTCCAGAGGGCCGTCTGGGAGGCGCTTTTGGCGATCTCCTACGGCGAGACGCGCACCTACGGTGAGTTGGCCCGTGCCCTTGGCCGCCCCAACGCCGCCCGCGCCGTGGGCGGGGCCTGCCACGTCAATCCCATCTGTATCCTGATCCCCTGCCACCGCGTCATCGGCGCCAACGGGGTGCTGACAGGCTTTGCCGGCGGCATCGAGATCAAGCGGTCCCTTCTTTTATTGGAGCGGGGAGGAAAGGAGCCCTATGAAGCAAGAATTTTTCAACAAAGCGATCCCCTTTAAGGACCTGGCGGGCATCCTCCTTCTGCCGGCCAAAATCGGCGGCACGGAGGGCTGGATGGCCTTCGATACCGGCACCATGCAGACGGCGCTGAACCGGAACCACTTCCCGCAGCTGGAGGGCAAGTCCCGGGAGATCGGAAAATTTGACGGTCAGGTCGTTTTAGAGCAGGTGGAGGAGACGGAGCTTTCCGACGCCAGCGTGGCGGGGATCCCCCTTGACGGCGTTTCGGCTCTGGTGATGGACATGGATTACGTGGAAAAGAGCCTCAGGACGCTGGAGCCGGACCTTGACTTTCTCGGTTCCGTGGGTATCGACGCCTTTGACCGCGTCCCGGTCCTTGTGGATTACGGACAGTCCACCGTGACCTTCGCCCCTGAGACGGATACCTCCGGCTGGGCGTCCGCGCCCCTCGTGATGGAGGCCCTCCCGGTAGTCACACTGGAGCTGGACGGGCGGGAGCGCCGGTTCGTCCTGGATACCGGAGCCAACACGTGCCTTCTTGCCTCCGAGCTCCAGGGGACCGTCCCGGCAGCGCCGCTGGAGGACGCGCCGGGGGTCTATACCCTCCCGGCGGTGACTCTGGCCGGACGCACATACCCCGACGTGGCGGCGGTCTTTACCGACATCTCCCAGATCCGTGAGCGCGTTGACGTGGACGGCGTCATCGGTTACCACGTCCTCTCGCCCCAGCCCTCTCTGCTGGATTTTCAAGCGGGAACTCTCTATCTGAAAGCGTAAAAAATCCCCGGTACGAGACGCACCGGGGAAAATTGTTCTTTTCTTACTCCTCCGGCCAGGTGCCTTTGACTACCCAGGCGTTGGGGAGGGTGCGGCCGGTTTTGGTCGGGGAGCTGGTCTTGGTGATCATCTCGCCCATGTAGGTCATGGAGGCGCTGGAGCCGCTGTCCATGGTCATGGCGTTGAAGCAATTGTAGCGCAGGAGGATCTCGGCGCACTCGGGGAGGGTGGTGCCCACGCTGTGGGTGGGCTGGCGGCCGTCGATGATGAGGAAGAGGGTGGACTTATCCGCGGCCTGACCGATGACGGTACGGGGCTGGATGCCCATACCGGTGGTGCCCTTCAGGGCATTCTTGCCGTTGAGGACCACAATGGGCATAAACTCCACGGCATACTTGAGCGTCGTGAGGTCCACGTCATACCCCATCCGCAGGTTATAGTCGTAGTCATAGCCGCAGATCTGGTAATTGCCGCCTATGGGCTCGTTGATGATCTTTCCCTCCGCCAGGACCAGGCCCACGGGGATGTCGCCCTTGCCGGTGCCCTCGGGGTCCACGAAGCCCCCGGCGTTGATGCCCAGGACAGCGCCGTTCCGGGAACAGAACTGGGTGACGTTCCTGCCGTAACCCGCCCGGTCGTTGACAGCCAGCATGACCCTGGAGGAATCCCGGACGATGGCCAGCTTTCCCTTATAGCTGACGCCGCTGGCCTTGCCCTCCACCGTCATGATGAGGATGCCGTTGGGCATGTCGATGGCCCAGACGGCGTCGCCGGCGGTGGTCTTGATGCCCAGGTCCTCGATGTCCTTGATCTGCAGGTCGTGGCAATCCAGGTCCTCCGGTACGGTGGCGGGGTCGATCTCCCAGAAAAGGGCGATCAGCGCGTCCAGGCCCATGTCGGGCTTCTCCGTGGGGCTGGGCTGCGTGGTCACGGAGGGCCGGGGCGTGGTGGGGGGCGCCGACGTGGGACCGGGAGGCAGGTCGCTCTCCGGGACCTTGTTCTCCTCCAGGACCTTGTCAAGGTCCTCCATCACCTGGTCGATGACGCCCTTGGGGATGAAGGCGGTGGCCAGCCACTTGTGGGTGAAGGTGTTCATGGCCGTCTCGATGTAAAGCGTTCTCATGCGCTTGATGAACGGGATGTTGGAGTAGACGGCGATGAGGTACAGGCACACGAGGACAAGGAACACGCTGAAAAGGACGATGGGCCACTTACGGCGCTTTCGCTTCTTTGCCCGTGTTCCGCTGGAGGACAGGATGACAGTTTTTTCTCTCTTTTTTTCCATAGCGGCCCTATTTTAGCAGAAAACCGGTCCCGGTTCAAGAGGCAAAATGTAAAGGATGCGTGAAGGAAAAGCATCCTAAGGGGCCAACTTGCTGTGTAACGGCTTGAAAAAGCGGCCGCCAGGCGTTATAATAGACGCGACCACACTTTGGGAGGACCGTATGTTTGAGGTATTGAAGACCCAGGGCCGCGCCCGCCGGGGCCGCTTCACCTGTCCCCATGGCGTCGCCGAGACGCCTGTCTTTATGAACGTGGGCACCCAGGCCGCCATCAAGGGGGGCCTGTCCGCTTTGGATCTGCGGACGCTCAAGTGCCAGATCGAGCTTTCCAACACCTATCACCTGCACCTGCGCCCCGGCGACGGGCTCGTCCGGGAGCTGGGGGGCCTCCACAAATTCATGAACTGGCAGGGCCCCATCCTCACCGACTCCGGGGGCTTCCAGATCTTCTCCCTGGCCAAGCTCCGGAAGATTACCGAGGAGGGCGCCGCCTTCAACTCCCACATCGACGGGCGGCGGATCTTCATGTCGCCGGAGGACTCCGTCCGTGTCCAGGCGAATCTCGGCTCCGACATCGCCATGGCCTTCGACGAGTGCATCGGCCTGCCCGCGCCTTACGACTACGTGAAGGCGTCGGCGGAGAGGACTTACCGGTGGCTCGTCCGGTGCAAGGCGGAGATGGAGCGGCAAAACGCCCTTCCCGACGCCGTGAACCCCGACCAGGTGCTCTTCGGCATCAACCAGGGCGCTACGTATAAGGACATCCGCTGTGACCACATGGACGCCATTGCCGCCCTGGACCTCCCCGGCTACGCCATCGGGGGCCTGGCGGTGGGGGAAACCACTCAGGAGATGTACGACACAATAGACGCCGTGGAGGAGCATATGCCCAAGGACAAGCCCCGCTACCTCATGGGCGTGGGGACGCCCTCCAACATCATCGAGGGGGTCTACCGGGGCATCGACTTTTTTGACTGCGTCATGCCCGCCCGGAACGGCCGCCACGGACATCTCTTCACCTGGCGGGGCGTCCTCAACATCAAAAACGAGAAATACGCCCGCGACACCTCCCCCGTGGACCCGGAATGTGACTGCCCTGTATGCCGGACCTATTCCCGAGCGTACCTCAGGCACCTCTTCGCCTCCGGGGAGATCCTGGGACTGCGTCTGGCGGTGGCCCACAATCTCTATTTTTACAATACCCTGATGGAGCGCATCCGGGAAAGCCTGGACGCGGGGACCTTTGACGAATTCCGGGCCACATACACGGACCTTCTGGGGCAAAGAATATAAAAAAGCTTGCATTTGCCCCGGAAAGCGGTTATAATGGTTAAAGTATCATTTATACCATAAAATTTGGAGGTCTACCATGTCTTCTACGAAGGTCAAACGTGTTCTGATCGTACTCATGTGCGTCTGCCTTATGCTGACGGCCCTCTCTGGGTGCCTCGTCAACCCTCCCGCCGACACCAGTGGCGGGTCTGACGAGGGCGGGTCCCAGACATCCGGCGGTGGCGGCGGCTGGATCCTCATGATCGTCTACCTGCTCATCATCGTCGCCGTCTTCTACTTCCTGATGATCCGTCCCGAAAAGAAGCGCAAGAAGAAGGCCCAGGAGATGCGCGATTCCCTGTCTGTGGGCGACAACGTCGTCACCATCGGCGGCATGGTGGGCAAGATTGTCAACGTCTCCGGCGACTATATCACCTTTGAGACCGGCGAGGACCGGGTCCGCATCAAGATCGCCAAGTGGGGCATCTCCTCCACCGGCAAGGACGCCGAGGAGCCTGTGGATAAGGCCGGCGAGTGATCCAGGCATAAACCTCCCTCCCCGAGAATAAGTCTTTGTAAGGCTTGTTCTCAGGGAGGGATTTTTTATGTCCAAAAACGATAAGCTCAACATAAAGCGTGTCCTTGGCGGCGCGGCGCTGGGCGCGGCGGTGACGCTGGCGCTCTCGACGCTGGCGGTGATGTTCCTGGCGCTGCCGGTGGCCACCGGCGTGATAGGGGAAGGGTCCGAGCGCGCCCTGGTGGCTGTCTGCGCCTTCCTTGCCGCCGCCGTGGGGGCCCTTGTCGCGCGGCTCAAAAATAAGGGCGCGGCTCTCATTTCCGGGGCGGGCGCGGCGCTCATCGCCGTCCTTTTGCGCGTCGTCATCGGCCTGTGCCTCGAGGGCGCCCACGCGCCCGGCGGCGCCGACACCGCCGTGTGCCTCGCCATGGTGTGCGGCGGCGTGGCCGCGGGAGCCGTGAGCGTAAAGCACCGCCGTCGCCGGCGCTGAGACTGTCAATTTGACCATGCCCATATTACAATTTGTAATTACGGGCAAATGTTGACATAAATTGAACCGGATTACCAAGATGTTGTGCTTTGGTGAACCGATAACTCTAAATATAGCGGAAATCACCGGATTTGCGGGGGTGGGGAGGCGGCGACCGGTTAAGTAGTTAACATAACGCTGTTAACATAATTTTTTGTCATAATTCACAAATTTTAGATTTTCTCTTGATTATTTATCCCGGATGTATTATGATAAAAAGGCCCTCGAAAGTTGGCGCTTTTTTCAGGCATTTCCAGCCCCGCCGGGACATACCCTCTTAGCGGGTGAGGTTTTGCATGAACAAAAGACGCTTCCTTTTCGCATCCGCGGTCTTTCCGCGCTCTTACGTCCCGGCGTATATGCTTTGCGCTCTGTTGCTTGCGCTGGGGATCGTGTCCGGGACCTTTCTCTCCGCCGGCTTTGTGGAAAGCGGCGGCGCGGAGAGCTTCATGGCCGGGTATTTGCCGGCGCTGCGTTCCGGATCTGAGCTGGGGCTGACGTGTTTCCTTTTGACGCTGTCCCGGTATCCGGTCCTGGCGTTCCTCCTGGGCTTTTCCGTGCTGGGGGCGGTGGGGATCCCGGTCCTCTGCTTTGCCCGGGGCTTCACCCTGGCCTTTGCCCTCTCTACGCTGACGCGGCTTTACGCCGGCGGCGGCGCCAGGATGGGCTGTCTGCTCTTTGGCGCGGTGTCGGCGCTGTCCCTGCCGGTTTTTCTCCTGGTGTCCTCCGGGGCTTTTTTGTCCGCGGTGCATTTAGGGAGAGTCTGGTTTTCCATCCCCGCCCCGGCGGAGCCTGATAACGGCGCCAGGGCATATCTCCTTCGCTTTTTCCTGGCGATGCTCCTCCTGCTTCTCCTCGCCATAGGGGAGAGGGCCGCTTTGGCGGCGGGGCTTGCGTCGCTTCCCGTTTTCTCCTGAACGAAAGAAGGTGGCCATGTGCCTGAAAACAACTATATAGACGAGTTTTCCCGTTACCTCAAGGAGGAGAGGCACGTGTCCTCCAATACCTTCCTCTCCTATGTGCGTGACGTGAACCAGTTCGCCGAATACCTCGCCAAGCACGGCGGGCCCGGCCTTGACGAGGTGGACCAGTCCACGGTGAAGGATTATATGGACTGGCTCCGGGACGAGGGGCGGTCCGCCGCCACGGTGGCCAGGTGCCTTGCGTCCATCAAGTGTTTCTACGTCTTTATGGAGGAGCAGGGCGCGGTGGAGAAGAATCCGGTCCACGATATCCCCATCGAGCGCAGCGTGAAAAAGCTCCCCCAGATCCTCACCAGCGAGGAGGTGGAGCTGCTCCTGGACCAGCCCAAGTGCACCGACATGAAGGGCTACCGGGACAGGGCCATGCTGGAGCTCCTCTACGCCACCGGTATCCGCGTCAGTGAGCTCATCAGCATGAACATCGACGACGTGAAGCTCTCCGCCGGCATCGTCAAGTGCTCCACCCACGGCAAGGAGCGCTACATCCCCATGTACTCCGCCGCCATCCGCGCGGTGTCCGACTACATCAACCTGGTCCGGGGCCAGATGATCGCCTCCCCCACGGAGGAGGCCCTGTTCGTCAACGTCAACGGCGAGCGCATGACCCGCCAGGGCTTCTGGAAGGTGGTCAAGCATTACCAGGAGACCGCCAAGATCGACAAGGACATCACCCCCCACACCCTCCGCCACTCCTTCGCCGCCCACCTTCTGGAGAACGGCGCGGACCTCCGCTCCATCCAGGAAATGCTGGGCCACGCGGATATCTCCTCCACCCAGGTCTACGCCCAGGTGGTGAAAAAACAGCTCAAAGACGTCTACAACAAAGCCCACCCACGGGCGTAACTCCTTAATAAAAGCAAATATCCCCGGCACCGTTCGTGCCGGGGATATTTGTATATATGTCGTTCACTCCATCACGGAGGCGAAGTCAAAGTCCTCCGTCAAAAGCCTCTCCGCCTCGTCGAGGGCGGCGGCGATATCCTCGTCTGTCTTCGCCGCCTCCAGGCACTCACAGTTTGTCAACCACAGGGGCTTTACACAGCGAAACAGGGGAAGAGCAAGCTCCCGCTCGGCGTCCGAGAAGCGGTACTCCCGGCCAGCAACGGAGAGAGCGTACTTTATGCACCGGACGGCGTCGTCGTTTTCGCGCCTCGCGACCTCGCCGGGGCTCAGGCCATCCGTATCCTCGCCGGTGTCGCCCCAGGTGAAGGGCGCCTCCCGCATGATAAGGTTCAAAAGCGTGTCGCGTCCCGCGATATTGAAGTCTATGACGCCCCGGAAAGCGCCCGCCGCGTCAAGAAGGATGTTGGACCTGTTGATGTCCGACTGGAAGACAGAGGTGGGGATCTCGTCGTACCGGCTTTTTACAGCCGCCCGGTTGGCCTCCCACCGCGCCCATATATCCATGGCCCGCTCACGGAAGCGCTCAGGCAGGGCCTGAGCCGCGCGGAGCCAGCCGTGGGCCACGTCAAGGACCTCCGGCTCTGCGTCATTTTTGTCAAATACCTCAAACAGCGTGTAGGCGGAGGGGAGATAAGAGAAGTCAAACCGCTTCGCGGCCACACGGGCGTTCATGATGATCGCGTCTTCGTACCAGATGTACCGCCCGTCCGGGAGGGTGATGGGAAATTCCGCTCGGTCAGCCGGCGTATAGGGGGCAAATTCCTCCGCCCAGACAACGCACCGCCGCCCCTCGTAGTCGATTTGCGGGAAATTCCCGGCGCGGTCGCGCAAAAAACGCGGGCAGTAATACCCCAGTGCCCGGTACTCCCGCGCAAGCCGCTCCCACATCGAAAGATGCTCCTGGTCTGTAAAGCCGTTTGTGGCCAGCTTTACAACGAGCTTGCCGCCGGGCAGTTCGCCGATCAGCGTCCGGCGAAAGTCGATGTCCCCGTGGCAGGAGTCCTGGCTTTCGATGTTTGAGGGCTCCGCCTGCGTGAAGAGGCGGAAGATATCCGCATTGTCCTTTTTTCCTTACTTCGTAAACTTCAGGCTGATATCCAGCGCCTGAACAGAGTGGGTGAGGGCACCGATGGAGATGTAGTCGACGCCTGTCTCGGCCACCTCCCGAAGGTCCCGTTCGCCCATGTTGCCGCTGGCCTCGGTGAGGGCGCGATGGCCGATGAGCTTGACGCATTGGCGCATATCCTCCACCGACATGTTGTCCAGCATGATGATATCCGCCCCAGCGTCCAGACATTGGCGCACCTGGTCCACGGTCTCCGCCTCGATCTCCACCCGGAGGGTGTGTGGGGCGTTGCGCCGCACAGCCCGAATGGCCTCGGCGATGCCGCCGGCGGCGACGATGTGGTTATCCTTGATGAGTACCCCGTCGGCCAGGTTGAATCGGTGGTTATTCCCGCCGCCGGCGCGGACGGCGTATTTCTCCAGCACCCGAAGCCCCGGCGTCATCTTCCTGGTGTCCACGATGACGCATCCGGTGCCCTCCACCGCCCGGACGGCGGCTCTCGTGGCGGTAGCCACGCCGGACATGTGCTGGACGAGGTTCAGCGCCACCCGCTCCCCGGCCAGGACCGTGCGGGAAGGGCCAGAGATCTTCGCAAGCTCCTGGCCCTTTTTGACCTCGTCCCCATCCTTGACGAGTGGCGTGACGCAGATGCGCTCGTCCACCAGCTTAAAGACGCGCACCAGCACCTCCATCCCGCAAAAGACCCCGTCCTGCTTGGCCCGGAAGGCCCCCTCGGACACGGCGGAGGCGGGAATGCAGCTCTCCGTGGTGATATCCCCGGTGCCCAGGTCCTCGGAAAGGGCATCTAAAATCAGCTTATCAAGTCCCAATGTGTTCATAAGTCCTCCTCAGCTCTCGCGGTAATGGGCCCCGATGCTCTCCCGGCGGGAGAGGGCCGACAGGATGATGGATTCAGAAATGATGGCCAGGCTCAGGTCCTCGTCATAGGCTTTGGCGGGATCGAAGCCCGCCATGAGCGTCGCCAAGATCTCCCGCATCTCGCGAAGGGCCGTCTCCAGCCCCTCTTTCGTGCGGATGACGAAGCAATGCTTACTCATGATCCTCTGCATCCTCGTCCGCAGGGCGGCGAAGTCCAGATCCAGCGCCGGCCGTACGGGGAGGGCGGGCATCAGCTCCTCCGAGCTTGAGCCCGATTTTTCAAAGGTCTCGTTGATATGCTCCGCGGCGCGGCGGCCGAAGACCAGGCACTCCAGCATGGAGTTGGAGGCCAGCCTATTGGCCCCGTGTACGCCGGTGGAGGCCGTCTCGCCGCAGGCGTAGAGCCCCGGCACCGCCGTACAGGCGTGCAGGTCCGTCTTCACGCCGCCCATCATGTAGTGGTGGACGGGGCAGACGGGGATATAGTCGTGGGCGATGTTGATCCCGTGCTTCAGGCACTCGGTGTAGATGGTGGGGAAGCGCTTGGAAAGCTCCTCCTCCGGCTCGTGGGTGATGTCGATGAAGACGTGGCTCTCGCCGCTTTTGCGCATCTCGTTGTAGATGCCCCGGGCCACGATGTCCCGCGGCGCCAGCTCGGCAAGCTCGTGCTTTCCCACCATGAACCGATCGCCTTTGGCGTTTTTCAAAAGCCCTCCCTCGCCCCGGACGGATTCGGAGATGAGAAACGCCCGCCCCCGGCTCTCCGGCGTCCAGAGGCCCGTGGGGTGGAACTGGATGAACTCCATCCCCCTCAGCTCCGCCCCGGCCCGGATGGCCGCCGCCAGCCCGTCGCCGGTGGCTACGGCCGGGTTGGTGCTGGAGGTGAAGACCTGCCCGATGCCGCCGGTGCACAGCACCAGATGGCGGGTGGCCACGGTCTCATATTTCCCGTCCTCGTCCTTCACAAGAAGGCCGGAAACGCCCTTGTCGTCGGTGAACACGTCCA
Organism: uncultured Oscillospiraceae bacterium; assembly: GCA_947588605.1. Taxonomy (GTDB): domain Bacteria; phylum Bacillota; class Clostridia; order Oscillospirales; family Oscillospiraceae; genus RUG626. Next base: position 14,895 of record CANPYK010000017.1, read on the forward strand.
CGAAGAAGGTGTTGTCCCGGAAAAGGATGTTGTCCCGCTGGGAGGCGATGTACGCCAGCACCTTCACCGTCTCCCGCCCGGTGGCGTCGCCGCCGGCATGGAGAATGCGGTTTTTGTGGTGCCCCCCCTCACGTGTAAGGTCCAGCTCGCCGTACTCGTTGAGGTCGAAGGGGACGTTCATGTCGATGAGCTTGCGGATGTCCCGTGGCCCCTCGTCCACCAGCACATGTACCGCCGCTTCGTCGCACAGCCCCGCGCCCGCCACCAGCGTGTCCCGGAAATGGAGCTCCGGGTCGTCGTCCGACGCCGTCACCGCCGCGATGCCTCCCTGGGCCAGCCAGGAGCTGGAGATATCGATGGTCTCCTTGGCGAACACACAGCAGGTGAGGGCAGGGGAGAGGTTCAGCGCGCAATAAAGCCCCGCGATCCCGGCCCCCACAATGACCACGTCATAATTGGAGTGCCGCTCCGGCTTCACCGACCCGTCAATGGCATAACGCATCATAGCTTGTCCTTCTTTCGTGAGAAGCGTTTATCTTTTGGGAATCTCTGAATGAATCGAAGTACCAAGATTGGCGAGCAGATTTTTCGCCAGAGAAAGGCAAAAAATTGCAGGAATACTTTGTGTATTTCAAAATTTTTTGACGAACTATGGCGGAAAATATGCCGTCAAGATTGGTGCGGCGATTTGTGCAGAGGTTCCCTATATTATACCGCCCCGCCGCTCGGTTGGCAACAAAATCTTACATAAAATCAGACGCTTTTTCGCCGCCGGAACCGGCATAATTACCCTTTATACCTCTCCAAAATATCCAGGATCCCCTCTCTAAGCACGTTCCCGCCCAGCACGGCGCCGTCAGGAGAGATCGTAACGGCGCGGATGTCGCGGGGGTCCTGGTCGTAGGGGCTGGACAGGGGAGCGGCAGGGGAGAAGTAGTCCCCCAGATACCGGACGGCGCTGCCGGCGGGAAAGACGGTGTTGCCCTCCCCGGTGGGAATGCCCAGGTCCTCAAACTCCCGCAGGATCGCCCGGGTGCGCTGGTTATAGGGATTTTCGCCCTCCGGACCGCCCAGCCAGGCGGGGCTGAGCTTCACGGGGATCCCCTCGGCGCAAAGGCGGCGGGCGAAGTATTTCACCGGCCCCAGGGGGATCGTCTCCTGGTGAAAGGCGTCCACGGAGAGGAGCACGCCGGTGAGGCCGCTGCCGGCCAGCATCCGCGTGACGGCGTAGATCTTATCCGCGTTCCGGCTGAAAAAACCGTTGGTGATGAGCTCGATACGCGGTATGCCGCAGTCCGCCCCAGCCCGGAGGATCCGGCAGACGGCCTCGGGGTAGAGGAGCGCCTCCCCGCCGAAGGCCATGAGAGACGTGATCTTAAAGGCCCCGCACGCCTCCCGGACCGCCCGCTCCACGGCCTCCGCATCCACGCACCCACCGGCCCCGTCGTGCTCCCCCTGGGAGCAATGCTTACACCGCCCCGTACACCTGTCGGTGACCATGATCTCGATCCTGTTGAGATGTTGAACGTATGGATTCATCAACGATCATCCTTTCAGCTCGTAAAGCCGCAGGCAGGAGTTTTCGCCGCCCTGGGAGAAGGCGAGGAGGAGCGTCCGGCCGTCCTGCCTGAACATGTGCCGGAATTCCCCGCGCAGCCGGTGCCGGGAGACGGGCTTCAGCGCCTGGTCCCAGACCTGAAGGCCGGAGCCTCCGTTGGTGACCACGGGACCGAGGCCCGGGAGGACCCCGACCAACAGGACGACCTCACTTTCGCTGAGCTCCCGGCCGGCAATGACCCGGCGCTCCGCAAGGTCGATGGCGGTGAGGCTGTCATAGGAGACGGACATATAGAGCATGTTCCCGTCCACGGCCGCCTGCCCGCTCTGATAGACATTCCGGCCCAGCTCCATACTCCAGAGGGGCCGGAGGGCGCTGTCAAAGCAGTGGAGCGTCTGCTCGACGCCTAAAAGGAGCCTGTCCCCCCAGAGCACCGGCCTTTGCCAGTGGTAGACACTGGAAAGCCGCACCTCCCGCCGGTCCGTGCCGTCCGGGGCGGCGGTCAGGAGATAGCTCTCCGTGGTCATCAACTCCCGCCTTACCGTCACGTCATAGCACCAGCAGAGCCGCCCGTCCGGGAAGGAGAGAGGCGCCAGGAGGCCGTAGGCAGTGTCCCGGATGCCCATGTCCCAGTCGTTTTCGTGGGTCCGCACGTTCCGGCAGAGACCGCCCGCCAGGATATGCGCGTAGTCTATGGACAGGCATTGCTTCTGGGTCATACCGGGCAGAAAGACCTCGTCCAGAGGCCGACCCTCCCGGTCCAGTGTGTACACCGTCTCGCCCTCAGGCCGCTGGATATACACAGGGAACAGAACGTCCGGCCCACCCTCCGGCGGGATGGGAAGGGGGATCCTGCCCGAGATGGCGGGCGGTACATCGAAAAGCCGGCAGAGGCGCCCGTCACGGACCTGATAAAACGCCGCGGGACCATTAAGACCGTCCCGCCACGCCAGGATGTTCCGGCCTCCGGTGACGGCCCGGAAGCAGGGAAGCTCGTCCAGGAGCTGAAGCCGGCTCCGGTTGACAATTTTGCTCTCGGCGTCCTTCTGTGCAAGATACGCTTGGAGATACTCCCCGGTGGGGGCGCTGACCCGGTCGACCATCTCCTCCTCAGCCCACAGGGGACAGCCCAGAACGTCCTCCAGCAGCCTGACACACGTCTCCGGGTTTGTCTCCCGGAAGACGGTTTTCAGGGCTTTCTCGTCTTCCTCCGAAAGCCCCAGCGCCTCCCGCCAGGCCGCCGGCTTCCCGGGGACCCGGGGAAACTCCTCATACGCCGCGGGTACGAACCGCGCGGCCCGTTTCCCCGCCAGGAAAACGGCGAATTCCACATAGTCGTCGTCAAAATACTTCGTGCTGACCACCGGGCAGGGGAGGACCCGCGAGGCCCTTTTCGCCGCCCCCTGCGTCTCGCCCCATGAGAGTCCCTCGCGCACCGCCGTCACCCAGCCATCGGATACGATCCGCAGCACAAACTCCGGCAATACGCCCCGCGCAGCCTCCAAATCAGAACATTTCACCTGGATATTCGCAAACTTACAACCCATTTTTGCGTCTCCCTTGTTCTCTCAGCCTTATGTCATGGCTCATCTCCGTCCTCCTCGTCTTCCGCCGCCGGTTCGGTTCTTTTATGGGAGGCGAGAGGGGAGAGCATGGCGGCTTCGCGCAGGCCCTCGTTTTCCACGTGGGTGTAGATCTCCGTGGTGTTCAGATGCTCGTGGCCTAAAAGCTCCTGAAGGGTCCGGACGTCCACGCCGGAGTGGAGCATCAGCGTGGCGGCGGTGTGGCGGAGCTTGTGGGCGGAGTATTTCGTCTCGTCGAGCCCCGCCGCGCCCAGGTGCTTTTTCACCAGCGTGTGGACGGTGGATTTCGAGATCCGCTCCCGCCGGGAGGAGAGGAAAAGCGCCCTTTCACTTACCGGCGCCAGGGTCTTGCGCACCTTGAGATAGTCGTTCAGCGCCTCCGCCACCGCGTCATTTATGTAAACCACCCGCTCCTTGTTGCCCTTACCCAGCACCCGCAGATGGTCTGCGCGGACATCTGTTAAATTGAGTCCAACCAGTTCAGAGATCCGCAGGCCGCAGTTGAGAAAAATCGTTAGGATGCAATAATCTCGCTCCTTATTTCTTCCATCCACGCTGTCCAGAAGCCTTTCGGACTCGTTGAGGCTCAGGTATTTGGGCAGGGATTTCATGATCTTAGGGGAGTCCAGGTCCTGAATGGGGTTGGACTCCAGCTTGTGGGTCTTCAGCGTCAGGTATTTATAAAAGGAGCGAATGGCGGCGACCTTCCGGGCCCGGGAGGCGGAATTGAGGCCGTATTCCGGGTCCTGGGCGTTCTGATTTTTCACCCGGTCCCGGGACATGTAGCCCAGGTAGTCGTAGACATCCGACAGGGTGACGGACCTGACAAAGTCCAGGTCCACATCGGCGATGGAGACGCTGTCCAGCTCCGTATCCCGCGGAAGAGCGTTTTTCAAAACCTTCATGTACCGGAAAAACGTCCGCAGGTCCAGATAGTATTCGTCCACAGTCCGCCGGGAGTGGCCGGCGATATTCTCATGGTAGTTGAGAAAGTCCCGGATGATCTCCGGCGCCTCAGTGCGGTAGTCCATAAAGCAAGCTCCTTTGTCTGGGGAAGTGGTATAGACAGCATACCACACCCCCGGGAAAAATTCCACACATTTTTGAACAAAATAAAAATTTTGTTCAATGTAGGGGAGGAGAAAACGGGGAAAAGGGCGGGTCACGCGTCCAGGACCAGCGCCATGGCCTCACGGACGGTGGCGGCCTCAAAGAGCCTGAGGCCCGCCGGCGGCGTCAGCTTGAAGCGGCGCTGGCGCGGAATAATAGCTTTTTTGAAGCCGTGACGCGCGATCTCCGAAAGTCTCTGCTCCAGCTGCGCCACAGCCCGCAGCTCTCCCGTGAGCCCGACCTCGCCCAGCGCCACCAGATCGTCCGGGATGGGTATGTCCCGGGCGCTGGATGCAATGGCCAGCACAGCCGCCAGGTCCGCCGCCGGTTCGTTGATATAGAGCCCGCCGATGACGTTGAGGTACGCGTCCAGGCCGTTGGTCCGCAACCCGCCGCGCTTGTCCAGCACCGCCAACAGGAGCATGGCCCGGTTATAATCCAGCCCGTTGGAGGTCCGGCGCGGAACGTTATAGTTAGTTACAGCTAACAAAGCCTGGAGCTCCGCCAACACAGGCCGGGAGCCCTCCATGACGCAGGTAACGCAGGTCCCTGGCGTGTTCACCGGACGGCCGGAAAGCAGCATTTCCGAGGGGTTGGGCACCTCTCTGAGGCCGCGTTCGGCCATCTCAAAGACGCCGATCTCGTTGGTGGACCCGAAGCGGTTCTTCGCCGCCCGCAAAATGCGGTAGCTGGCGGCCTCATCGCCCTCAAAATACAGGACGCAGTCAACCATATGCTCCAGCACCTTGGGCCCCGCGATGGCGCCCTCCTTGTTCACATGGCCGATGACAAAGACTGTCACGTGCTCGCCCTTGGCAAGGCGCATCAGCGCCATGGTGCACTCCTTGACCTGGGTGACGCTGCCCGGAGCGCTCTGGCTCTCCGGCGAATAGAGCGTCTGGATAGAGTCTGCAATGAGAATATCGGGGCTCACGTCCTCCACGGCGTCCAGGATATCGGAAAGATTCGTCTCCGACAAGATCAGCAGATTCGGGCTGTCCACACCCAATCGCTGGGCGCGCAGCTTGAGCTGTCGTTCCGATTCCTCGCCGGTGACGTAGAGGATCTTCTGATGCTCCCCCATGTGCTGGCAGATCTGTAAGAGCAGCGTGGACTTCCCGATCCCCGGTGCGCCGCCCACCAGCACCAGCGACCCCTCCACGGCCCCGCCGCCCAGGACCCGGTCCAGCTCTCCAAGGCCGGTATCAAAGCGCAGCTCCTCAGTTATGTCAACCTCCCGGAGAGTGACCGGCTTTTTACCCCGCGCGTTCCGGGAACCGGGCGCGGAGCGCTTGTCCTCCGCCTTGGACGGCTCCTCCACAATGGTGTTCCACGCCCCGCAGGCCGCACACTGTCCGCTCCACTTGGGAAACTCGTTTCCGCACTCGGTGCAGTAAAAAACCGTCTTGCTCTTCATCCGAAGCCCTCCATTATTTTTATGTAAACTCGCAGTTATGTAAACATATGAATTATGTATACCAAAAAAGATTATGTCAATCACTCAACGCCCTGCAAAACCCCGCCCAAAACGGCGGCGGCCAGCTTCAATTGATAGGTCGGGTCCTCCAAGAGCCGCGCCTCGGCGGGATTGGAGACAAATCCGCACTCAACCAGCACGCCGGGACAGGAGATGTGGTTCATGAGATAGACGTCCTTCCCTATCCGCACGACCCCCCTGCGGTTGTCCTCCGACACCCCTGCGAGGGTACTTTGAACCGCCTCCGCCAGGGCTTGACTGCCCTCCGTGGGGGCATAGAACACCTGGCTTCCACGGGGCTGTGAGGTGGTATATTTGTTCTGGTGGATGCTCACCAGCACCGCGTCGTCAAAGGAGCCGATCAGCGCCTCCCTGGCCTTGGTGTCCGCCACCTTCTTGGCGTGGATCGTTTTGGCGTCCTCCGGGTAGTCGATTTCCTCGCTTTGCCTTGTGAGCACCGGCACGACGCCGTAGAGCTCCGCCAGGGCCTCCAGCTTTAAGGTAATGGCCAGATTCAGCGCGCTTTCACTTGTCCCCGTCACGGAGACGGCGCCCCCGTCTGCGCCGCCGTGCCCGGCGTCCAGGATGAGGGCCCTCCCACACCTGCCGTCCAGCTCCAGCATCACGGTCCTTGGCGGCATGGCGGACAGCGTCACGGCCATGGCCGCCGCGCCCAGCGCCCCGATGACGGCCAACGCCGCCGCAGCCCTCCATAAAACGGAATTTTTCATGCTTCCACTCCCCTTTCACAAAAAGCTATTCGGGGATAAGCCATTATAGCACGTCTACACGGGAAAATCCAGTCAAAAACCTATATTTTGCGTCTTTTCTCCGCGTGCCCTACCATGTGTCGTGCGGTCGGGGCGTTGCATAGTATGTGCCGGATGCGTCAGCGCACCGACAAACCATTGGAGGAAACCGTTTTGGAAACTATGAAGCCTGACATGATGCCCCAGGGCTGTGACGCCAAGTTCGGCGTTCTGCCCGCTTGCGCGCCCCTGGCTACCAGCTGGGTGCCGCCTCAGGGCATGAACCCGCCCATGTATGCCCCCGAGGAGGCCCTGACGCGGGGGACGCTGTTCCCCGGCCTTGACCTGCCCTTTATGAATATGGTCAACAAGTCCAATCCCTACGCCGGCACGCCCCTGGGGGAGCTGATGGCCCTCACGTTCATGGCCAAGGAGCTCCAGCTCTACCTGGACACCCACCCGGACGATCAGGACGCCTTCAAGGCCCTGAAGGACACCCTGGCCCTCAAGCGCGAGGGCGCCAAGCGCTACGTCAAGCTCTACGGCCCCCTGCGTCTGGAGGACATGGAGGACAGCGCCAGCTACGATTGGCTCCGTGGCCCCTGGCCCTGGGAATACTGCGAAAGGATGGGTAAATAACCATGTTCTCTTACGTAAAAAGCCTGGAATACCCGGTCAAGATCAAAAACACCAACCCCGCCCTGGCCAAATTTATCATCAGCCAGTACGGTGGTCCCGACGGCGAGATGTCCGCGTCGCTGCGGTATCTGAGCCAGCGGTACTCCATGCCCACGCCGCAGCTGCGGGGGCTTTTGACGGACATTGGCGTGGAGGAGCTGGGCCACTTTGAGCTGGTGGCCGCCATCATCCACCAGCTGACCCGTGACATGACGCCGGAAGAGGTGAAGAAGGCCGGCTTTGAGACCTACTTCGTGGACCACACCGCCGGCATCTATCCCCAGTTCGCCTCCGGCACTCCCTGGACCGCCGCCACCATCGGCGTGAAGGGCGACACCATCACCGACCTCACCGAGGACATGGGCGCGGAGCAAAAGGCCCGCACCACCTACGACAACATCCTGCGCCTCTCTGACGACCCGGACGTGAACAACGTCATCAAGTTCCTCCGCGAACGCGAGGTCGTCCACTTCCAGCGCTTCGGCGAAGCCCTTGGCAAGACGCTGGAGATGCTGGACCAGAAAAACGTCTACTACATGAACCCCTCCTTCGATAAATAACCCCCAAAAATCGACCTCCCCGGCGCGCCAAGACGACTGCCGGGGAGGTTTTTCGTGACTTCCGATTCTCTTTTGCGTTCTCAGAGTATCAGGCCATGCCTGGTGTGAATGATCGCTGGCAAGTGGGAATTTAGCAAAATAATTTTTTGAAAGAAGATAATTCCCCACGATAACGGAAACTGTGTCCGTTGGGATTTTCTCCCACTATCCGCATTCCAAGCTTTTGAGCGATTCGCTGTGAATTGGAGTTATGCTTATTGATATATGCCTCTGTATACTCGATATGATTCGGGAGAATGCTGCCGACATATTTCAGGAAGTGGTAAAAAAGAACTGTCCGCTGATACTCCGGCGCGATTTCAATTTCTTCAATCAGTACAATGTTTTCGTGAATACTATACTGAAGGTATCCCGCTAAAGCTTCGCCGACATACATCAAAAGGATTTGCTTCTCCTTTATTTGCTCCGACGTCATATAGGACAGCCATATTTTCATGTCTTCCTCGCTGCTATACCCCGTCGGCGCTATTTTACCCATATTCGTCGATAGAATGTGGAACATTTGCGGCAGAAGGGCCTCTGATTTCATGGGGTCAAAATCGCGAAATGAAACTTGAGCCATGGCATCCTCCCAAAGCCCTGATCCGACTACGTCTTCCATTGTCCGCGCCGGGACGGGTTTACTTGCTCTTGATATACTCGTCGATGCTCCTGGCGGCGGTCTTGCCGGCGCCCATGGCGAGGATGACGGTGGCCGCGCCGGTGGCGGCGTCGCCGCCGCAGAAGACGCCCTCGCGGGAGGTGGCGCCGGTCTCGTCCGTGGTGATGCACCCGCGGCGGTTGGCCTCGAGGCCGGGGGTGGTGGCGCGGATGAGGGGGTTGGGGCTGGTGCCGATGGCCACGATGACCGTGTCCACCTCCATTTCAAACTCGCTCCCCTCGATGGGCACCGGCCGGCGGCGGCCGGAGGCGTCGGGCTCGCCCAGCTCCATGCGGATGACCCTCATGCCCCGGACTCTCCCCTGCTCGTCGCCCAAGATCTCCGTGGGGTTGCAGAGAAGGTCGAACGCAATGCCCTCCTCCTTGGCGTGGTGGACCTCCTCGGCCCGGGCGGGCAGCTCGGCCTCGCTGCGGCGGTAGACGATGTGGACGTCCGCGCCAAGGCGCTTGGCGCACCGGGCGGCGTCCATGGCCACGTTGCCGCCGCCCAGGACCGCGACTTTACGGCTCACAAAGATAGGCGTGGGGCTGTCGGGCTTGTAGGCTTTCATAAGGTTGATGCGCGTCAGGTACTCATTGGCGGAGAAGACGCCGACCAGGCTCTCCCCGGGGATCTTCATAAACTGGGGAAGTCCCGCGCCGGAGCCGATGAAGACGGCCTCGTAGCCTGTATCGAAAAGCTCGTCGACGCTCAGCGTCTTGCCGATAACGGTGTTGAGCTCAAGCTCCACGCCCAGGGCCCGGAGCTTGCCCACCTCCTTCTCCACGATGGACTTGGGCAGACGAAATTCCGGGATGCCGTAGCTCAGCACGCCGCCGGCCACGTGGAACGCCTCGAAAACCGTGACGGCATAGCCCATGCGGGCCAGCTCCCCGGCGCAGGTGAGGCCGGCGGGACCGGAACCCACCACGGCGACCTTGTGGCCGTTGGCGGGGGCCTTATCCGTGTTGGCGACGTTATGCTCCAGCGCCCAGTCGGCGACAAAGCGCTCCAGGCGCCCGATGCCCACGCTCTCGCCCTTGATGCCCCGGACGCAGCGCCCCTCGCACTGGCTCTCCTGCGGGCAGACGCGCCCGCAGACGGCGGGCAGGGCGTTGGCACGGGAGAGGGCCTTGTACGCGCCCTCCAGGTCCCCCTCCTGGATGTGTCCGATGAACTCCGGGATGGGCACGTTCACCGGGCACCCCTCCACGCACCGGGGGTTCTTGCACCGCAGACACCGGTGGGATTCCTTTTCCGCAAGCTCCGGGGTGTAGCCCAAAGCCACCTCCAGGAAGTTGCGGCTGCGCACCTCCGGGGCCTGTTCGGGCATTTTCGTCTTCTCCAGGGTCATGTCAGGCATTGCCCATCCCCTCCAATCTGCAAGCGTGTCCGGCTTTCCGGCGCTGTTCAAATTCCTTATACGTAGCGGCGCGGGCGATGGTCTCGTCAAAGTCGATGAGGTGCCCGTCGAAGTCCGGCCCGTCCACGCAGGCAAACTTCACCTCGCCCCCCACGGTCACCCGGCAGCAGCCGCACATACCGGTGCCGTCGATCATGATGGGATTCATGCTGACGGTGGTGGGGATGTCAAAGCGCTTCGTGACCCGGCAGACGAATTTCATCATCACCAGCGGCCCAATGGCGTAGACCCGGTCGTACCGCTCCCCCGCCGTCAAAAGCTCCTCCAGCTTGCCGGTGGTGAAGCCGTGATAGCCGTAGGACCCGTCGTCGGTGCAGATATAAAGGTCGTCGCAGGCAGCTCTCATCTCGTCCTCCAGAATGACGATGTCGCGTGTCCGGAACCCGCCGATGAGGTCCACCTTCGCCCCCGCGTCGTGGAGGGCCTTGGCCACGGGAAGCGCGATGGCGCACCCCAATCCGCCACCCACCACGGCGGCGCGCTTCACACCCTCAATGGGCGTGGGCTCGCCCAGCGGGCCCACAAAATCCGTAAGGCACTCCCCTTCCGAAAGCTCGTCCAGCGTCATGGTGGAGTCCCCCACCTTCTGGAAGACCACGGTGACGAGCTCCCCGTCCGTGGAGCTGACAGTCAGGGGGATGCGCTCCCCGTCGGCGCAGGCGCGCAAAATAATGAACTGCCCCGCCCGTGCCTTTTTGGCCACAAGCGGTGCGCAGACCGAGATGCTGGAAATATCGGGCGTCAGCACCTTTTTCCGAACGATCTCATATTTTTCCGGCATGAAAATCACCTCTCCTAATAGATTATGCGATTTTTTGCGTATAAACCATCATCAGGGCGCGTAAAGAAAACGTTTGTTCCACACCGCGTACTTTCCGTCTTCATCGATGATCCCGACCACCATATCGCCCACGTCCTGCCCGACCTCTATTCTCACCGCTACCTCCAGGACAGGCTTACCAAGCTCATTCTCCCCGGCATAGACCATCCCGCAAAGCTCCATGAGACTGCCGTCGCGGACCCACTGGACCGTCACCTCATGCCTCCAGGAGCGGTAGTCCGCCGGGATGTCCTCCTCGCTTATGTCCCGCAGGTCCATGTCGTCATGCCGGTAAGCCGGTTCCCCGTAGGCGTCCGTAAAGTTGTCCACGAGGCCGTAAAAATAGTCCATGGCCTCATCATACCGCATGACATCGGCCTGGTTTTGATGGAAATACATATGGTGCCTGCCCAGGATATCGATGCTCGCGACCATGCTTACGGAGCAAACCAGGTCGTCGTTGGCATACCCGTATCCGAAGTCGTAGGTGGAGCCGAGGACTTTGGCAAAATTCCCGCCATACTCTCTCGTCCCCGACTGCCTCGTAAATTCATCCTCGCCGATCCCGAAGGGGGCGGAGGGAAAATAGAATCTTCCGTCCGCGTCAAGGAAGGACTCCGGCCCTTGAATGTCCCGTTCCACCCTGGAGGACCGGGAGACCGGAAAGCTTATGCCCCTGGTGAGGATCACAAGGACGAGCACCGCAACGGCGGCAAGCAGCGCCAGAAAGGTCCAGCGCAGGATGCCCTTGCAGATCCTCTGCGCCTTATACTAATATCTATTTAAAAGGAGACACCGAGCGGCGTGGATTTTTCGCGTCAGGCAAGGAAGACGCCGCAGGGAATACCCTTTGGTATTTCCAAGGCGGCTGACGCGGCATGACGCGAAAAAGACCGGCGCGAATGACTTCTTTTAATTAGATATTAGTATTAGGTGTAAACCACATAAGACCCACCCCTTAAAATTCAATCCGGCTTTTTGCAAAGCCGGATCGAAAATTTTTAATAATAGCGCTTATTCTTGTTCTTCCTGGCCGCCTCGGACTTCTTGCGGCGTCTGACGGAAGGACTCTGGTAGTACTCCTTTTTCCGGAGGTCGGCGAGGACGCCCGCCTTGGCGCAGTTACGCTTGAATCTCTTCAGCGCGCTGTCCAGAGACTCGTTTTCCTTCACATGGACTTCTGACATCTATTTCCCCTCCCTCCGACATACGCGAACGCGTTTTGCTTTTATTCTTGGCTGGAAATCAATTCAGCTTTGATTATTATAATGACTTTGGCGGCGGTTGTCAATAAGAATTTACACTTTTTTATTTGTTGTTCGCCGCGGGCTTGACCACAAGGCTCACCATCTTGGGCTTGACGATGGTGCGGACAAGCTCCATCCCCTCCAGGGCGCGGGCGACCTTTTCCTGGGAGAGGACCACGGACAGCACCGCGTCGTCGTCGGCCTCCAGGGGCACCACGGCGGTGGCGCGGACCTTGCCGTTCACTTGGATGGCGATCTCCTTCTCGGCCTCCACCATCTTGCTCTCGTCGTACTGGGGCCACGGGGAGGTGCTGGCATACCCCTCAAAGCCCTGGCGCTCCCAGAGCTCCTCCACCATGTGGGGGGCGAAGGGCGAGAGCAGGAGCAAAAGCGCCTTCACGTCGCCCCTTGAGGGGGCGTGCTCGCCGAAGGTGTTCATCAGGGTCATCATGGCGGCGATGGCGGTGTTGAACTTCATGGCCTCGATGTCCTCGCCCACCTTCTTGATGGCGCGGTGGACGGCGGCCTCGTTGGCGTGGGAATACGTCTCGTCCCCGTCGATGCGGTTCTCCGCCAGGGTCCAGACGCGGTCCAGGAAGCGCTTACAGCCCTTGACGGCGTTGTCCGACCAGGCGGCGGCCTTCTCGAAGTCGCCGATGAACATGATGTAAAGCCGCAGGGTGTCCGCGCCGTAATCCCGGACGATGTCGTCGGGGTTCACCACGTTGCCCAGGGACTTGGACATCTTCACGATGGGGTGGGAGGCCATCTCGCCGTACTGCTCCACAAGATGCGCCCTGGCGGCGTCCTCGCTGCCGAATTCGTCCACCAGCGCCGTCTGCTGCTCCTTGGACATGCAGTCGAAGCACTGGGGATTCTGGCCTAAGATCATGCCGTGGCTGGTGCGCTTGGCGTAGGGCTCGGGGGTGGGCACCACGCCGATATCGTAAAGGAACTTGTGCCAGAAGCGGCTGTAGAGAAGGTGCAGGGTGGTGTGCTCCATGCCGCCGTTATACCAGTCCACCGGGGACCAATAACTGAGCGCCTCCTTGGAGGCCAGGGCGTCCGGGTTGTGGGGGTCCATATACCGGAGGAAATACCAGCTGGACCCGGCCCACTGGGGCATGGTGTCCGTCTCCCGCTTGGCCGGTCCCCCGCAGTGGGGGCAGGTGGTGTTCACCCAGTCGGTCATCTTGGAAAGGGGACTCTCGCCGTCGTCGGTGGGCTCGTAGCTTTCCACATCGGGAAGCCGCAGGGGCAGCTCGGATTCCGGCAGGGGCACCCAGCCGCAGTGGTCGCACCAGACCATGGGGATGGGCTCGCCCCAGTAACGCTGGCGGGAGAAGACCCAGTCGCGCAGCTTGAAGTTGACCTTGGCCTTCCCGATCCCCTTTTCCTCCAGCCATTTCGTCATGGCGGGGATGGCGTCCTTGACCGTGAGGCCGTTGAGGAAATCGGAGTTGACAAGAATGCCCGTCTCGTCCTTGGCGGTAAAGGCGGCCTTTTGTACGTCCTCGCCGCCGGAGACGACCTCGATGATCTCACAGCCGAACTTCTTGGCAAACTCCCAGTCCCGGTCGTCGTGAGCGGGCACCGCCATAATGGCGCCGGTGCCGTAGGTGGCCAGGACGTAGTCGGAGATGAAGATGGGGATCTCCCGGCCGTTCACGGGGTTGATCGCCGCGACGCCCGAGAGCTTCACGCCGGTCTTCTCCTTGCTCAGCTCCGTGCGCTCCATGTCGGACTTGGAGGCGGCCAGGCGCTGATACGCCGTGACCTCGTCGAGATTTTGAAGGAGCGGGGCCCATTTTTTGATGAGGGCGTGCTCCGGGGAGAGCACCATGTACGTGGCGCCGAAGAGGGTATCGGGCCGGGTGGTAAAGACCACGATCTCGTCCCCCGTGGTGGCCTTGAAGGTCACCTCCGCGCCGGTGGAGCGGCCGATCCAGTTGATCTGCTGGGTCTTCACCCGGTCGATAAAGTCCACATCGTCCAAATCGTCGATGAGCCGCTGGGCGTACTCGGTGATCTTCAGCATCCACTGACTCTTCTCCTTGCGGATGACGGGACTTCCGCACCGCTCGCAGGCGCCCTCCACCACCTCCTCGTTGGCCAGGACGCACTTACAGGAGGTACACCAGTTCACGGGGACCGTGGCCTTGTACGCAAGGCCCTTTTTCCACAGCTGGAGGAAGATCCACTGGGTCCACTTATAATACTCCGGGTCCGTGGTGTCCACCACCCGGTCCCAGTCGAAGCCGAAGCCCAGCATCTTGAGCTGCCTGGTGAAGTTGGCGATGTTGTCCTTTGTTACCTTGGCCGGGTGGACGTGGTTTTTGATGGCGAAGTTCTCCGTGGGCAGGCCGAAGGCGTCAAAGCCGATGGGGAAAAGGACGTTATAGCCCTCCATCCGCTTTTTCCGGGTCACCACGTCCATGGCGGTGAAGGGGCGCGGGTGTCCCACGTGCAGACCGGCGGCGGAGGGGTACGGGAACTCGATGAGCCCGTAGAACTTGGGCTTGTCGGACCCCGTCTCGGCGCGGAAGGGCTTCTCCCGCTCCCAGACGGCCTGCCATTTCTTTTCAATCGACGCGTAATCGTATTTCATGGTATCGCTCCTTATCCCTGGGTGATGAGGCCGCTGATGTCCACCTCCGGGGCGTCGCCCCACAGGTGCTCCAGGTTATAAAACTTGCGTGTCTCGTCGGTGAAGATGTGTAAAACAAGGCATCCGTAGTCGGCCAGCACCCAGCCGCCGCCGTGGTAGCCCTCGGTGCGCAGGGGATGCTCCCCCTGGTCGGAAAGGGCCTTCTCCACCTCGTCGGCCAGGGTCTTGATGTGGGTGGTGTTGCCGGCGGTGCAGATGATGAAAAAGTCGGCCAGTACGGTGACGTCATGGGTCTTCAGGACCTTGATGTTCTCCGCCTTCTTGGCGTCCAGGGTCCGGACGGCGATGTCGGTCATTTCTTTCGGTGTAAGCATGGTGTTCCTCCCTCTGATCAAGTATTTTCACTCTCGCCGGTGGTCTCGGCGGGCGTCGTCTCGGCTGGGGTCGTTGGGGAAATCGTCTCCGGAGGCGTTGTCTCGGGGGCCTGCGTTTCCGGAGTCTTCGTCTCCGGCGGCGTCGTCTCGGGCGGCTGTGTCTCCGTGGGCGTCGTCTCCGTGGGGTCCGTCTCCGGGGGCGGGGCGGATGGGTCGGGCTCCGTCTCCGGCGGTTCGGAGGGGTCGGAGGTCTCGGGGTCCGTCTCCGGAGGCCGGCTGGGGGCGATCTCGCCGGGGTCCGTCTCCGCGGGGTCCGTCCCGGCAGGATCGGTGGTAACGGCGGGATCCGTTCCCTCCTGGGGCTGAGTCTCCGGCGGCGGGGTGGGCTGCGGCTCTGTCGCCGGGGGATTCGTGGCAGTGGGTTTTGAGGTGCTGGGCTTGGAGCTGGAGCCGTTGGCGAAGCTGGGGTCGGCAAAGCTTCCGGTGGTGGACACCATCTTGCCGCTGGCGTTCCTCGTGAGCACGTCCAGATTATCGACGGTAACGGAGACGTTGTAGGGGTTGATCATGGCGTTGATCATCTCGATCCACTCGTCCAGCGTCACGGTCACGTAGCTGCGGCCCTTGTAGTAGTCGTTGTAGTTGCCTGGCATGGTGTCGAAGTGGACGTCCTCGGCGTTCATCTTCAAAAGCTCCTTGGCAAACCAGACGCACTGCCCGGTGGTAAGGTCGGTGGTCAGATCGTTGAAGAAGATGTCCACGATGTCCGTTACCGGGATCTGGTCCTTTTTAGCCAGGACCTGGGAGACCATGGCGGCCAGGAATTCATGCTGGGCGTTGATGCGGCCAATGTCCGCGTCGGAATAGCCCTTCCGGTAGCGCATATACTCCACGGCTTTCTTGCCGGTCATGTGGGTCATGCCCTTGGTGAAGTGGATGTGGAGGTTCTGGGCGTCGTCGTCGTAGTTCATGTTCTGGGGCACGTAGTAGTCCACGCCCCCTACGGCGTCCACGATCTTCTCGATGGCCCGGAGCTTGATGACCACGTAAAAGTCCGGCTTGAAGCCGATAAGATCGGTGATACCCTCCATAAAGCCGTCTGTGCCGCCGTAGGCGTACATGGCGTTGACCAGCTTACTGCGGTAGCTCACGTTCACCAGGGTGTCCCGGGGGATGCTCACCACGTTGAGGGTGTAGTTGTTGGTATCGAATTTGGCCACCATGATGGCGTCGGTATTGGTCCCGGCGATATCCCGGGCGGCGACGACGACGGTGTAGATACCGTCGTTGCGGATCACATCCGGGGGCTCGGTGGCCGCCGTCAGGGGGACCGTGGAGTCTGAGGCGGCGGGATCGGTCCCGCCGGGGTCATCGGGCCCGGTGGCCTCCGTGACCCGGGAGGGGAGGTTGAGCCCGGGGTTGGTGAGCTCCGGGGGCTTGACGGCGATCTTGAAGTAGAGCAAAGCCGCCAGCGCCAAGGCCGCCAGCACGCCGGCGACAATGCCCACGATCAGGAGGGCCTTCTTCTTGCCGGACATCTTCTTCTTTTGCTTCGCGCGGCCGGCGCCCGCCGGGGCGCCACCTGCGTGTTTTGATTTTTTACTGTCTCCGAAAAGCTTCATACCGCTTATCCTTTCGCCGTGATCCCCTGGCCGCACGCTCAGCTTCGCGCCGCGGTGATATACGCAAGGGCTCCCAGGGTCCGCTCATGGGGTACGATCCCCCGTGAGCGCATATCCTCGATGCTCATCTTAAATCCCAGCTCAAGAGCCCCGTCGAGATCGGTGTAGGCGAGCCTTCTCAGCTCCTCCACGCCGGGAAAATCCCGGTTGGGCTCTATGTAATCCGCCATGTAAATGACTTTCTCTAAAAGCGTCATGTCCTCGTGGCCTGTGGTGTGCCAGTAGATGGCGCCGTACACCTCGTCGTCACAGCCGAACTCGTATTTGGCGATGCCGGCGCCGGTCTTGGCGTGGAGGAGCTTTCCCTCGCTCCTCTCCATCTCATCCAGGATGATACCATATTTTTCGCAAAGACGCAACTGTTCATCCAATTTCTCTTTTTTTGTGATGTCGTGGAGGATCCCGGCCTCCCGGGCCTGCTCCTCGTCCGCGCCCCAGCGCTTCGCCAGACGCGCGGCCTCCTCCTCGCACCCGGCAACGTGGGGCACGCGTTTAGGGTCCAGCATGGCGTAGGCTTTTTTCCGGAGCCACGCAAAGTCCGGCTTGGCCCCATATAGGCGCAGCTTGACGATGCGCCCGTAGACATCCTCCGGCAACAGATCGCAGCCCCGGCGGCGCGTCAACTCCTCCCGGACAAGGGTGGACGACACGTCCACGGCGTGGATGGGGACCACCTTCACGTTGGCGTTGAGGCGGCTTCGAAGATCCGCGGCGGCGCGTACCACCGCTCCCCTGTCCTCCTCCCGGCGGGCGAAGACGGCGAGAGTCGCGAGCTTCGCGATCTCCCTGTACTCCCGCCACTGGGTGAAGCTCAGGAGCATATCCGTGCCCATGAGGAGGTAGAGCCTGTCCGTCGGATACCTCTCCCGCACCCGCCGCAGGGTGTCCACGGTGTAGCTCACGCCCCCGCGGGCAAGCTCCATGTCGGAGACCTTGCAATGCTTGACGTGACCAAAGGCCAGCCTGCAAAGCTCCAGCCGTTCCCGCCCCTCCGGCGAGCCCGCCGGCATCTCCTTATGGGGCGGGACGAAGTCCGGGATCACCAGGAGCTTATCCAGCCCCAGCGCCCGTATCGTCTGGGCCGCCGCCTCCATGTGCCCCCTATGCGGCGGGTTGAACGTCCCACCAAAGATACCGATCTTCATAGACGTATCCTTTTCTCCTCGGGAAGGTCGGGGTTCGGCTTATAGAGCACGAACACGTTCCCGATGGCCTGGACGCCGTCGGCGCGGGTGTGTAAGGCAAGGGCGTCGCACACCTCCCGGGCGGTCATCAGCGCCGATTCCAGCACCTTGCCCTTGAGAAGCTCCCGGGTGTGGAAGGCGTTCTCCGTCTCCTGGACCACGGCGTCGGTGACGCCGCCCTTGCCCACCATGATAACGGGGTCCAGCTTGCCCCCAAGGCCCCGGAGGGCGGCCCTCTGCTTGCTTGTCAGCATGGCGTATGCTCCTTTCCCATGTACTTTTGAAGCTTCTCCGCGAAGGCCCGGAAGGCCCGGCCCCGGTGGGAGATGGCGTTTTTCTCGGCATCCGTCAGGCACGCCATGGAGTGGGTATGCCCCTCCGGCACGAAGATGGGGTCGTAGCCGAAGCCGTGCTCCCCCTCGAAGACGTGTCCGATGGTCCCCTCGATGACCCCCTCGGCGGTGAGCTCGTCCCCGTTTGGAAAAACGCACACCACGGCGCACCGGAACCTGGCGCCCCGGTCATCAGACCCGTCGACGATGGAAACGATCTCCCGGCAGGTCTCCCGGTAGCTCCGGTCTCCGCAAAAGCGGGAGGAGTAGACGCCGGGACCGTTATCCATGGCGTTGACCTCGAGCCCTGAGTCGTCCGCCACACAGGGCCGGCCTGTGGCCGCCCCGGCGGCGCGGGCCTTGATGCGGGCGTTTGCCTCAAAGGTCTCCCCCGTCTCCTCGGCCTCAAAATGACAGCCTGCCTCGGACTGGGAGACGACGGTAATGCCCATGGGACCTAAGATCTCCCGAATTTCCCGAAGCTTATCGGCATTGTTAGACGCTAAGACGATCTCCATAGCTTTCCTTTCTCACCCCAACAGGGCCTCGGCGAATTCCTCCGGGTCGAAGGGGATGAGGTCGTCGGCCTTCTCCCCCACGCCCACGAACCGCACCGGCACGCCAAGCTTCTGGGTGATGGCAAAGACGATGCCGCCCTTGGCGGTGCCGTCCAGCTTCGTGAGGACGATGCCGGTGAGGCCGGCGTATTTCTTGAATTCCTCCGCCTGGGAAAGGCCGTTCTGGCCGGTGGTGGCGTCGATGACCAGGAGCGTCTCCCGGTCCGCGCCGGGAAGCTCCCGGTCGATGACGCGGCTTATTTTCGCAAGCTCGTTCATGAGATTGGACTTATTGTGGAGCCGTCCGGCGGTGTCCACGATGATGATGTCGCTGCCCCGGGCCTTGGCGGCGCTGATGGCGTCGAAGACCACGGCGGCGGGGTCGGATCCCTCCTCATGGCGGACAAAGTCGGCCCCGGAGCGGTCGGCCCAGATCTTCAGCTGCTCGGCGGCGGCGGCGCGGAAGGTGTCCCCGGCGGCCAGCAGGACCTTCTTGCCCTGGTTGTGGTACATGAGGGCGAGCTTGCCGATGGTGGTGGTCTTCCCCACCCCGTTGACGCCCACCACGAGGATGACGGAGGGATGGGTGGCGAGCCTGAGCTCCCCGCCCTTTCCCAGCATGTCCACGAGGATGTCCCGGAGGGTGTCCCGCACCTCGTCGGAGCCCCGCAGGCCCCGCTCCTCCACCTCGTCCCGGAGCCTGTCCACCGCGTCCATGGACGCCTCGGCGCCCACGTCGGAGAGGATCAGCGTGTCCTCCAGGTCGTCAAAAAAGTCCTCATTCTCCCCGGTGAACGAGGCGATGGTGGCGTTGAGCCGGTTTTGGAAGCTCTGCTTCGTCTTGGCAAGGCCGGCTTTGATCTTATCGAAAAAACCCATGTTGTTCTCCTCCTTGTATCAAGCCCCGATCTGCTTCTCCGCCTCGTCCAGGTCAATGACCAGGACCTTGGAGACGCCCTTCTCCTGCATGGTGACACCGTAGAGGACGTCGGCCTCCTCCATGGTGCCCCGGCGGTGAGTGATGGTCAAAAACTGCGTCTTGCCGGAAAGGCCCCGCATATAGTCGGCCACGCGGATGACGTTGGCGTCGTCCAGGGCCGCCTCGATCTCGTCCATCACCACGAAGGGCGTGGGGCGGACCTTCAAAATGGCGAAATAGAGGGCGATGGCCACGAAGGCCTTCTCCCCGCCGGAGAGGAGCGTGATGGTCTTGAGGCTCTTTCCCGGCGGCTGGACGCGGATGTCGATGCCGGAGCCCAGCACGTCCTCCGGGTCCTCCAGGGTGAGGCTGGCTCGCCCGCCGCCGAAGAGCTCCAAAAACGTCTCCTGGAAGCCCTGGTTGATGCGCTCGAACTCCTCCACGAAGATGGTCTCCATGGAGCCGGTGATCTCGCCGATGATGTCCAGAAGCTCCCGGCGGGCCTTCTCGATGTCGTCCCGCTGGTCGGTGAGGTAGGTGTACCGGGTGTTCACCCGCTCAAATTCCTCGATAGCGCCGAGGTTCGGCGTGCCCAGGGACCCCATCTCCCGCTTGAGCTCTCCGGTGCGCCGGCGGGCCTGAGGGAGGCTGGGCAGCTCCAGCCGCTGTTCCTGGGCGGCGGAGCGTGTGAGGCCGTAGCCGTCCCAGAGCTTGTCCAGAATCTGCTTTTCCTCCATCTGAGCCGCCTCCATGCGGTTTTCTAACCGCGCGGCGTTTCGCTCCAGGTCGAGAAGGGCGTTGTTTTTCTCCTGCAAAAGCTTATCGGACCGGGTCCTCTCGGCCTCGATGGACAGCTTTTCATTGGTGATCCGGGCGATCTTCTCCCGCCGGAGGTTGGCCTCACTGCGGATGGCGTCGGCCTTGCGCTGGCGGGCGGCGATTGCCGCCTCCGTATCGGCGGCCTTCTCCCGCAGGAGCCGGATCGTCTCCTCCTGGGTCTCCCGGTCCCCGGCCAGGCCCTCCCGTAGGCGGGCAAGCTCCCCGATCTGCCGCTCCCCGGCCTCGTGCTCGGCCTGGAGGGAGGCGCGCTTTTCCCGGAGGGCGCTTTCGCTTTGGGAAAGCTCCTCCCGCCGGGCGGCCAGGGCCTCGTGGCCCACCGCCTCGGCGTCCAGCTGCTCCCGGAGGTCCGATACCTCCGCCTCCAACGCCTCGGCGTCTTTTGTGAGGGCGCCGGCGCGGGCCGCCGTCTCGGCGCGGCGGGCGGTGAGGGTCTGGGATTCCTCCTGAAGCTGCGCAAGGTGCTCAGTGAGGGACGTGAGCAGGAGGTCGTAGTGCTCCCCGGTAGAGGTGAGCTTCAAAAGGTCGTTCTGCACGGTCTGGAGCTCCTCGGAGGCCACGTTCAGCTCGTATTCCGCCGCCGCCAGGGCGCGCTTTTGCTCCCCGGCGTCACGATTGGCCTCCTCCAGGGAGGCGGCCAGCTTCTGTTCCCGCTCGGTCATGGCCTTGAGCTCGTTGGCGCGGGAGAGGATGCCGGTGTTCCGGGCGGCACTGCCGCCGGTCATACTGCCCCCGGCGTTGATGACCTGACCGTCCAATGTCACCACCCGGAAGCGGTGGCCGTATTTCCGTGCGATGCGCACGGCGCTGTCCATGGTGTCCGCCACGGCGGTGCGGCCCAGAAGGTTCAGGAAAATATCGGAATACTGCGGCTCAAAAGACACAAGGTCGAAGGCCAGCCCCTCGAAGCCGTCCTCGTCGGTAAGGCCCCGCTCCTGTAAGCGGGAGCCGCGTATGACGTTCATAGGCAGGAGGGTGACGCGGCCGGCGTCCAGCCGCTTGAGGTGGTTGATGACGTTCTTGCCGTCGGTGTCCGTGCCCACCACGATGTTCTGCACCGCCGCGCCCAGGGCCGTTTCGACGGCCAGGGCGTAGCGCTCGTCGGCCTTCAAAAGCTCCCCGGCGGGGCCGTGGATGTTGTGAAGGACGCCCCGGTCGGCCTCCCGCATGACGGTTTTTACCGCCTTGGAATAGCCCTCGTACTCCCGCTCCATGTCCGCTAAGAGCTGACGGCGGGCGCGGACAGCGTTCATCTCCAGCTCCAGCTTGGCGCGCTTATCGCCGGCGGCCTCCGCCCGCTTGCGAAGTCCCTCGGCCCGAAGCTCATAGCCCCGGCAGACGTTTTTCAGGGACTGCGCCCGGTCACTTGCCTCGTCCAGGGCTTTTTTGTTATCACTGCTCTCGGCCTTGGCGGTCTCCACACGCCCGGCCTGGGCGGCAAGCTCCTCCGTGAGGGCGGTAAGGCGCTGGTCCATCTCCTGAGCGGCGGCGGTAAGGGACCCCAGCTCCACG
Organism: uncultured Oscillospiraceae bacterium; assembly: GCA_947588605.1. Classification (GTDB taxonomy): domain Bacteria; phylum Bacillota; class Clostridia; order Oscillospirales; family Oscillospiraceae; genus RUG626. The sequence goes on from CANPYK010000017.1 coordinate 36,805, forward strand.
CGGGTTTTGGAAAGCGCGTCCGTCTTCTCGCTAAGCTTCGTATTGAGGCCGCCCAGCTTCCGGGTGTACTCCCCTTCCCCGGCGAAAAGGTTCTCGGCGGCGAGGCGCAGCTTGTCAAGCTCTTCGGCGATGTCCGCCGTCTCTTTGTCGATCTCGGCAAGCCGGTTTTGGCGCTCCTCGATCTGCGCCAAAAGGCCGGAGCTTTGCCCTTCCCGGTGGGCGATCTCCTCCAGCACCCGGTCGATGTTCTCGCCGGTGTGCTCCAGATTGGCCCGGAGGACCGCGATGCCGGCCTCCTCATCGGCGACGGAAAGCTCGAGCTTGGCGGCCTCCTCCCGGACGGCCTCGGCCTCCAGGTCCTTCTCCCGCATCCGCTGGGCAAATTGCTCCCCGGCGGCATAGAGACGCTCCAGCTCTGACCGGGCGCGCTCCAGGTCGCCGGCGGCCTTCAGGGAATCCTCCCGCAGGACCTGAGTCCGGTCGGCCAAGCCCTCCAGGTCTGAAAGCCACAGGGAGATCTCCAGTCCCCGGAGCTCGTCGCGCAGGAGGAGGTATTTCTTGGCCGTCTCGGACTGGCGGCGCAGGGGCTCGACCTGCATCTCCAGCTCGCCGATCTTGTCGTTGACGCGTGTCAGGTCCTCGTCGGCCCGCTGGAGCTTGCGTTCGGACTCCTCCTTGCGGTAGCGGTAGCGGGAAATGCCCGCCGCCTCCTCGAAGATCTCCCGGCGGTCCGTGCTCTTGGCCGAGAGGATGGAATCTATTTTACCCTGTCCGATGATGGAGTAACCGTCCCGGCCGAGGCCGGTGTCCATGAAAAGCTCGTTGATGTCCCGCAGACGCACAGGCTTTTTGTTTATGTAATACTCGCTCTCCCCGGAGCGGTAGTAGCGGCGGGTGACCTGGACCTCGTCCGTGTCGCTGGGAAGGGCGCGGTCGGCGTTGTCCAGCGTCAGGGAGACCTCGGCGAAGCCCACCTGGCCGCGCCGTTCCGTGCCGCCGAAGATCACATCCTCCATCTTCCCGCCCCGCAGGGCCCTGGTGGACTGCTCCCCCATCACCCATTGGATGGCGTCGGCGATGTTGGACTTGCCGCTCCCGTTGGGCCCCACAATGGCCGTCAGGGGCTTATCGAAGGACAGCACCGTCTTTTCCGGGAAGGACTTGAAGCCCCTCATTTCCAATGCCTTAAAATACAAATCCTACACTCCCATATCTTGCGTTGAGCAACAGCTTTCCAGTCTAAATAGACAGTATACCACAGTCGTGGGATTTTTCAATGAAATATTTATGAATTTGCCGCAAAACACGGCGAAGCCCCGCCGCGCAAGGCGGCGGGGCGGTTTGAAATACGGTCACCACAGCTCATAGGGCGGCATGACGCCCTCTCGGGTCAGGAAGTCCGCGACATGCTCGGCGGAGGGACCGGCGAGGTGTCCGGCTTCTCTGCCCCAGGGGTCAAATAGCGTCAGGAGGACGCCGTCGCCCTCGTTTGTCCGCGCCTCCTCCAGCATGGCCCGCAGCTCCCAGAAGGTGCCGTGGGACAGGGTCCCCAGGGGGATGGCGTCGCCCTCCGTGAGGCCGGGCCTCAGGTAAACGACACGTCCGTCCCGGTAGATCAGGACACGGCTGCCGTCCTCCTCCCGGTCCCTGGAGAGGGACAAGAGGAGCTGGGCATTTTCCCCGGTGAGCCGACCGCTGGTGGGGTCGTCCCGGTTGAAGGACGTAAGGTCCGGGGTCCTCCCCACAAGGGCGTTTCTCTGCATGACCGAGACGGCGGTATAGAGGACCAGCTCCGCGTCCGCCTCGTCCTCCGGGACGGCTTTGGTAGTGATCGAGTAGAGGACGTCGCCGATGGTGAAGTCAGCCCCCAGACGAACGGTTTCCCCCAGCTCCAGCCGCCAGGCCACGCACCGGATCGGCCCGAAGACGCTTTCCTCCATCTCCTCCGGGAGGAAACAGTCGATGTCCAGGGGGCGGTCCGCCGCCGTCACGGTCACCAGGGCCGGTATGGGAAATTTCTCCCTCCGGTAAATGAGGCGAAGGCCCCGCAAGGTCCCATCGTCATTCCACAGGAAATTCCCGGAAAGATTGCTGCTGTATATCCACCGCTCCGGGTCCCCCGGCCCCAGAAAGGCCGTGGGGCAATCCATGGACCAGCTGAGCTCCAGCTGCCAGGCGGACATAGGCGTTTCCTCAAAGGCCAGGACGTTCCCTGTTGGGTCCGACACGGTCTCGTTGAAGTGGAGTACCGGCGGTTCCTCCGTCAGGGTGGGGTTCGTCGGCGCGGGGTCTGTCTGCCCGAGGCCGTCTGTGGGCGGGGTGCTGGGCATCGGGTTTTTGACGACCGGCAAGGTGTCCGTGTGGACCGGGTCAGGCGTCGGGCGGTGAGGCAGGGCCAGAGCCACCGCCACCGCCAAAAGGGCCGCGGCGGCGAGGAGGCTTGTTGTGAGCCTGCGTTTGTGTTTGGTCGGCCTCTCGGAACGGTCGATGAGGTCCGGGTCGAGCTCAGAAAAGGCCTCGAAAAGCCTTGTATTCATTCCAAAAATCCCTCCTTTTTGAGGTAAACGGAAAGTTTTTTCCTGGTACGGGCAAGACAGACGGAGACGGCGTTGGGGGTCATGGAAAAGCGGCGGGCGATGTCCCCGACAGGCTCGGCGTAGAAGCACCGGCGGATGAAGATGTCCCCGTCCCGGCGGGGCAGGGTCCGTATAAAGGCGCTGACGGCCCTGCCCAGCTCCTTTGCCGACGCCTCCCCGAAGGCGCTGTCCGGCGCGACGGCGTCCAGCTCATGAAGGACGGCCTGGGCCTCTCCCGCGCCCCGCTTGTCCGCGCCCTGGCGGCGCAGACGGTCCAGGGCCAGGTTGCGGACGATTTTCGCAAGGTACGCCCGGAGAGATGCCGGCCGCTCCGGCGGGATCGTCTCCCAGGCCCGGAGGTACGCGTCGGCCTCGCACTCCTCCGCGTCCTCCGGGGAGACGAACTGTCCTGCCAGGGCGCGCAGCAAAGCGCCGTATTTTGCCCGTGTCTCCGCCACGGCCCCGCTGTCCCGCCGCCAGTAAAGCTCAACGATCGCCCCGTCCTCCATCTGTCTCACCTCTTTTTTGAAGGTCCTTCATCTATATAGACGCAAAATAACAGGAAATCTTTCCGCGTATTTTTGGATGTAAAACTTTCCCCATCAGCATGACCGCCGATGGGGAAAGAATCATTATATTTTATGCTTCGATAAATAGAGGACCAGATCGTCGTCATTACAGCAGTCGCGGTACGGCTCACAGACCCGGTCCTTATACCAGACGCCGCTCCCGTCCGGGATGTATCCGCGCTTGATATACATTCTCTGGGCGCTTCCGTATCCGCTGTGCAGGCCCACGCCCAGGTATATCACGTCCGAATAAGAAAACGCGATTTGTTCCGCCACATCCATGAGCTTGCCGCCGATCCCTCTGCGCCTGTATTTCTCCAAAACGGCGAAATCAACGATCTCCGCCCAGCCGCGATCAGCGAACGCGCCGCTTTTGGCGTCGGGATAGACGTTGATGTATCCGGCAGCGCAGCCGTTCCATTCGGCGGCCAGGGCGACCGCTTTGCCCTCGGCCTGATGCCTCAGCCGCGTTTCAAATTTGTCTATCGTCGCGTCCCAGCCCTGCGCGATCTCTTCCTCCGTCAGGATTTGGGCGTCGCTCGGTTGCAGATCCCGAATGACGATCCCGTTTTGATCATAATAAACCATTTTTTCAACGCCCTCTTTCATGGACATCATAGCACATAAAATTGTACTATGCAACCGCCGAAAGGCTGAGCCCGCCCTTTTGGGGCGGGCTCGGGGTGGGGTCAGTCGTTCCAGGTTACGGTTCCGTTTTCAATGGCGCGGAGGACAGTGGTCCACTGGTCGGGAGTGAACTGGCTTTCATCAGAGCGGGAGACGGAGAGGAGCTTGTAGCCCATGACGTACAGGCCGTTCTCCCTCTCCGTGAGGAAGTCGCCTCTGTCGACGCTGACCCAGACCTGGTGTCCGTCGGAAAGCTCCGGCTCCACAAGCACCGGTTCTTGGGTCCCGTCGGGGTTGATCTGGATGACGTAAAGCTTCACCTGGCCCGGATTCCCCTCCGGGTCCGGGGAGGCGCCGTCGGTGACGATGCCGCCAAAGCCGGGTAAGGCGGTCCCAGCGCCCTCGCCCGTCTCCGTGGCGGGGGGCTCCGTCTCCGGCGTCTCCGGCTGGGTGGTCCCGGCGGCGAAGGCGGTGAGGACGAAGGCCGCCACAAGCGCCAGCGACAGCACAAGGGTCAAAACAGTCTTTTTTTGGAATTTCATGACACATCGAATCCTTTCTTCATCGGCGATCCCGCCGAAGGCCACGGGTCCGGGGGTAAGGCCGTCCCTTTTCGACCGGAAATGAAGGAGCGCCAGGGCGTACGCCCGTCGGGCGTCGCCGCCCAACTCCGACAGCGCCGCCTCGTCGCAGGCAAGCTCCATGTCCCGGCCCAGAAGAGCGTAGAGGAGCCAAACCACCGGATTGAACCAGTGCAGGCACAGCGCCAGCGCCGCAAGGCCCTTCAGAACCGTGTCGAAGCGCCTTATGTGGCACAGCTCGTGGAGCATGGCATATTGGGAGGCCGGAGCGTTCAGGTCCGCGTCCGCCGGCATCACGATGGTGGGGCGCAGGACGCCGTAGGCTACGGGCGTGGGGAGGCCCCTCACCGTCCGGACCGTCACCCGCCGCCGAAGCGGGCGGGAGAGGGTCGGCAGGGCGGTCTTCACGACGGTCCCGGTGTTCAGAAGCCGGCGGGCGCGTATGTGGCCGAGGGCAAACCAGGCCCCCAGCAGCGCCGCCACGGCAAGCCAGAGAAATCGCAGCACCGGGAAGGCGCCGGAGGCCGGGACGGACTGCCCCGCCCCGCCGCTCACCGCCACGACGATGCCGGAGACATGGACCGAGGCGGGGGCGGGCCGGGCGTACAGCGGAAGACCCAGAGGCAGCAAAAGCCGCGCCAGCGCCGCCGCCCAAAGCCAGACCATGGCACGCCGGGGAAGCCTGTCCCGGAGGACCGTCCGCAAAAGCGAGGCCAGCAGGACGGCCACGCCGCCCTGGAGGGTCATCCGGGCAAAGCTCACCGTCATTCCCAGTCCTCCACCAGCTTGTAGAGCCGGTCAAGCTGCTCCTGGGTGAGCCGCTCCTTCCCCAGAAGGGAGGCAAAGAGCTGGGGCCGGGAGCCGTCGAAGACCTTCTCGATGAGCTCCTCCGTCTCGGCCCGCTGGACCTGAGACTTGGGGATCAGGGGCCGGCAGACGAAGCCCGGCTCCACGCGCTCCAGCGCCCCCTTGGCGATACAGCGCTTGATGAGGGTGTAGGCGGTGTTTACGTTCCAGCCGTACCGGGCGTTGAGCTCCGAGGCCACTCGCTTCGCGGGGCACTCCCCCTCCCGCCAGATCACGTTCATGACCTTCAGTTCGGAATCAAACAGTTTTACGTCCATGGACTTCTCCTCCTTTGGGGTTTCTGCGATCGCGGTTTAATAATACCACAGTCTTATTCGGTTGTCAATACTACTAGGGTCTTATTCTTGAAAAAAACATGGGCCGCCAGGAAGGGAGCCACTTTACTTAGATTATACTTGACAAATACTTATTTTTATGGTATAATACGCTCGACGGTAAGATCAGGGAGGGGGCGTTCGAGGAATTTGACGGTTTTGAGGGCATATTCCGCTTTCAATGCTTCGATGTTGGCGCGTTTTTGGCCGGTGGCGGCGGAGGTGCGGCCGGGGGGGACGGCGAAGAGGATGTCCGCTCCCCTGTCGCGCTTTGTGAGCAGGGCGCGCTCGCGGGTGAGATAGCGGCGGGAGAGGACCAGTTCGCCAAGGGCCGGGTGGTAAGCGCCGGCCACAGCTTCGCCGGCGGACAGGTCGTCGGTGGGGTTGAGGCCCAGGCGGACGATGGGGATATGGGCGGCGTCGAAGAGCTCGGAGATCTCGGCACACCAGTCCACGGCCTCCTCCACCGTGTTTTCCCGGTAGAGACCGGCGCGCCAGAGGTCATAAAGCGGCGTATCCCGGAGGATCACCGTGGGGTAAAGGCGTACGCCGTGGGGGGAAAGCTCCGTAAAGCGGCGGGCGGTCATGAGACTCTTTTCCCGGGTGTCGCCGGGAAGGCCGGTCATCATCTGGAGGATGAGCTCAAAGCCGGCGGCCTTGACGTGCGCGGCCGCTTTTTCCGCGTCCCCGGCGGTGTGGCCTCGGCCGGACAGGCGCAGGACCTCGTCGTCCATGGACTGGACGCCCAGCTCCACGGTGCGCACGCCGTAGGCGCGCAGGAAGTCCAGCGTCTCGGCGTCCACCGCGTCGGGGCGGGTGGAAAGGCGGATGTCCGCAATCGCTCCCGAGCGGATATAGGGCTGTGCCGCCTCCAGAAGCTCCCGCTGGCGCGCGCGGGGAATGGCCGTGAAGCTCCCGCCGTAGAAAGCGAGAGTGGGCGGCGTCTCCGGATTTGACCGGGCAAGGCCCTCCTCCACCGCGCGGCGGACGTCCCGTGCCGTGGCGGGGCTTTGCGCGCCGGAGACGCGGCGTTGGTCGCAAAAGACGCACCTGTGCGGACAGCCCAGGTGCGGGACGAAGACGGGGATGATGGCGCGGCGGGCCTTCACCGCAGGGCCTCCAGGGCCTTGGCGGCGGCGTGCTGTTCGGCGTCCTTCTTGCTCCGGCCCTCCCCCGAGGCCAGGAGCTCGCCGTTGAGCCACAACTCCACGGTGAAGCTCTTCATGTGGTCCGGGCCCGATTCCCCGGCGGGGCGGTATTCCAGGACCTGGTTATTCTTCCGCTGGACAAGCTCCTGGAGCTCGGACTTCCAGTCCCGGTCCGGGTGGGTCTCCCCCGCCTCGAAGTGGTCCAGGAGGAACCGGCGGATGAAAGCGGCGGCGGCGTCGATGCCCCCGTCCAGGAAAATGGCGGCGATGACCGCCTCCACCGCGTCGGCGGTGATGGAGGGGCGGGTGCGACCGCCGCTGTGCTCCTCCCCACGGCCTAAAAGGAGGCTGTCGCCCAGCCCCAGATCGGCGGCCACGAGGCTTAAAGAGCGCTCGCAGACAAGCTCCGCCCGCAGGCGCGTCATGCGCCCCTCGGGCAGGTCCGGGAAGCGGGTATAGAGGTACCTCGCCACCACAAAGCCCAGCACCGCGTCCCCCAGGAATTCCAGCCGTTCGTTGCAGGGGCCGGCGGCGCGGTTTTCGTTGGACCAGGAGCTGTGGGTCAGGGCGGTGTGCAGTAAGGAGGCGTCGCGGAAGGCGTAGCCGATCTTTTCCTCAAGCGGGCTCACGGCGTTTCCTCCTTCTCCGGGAGCTTCATGTACTCGATGTTGGCAGCGATCTCCTCCGCCATGGGGCTCTCGGCGGCCTCCATGGCCTGACGGACGGCGGAACGGATGGCGTAGGCCTTCGAGGAGCCGTGGGCCTTGATGACGGGCTTCTGGATGCCGAGAAGCGCCGTGCCGCCCACCTCCTCGGAGTTCAGCTGCTTTTTGAGGGCCATGAGGTCCTTCTTGAGGATGAGGGCCGCCAGCTTCGACAACGCACCCTTTTTCAGCATCCCCTTGAGCTCCCGCATGAAATAAAGGCCCATGCCCTCCACGGACTTGAGGAAGATGTTCCCGGCAAAGCCGTCGGACACCAGCACGTCACACACGCCGTCCATCACGTCACGGGCCTCCACGTTGCCGATGAAGTTGATGCGGCCCTGAGCGCCGGCGTCCTTCAGAAGCCTGTGGGCCTCCTTGTAGAGCTCGCTTCCCTTGGTCTCCTCCGCGCCGATGTTGAGAAGGCCCACACGGGGGGCCTCCAGATGCCGGACGGACTTCATGAAGAAGCTTCCAAGGAAGGCAAACTGCAGGAGATACTCCGGGGTACACTCGGCGTTGGCGCCCACGTCCACCATGAGCGTCCCGCCGTTGCCCGGTGTGGGGAGGATGGGGGCGAGGCAGGCGCGGCGGACGCCCTTCACGCGCTTGACCACCAGCGTGGCACCGGACAGGAGCGCGCCGGTGGAGCCGGCGGAGACCATGGCGTCGGCCTTGCCGTCCTTGAGAAGGCGCAGGCCCACGGTCATGGAGGAGTCGGGCTTCGCTTTAGTGGCGGTGGCGGGGTCGTCCTCCATCTCGATGACCTGGGAGGCGTTGGCAATCTCCACATTGGCGGGCAGGTCGCCCTCCCCCAGCTCCTGGAGGGAGCGCAGAATGTCCTCCCCACGGCCCACAAGGATGATGTCCACGGGAAATTCCCTGGCCGCCATCACGGCGCCCTTGACGATCTCCAGAGGGGCGTTGTCCCCGCCCATGGCGTCCACGACGATCTTCATAAGAAAACCTCTTTCTTGCTTTATTTCTTACGTTGTATATAATTTCAGAACAGCTCGTCCAAAAGGAGATACCATCTCAGCTTTTCCCGGTCGGGACGGATACCCAGGGCCTCAAAGAGGCGGTCCGAGTCATCGGGCCTTGTGACGGAGGCGTATTTTCCCGTCAGGTTGTCCCGCAGACTGCGGCGGCACAGGGCGATATCACGCCAGCGGTCGCCGACGCCGGCGTCGCCCAGGTCGATGAAGCCGGAGACGCCTGTCTCGCTGAGGAGGATATTGGGTAGGCAGAAATCGCCGTGGGACAGCACCGGGTCGTAGTCCGGGCGGTTTTGCTCCAGCCAGCAAAGCAGGGACTCCGGGTCCTTGAAGCCGCCGGGGCCGAAGGTGGCGGGGTCCGTATGGTCTAAGTCCGCAAGGCCACGCTCTACGCGAAGGCGCGCCTCCATAAGCTCCGTCTCCCGGTCGCGCGTCACGGGGCAGTCCGAGATGTCCGTGTCCCAAAGCATCCGCATGGCCTCCGCAAGGCGCTGGGTGAGCAGCCGGGGCCTGTCCAGGAAGAAGGCGTCGCACGCCATTATCCCCTTTAGTCTGGTCATCAGCAGGAAGGTCCTCCCCTCCTGCTCCTCGCATTCGATCACCCGCGGCGCCGGGACCTTCCCCTGAAGCCACCGGAGGATCGCGGCCTCCCGCAAGCTCCACGGGGCGGAGGGCTGGATCTTCAGGACCATATCCTCATACATTCGCACGGCGGCGCCGGACTGGCCGATGGCGTTCTCCGTGTACGCAAGGCCCCGCGTTCTCCGCTCGATGCCGGGAGGAAGGGGCAATTGACCGATGGGCTCCCTCATGTCGTTTGATCCGTGATCCCGCCGGCAAGGGTATCGACGATCGACAGGCTCCGGGCCGAAAGCTCGGCGTTTTTGTTGCGCTTGCCGCGGACGCGGTGGTCCAGGGGCGGGATGAGGCCGAAGTTGATGTTCATGGGCTGGAAATCCCCCACACTGCCGGAGGAGACGTAGAGGGCCAGGGCCCCCAGGGCCGTCTCCTGAGGGAAGTTGACGGGCTCCTCGCCCAGAAGCTCACGGGCCGTCTCGATGCCTACCAGCATCCCGGAGGCGGCGGACTCGATGTACCCCTCCACGCCGGTCATCTGGCCGGCGAAGGAGATGCGGGGGTCGGACCTGAGGCGATAATAGCGGTCCAGGAGCTTCGGGGAATTTAAGTACGTATTGCGATGCATCACGCCGTAGCGGACAAATTGAGCGTCCCTGAGGGCCGGGATCATGGAGAAGACCCGGCGCTGTTCGGGAAAGCGCAGGTGCGTCTGGAAGCCCACCAGATTATAAAGCGTGCCCTCGGCGTTGTCCCGCCGCAGCTGGACCACGGCGTAGGGCTCCCGGCCGGTTTTGGGGTCTTTGAGGCCCACGGGCTTTAAGGGGCCGTAGCGGAGGGTGTCCAATCCCCGTCTTGCCATGACCTCCACGGGCATACAGCCCTCAAAGACGCCGGCATCCTCAAAGCCGTGGAGCGGGGCCTCCTCGGCCCTGGCAAGCTCGGTAACAAAGGCGATGTACGCATCCTTTTCCAGGGAGCAGTTTACATAATCTGACGTGCCCTTGTCGTAGCGGGAGGCAAACCAGGCAAGGTCCATGTCCACGCTCTCCAGCGTGACGATGGGGGCCACGGCGTCGAAAAAGTGCAGGCCCTCTCCCCCGGTGAGGCGGGCGATCTCATCGGCCAGGGGGCCGTCGGTGAGGGGACCGGTGGCGATGACGACGCGCCCGTCAGGGACGGAGGCGACCTCCTCGTGGCGGACGGTGACGCGGGGGTGGCTTGTGAGCCTGTCGGTGACGGCGCGGGCGAAGCCCTCCCGATCCACGGCCAGTGCGCCCCCGGCGGGGACCTTGTGCGCGTCGGCGCAGGACATGATGAGGGAGCCTAAACGGCGCATCTCCTCCTTGAGAAGGCCCACGGCGTTGGTGAGCTCGTCGGACCGCAGGGAGTTGGAGCAGACGAGCTCGGCAAAGTCGTCGGAGACGTGAGCCGGAGAGCGCTTTTGGGGCTTCATCTCAAAAAGCGTCACGTCGATGCCGCGCTGGGCCAGCTGCCAGGCGCACTCGGAGCCCGCGAGGCCCGCGCCCACCACGGTGACGGCGCTCATTCGTCCCCTCCGGCGGGCTTTTTGGAGGAGGTTTTCCTGGTCGTTGTGGTCTTTTTAGCCGTCGATGACTTCTTTGCGGCTGTTTTTGAGGCGGTTTTGGGGGCCGCGGCGGTCTTTTTCGTAGTCTTCCTGGCGGCGGGCTTTTTGGGGGCCTCCGCCGCTTCGGCGGGTTCGGACGACGCCTCCGCAGGCGTCTCGCTGGTCTTGCGCTTGTAGCCGCGCTTGTCCTCGGGGACGAAGCGGGAGCACTGCTCGTTGACGCAGAAGGGCTTCTGGAAGCCGCGCCCGGATTTTTTGAAGAGGGTGTGGCCGCACTCGGGGCAGTTGTCCTTGGTGGGGACGTCCCAGGTGATGAAGCCGCACTCCCGCCCGCGCTCGCAGGCGTAGAAGGTATTTCCGTTCCGGCTGGTGCGCTTTAAAATGCGTGAGCCGCACTTGGGGCACTTGCCGGGCATCTCGATGACGATGGGCTTGGAGAACTTGCACTCGGGGAAGCCGGGACAGGCCAGGAATCGGCCGTACTTGCCGGACTTCACCACCAGCTTCCGGCCGCACTCGGGGCAAACTTCGTCCGATTCCTCATCGGGGACCTTGATATGGACGCCCTCCAGGGCCTTTTCGGCGTCGGTGAGGGACTGGTTGAAGCCGCCGTAGAAGTCCGACAGGACCTGCTGCCACTGGCGCTCGCCCTTCTCCACGCTGTCCAGCGTCTCCTCCATCCGGGCGGTAAAGTCCGGGGAGACGATGTCCGAAAAGCGCTCCTTCATAAGGCCGGTGACCACCTCGCCCAGGGGCGTGGGGCGCAGATATTTGCCCTCCTTCACCACGTATTCCCGGTCCAGGATGGTGGAGACGGTGGGGGCGTAGGTGGAGGGGCGGCCGATGCCCGTCTCCTCCATC
>CANPYK010000018.1 GCA_947588605.1 uncultured Oscillospiraceae bacterium
GAATCCTTGGTAACTCTCTTCCTTTTTTACGAGACTTTTTTCACAGCCCCTTTTTTCGCACGTATCCCCTTGGCATTTGAAGGCCGCAACGCGGACTTCAAATGCCAGCTTTTTTTACTCGTTGATCTTGGTGACGACGCCGGAGCCGACGGTACGGCCGCCCTCGCGGATAGCGAAGCGGAGGCCGGGCTCGATGGCGATGGGGGTGATGAGCTCCACGTCCATCTCCACGTTGTCGCCGGGCATGCACATCTCAACGCCCTCGGGGAGGGTGATGACGCCGGTGACGTCGGTGGTACGGAAGTAGAACTGGGGACGATAGTTGTTGAAGAAGGGGGTGTGGCGGCCGCCCTCGTCCTTGGACAGGACATAGACCTGGCCGTGGAACTTGGTGTGGGGATGGATGGAGCCGGGCTTGGCAAGGACCTGGCCGCGCTCCACCTCGTTCTTCGCGATGCCGCGAAGGAGGGTGCCGATGTTGTCGCCGGCCTCAGCGTAGTCCAGGAGCTTGCGGAACATCTCGATGCCGGTGACGACGGTCTCGCGGGGCTCGTCCATGAGGCCGACGATCTGGACCTTCTCGTTCATCTTGATGGTACCACGCTCAACTCTACCGGTGGCCACCGTGCCGCGGCCGGTGATGGTGAAGACGTCCTCAACAGGCATGAGGAAGGGCTGGTCGGCGGCGCGGTCGGGGGTCTTGATATAGTTGTCGACAGCGTCCATCAGCTCCCAGATGCACTCATACTCGGGGGCGTGAGGATCGGTGGAGTTGGACTCCAGGACCTTCAGAGCGGAACCCTTGATGATGGGGGTGTCGTCGCCGGGGAACTCGTACTTGTCCAGAAGCTCGCGGACTTCCATCTCCACGAGCTCCAGGAGCTCGGGGTCGTCCACCTGGTCGCACTTGTTGAGGAAGACGACCACGTAGGGCACGTTCACCTGACGGGCGAGCAGAAGGTGCTCGCGGGTCTGGGCCATGGGGCCGTCGGAGGCGGCGATGACCAGGATAGCGCCGTCCATCTGCGCGGCGCCGGTGATCATGTTCTTGATATAGTCGGCGTGGCCCGGGCAGTCAACGTGGGCATAGTGGCGGGCGGCGGTCTGATACTCAACGTGAGCGGTGTTGATCGTGATGCCGCGGGCGCGCTCCTCAGGAGCCTTGTCGATCTGGTCGTAAGCGGTGTAGGTGGCGGCGCTGGCGTCGGCCATGTTCAGGACCTTGGTGATGGCCGCGGTCAGGGTGGTCTTGCCGTGGTCGATGTGGCCGATGGTGCCGATGTTCACATGGGGCTTGGTGCGCTCGAATTTTGCTTTAGCCATTGGTACTTATCCTCCTTAATGTTTTTGGAAAAGGGTGTTTTCAAATTCTGAGTGTATTCTAATACATTCACGGGAATTTTGCAACTGTTTTGTGGGCTTTCCCGCCGTTTATTTGGCGGAGCCGTGGTTTTTCACGATCTCGTCCCGGAGGCTCTTGGGGATCTCGATGAAGTGGCTGGGCTCCATGGAGTAGTTGGCGCGGCCCTGGGTCTTCGAGCGAAGGTCCGTGGAGTAGCCGAACATGGTGGAGAGGGGCACGTCGCAGGTGACGCGGACGGTGCCGTTTTCCATCTCCGTGGCGGTGACGGCGCCGCGGCGGGCGTTGATGTCGCCGATGATGTCGCCCATATACTCGTCGGGGCCGATGACCGTGACCTTCATGATGGGCTCCAGGATGGTGGGGTCGGCCTTGGCCATGGCCTCCTTAAAGGCCATGGAGCCGGCGATCTTAAAGGCCATCTCGGAGGAGTCCACCTCGTGGAAGGACCCGTCGTAGAGGTGGACCTTCACGTCCACTACGGGGTAGCCGGCCACCACGCCGGAGAGCATGGCGCCCTGGATACCGGCGTCCACCGCGGGGATATACTCCTTGGGGATGGCGCCGCCGGTGATCTCATTGATGAACTCGTAGCCCTTGCCGGACTCGTTGGGCTCGATGCGGATCTTCACGTGGCCGTACTGGCCCTTGCCGCCGGACTGGCGGACATAGCGGGTGTCCACATCGGCTGTGCCCTTGATGGTCTCCTTGTAGCTGACCTGGGGACGGCCCACGTTGGCCTCCACCTTGAACTCCCGCAAAAGGCGGTCCACGATGATCTCCAGGTGGAGCTCGCCCATGCCGGCGATGATGGTCTGGCCCGTCTCCTCGTCGGTGTAGGTCTTGAAGGTGGGGTCCTCCTCGGCGAGCTTGGCCAAAGCGATAGCCATCTTTTCCTGGCCGGCTTTGGTGCGCGGCTCGATGGCGACGCGGATGACGGGCTCGGGGAACTCCATGGACTCCAGGACGATCTGGTGGTCCGGGTCGCACAGGGTGTCGCCGGTGGTGGTGTTCTTGAGGCCCACGGCGGCGGCGATGTCGCCGGTGTAGACCTTGTCGATGTCCTCCCGGTGGTTGGCGTGCATCTGAAGGATGCGGCCAAGCCGCTCGCGCTGGCGCTTCACGGGGTTCACTACCGTGGAGCCCGCCTCCGCCGTGCCGGAATAGACCCGGAAGAAGCTGAGACGCCCCACATAGGGGTCGGTCATGATCTTGAACGCCAGGGCGGAGAAAGGGGCGTTGTCGTCCGCGGGACGTTCCTCCTCCTCGCCGGTCTTGGGGTCCGTGCCCTTGATGGGCGGGATGTCCAGCGGTGAGGGCATGAAATCCACAATGGCGTCGATAAGCTTCTGAACGCCCTTGTTGCGATAGGAGGTGCCGCACACCACAGGCACCATCTCGTTGGCGATGGTGGCCTTGCGGATGGCCGCCTTGATGGCGTCGGAGCTGACGGGCTCGCCCTCAAGATACTTCTCCATGATCTCGTCGTCGAAGTCCGAAACGGCCTCTAAGAGCTTCATTCTGTACTCCTCGGCCATCTCGCGCATCTCTTCGGGGATGGGCTCCACGCGCATGTCCTGGCCCAGCTCATCGTAGTAGACGTCCGCGTTCATCTCGATAAGATCGACGATGCCGCGGAAGTCCGCCTCCTTGCCGATGGGCAGCTGGATGGGGACGGCGTTGGCCTTGAGACGCTCATGGACCATGTTGATCACGTTGAAGAAATCAGCGCCCATGATGTCCATTTTGTTGACGTAGATCATGCGGGGGACATGGTAGGTGTCGGCCTGACGCCACACCGTCTCGGACTGGGGCTCCACGCCGCCCTTGGCGCACATCACCGTGACGGAACCGTCCAGCACCCGCAGGGAGCGCTCCACCTCCACGGTGAAGTCCACGTGGCCCGGTGTGTCGATGATGTTGATGCGTGTTCCCTTCCAGAAGCAGGTGGTGGCGGCGCTGGTGATGGTGATGCCGCGCTCCTGCTCCTGCACCATCCAGTCCATGGTGGCGGCTCCCTCGTGGACCTCGCCCAGCTTGTGGGTGCGGCCCGTGTAGAAAAGGATGCGCTCCGTGGTGGTGGTCTTTCCGGCGTCGATGTGGGCCATGATGCCGATGTTTCTTGTTTTCTCTAAGGAATATTGTCTGGGCATAAAAAACTCTTTCTCCTGATGCGCTCAGAGCTCCGACGGCCCTGAACCAAACTCAAAATAGGATCGCCTGGATCCCGCAGGACTTACCAGCGGAAGTGCGCGAACGCCTTGTTGGCGTCGGCCATCTTGTGGACGTCCTCACGCTTCTTCACAGAGGAGCCGGTATTGTTGGCGGCGTCCATGATCTCACCGGCCAGCTTTTCCCGCATGGTCTTCTCACCGCGGGCGCGGGTGTAGGTGGTCAGCCACCGAAGGCCGAGGGTCTGGCGGCGGGCAGGACGGACTTCCATAGGCACCTGATAGGTGGAACCGCCCACGCGGCGGGACTTTGTCTCCACGGAAGGCATGATGTTTTCAAGAGCGGCCTGGAAAACCTCAAGAGGCTCCTTGCCGGTCTTTTCCTTGACGATGTCAAAGGCGCCGTAGACCACCTTCTGGGCCACGCCCTTCTTGCCGTCAAGCATGATGGAGTTTACAAGCTTTGTGACGAGCACGGAGTTGTAAACAGGATCAGGCAAAATTTCTCTTTTGGGAACATTACCTCTTCTGGGCACTTTGCTTCCCTCCTTCTTAAAAAGAATTCACAGGTACTCTCGGCCACAAAAGCCGAGCTCGCGCCCCGAGGTGTGTATACATTATATATAAACACAGCGGGAGCGCTGTTGGGGATGCGCTTACTTCTTCTTGCCGGCCTTCGGGCGCTTGGCGCCGTACTTGGAGCGGGCCTGCATACGTCCGTTGACGCCCTGGGTGTCGAGGGTACCGCGGATGATGTGGTAACGGACACCGGGGAGGTCCTTGACACGGCCGCCGCGGATCATCACCACGGAGTGCTCCTGCAGATTGTGGCCGACGCCGGGGATGTAGGCCGTGACCTCAAAGCCGTTGGTCAGACGCACACGGGCGATCTTCCGCAGAGCGGAGTTGGGCTTTTTCGGGGTCATGGTCCTGACGGCGGTGCACACGCCGCGCTTCTGGGGGGAGCTTAAGTCCGTGGCGCGATTCTTCAGGGTGTTGAGGCCCTTCTGGAGCGCGGGGCTGGTGGACTTGTAGACGCTGGTCTGGCGTCCCTTGCGGACGAGCTGGTTAATGGTGGGCATTGTGTTCCTCCTTTCTCAAAAAAATCGGTTTTTACCTAAGGGTAGTTTACCCATAAATGGGCGCAAAAACCCCAGGCAAGCCAATATTCTAGCATATCGGGCCGGGAAAGTCAACACTTTTTTCGGTCTCCGGCCTGTTTTCCCATGGGATCGTTCACAAAAAATTTTGAAAAAAACAAAGGATTTTTGTTTTTTGCGGCGTATATAAGATAATGCGAAGGAGGAGGCGATCGGTTTGGGCAGTATACGGGAAAAACGGGAGGCGCTGGAGCGGCTCATCGTCTCGGAGGCCGGCGTCCGGGCGGAGGACAGCGCCGGGCGGCTCCGCCCTGAGGAGGAGGACGGTGTGCGCACCTGCTTTCAGCGGGACATCGACCGCATCACCCACTCCAAGGCCTTCCGGCGCTTAAAGCAGAAGACCCAGGTCTTCTTAGAGCCGGAGGGCGACCACTACCGCACGCGCCTTACGCACACGCTGGAGGTCACGCGCATCGCCCGGACCATCGCCCGCGCCCTGAGCCTCAACGAGGACCTGACGGAGGCCATCGGCCTGGGGCACGACCTGGGCCACACGCCCTTCGGCCACGCCGGGGAGCGGGCCCTCAACGAGCTTCTGGCGGACCTGGGGGGCTTCCGGCACTACGAGCAGAGCCTGCGGGTGGTGGACAAGATCGAGAAGGACGGCCGGGGCCTCAACCTGACCATGGAGACCCGGGACGGCATCCTGCGCCACACCTGCGACCCCCTGGCCGCCACGCTGGAGGGGCAGGTGGTGCGCCTTTCCGACAAGATCGCCTACATAAACCACGACGTGGACGACGCCATCCGCTCCGGCACCCTCCGGGGGGAGGACATCCCCGAGACGGTCCGGGAGGTCCTGGGCAAGCGGCACAGCACCCGCATCAATACCATCGTGGAGGACGTCATCGCCCAGGGCGCGGACAGCGGCGTTATCCGCATGAGCGAGAGCGTGGCGGAGGCCGTGGACGTCTTTTCCGACTTTTTATATGAGCGGGTCTACAAAAATCCCGTGGTGAAGGGGGAGGAGAAGAAGGTTTTGGGCCTCCTTTCCGGGATTTTTGATTATTTCGTTAAAAATCCGGCAAAAATGTCGGCAGAATACCTGGAAACGGTCTACACTGAGGGCCCGGAACGCGCCGCCGCCGATTACGTGGCGGGCATGACGGACCCCTACGCCATTGAGATCCACAATTCCATCTTCGTCCCCATGGCGTGGACGGTGAAATAGACTGGCTTAAAATTCCGTGAAAGAAAACGGTTTTTCAAAACCCCAATTCAATATTTTTTCCGGCGGCATGTACGTCGGAAAAAATACCTTTTGTTTTGCGGAGTGTGCGAGCGCAGCGAGTGCGCGGAGCAAAACAGCAGGGAAAAATTTCTGAATTTCGCAAAATTCAGAAATTTTTCCCGCACGTTCCCCTTGGCATCGAAAGCCCTACGGGCTTTCGAGCCAGTTTAGAAAGGAGGGGTCTGTACGGCCATTCCAGACAGCTTTATCGAAGAGCTGGTGGCGCGGTCGGATATCGTGGACGTGGTTTCGGACTACGTGCAGTTGACGAAGCGCTCCGGGGCCAACCAGTTCGGGCTGTGCCCGTTCCACTCGGAGAAGACGCCCTCCTTCTCCGTCTCCCCGGACAAGCAGATCTACCATTGCTTCGGCTGCGGCAAGGGCGGCGGGGTCATCAGCTTCATCATGGAGATCGAGAACCTGCCCTTCCGGGACGCGGTGGCCTTTCTGGCCCGGCGGGCCGGGATGGAGATGCCCGACGAGAGCGAGGACGACAGGGAGCGTCAGGGACGCCGGACGCGGCTTTTGGAGCTCAACCGCGCCGCCGCCCGGTGGTTTTTTGATAACCTCTCCAAGCCCGAGGGCGCCGCGGCGGCGGCGTATATGAGGGAGCGGCGCATCACGCCGAGGACCGCCAAGATCTTCGGCCTGGGGGCGGCCCCGGACGACTGGTACGCCCTCACGAGCGCGATGCGCAAGCGCGGCTACACCGACCGGGACCTCATCGACGCCGGCCTTGCCAAAAAGGGCAAGAACGGCGGGGCCTACGACGTCTTCCGCAACCGCCTCGTCTTCCCGGTCATCGACGTGCGCGGCAGCGTCATCGGCTTCTCCGGCCGCATTTTGGGGGACGGGGAGCCCAAGTACCTCAACACCCCGGACACGCCGGTCTTCCAGAAAAGCCGGAACCTCTTCGCCCTCAATCTGGCCAAGCGCTCCAAGCGGGACATGCTCATTTTGGCCGAGGGCAACGTGGACGTGGTGATGCTCCACCAGGCGGGCTTCGACTGCGCGGTGGCAAGTCTCGGCACCTCCCTCACCGCCGACCAGGCGCGGCTCATGAAGCACTTCAAGGAGAACGTGGTGATTGCCTACGACTCCGACACCGCCGGCGTCAAGGCCGCCCAGCGGGCCATCGGGCTTCTGGAGCCGGCGGGCCTCAAGGTGCGGGTCCTGCGGATGGAGGGGGCCAAGGACCCGGACGAGTTCATCAAAATGAAGGGCCCGGAGGCCTTCCAGCTTTTGCTGGAGCGCAGCGCCAACCACGTGGAGTATAGAATAGACGCGGTGAAGGCCAAATACGATATGGATACGGACGCCGGGCGGCTGGGCTTCTTGCAGGAGGCCATCCGGATGCTGGCCGAGAGCTTCAACCCCCTGGAGGCGGAGGTCTACGTCAGCCGCGTGGCGGAGCTGGCCGGCGTGGGGCGGGAGAGCGTTTCCGAGCAGCTGCGCATCGTCCGCCGGGGCCTTGCCGGGAAGAATAAGAAGGACGCGGAGCGCGCGGTCATGCGCCCGGAGCGGGCGGCCCAGCCGGACTCCAAGCGCATCCGCTACGCCAACGTCCCCTCCGCCCTGGCGGAGGAGGGGGTCGTCAAGTCGCTTTTGCGGGACCCGGAGCTTGTCAAATACGCCGCCGGCCTGGAGCCGGAGGATTTCACCGCCCCCTTCCTGGGGAAGCTCTTCGGGACCATCCGCGCCAAAGCCGCCGCCCACGAGGCCGTCTCCCCGGCGGTGCTCATGGCGGGCCTGGAGCCCGACGAGTGCGCGCACCTGACGCGTCTTTTGCAGGAGCCGGTGAACGCGGCCAACGCCCGGGAGGCTATGGGCGATTACATAGAAGTCATCCGTCGCGAGGGCCTCAAAACAAAAAAAGACAGGGACATCATGGCCATCAGAGAGAACTACCAAAAGAAAAAAGGGCTTGGAGGATAAAAGCATGGAAGAAAAAACAAACGTCACGAAGGACACCCAGCAGGCGAATCTCGACAAGCTGGAGGCGCTCATCAAGGAGGGGCAGAAGAAGGGATCCCTCACCTCCAAGGAGCTGAGCGTCCTGGACACCATGAACCTGGACCCGGAGACCGTCGATAAGTTTTACGAGCGGCTGGAGTCCCTGGGGGTGGAGACTACCGACGAGGAGGCTCTGGAGCTTTTAGAGGACATCGACGTGAGCCTCGAGGACCTGGACGACATCGACGAGATCACCCGGGAGGAGCTGGAGAGCACCGACGCGCTGTCGGACTCCTTCGCCATCGACGACCCGGTGCGCATGTACCTCAAGGAGATCGGCAAGGTGGCCCTCCTGACGCCGGAGGAGGAGATGGACCTGGCCCGCCGCATGGCCGAGGGCGACCAGGAGGCCAAAAAGCGCATGGCGGAGGCCAACCTCCGGCTGGTCGTCTCCATCGCCAAGCGGTACGTGGGGCGGGGGATGCTGTTTTTAGACCTCATCCAGGAGGGCAATTTAGGGCTCATCAAGGCGGTGGAGAAGTTCAACTACCAGAAGGGCTACAAGTTCTCCACCTACGCCACCTGGTGGATCCGCCAGGCCATCACCCGCGCTATCGCCGACCAGGCGCGGACCATCCGCATCCCGGTGCACATGGTGGAGACGATCAACAAGGTCATCCGCGTCAGCCGCCAGCTTTTGCAGGAGCTGGGCCACGACCCCTCCCCGGACGAGATCGCCGCGGAGATGGATATGCCCGTGGACAAGGTCCGGGACATCCTGAAGATCGCCCAGGAGCCGGTGAGCCTGGAGACGCCCATCGGCGAGGAGGAGGACAGCCACCTCGGCGACTTCATCGAGGACGAGGCCGCCAGCGAGCCGGCGGAGGCCGCCAGCTTCACCCTTTTGAAGGAGCAGCTCATGGAGGTGCTGGAGACGCTGACGCCCCGGGAGAAGAAGGTCCTGGAGCTTCGCTTCGGCATCGTGGACGGCCGCACCCGCACCCTGGAGGAGGTGGGCCGGGAGTTCAACGTCACCCGTGAGCGTATCCGCCAGATCGAGGCCAAGGCCCTCCGCAAGCTGCGCCACCCGTCCCGCTCCAAGAAGCTCAAGGACTTTTTGAACTGAGGCGGCGGCATGGAGGTTCTTTCGGAAGGCTACACGAAGCGGGACACCAACATCGCCAAAGCCGCGGCGGTGATCCTCCTGCTCATCCATCACCTCTACATGGGCGTGGCCCCCGCGCCCATCGACCTTCTCCACACCTACCCGCCCCTGACTATTGCCACCCTCTCCAAGGTCTGCGTGGCGCTGTTCGTGGTGCTCAGCGGCTATGGGCTCACGGTGAGCTTTGAGCGCAAGAGGGAAAAGCCGGGACGGTTCACCCTGCGCCACACCCTGGGACTCATGCGGCCCTACTGGCTCATTTTCGCGCTCTTTGTCCCGCTGGGTATCTTCTTCGCCCGGCCGGAGTTTGCCCCCTGGGCCGTGTACGGCACGGGCCTGCGGGGCTTTGCCAACGCCTGCGCGGAGTTCTTCGCCCTCCGGCCCCTGCTGGGGACGCCCACCTACAACCAGACCTGGTGGTACATGGAGGCGGCGCTGGCGCTGTACCTGACCTTCCCGTTCCTCCACTGGGGCGTGAAAAAAGCGCCGTACCTCGTTTTGCCGGTGACCGCCGTGCCGTTGGTCCTCTACCTTTTCCTGGGCAACAACGTCTGGGACACCTGCCGGGAGATCTACTGGTTCTTCCCCTTCTGCGCGGGGATCTTCCTGGCCCGGCGGGACCTTCTTTCCAAATTTGCCGCCTTCGCCCAAAAGCGCCGTTGGACGGCTATAGCGCTTACGACTTTGGCGGTGCTTTTGACGGCCCTCATACGCAGTCAGGTGGGGCTGGCGTTCGACACCTTCTTCGCCGTGGCGATCCTCCTCTTCCTCCGGTGTACCCTGAGCCTCATCCCGTACCTGGGGACGGCTTTCGCGTACCTGGGCCGCCACAGCGGGAACATCTTCATGCTCCACTCCTTTATCTATTGCTACTTCACCTCCCAGCACTGGTTCGTCAAGCTCCTATGGAGCCCTGACCTCTTTGTGGTGTTCCTGGCCCTCCCGGCGCTGCTTGTTCTGAGCCTCGCCTGCTCGGAGGTCATCGAGCGCGGCCGCGCCCTGGTGTCGCGCCTTTGGCGGTTCTGATAAGGGCGTCCGGCGCATATCCTCCCATCAAGGGAGGGGTTCGCATGGATCAAAGGATCGGGGACCTTCGGTATAAGGAGGTCATCAACGTCAACACCGGCGTGCGGCTGGGGTATGTGTCCGACGGGGTCTTCAACGCCTCCACCGGGCAAATGACGGCTCTGGTGGTGCCGGGGGCGTACAAGGTGCTGGGGCTTTTCGGGCAGAAGGACGACATCGTCATCCCCTGGGACGCCATCCGCCGCATCGGCGACGACATCATCCTGGTGGAGGAGGACCGGGTGGAGGCCCGGGAGAAAAAGCCCCGGCCCGGCGGCCGGGGGACACAGTATAAATAGGCGAAAACGGATATGAAACAAAAGAGAAAAAAGCTTCTGATCGGACTTCTTATCGCCGCGGTCACTTTGGTGGTCGCGGCCGGCGTTTATGGGTTCGTCTTCTTCTACGACGCCTTCGGCCTGGTGGGGGACCACCTGAGCTTCCGGGCCGACCTGCCGGCGGACATGGCGGTGGACGAGTCCCGGAGCGCGGCGTACACCGTGGCGGAGAATGATTACCTGAAGGCGGTCATCTCCGTGGAGCGCTCGCCGTACCTGAGCAAGGACGCGTACATCGCGGAGTCCTTCGACCGCTTCGCCAGAAACCCGGCGTGGCAGGCCGCCAACGGCGTCACCGTCCTGCGGGACGGGGAAGCTGGGGACTGCCGGGTGCTCACCGTGACCGTGTCCGCCCTGCCGGAGGGCATGGCGGACACCTACGCCTACGTCACCAGGGATGTCCCCGGCACCCGCTATTTCCTCCGGGCCATGCTGAAGTACGACAGCCGCGCCCCCGGGGACGCCCCGGCCGCGGCGGAGCGCTTCATCGGGAGCTTTCGGCCGGGGCTGACCTTCTCCGAAAAGCGCCTTGAGACGGATCATAAGCCGGTGCTTCCGGAGAACTGGTCCGAGGAGACGCGGGCGGCCTACGAAAAGCTCCGGGACGCCCGGGAGCCGTATTTCGGCGTGTTCAGCGCCGACGTGGCGGACATCGAGGCGAAGCTTGGCCGCAGCTTCGCCCTGACCCTCGCCTATTTCCACCTGAACGAGCCCCTCCCGCTGGACAAGCTGGAGGCGTGGTACGCCCAGGGGAAGCTGACGGAGCTGACCTTACAGTGTACCGTCAACAACAACCACGACCTGGAGGCCGAGTCCCCCATGCCGGGGATCCTGGCCGGAAAATACGACGACGCCCTTGACAAAATGGCCGGGGACCTCATCGCCTTCGGGCACCCGGTGCTCTTCCGGCTCAACAACGAGATGAACTCCGACTGGTGCAGCTACTCCGGCGTGGTGAACCTCTCCGACCCCGACCTCTACGTCGCCGTCTGGCGGTACATCTACGACTTTTTCGCCGCCCGGGGCGTCCGGAACCTCATCTGGGTCTGGAACCCCAACGGCGAGGACTTCCCGCCGGCCAATTGGAACTCGTACCTCGCCTACTATCCCGGCGACGGGTACGTGCAGGTGCTGGGCGTCACAGGCTACAACACGGGGACCTATTATAAGGACGCCACCGGCGAGGAATGGCGGTCCTTCCGGGACATTTACGACGAGATCGAGGAGGCGTATCTGCCCCACTTCGCCGATTTCCCCTGGATGATCACGGAGTTCGCGTCCTCCTCCATCGGCGGGGACAAGCCCGGCTGGATCCGGGATATGTTCCGTCAGCTTCCCCGCTACGGCCACATCAAGGCCGCCGTCTGGTTCGACCAGGCCGACTACGACGAGTCCAGGCCCGACCTGCCCGAGTCCCGCCCCTACTGGATCGCCGAGACGGACGAGACGCTGGCGGCCTTCCGGGAGGGCATCCGGGACAAGGCCGAGCGGTTTTTTGACTGATACTAATATCTAATTAAAAGGAGACATTCGCGACGGTCTTTTTCGCGTCAAGCGGCGTCAGCCGCCTTGGGAATACATACAGTATTCCCTGCGGCGTCTTCCTTGCCTGACACGAAAAATCCTCGCCGCTCGGTGTCTTCTTTTAAATAGATATTAGTATGAAAAAATCGGGAAAAGCGCAAAATAATCCTTGCAATCCCGGAAAAGCTCTGGTATAATGCTAAAGCCCCAAAACGGGGTATTACGCACACGGAGGGACCGGACGTCTGTGCCGACGGTTGGCGTCCGGGAGGATAGCCGTGGAGGTAAGAACTAAATTGAAAAGGAGAACAAACAAATGGCAGTCGTATCAATGAAACAGCTTCTGGAGGCCGGCGTGCATTTCGGCCACCAGACCCGCAGGTGGAACCCCAAGATGGCCCCCTACATCTACATGGAGCGCAACGGCATCTACATCATCGACCTTGCGAAGACCGTGAAGAAGCTGGAGGAGGCTTACAACTTCGTCCGCGAGCTTTCCGAGAACGGCGGCACCCTCCTCTTTGTGGGCACCAAGAAGCAGGCCCAGGACGCCATGAAGGAGGAGGCCGAGCGCGTGGGCATGTACTACGTCAACGCCCGGTGGCTGGGCGGTATGCTCACCAACTTCAAGACCATGCGCACCCGCGTGGACCGTCTTGCGCAGCTCAAGAAGATGCAGGAGGACGGCACCTTCGACATGCTCCCCAAGAAGGAAGTCATGAAGCACCTGGGCGAGATGGCCAAGCTTGAGAAGTATCTCGGCGGCGTCAAGGAGATGAGCAAGCTCCCCTCCGCCCTCTTCATCGTCGACCCCCGCAAGGAGCGCAACGCCATTGCCGAGGCCCGCAAGCTGGGCATCCCCATCGTCGCCATCGTGGACACCAACTGCGACCCCGACGAGGTGGACTACGTGATCCCCGGCAACGACGACGCCATCCGCGCCATTCGCCTCATCGCCTCCACCATGGCCAACGCCGTCCAGGAGGGCCGTCAGGGCGAGGACGCCGAGGCCGCCAAGGCCGAGGCTGAGGCCGAGACCGAGAGCCCCGCTGAGTGAGCTGATTTCCAACCGTAAGAATATATAGGAGGAACTAAATATGGCAATCACTGCCGCTGATGTAAAGAATCTTCGCGAGATGACAGGCGTCGGCATGATGGACTGCAAGAAGGCCCTGGCCGCCACCGACGGCGATATCGACAAGGCCGTGGAATGGCTGCGTGAGAAGGGCCTTGCCGCCGCTCAGAAGAAGGCCGGCCGCATCGCCGCCGAGGGCGTGGCCTACGCCACCGTGGTGGACGGCGTGGGCGTGTGCGTGGAGGTCAACGCCGAGTCCGACTTCGTGGCCAAGAACGACGTCTTTGTGGACTACGTCCATCAGATCGCCGCCGTCGTCGCCAAGGACGGCCCCGCCGACCTCGACGCCCTCATGGCCTGCAAATACCCCGGCTCCGACCTCACCGTCAAGGAGGCCCAGAACGAGAAGGTCCTGGTCATCGGCGAGAACATCAACGTCCGCCGCTTCGCCCGTTTCGCCACTGGCGTCTCCGTCCCCTACGTCCACATGGGCGGCAAGATCGGCGTGCTCGTCAACCTGGACACCGACCTGCCCGCCGAGAAGGTGGAGGCCGTGGGCAAGGACGCCGCCATGCAGATCGCGGCCCTCAACCCCCGCTTCTGGGATAAGTCCCAGGTCACCCAGGACGTGTTGGACGAGGAGAAGAAGATCATGATGGCCCAGATGGCCAACGACCCCTCCATGGCCAATAAGCCCGAGCAGGTCCGCGAGCGCATCGTCATGGGCAAGCTCAATAAGTTTTACGCCGAGAACTGCCTTCTCCAGCAGGAGTTCGTCAAGGACAACTCCGTCACCGTGGAGAAGTATATCGCCAATTCCGCCAAGGCCCTGGGCGGCTCCATCAAATTCGTGGACGCCGTCCGCTTCGAAAAGGGCGAGGGCATCGAAAAGCGCCAGGACGACCTGGCCGCCGAAGTGGCGAAGCTCGTAAAATAAGCTGGCTTTGAAGGCGCGGAGCGCCTTCAAATGCCAAGGGGAACGTGCGAAAGCCCCCGCTCGAATTCCGCGTAATTCGAGCGGGGGCTTTCTGCTGTCACGCAACGCGCGGCGGCGGGAAAAGGTTTGCGGCTTCGCCGCATTTTTTATATTCCCACCCGCCCGCCCCCGCCGCCGCACGTCACCACCCCTGCCGCTTCGCGGCTGTCCCCGACCTAGGAGGGGCTAAAAGGAGCGCGCAGGTAGTCTTGCCCCTCCCACGGAGGGGTGGCGCGAAGCGCCGGGGTGGTTCCGTCTATCCGACCGTCCAAATCATCGCACCCGCCCCCGATTCAGGGCCCTCCCCGCGGGGCGGGGAGGGGGAGGGGTGAGGTGGGAGCCGAAGGGCTGCAACCGGCCCCGATGAACGCACGCACCTCATCCGGCGCCTGCGGGCGCCACCTTCCCCACTTTGTGGGGAAGGCTAAGACGGGGGACGGGGGACGAGGGCTCGAATACCCCGCCGCTGCGGCGGCACCCCTTTTTCCGAAAAAGGGGTCGGGGGAATAAGGTTGCGGCGCTGCGCGCCGCTTTTATCAAAAATTGCGCCGCATGGCGGCGCAAACCTTTTTGGGTGGGGCGGGTTCCAAACCCGCCCGCCGATAGCAAGACCGGGCCCGAAAAGGCGGCGGCTTTTGCTTACAGCGTTTCGCGCAGCTCGTAGACGGAGGTGTCGGCGATGTCGGAAAGCTCAATGAGGAGGTCGAAGGCGGTGCAGCCGGTCTCGGTGGGCTCGGCGAAGACGTCGTCCTCCGGGGGACGGATGGGGAGGGCGGCGGTGGCCGCGGTGCCGGACCCGTCCGGGAGAGTCTGGAGGATGACGGCCCCGCCGTGGAGGGCGGCCATGCGGCGGCTCACCCGGAGGCCCAGGCCCGCGCCGGCGTCCGGGTCCAGCGCCGGGGCGGGGATGCCGAAGCGGTCCCCCAGGTCCTTCAGGCGCGCGCTGTCCAGGCCCGCGCCGCCGTCGGCGACGCGGATCACCGCCGAGCCGCCGGAGACGCCCACGGTGACCGTGACCGTCCCGCCGGGGGCGGTGTGTTTGACGGCGTTGGAGATGAGCTCCATGACCATGATCTCCAGAAGCCGCCTGTCTCCCATAAGCTCCACGGGCCCGTCGCAGGCAAAGTCCAGCTTCACGTCCCGGCTCCTGCAAAAATACGCCGCCGAGGCCAGGATGTCCCGGACCAGCGCCCCCAGCTCCAGCCCGGCAAGCTTCGGCCGGGCGTCCCCGTCGCCGTAGAGCCGCCCCAGGTTCCGCACGACCCTCAGCGCCTGACAGAGGCATCTGTCCATGGAGGCCAGGTCCCGGACGGCGTTCAGGTCCCCGGCCTGCCGGGCCCTTCTCGCCATCTCCAGGAGCTGGTAAAGCTCCGCGCCCAGGCTCTCCTGGAGCTTGACGGTCACGCCGTTCACAAACGCCCGCTCCTCCCACAAGGGCAGTTCGTCCGGGGAGACGGTGACGAGCCGCAGCGTCCCCAGGTCCGACGCCCGGGCGCGAAGCTCCCGCCAGACCGTCTCCGCCGGCGCGCCGGGGCGTGCCAGCTCCTCCCCGAAGAGCGCCCCGGCGTCGCCGCCCAGGGCGTCCGGCACAAGGCGCAGTCCGGCGGGACTGGCGTATACCACCCTCCCGCCCTCCACGGCGAAAACCGCCGCGCTCTGGGCGTCCAGAAAATCAAAAAATGTGTCTCTCAAATTCTCCATACCTCTCCTGCCCGCCAGGGCAGCTCCTCTCCCTGCGCCTATTCTATGCGCTTCCCGGCGCAAAAAACCGCCCGAAAAAGCGGCGTTCTCCTCGAATACTGTTATCATAACAGATGTTTGACCAGGATGCAAGGTTGTCCATTTTCTGGAAGTTTCGCCTCCTCTGAGGATTTTGAAGAAAAATATGACGGAAATGAGAAAAAACTCTTTATTTTTCAGATGGGAGAGGTTATAATGGTATTGTGAAAAGTGTGTCAAACCAACTGGCGCGCTTTCCTGATCCGTTTATTATTTTATAATTGGAGGTTTTCACTATGAGCATCAAAATTGGCATCAACGGGTTCGGCCGCATCGGTCGTCTGGTGTTCCGCGCCAGCCTCGATCATCCGAACGTTGAGGTCGTGGGCATCAACGACCTCATCACCCCCGACTACATGGAGTATATGCTGAAGTACGATACCATCCATGGCCGTTTCGAGGGCACCGTTGATCACACCGACCACTCCATCATCGTCAACGGCAAGGAGATCGCCGTCTTCTGCGAGAAGGACCCCGCCAACCTGCCCTGGGGCAAGGTGGGCGCTGAGTACGTGGTGGAGTCCACCGGCATCTTCCTCACCAAGGAGAAGGCCTCCGCTCACCTGAAGGGCGGCGCCAAGAAGGTCGTCATGTCCGCTCCCTCCAAGGACGACACCCCCATGTTCGTCATGGGCGTCAACAACAAGACCTACACCAAGGACATGGACTATGTGTCCAACGCCTCCTGCACCACCAACTGCCTGGCCCCCATCGCCAAGGTCCTGAACGACAAGTTCGGCATCAAGGAAGGCCTTATGACCACCGTCCACTCCACCACCGCCACCCAGAAGACCGTTGACGGCGTGTCCTCCAAGGACTGGCGCGGCGGCCGTGCCGCTGCCGGCAACATCATCCCCAGCACCACCGGCGCCGCCAAGGCCGTGGGCAAGGTCATCCCCTCCCTCAACGGCAAGCTGACCGGTATCTCCATGCGCGTCCCCACCCTGGACGTGTCCGTGGTTGACCTGACCGCCAACCTGGAGAAGCCCGCCACCAAGGCCGACATCTGCGCCGCCATGAAGGAGGCCGCCGAGGGCGAGCTGAAGGGTGTTCTGGGCTACACCGAGGACGCCGTCGTCTCCAGCGACTTCATCCATGATCCCCACACCTCCATCTTCGACGCCAACGCCGGCGTGTACCTGACCGACACCTTCGTGAAGGTCGTCGCCTGGTACGACAACGAGTGGGGCTACAGCAACAAGGTCGTGGACCTCATCGAGTACATGTACACCGTGGACCACGCCGAGTAAGTTCCTCCAAAAAACGCAAACCGCCCCGGAGCGAAAGCTTCGGGGCGCTTGACTGTCTGCCGAACCCTGGGCGGCGGGAAAAAGGTTTGCGGCTTCGCCGCAGATTTTGATTCCCCACCCACCCGCCCCCGCCGCCGCACGAACCACCCCGGCCTCGCTGCGCTCGGCCACCCCTCCGTTGGAGGGGCTAAAGTGACGCACGTACTCTCTCTTGCCCCTCCTACGGAGGGGTGGCGCGCAGCGCCGGGGTGGTTCCGTCTATCCGACCGCGCAAATAATCGCACCCGCCTCCGATTGAGAGCCCTCCCCGCGGGGCGGGGAGGGGGAGGGGTGAGGTGGGAGCCGAAGGGTTGCAACTGGCCCCGATGAACGCACGCACCTCATCCGGCGCCTGCGGGCGCCACCTTCCCCACTTTGTGGGGAAGGCTAAGACGCGGGGGACGAGGGACGGGGGACGGGGGCTCGAATACCCCGCCGCCGCGGCGGCACCCCTTTTTCCGAAAAAGGGGTCGGGGGAACAAGGATGCGGCGCTTCGCGCCGCGTTTATAAAAAATTGCGCCGCAAAGCGGCGCATCCTTTTTAAGCCCCCTCCTCGTAGGAGGGGGGAGGGGGGAAGCGAGGGTGGGATGACGGAGCGGGTCCGGCAAACCGGACCCGCTCCCTTTTTTTGGCCGTCTCTCAGATGAGGTTCTCTCGCGATCTTGTCTTGATCTCCTCCATAAGCTTGGCGGTGAACTCCTCAAAGCTCATGGCGCCCTTGTCGCCGGTGAGGGTGCGGACGGCGACCTGGCCGGACTCGGCCTCCTTGTCGCCGGCGACCAGGAGGTAGGGGATCTTCTGGGCCCGGGCCTCCACGATCTTTTTGCCCAGCTTCTCGTTGCGAAGATCCGCCTCTGCGCGGACGCCCAGGGCGTCCAGCTTGGCTACCAGCTCGTTTGCGTAGTCGTTGGTGCGGTCGGTGATGGTGAGCACCCGGACCTGCACCGGCGCCAGCCACGTGGGGAAGGCCCCGGCGAAGTGCTCGGTGATGACGCCGATGAACCGCTCGATGGACCCCAGGACCACACGGTGGATCATGACGGGGCGGTGCTTCTGGCCGTCCTCGCCGGTGTACTCCAGCTCGAAGCGCTCGGGCAGCTGGCTGTCCAGCTGGATGGTGCCACACTGCCAGGTCCGGCCCAGGGAGTCGGCCAGGTGGAAGTCCAGCTTCGGCCCGTAGAACGCGCCGTCGCCCTCGTTGACGGTGTAGCTCTTGCCCATGGCGGTGATGGCGGCCTTCAAAATCTCCTGGTTGCGCTCCCACTCCTCCACGGTGCCGATGTGGTCCTCCGGCATGGTGGAAAGCTCGATCTCATAGGTGAGGCCGAATACAGAGTAGACCTCGTCAAAGAGCCGCACCGTCTCCTGGATGACGTCCTGCATCTGCTCGCGGGTCATGAAGACGTGGGCGTCGTCCTGAGTGAAGCACCGCACCCGGAAAAGCCCGTGGAGCGCGCCGCTGAGCTCGTGGCGGTGCACCAGCCCCAGCTCGCCCACCCGCAGGGGCAGGTCCCGGTAGGAGTGGGGCTCGGATTTGTAGACCAGCATCCCGCCGGGGCAGTTCATGGGCTTGATGGCGTAGTCCTCGTCGTCGATGACGGTGGTGTACATATTCTGCTTGTAGTGGTCCCAGTGGCCGGAGCGCTCCCAGAGCTTGCGGTTTAAGATGATGGGAGTGGAGATCTCCACATAGCCGTACTTCTTATGGACCTCCCGCCAGTAGTCGATCAGGGTGTTTTTCAGAACCATGCCCTTGGGCAGGAAGAAGGGGAAGCCCGGTCCCTCGTCCCGGAGCATGAAAAGCCCCAGTTCCTTGCCCAATTTCCGGTGGTCCCGCTTTTTGGCCTCCTCGATACGGGTGAGGTAGGCGTCCAGCTCCTCCTTCTTGGGGAAAGCCACGCCGTAGATGCGCTGGAGCGTCTCGCGGCTGGAGTCCCCCCGCCAGTAGGCGGCGTTGCAGGCGGTGAGCTTCAGGGCGTTGCCCTTGACCCGACCGGTGGAGTCGAGGTGCGGCCCCGCGCAGAGATCCGTGAACTCGCCCTGCTTATAAAAGCTGATGACCGCGTCCTCCGGCAGGTCGTTGATGAGTTCCACCTTGAAGGGCTCGTCGGCCATGAGCTTCAGGGCCTCCTCCCGGGGCAGCTCGAAGCGCTCGATCTTCAGCTTCTCCTTGCAGATCTTCCGCATCTCCGCCTCGATCTCAGACAGGTGCTCAGGCGTGAAGGCGAAGGGGGCATAGAGGTCGTAGTACCACCCCTCGTCGATGGCGGGGCCGATGGCCAGCTTCACCTCGGGCCACAGGCGCTTCACGGCCTGGGCCATGATGTGGGAGCAGGAGTGCCAGTAGGTGTGGCGGTACTCGGGGTTTTCAAAGGTGTACAGGTTCTCTTCGGACATTTTTTTTCGCTCCTTTTCGATGTGGGGCAAATAAAAATTCACCCCTGATGCTTCAGGGGTGAAGATAAACTCCACGGTTCCACCCTGCTTACGGATAGGTTGCCCTGTCCGTCGCTTTCCATGCGCTGTAACGGGCGCGCCCGTCCCGGTCCTCCCGGGCGGCTCGGGAGCGGTCTCCCCGCGTTCCACGCAGGGCGCTTCCACCGTGCGCGCCCCTCTCTGTCCGTTTCCCGCGGCTCGTTCTCCGTCAGTGCCGATTTGAGCACAGTGTATCACCGGGAGCCCCGGTTGTCAAGAAATTTTTCGTCCAAGGCCCGGATATGCTCCATGAGCCGCTCCTGGTCCGCCCCGACGGCCTGCCACCCGGAGGCCAGGGCGTCCTTCAGCACCCGTTCCGCCTTGCCCGTCTCCCCCAGTCTCAGCTGCGCCAGCGCCGACACCGACGCGATGTATAAAAGCGCGTACAGATCCAAAAATTTATCCATGGCTGTGCCTCCTGATTCATATTGAAAGCTGTATTTCAACTATAATGCCGAGTTTTGCAATTGTCAAGACGTAATACGTTTTATAATTGCTTTTATCTTTGAAGGATTTTCATATGCTATCCTCAAAGGGGTGAGCATATGGAACTTGATTACAAAATGATAGGAAAACGGATCGCGAAAAGGCGTCGTGAGCTCGGCCTGACGCAGTCGAAGGCGGAGGAGTTGGCCGGGATTGGCGACAGGTACCTCACAAGCATCGAACGGGGCATCTCCATCCCCTCCACGGAGGTCATCATGCGCTTGGCCCTGGCGCTGGAGACTACGCCCGACGAATTTCTCGTGGGGACGGCGCGGCACGAGGGGCAGGAGTGGCGCAGCGTGGCGGAGCTTTTGCGCCCCATGGACGAAAAACACCTGGCCCTGGCCAAGAGCCTGCTCACATGGCTTGCCGAACAGGAGCTGTGACCGCGCCGCAATTCGCACTATAAGTTGTTTTTCTTATAATATCTCGTAAAAAAGATAGTGTCAAGTAGGAAAGCAACTTATTTCTGGTTTATTGGACCATAATATCACTTATCCTGAAAACAGGAAGGTGATATCATGATGGAACTTGACTACAGTTTGATCGGAAAGCGGATCGCAAAGCGCAGACGTACCCTTGGCCTCAAGCAGTATGAGGTGGAGGACCGGGCCGGCATCGCGTTCAAATACCTGACGCAGATCGAGTGCGGCCGCTCCATCCCCTCCACGGAGGTCATCATGCGCCTCGCCCTGGCGCTGGAGACTACGCCCGACGAATTTCTCGTGGGGACGGCGCGGCATGAGGGGCAGGAGTGGCGCAGCGTGGCGGAGCTTTTGCGCCCCATGGACGAAAAACACCTGGCCCTGGCCAAGAGCCTGCTTGCGTGGCTTTCGGAACAAAATCTTTGATCTCCGCTGCCTCGCCTCGAATCTACTTGACCTTTTCCCAATTCAGGTGTAAAATGGTTCCCAAATTGCGCGAAAAGGGGGCGAGGGGATGACGAAGACGCGGAAAAGGTGGTTCACGCCGGTACGGGTGGTGATCGCCAGCTTCCTCCTGGTCATCACCGTGGGGGCGCTGCTCCTGATGTGCCCCTTCTCCTCCCGGTCGGGGGAGTGGACGGGCTTCGTGGACGCCCTCTTCACCGCTACGTCGGCGGCCTGCGTCACGGGCCTGGCGGTGGTGGATACCGCCGCCCACTGGAGCGCCGTGGGGCAGATCGTCATCCTCCTGCTCATCCAGATAGGGGGCCTGGGGGCCATGACCATCATCACCGGCTTCTTCTCCGTGGTCCGCCGCCGGGTGAGCCTCAAGGACACCCGCCTTCTCATGCAGGCCGCCGGGAACGACAGCTACGCCGGCGTGGTGAAGCTCATGCGCCGCATTTTTGAGGGGACCGTCCTCTTTGAAAGCGTAGGCGCGTGTCTCCTGGCCATCCGGTTCATCCCCCTCTTCGGCTGGCGGCGGGGCATCTGGTTTTCGGTGTTCCACTCCGTTTCCGCCTTCTGCAACGCGGGGTTCGACGTTTTCGGGGACTACCGGGGCGGGGCGAGCCTGTCGGCCTTCGCCACGGACCCGCTGGTGGTGCTGACCGTCGCCGGCCTCATCATCTTGGGGGGCCTCGGGTTCATCGTCTGGGACGACCTGATCACCAGCCGGTTCCGGTTCCGGAACATGAAATTTCACTCCAAGATCGTCCTCACCGTCACCCTGTCGCTCCTGGGCGCGTCCTTCGGCCTCTTCCTCCTGCTGGAGTGGAACGGCGCCTTTGCCGGGGCGAAGTGGTGGGAGAAGCTCCTTCTGGCCTGGTTCCAGGCGGTGACGCCCCGGACCGCCGGGTTCGCCACCTTCTCCATGGCGTCCTTGACGGACGCGGGCATCCTCCTCACCACCGTCCTCATGCTCATCGGCGGCTCCCCCGGCTCCACCGCCGGCGGCATCAAGACCACCACCGTGGCGGTGGTGCTCATCTGCACCTTCTCCTCCGCCCGGAAGACGGAGCCCACGGCCTACAGCCGCCGCATCGACGACGACACCGTCCGTCAGGCCACGGCCATCGTGGTCATCTACATCATCGCCAGCGTCGTCGCCACCATGGCCCTGTGCGCCGTGGATTCCCTGACGCTGCGAGACGCCTCCTTCGAGGTCGTCTCCGCCATCGCCACCGTGGGCCTCTCCGTGGGCATCACGCCCACGCTCAGCGCGGCGGCCAAGCTTATTTTGACCCTTCTCATGTTCGCCGGGCGCATCGGCGGCCTCACCATGGCCATCGCCCTCTCCGGCGAGCAGACCCCCGCCCCCACCCGCCGCCCCACCGGAAAAATTCTTGTGGGCTAAGTAAGGAGTTTTGCCATGAAATCGGTTTTAGTCATCGGCCTGGGCCGCTTTGGGCGGCATTTGGCCACCCGTATGCAGGAGATGGGCAACGACGTGATGGTCGTGGACCGGGATCCGGAGCTTGTGGAGCTCATGGCCGGCCACATCACCGACTGCACCATCGGCGACTGCACCAACGAGGCGGTGGTCGCCTCTCTGGGCGTGGAGAATTTTGACCTGTGCTTCGTCACCATCGGCGAGGACTTCCAGTCCTCCCTGGTGATCACCTCCCTTTTGAAGCGCCACGGCGCCCGGTGCGTCATCTCCAAGACCACCCAGGACATCCAGGAGGAGCTTTTGAAGCAGATCGGCGCCACCGAGGTGGTCTACCCCGAGCGGGAGATCGCCGAGCGCGTGGCCGTGCGCTACAACGCCGACAACGTCTTCGACTTCATCCCCCTCACCGAGGACGTGGCCATGTACGAGATCAAGACCCCCCGCGCCTGGGTGGGCGACACCATCGTGGGCGTGGACGTGCGGAAGAAGTACAACGTCAACATCATCGCCATCAAAAAAGGCGGCACCATCCTCGCCACCCCCGGCCCCAACTACGTCTTCACCGCCGACGAGCACATCATGGTCATGGGCCGTTCCGGCGACGTGTTCAAGCTGGCGGGGAAGGGATAAAAAACTGGCGAAAAATGGCTGCGCCATTTTCCTGCCAAAGGGGAATGTGCGGAAGACCTCCCGGAAAAGCCTGCGGGCTTTTCCGGGAGGTCTTCCCGCTGTCAAATCTCGCGCACTCGCTGCGCTCGCACACTCGATTTGACAAAAGGTATTTTTTCCGACGTACATGCCGCCGGAAAAAATGGTCGATGGGGGGATTTTGCCCCTCCTACGGAAGGGTGGCGCGAAGCGCCGGGGTGGTGATGTGATTCGTTCCCCTGATAGGGAGAGTAGGGGCGGGTTCCAAACCCGCCCGTTCCCGTCGCAGCGGATACCGGGTTGAAGCCTTCACACGGTTCCGATAAACCGCGCCAGCCCGGTCCCAGAGCCCTCCCCGCGGGGCGGGGAGGGGCAGGGGTGAGGTGGGAGCCGAAGGGCTTTGGGCGGCCCCGATGAACGCACCCACCTCATCCGGCGCCTGCGGGTGCCACCTTCCCCGCAGGGCGGGGAAGGCTAAGACGGGGGACGAGGGACGAAGGCTCGAATACCCCGGCCTAAGCGGGGCCACCCCTTTTTCCGAAAAAGGGGTCGGAGGAATAAGGTTGCGGCGCTTCGCGCCGCCTTTATAAAAATTGTGCCGCATAGTGGCGCTTAAAATTGAGAATGCGGTGAAGCCACAAACCTTTTTAAGCCCCCTCCAAGACAAAAACATGAGCCGCCGGGGAGGACGGCCCGTTGGTTTTGCGGGGTTTCTCAATAGGGAAAGTCCGTATTGTAGGTCACGCTTACGTCACCCAAACCGTGTACCTGCTCCCACTCCTCCGGACTGCCCTCATAGTACACCGCGGCGCTGGAATTATTGAAGGCTCCGCTCAGCGAACGGATGGACATGGGCAGATAGACCGCTTTGAGCGACTTGCAGTTCGCGAACGCGCGCGCCGTGATGCGCATGATATTTTCCGACATCCGCACCTCGGACAGCGACGTGCAGTATTCAAAGGCGGAGTTGGCGATGGCGATCAGCGAGTCCGGCAGGGTGATCTTCGTAAGGCCATCGCATTCTTCAAAGGCGTGTCCGGCGATGCCCGTCACACCGTCCGGCAGCTCAAGCTCGGTCCCGTCGGGCATATCGCCCTTGTACTTGTAAACGACGTTCCCCGCGTACACAACGCCGTCGGGCTGGTTCTTATACCAGGTGGACTCGTCAAACACCCCGGAGGCGATAAAGTACAGCGTATCCGGAAATGAGACGGTCACAATATTCGTCTCGCTCGCGTAATTAGAGGATGTCAACGCGGAGATCTCTGTCACGGGATACCCCTCTATCGTCTCCGGTATGACCACATCGGAGGACGAACCGATATAGTTTTGTAACGAGACATAGCTCTTCTTGGGGTCGTTGGTGTAATAATAGACGGCATATGCCCAATTCTCGTCCTGTCCCTCGGTCAACTGATACCCGCCCCGATTGACCATGTATTCAAGCTCCGCCAGGTCATAGCCCTTCGCGGGCTTCTCCTCGTCCTTGTCCTTATCCTTATCCTTGTCCTTGTCCTTATCCTTATCCTCCTCGCCTGATCCGGCGGGAGAGCTCGCGCTTTGGGACGCCCCCTCCTTTTCCGTGTCGGGCGATGAGGCGTCCGCCGCTTCATCGCCGCACGCGGCCACCGAAAGGCACATCAAAAGGGCCAGCAGGATCGCTGCCATTCGTTTCATGATTTTTCCTCCCTCATATTGGTAAATAATGATACATCGTATGGCATTATATCAGCCGTCATGGACTTTGTCAAGAGACCGTGGAGGCTGAGATCACGCTGCCGCCGCGTTCACACCACCTGAAAAATATAGAACTTCAAATACTCCGTCTCCGGGACGTTCCAGAGGATGGGGTGGTCGGGGGACTGCTTGCGGACCTCGACCTCGCGCAGCTCCCGGCCGGCGTCGCGGGCGGCGGAGCGGAGCATGTCCTCGAAGCGCGCCATGGGCATGAAGTGGGAGCAGGAGGCGGTACACAGGTAGCCGCCGCGGGGCAGGAGGGCCATGGCGCGGTAGTTGATCTCCTTGTAGCCCCGGTAGGCGCTGCCGGCGGTGGCGCGGGACTTGGTGAAGGCCGGCGGGTCCAGGATGATGAGGTCGTAGTCCCGCTTCAACGTGGGCAAAAGCTCGAAGACGTCGGCGCGGAGGAAGTCGATCTTGTCCGCAAGGCCGTTGCGCGCGGCGTTGCGCTTGGCCATGTCTACCGCCGCCTCGGACACATCCACGGCGGTGACGCGCGCGGCTCCGCCCCTGGCGGCGTTGAGGGCGAAGGAACCGGTGTGGGTGAAGCAGTCCAGCACCCGCAGGCCACGGGCCAGCCGCCCCACGGCGGCGCGGTTATACTTCTGGTCCAGGAAAAAGCCGGTCTTCTGGCCGTTTTCCACGTCCACGGCGTAGAGGATGCCGTTTTCGCTGATCTCCGTCACGGCGCTGGCCGGTCGGGCCTCGCCGGGGAGGTCGAACCAGCCCTTATAGGCGGGCAGGCCCTCCAGCGCCCGGCCGGGGAGGTCGTTGCGCTCGTAAATGCCGTCGACGCGCTGGCCGTCCTCCCGGAGGACCTTGACGAGGAGGGGAAAGAGGAGGCCCTTCAGCCGCTCCATCCCCACGGACATGGTCTGCGCCGCCAACAGCGGCCCGAAGCGGTCCACCGTGAGGCCGGGAAAGCCGTCGGCCTCCCCGAAGATCACCCGGCAGGCGCCGATATCCGGGCCCATCACCGTCTTGCGGTAGCCCCAGGCGTAGCGGACGCGCCGCTCCCAGAAGGCGGCGTCGAAGGCGTCGTTGGCGTTGCGGGAGACGAGGCGCACCCGCAGCTTGCTCTCCCGGCTGAGAAACCCGGTGCCCAGGTACTTGTCCCGGGGCCCCACCACGTCCACCAGGTCCCCGTTGGCGGCCTCCGCCGGCTCCTCCATGAGGTCGGAGGCGTAGATCCACGGATGCCCGGAGGAGGCCCAGCGCTCCCCCTTCTCCGTGACCCTGACCTTCAAAAATCTCCGCCCGTCCTTCACGCCGATCCCTCCCTGATGTGATAGCGAGATTATATCATAGATGCCGGGGAAAAAGCAATGCCGGAAAGGGCGTCAGCCCTTTCCGGCAGGAAGTTTACGATTTTTCAACCAGCTTGTCGCAGATGGTGTAGATGTTGCCGGCGCCGACGGTGAGGACGGTGTCGCCGGGGCGGGCCTCCTGCTTGAGGCGGTCGGCCAGCTCCGGGAGGGTGGGACAGAAGGTGGAGCCGGGGATGGCGGCGGCCAGGTCGGCGGAGGAGATGCCGATGGTGTTGGTCTCCCGGGCGGCGTAGATCTCCGCGAGGTACACCTTGTCGGCCCGCTTGAGCTGCTCCGCGAACTCGTTGAAGAGCGCCTTGGTGCGGGAGTAGGTGTGGGGCTGGAAGGCCAGGAGCACCCGGCCGTCGGTGATGTCGTGGACGGCGTCCAGCAGGGCGTGGAGCTCGCCGGGATGGTGGGCGTAGTCGTCGTAGACCTTGGCCCCGTTGACCTGGCCCTTGTACTCAAAGCGCCGCGCCGCGCCGTGGAAGGCCTCCAGGCCCCTGGCCACCGCCTCACCGGGGATGCCCAGCTCGATGGCCGCCGCCGCGGCGGCCAGGGCGTTTTTCACGTTGTGAAGGCCGGGGATGCTCAGCCTCACGTGGCAGTAGGTCTTCATCTTGTAGACCACGTCGAACTCGGAAACGCCTCCCGCCATGGTCAGGTTCCTGGCCCGGATGTCCGCCCGGGGGGAGAAGCCGAAGGTCACCACCCGGCGGCGGATGCCGTCGATGGCGTCCATGGTGTTCTCATCGTCGATGTTGGCGATGACCACGCCCTCCGGCACCGGGACCAGATTGGCGAAGGCCCGGAAGGACTTTTTCACGTCCTCCAGGTCCTTGAAGAAGTCCAGGTGGTCGGCCTCGATGTCCAGGATAACGGCGATGGTGGGGGAAAAGCTCAGGAAGGAGTTGTAGTATTCGCAGGACTCCAGCACGATGGTGTCCCCGTGGCCCACCCGGTAGCCGGCGTGGAGAAGCGCCAGCGTCCCGCCGATCATTACGGTGGGGTCGGCGTCGGCGGCCATGAGGATGTGGGTGCACATGGAGGTGGTGGTTGTCTTCCCGTGGGTGCCGGAGATGCACAGGGCGTTTTTGTAGCGCCGCATGAGGACGCCCCACGCCTCCGCCCGCTCAAAGATGGGGATGCCGTTGTCCCTGGCGTACTCCACCTCGGGGTTGTCGTCCCTGGCGGCGGCGGTGCGGATGATGTACGCCGCGCCCAGCACGTTTTCGCTCCTGTGGCCGATGGACACCGGGATGCCCTGGGCCCGCAGGTCCCGGACGGCGTCGCTCTCGGTGATGTCGGACCCCGTGACGGGGACGCCGCCCATGTGCAGGACCTTGGCCAGCGGCGACATGGACACCCCGCCGATGCCGATGAGGTGACAGCGCTGACGGCTCTCGATGAAGTTTTTAAGCTCAGAAATTCTGTCCATAAAAGCTCCGAAACGCATTTAATTTGAAACAGCTTGAAAATCACATGCCAAAATATTATAATACCGATTGGCTGAGATTACAACTGCTTTTTGCCGGATTTGTGATAATTTATTCGTCGGGAGGCGACAAAATGCCCGTTTTCCCCCCTCTTCCGCCCCATGTGGCCGAGATCCTTACGACGCTGGAGGACGCGGGACACCGCGCCTGCGCGGTGGGCGGGTGCGTCCGGGACACGCTTTTAGGCCTTGCGCCCCACGACTGGGACGTGACCACCGACGCCGTGCCCTCCGAGATCATGGCCCTCTTTCCCCGCGCCGTCCCCACGGGGGCCAAATACGGCACCGTGACGGTGCTGACGGAGGTGGGAGGCGTGGAGGTCACCACCTTCCGCGCCGACGGGGCGTATCTGGACGGCCGGCGGCCGGAGAGCGTGGGCTTTTCCCACTCCCTGGAGGAGGACCTTCTCCGGCGGGATTTCACGGTGAACGCCCTGGCCATGGACAAAAGGGGCGTTCTCACCGATGTCACAGGGGGGTTGGAGGACCTTCGCAGGGGGGTCCTGCGGGGTGTGGGCGACCCTCGGAAACGTTTCCAAGAGGACGCTCTGAGGATGCTCCGGGGGGTGCGTTTCACCGCCCAGCTGGGGTTCGCCCTGGAGCCGGAGACCCTGGCGGCCCTACGGGCCCTAGCCCCGCTGGCCGCGCACCTCTCCGCCGAGCGTGTGCGGGAGGAGCTTCAAAGGACGCTGGCCACTCCGAGGCCCGAGGTCGTCCGGGAGCTCGTCGACGACGGCCTTCTGGATGCCTTCCCGGTGCGAAAGGGGGCGGACATCCCCTGGGAGCGGCTGAGGGAGGTCCCCGAAGAGCTGCGCCTTGGCGTCTTCGCGCTCCTGTGCGCCGAGGGCGAGCCGGCGGCGCTCACGCGGGCCCTGCGGTGTCCGGCGGCGCTTACGCGGGACGTGGAGGCCGCGCCGGCGCTGGAGGGGGACAGCCTCTCCGTCCGGCTGGCGCTGAGCGCCTGTCCCGCGCCGGCGGTGCTTCTGGCCGCCGGGGCCGGCGGCTTTTACGCCCTGGCCGAACAGGAGGCGCGCTCCGGGCGCTTCGTCCGGCCGCCTGACCTGGTCCTCAGCGGCCGGGACCTTCGCGCCCTGGGCCTGAAGGGACCCCAAATCGGCGAGACTCTGCGCGCGCTGGCCCTGCGCGTCACCGCCGGTGAGCTTCCCAATGAGCGCGGAGCCCTTTTGGAGGCAGCGCGCCGGGGATTTTCCGGGAATAAATAAAGCCGCCCACTTGACAGGGCGGCGGGGAGGCGGTATAATATGGGCACAGGGAAGACCACCGGGAGACGGTGGTTCCTCCGGGTCTAGTTACAAGAAGTAACCGCCGCGCTTGGGAACGTTGGGGCGGTTACTTCTTTTTTGGTTGGTTTCTGTCGACTATGTACAGAACCAGCTTTATGACCGCTATGATCACGAGGGCGAACTGAAGTAGGTCGCCCAGGGACAATTCCATAGCCATCACCTCCTCCCATGTCCGGAGGAGGCAAGAAGCTCCCTCCGGAGAGAAGACCCGGAGGAAACACACCGCCTGCCCGTCTTGGCAGACAACCCTGCGCGCGCCTTCCAGCCCGCGGCGCGCTTGACATAAGTCTACCGTATTCGCGCAAAAATGTCAACAGGGACCTTTTTCGCGGAAAAGTCTGAAAATAAAATAACCCGCCGCCCACTTGACAGGGCGGCGGGGAGGCGGTATAATATGGGCACAGGGAAGACCACCGGGAGACGGTGGTTCCTCCGGGTCTAGTTACAAGAAGTAACCGCCGCGCTTGGGAACGTTGGGGCGGTTACTTCTTTTTTGGTTGGTTTCTGTCGACTATGTACAGAACCAGCTTTATGACCGCTATGATCACGAGGGCGAACTGAAGTAGGTCGCCCAGGGACAATTCCATAGCCATCACCTCCTCCCATGTCCGGAGGAGGCAAGAAGCTCCCTCCGGAGAGAAGACCCGGAGGAAACACACCGCCTGCCCGTCTTGGCAGACAACCCTGCGCGCGCCTTCCAGCCCACGGCGCGCTTGACATAAGTCTACCGTATTCGCGCAAAAATGTCAACAGGGAAGTCCGTTTCACGCAAAACGGCCGCCCGCGGGAGTTTTTTCTGAAAATCTCTCTTGACAAAGCCGCCCGGCTTTGGTATAATCGCAGGGCAAAAACGAAGTGGAAACGGCATCGTTTCTCACCGGCTCGGATGCCGAAGCCGGTCAACAGCGTGAGTGTGGGGCCATTGGCCCTTTGCGCGGGTGCCGTTTGGCTCCCGCTTTTTAGTTGTTCGGAGGTGTTTTACCATCGCTAACATGACTCATGAGATCAATGAGGAGATCACCGACGCCCAGGTACGCCTGATCGGTGAGGACGGGACGCAGCTTGGCATCATGTCCTCCGAGGAGGCGCTGAAGGCCGCCGAGGCGAAGGGACTGGACCTTGTGAAGATCTCGCCCAACGCCACGCCGCCGGTCTGCCGCGTCATGGATTACGGCAAGTACCGCTTCGAGCAGGCCAAGCGCGAGAAGGAGGCCCGCCGCAACCAGCACATCATTGAGATCAAGGAGATCCGCATGTCCCCGGGCATCGCGGATAACGACTTCAACGTCAAGCTCAAAAACGGCCAGAAGTTTTTGAAGGACGGCGACCGGCTGAAGGTCTCCGTGCGCTTCCGCGGCCGTGAGATGGCCCACACCTCCATCGGCGAGGACCTTCTGAACCGCTATGCCGCCGAGTGCGCCGAGATGGCTAACCTCGACAAGGCTCCCAAGCTCGAGGGGCGGAACATGAGCATTTTCCTCTCGCCGAAGCCCAATAAATGACCCTTCAGCCGGACCCTCAACCGGCCCCTCAGCCGCTTCGCGACAGCTCCCCTGAAGAGGAGCCAAAGAGGAAATTATTTTGTATATTGCCGCACGGTATCGTGCGTTAATAGGGCGGTTCGCCGCCAAAACTATGGAAGGAGTAACCAAAGATGCCCAAGATCAAGACCCACAGCGGCGCGAAGAAGAGATTCAATCTCACCAAAAACGGCAAGGTCAAGCGCGCCCACGCATACAAGAGCCACATCCTCAACAAGAAGACCACCAAGCGCAAGAGAGGCCTCCGCAAGGGAACCTATGCCGACGTCACCAACGAAGCGGCGATCAAGCGCATGATCCTGTATAAATAAGGAGGCAGACGAACATGGCTAGAATCAAGGGCGCGATGATGACGCGCAAGAGAAGAAATAAGGTCCTGAAGCTCGCCAAGGGTTACTGGGGCGCCAAGAGCAAGCACTTCAAGATGGCCAACCAGGCCGTGATGAAGTCCCTCACCTACGCCTACATCGGCCGCAAGCAGAAAAAGCGCGATTTCCGGAAGCTCTGGATCACCCGCATCTCCGCCGGCTGCAAGATGAACGGCATGAACTATTCCACCTTCATGCACGGCCTGAAGAAGGCGGGCATCGACATGAACCGCAAGATGCTCTCCGAGACCGCCATCCACAACCCCGAGGCGTTCACCCAGCTGTGCGCCACGGCGAAGCAGGCCCTGTAACTGGCTCGAAATGCCTTTGGCATTTCGATGCCAAGGGGGAACGTGCGGAAAGCCCCTCGCGAAAGGTCTGCGGACCTTTCGCGAGGGGCTTTCCTGCTGTCACGCTGCGCGCGCCGCAAGCGGCACACTTGCGTGACAAAAGGTATTTTTTCCGACGTACATGCCGCCGAAAAAAATGATTTGAGTTTTTTAGTCCCTCCGGGGGTTCAAAAAATTTTGCCTTGGGGAAAAGCATTGTGCTTTTCCCCAAGGCCGTGCTTGTTTTCGCTTATTTTCCGGCGACCGGCACGTTTTCAAGGGATACGGCGCAGGGGCCGGTGTAGGTGGAGCTGACGTAGCGCTCCTGGCTGAAACGCATGGTCTTTTGGGCCTCCATGAGGTTCCCGTTGATGGAGCCGCCGGTGACGGGGGTGACGGTGTGGCCGTCGAAGAGGTAGGCCAGCCGGATCTCCCCGGCGAAGTGGCCGGACATGGGGTCCATCTGGAAGTCGGAGAAGGTCACGGGCTGGAGGTATGGCTCGCGCTTCAGCTCCTCCAGGGGCGTCGAGCCCGTGGGGACGCGGATGGCGCGGTAGGTGCCGGTGGGCTCTATGCCCAGGTAGGAGGCGAACCTGGCGCCGCCGTGGAGAAGCTTCAGCTCGCCGTTTTCCATGAGCGTCCTGTCGGTGAGGCGTATGCCCTCGGCGTCGAAGGGCTCCACGCCCACGAGCTCCACGGTCAGCCTGTCGCCGGTGATGTCCGTGCCCTGGACGGGGTCGCCGGGCTTATAGTCGGAGTAGTGCTGATAGACCATGCCGGCGCCGGAACGGGCGACGTAATAGCTCAAAAGCTCCTCCACGTGGTCGCCGGTGAGGATCACCCGGTAGGTCCCCGCCTTGGGGGGCTCGGACGCCGCCGCTCTGTCGCGCGTCTCCCGCAGGGACTTTTCCACGTCCCGCCGGAGCTCCTCGGTGTTGGGCTCGCCGTAGGCGAAGGAGTGGTACGTCTCCACGTCGCGCCCCTCCACGCATTGGACCACGTACTCGCCCCGGACCTCGCAGGCGTCCCAGCTCACGTCCACGCCACGGGAATTGACCACGCGGCAGGAGCGCTTAATGGCGAAGATCTCGGCGGAGTTGACGAAGACGCCGTCCTCGGTATCGGAGGCGAAGAGGGCGCTGCCCATGATACGGGCGGCCTCCTCGCAGGTCATATGCGCGAAGGCGCTCTTGGAGGGCTCGTGGGGCTCCCTTTGGCCCTCGATAAGGTCGTAATAGCGGTTCCCGGCGAAGGAGGCGGCGAAATACGCCTCCCGCAGGGTCTGCCGGAGCTCGGCGTCCTCCATGCCGGGATAGACGGGCACGGAGGAGGAGCCCAGGAGCTTGCCGCCCTCGGTCTCCATGGTCCTGTACACGCTGACGGACCAGTCGGTGAGGTCGGTGCGGCGCTTCAGGTCCATATTCTTTTTGACGAAGAACACCTCGGCGGACTCGGACCTCGTCTCGTTCACCGCCCAGGTGCCGATTTCCTCGGCTTCCAATGCTTTTTTGATTCTGTCGATCATGCTTCTGCCCTCCTTCAGCCCAGACGGATGCGGGCCTTGATCCAGGGGCCGCCGTCGGAGACCTTGACCCACTCCTTGTAGCCCTTGCCGCACATACCGCCGCCGCCCAGCTCAAGCCCGTCGCTCATCATGGTGATGGATTTGAGCAGGTCCGGGACGTAGCCCGTCAGGACGATGGGGGAGAAGATGCGTCCGGTGAG
This sequence comes from uncultured Oscillospiraceae bacterium, assembly GCA_947588605.1. Classification (GTDB taxonomy): domain Bacteria; phylum Bacillota; class Clostridia; order Oscillospirales; family Oscillospiraceae; genus RUG626. The sequence goes on from CANPYK010000018.1 coordinate 32,819, forward strand.
CCGGCCGTCCTTGATCTCCCGCGCGTAGCTGACCATGCACTGGATGCCCCAGTTTTTCGGGTCCTCCATGCCGCTGGAGGGCTCGCAGAGGAGAAGGCCGTCCTTGACGGAGGCGATCATGTCCTCCACCTTGTCGCTCCCCGCCTCGAACCATGTGTTGGTCATGCGGGTGTACGCCTTGCGGCGGTAGCTCTCGCGGCGTCCGTTGCCGGTGGGGGCGGTGCCCAGGGTCATGGCGGAGAGGTAGTCGGAGATGCCCCGGCGGAGGACGCCCTTCTCGATGATCACGGTGTCCTGGGCCATGGTGCCCTCGTCGTCGAAGAAGTAGCTGCCCGTCTCCGGGACCGCCGCCGCGCCGTCGTGCATGGTGACGAGAGGGCTGGCCACGTATTCGCCCACGTATTTTTCGGCCAGGGCCCGCTTTTTCACGAACATGTCCATCTCCACGCCGTGGCCGAAGGCCTCGTGGACGATCATGCCCGTGACCTCGGGGGTGCAGACGCACTCGTATTCGCCGGGGGTGAGGGGCTGGGAGTCCAGAAGCTCCAGGGTGACGCGAGCCACGTCCTCCACGCCGGCGTCCATGCGGTCCATGAGCTCCGCGCCGCCCAGAGCGGAAAAGCTCTTGCGGCTCATTTTGATCTCCTGCCCCTTGGCCGCCACCGTGAGGACAGCGCCGGTGGTCCAGAGGACGTTCTGCTCCAGCTCCCGGTCCGGGGCCAGGTAGAGCTTGTGGTTTTTCTGCCAGACAAGATTGGCCTGGCAGTCCAGAAGCTTGTCGGAGACGGCAAGCCCCCGGTCCCTCAGGGCGGTGAGACGGGCGACGATCTGGCCGTCGCCCACCTCGTCGGGGTCGACCTCGTAGTCCGTGCCGCCGTGGAAGGTGAGCTTTTCGGACTTGGGGGCGGCGTAGACCCGCTCGCGGATGCCGTCGGGCAGGACCGCCTTGGACATGGCGGCGGTGGCGGAGATCTGCTCCAGAAGCTCGGGAACGGTCTCCTCCGAGATGTGGCTGAAGGAGTGCTCCGACCAGTGCTCGCCGTCAAAGACCTTGACCACGAAGCCCCGGGCGGAGAAGCGCCCGCCCATGCTGACATTGGTGAGCCGCCGTGATACCGCGCAGGACTTCTGAGACGCGTCCTGCGCCAGGATGGAGGCGAAGGGATACCGGTCCAGGAGCTTTCGCAAAAGCGCCTCCAGAACCGGTTTTTTCGCCGTTAAAAAAGGACTGTCTGGTACTTTCATGTGTGACCTCCTTCAGGGCGCCGCCCCGGAAATTCAGATAAAGGAAACGCCTCGGATGAACTCCGAGGCGTTAGTGGTGGACGATACAGGACTTGAACCTGTGACCCTCCGCACGTCAAGCGGATGCTCATACCAGCTGAGCTAATCGTCCGTCAGCGTCCCCTATTGTACCCCATGGCGGCGGGGTTGTCAACACTTTTTTTGCCGTGAGGCAAAAAATCTTTGAAAAATCAAAAATAATGCTTGCATTTTCCCGCCGCCGATGCTATGATAATAAGGCGCTCAAAAAGCGCCCCATACGCGCCTGTAGCTCAGCTGGATAGAGTGCGCGGCTACGAACCGTGAGATCGGGGGTTCGAGTCCCTTCAGGCGTACCAAACGGGAAGTGTCAAGGACACTTCCCGTTTTTTCTGTCCTGCCTGTCATCCCACGCTCGCTGCCCCCCTGCCCCCCTCCTACGAGGAGGGGGCTTAAAAAGGTTTTGCGCCGCTTTGCGGCGCAATTTTTTATAAACGCGGCGCGAAGCGCCGCATCCTTATTCCCCCGACCCCTTTTTCGGAAAAAGGGGTGCCGCCGCAGCGGCGGGGTATTCGAGCCTCCGTCCCCCGTCCCCCGTCTTAGCCTTCCCCGCAGGGCGGGGAAGGTGGCGCCCGCAGGCGCCGGATGAGGTGGGAGGGTGCGTTCATCGCAGCCGATTGCAGCCCTTCGGCTCCCACCTCACCCCTCCCCCTCCCCGCCTAAGCGGGGAGGGCTCTAAGACGTAGCGGATGCTATGATTCGAAAGCTTTTCCGCAACATCCCCTTATCGATCTTAGATTTACACTACAAGTGCAACAGGAAAAAAAGCGTGACACATGGCGGAAAACCCCTTAGAATGGTGTTTGCGGACAACAAGGAAAGGGGCAAGCGCCATGCGTCACTACAAACATCTTACCATAGAAGAGCGGGAAAAGCTATACCTGATGAAGAATTTAGGGCAAAGCATCCGCAAGATTGCCCAGGAGCTCGGCCGGTCACCGTCCACAGTCAGCCGTGAGCTGAAACGCGGCCGCTGCTATCGGCACCCGTATATGCCCTCAACAGCGCAAATACGCTACGAGAAGCGACGAAAGAACTGCGGTCGAAAGCATAAGCTGTCAGTCCCTGAGTACCGCGAGACGGTACGCATGCTCATAGAGGGCCAGCATTGGTCGCCGGAGCAGATAGCGAACAGGCTGAAGCTTGAGAATAACCCATTACAGATCAGCTATGCCTCCATCTACAGAGCCATCAACGCCGGCCTGTTCAACGGGCCGTTGAACAAGGAGGGCCATCTCAGGAAAGCCTCAAGATTCTCCCGGCATCTGCGGCATAAAGGGAAAACGCGCAAGGTAGGCGGGAAAGGGAGGCAAAGCCAGATAACCATCACCCACCACATTGAGGAGAGGCCGCAGGGAGCCCGGGACAGGACGGTGATCGGTCACTTTGAGGGGGATGAGGTGTGAGTGAACGTGATCCCGGTCGGTATGAGTGCAGACCAGCACCTCGTGATCCTTGAACTGCTCCGCCAGTTTGAGCGCGGCGGCGTGGGCTTTGTCCGGGTCCACTTCCGCGCCGCTGGGGAAGCTCTGTACCAGGTGGTAGAACATCCTGCCGCCGCCCTTGTGGTACAGGAGCTTGGTGTTGAGGAAGTCATCATAGGCTGACTGTGCCTGACAGTTGACGCCTGTGACGAGCTGACGGCCCTGCCACTGGGTCTTGGCGTCCTGGGCCACATACTTCATCACCGACCTCATGCACCCGCGGGACTGACTGCTCTTTGAGCGGCTGGAGTAGTTGACGAAGTTGATGATCGCCATCCGCTCACCTGCCTTCCTGCATCTCACGGAGTGTGCGCCCTATCTCAGAGAGCGACTTCTGGACACCGTCCAAGTTGACCGCATTGAGCTTTCCCATGTTGCAGAGCACCGCGAGCTGGTTGACGTTGTTGCCGATGCGCCGCAGCTCAGTGAGCACTTCCTTGAGTCCGTCCATAACCACTACCTGCTGACCGAGACAGCACTGAGTGACGTAGTCGCTCTGGGAGAGGTGAGCCTTCTTGGCCTCGGTCCGAATGATGTCCAGCTCTAGTTTGGAGAGTCGGATGCTGAGAGTGGTATCTTTTTTCATTTTCCACCTCCGTCATAGTGGGTGCGGGCTTCTGCCCGCAAATGTGTTTGGCGGGGCGCCGGGCAGGGCCCGGTGTACAGACAAACGCGATGCTTGCCTCTCCCAAGGGGAGAGTTTTTCCTCTGCCGTAACCGCAGCCCGAAAAGGAAAAAGAGCGGCTTTTCAATTCGGGCAACGCTGGCGCTGTGTTGGCTCTTGGCGCAGAGGCGACTCACGATGCCACCTCCAGTGTTGCTGGCGCACCTGCGGCGACGTGTGCGGCGACAGGGTCGATAGTGCCGATGTTTCCGGGGGCTGTGGTATCGTCACTATCGGCACTCGTGAGCTCGATGATCCGCTTGCCGTTGCTCCGGCGGAAGATGGCCTCGATGCCCGCTTTCTTTAGAGCCGCAGCACTTTGCAGGAGCTTGCGGGAGAGTGTCCGGGTGCTGATGTTCTGCGTACCGGCAGGGTCGATGCTGTTCACCAGCTCCGTGGGAGTGCCGATAAAATTCCCACGCGATCTTACAAACTCAGAGAGCAGAGAAATGAGGTGGTCGGATTTGTTGACCGGCAGGAGCGTCTCCTCCACGTCCCAGACGTTGCACTCGCTCCTAACAAGGGACAGCTCCCGGTACTCAATGTCCCGGCCGATGCAGTAGAGCGTTGCCCGTCTGCTCCCTCGCCCGTCCTCCACCAGCGTGAAGCTGGAATCCACCGCTCCGCTGATGGCAATGGTCCCGCTGATCCGTTTGAACACATCGTCGTCGGCATTCTCTTTCCGCAGATGGTGGATGAGCAGGATGGCGAGGTTGTGATCGTCGGCGATTTTCTTTAGCGCCGACAGGTCGGAGTAGTCGTTGGCGTAAGTGTTGTCCCGTTTGGCGCTGCGGACCATCTGCAAGGTGTCGATGATGACCAGCGACGTGTCCGTGTGCTCGGTGAGAAACGCCTCCAGCTGTTCCTCCAGCCCCGCGCCCACTACCCGGCTCTCCGTACAGAAATGGACATTGGCCGGAGCGTCCTCCGTGATCTCGAAGAGCCGGTTCTGGATTCGCAGCGTCGAATCCTCGAGACAGAGGTACAGCGTCGTGCCCTGTCTCACGCTCATCCCCCACACCGGCTCTCCCTTCGCCACCGTCACGGCAAGCCACAGTGCCAGCCAGGATTTCCCCACCTTCGGTGCTCCGGCCAGGATATGCAGGCCCTGAGAGAGGAGCGAGTCCACAATGAAGTTGGGCGGGCGGATAGGCTCGTTCATCAGTTCCTCGCCGGTGACGGTTTTCAATCGTTCTGTGTTCTTCATTTTGATCCCTCCTGATTTATTTTCCCACCGTCGGCTATTCTGGCAGCGGGTATGTATGTCCGCGCTGTTTCAAGGAGGGTTCTTATTGCCGGCTCCCGCACGGACCATGGCCGGCATCAAAAAAAGCCGGTCACATCAGTGTGCCGACCAACCAGGAGACAGTTTCGTCCCTTGGCGTGGATGGACCACACTGTATGTAACCGGCTTTGACATGCAAAGTCGAGACTGCCCTTCGACCTCCGTATGCTGACAGTCCAAAGCGTTTTCGGAGGTTGCGGTATGATATGAATTGATGGATACCGCGTTACTGCGACATATACGCCGCTTAAAAAATCAGTATGTTTGCGTTATTCGGTTGCAGCTGTCTTTGATGACTATGTAATTATACATCTTAGGTCAAAATATTGTCAATGTTTCTTGAATAGTTTTGTGAATGCCGGAAATAATAATTTATTTGGGCAAAAAACAAGGCGAGGAATATTATTCAACTCGTTTGAAGCACTTTTTGCGGATATGCCTGAATTTCTTGCGTTAAAAAATACAGAAATTATTTTTTGCTCTATGCTTTTTGATAGGTCCGAGTACATCTTGGTTGGCATCCTGATGCGCGGAAAAACTCAAGAAGAGGATCATCTCCTAAAGCTCCCACCACGGGGAGAGGGGGCTGCGAGGTTTCATTAGCCGGATAGGATCATATAACAGCTTACACGGATGGCTCATCGGCACGCAATATCCTTTTCTGTTGGATAGTCCGTGGCGTGGAGGGTGAAGTCGTAGCGCTCCAAGTGCCGCCAGGTGTCCGCGCCGAAATACTGTTCATAGAGCGCAAAGGGGAGGATAATGGGGTACTCCTTTCCGGGAGAGAGGCTGATGCCATAGCTTCCCTCGCCCAGAACGGGGTTGGCGGCGGACAGAAGCTCCCAATCTACGGCGGCGTAGTTGTCCACGCCGTGAAGGGTGAAGTCGGTGAGGGTGATGCCTGGAGCCGCGCTGTCCTCGTTGAAGAGCGTGGCGTACACCACGGCTACTCGGTCCGGGCGGGAGAAGACCTCCTCCTCGGAGACGCCAATGGACTTGAGGAACTCCGGCACATCCATAACGGCAAAGCCGTCCACGCGGATACTGTATCCGTCCGCGCTGACGCCCATCTCCTGACGGTCATCGTCGAAGGGAACCACCTCGCCTGCCTTATACGTGATACGTTTGTCCTCATAAATACTGTCATAAAAGGCGTTCAGCGTCACATACCGCCAGGACCAACCGGCGGCCAGCAGGAGAGAGGCGGCGCAGATCAGCCATTTTTTGACTTTCATCCGGCGGCCCTCCTTTCTACATGCCCCTCGGAGACGGTATAGACCTCGTCGGACAATCGGTCCAAAATCGCCGCGTCGTGGCAGGTGAGGACCACAAGAGCGCCCCGGTCCCGTTCCCGGCGGATGAGAGTACATATCCGCTCCACACCCATGTCATCCAAGGCGTTGGTGGGCTCGTCCAGCACAATGAGCTCCGGGCGCTCCATGATAGCGGCGGCGACGCCTAACCGCTGTTTCATACCGAGAGAGTATTTTCGGTATTTTCGCGGATCGTTGGGGGCCAGTCCCACATCTCCAAGGGCCTTCCTGACATCCACATCGGTTATTTTCTTTTTGATTTCCGCCAGCAGTATGAGGTTTCGAAACCCCGTATGGTTGGGCAAAAAACCGGGGTTTTCAATGAGAAGCCCCACCGAGGGCGGAAAATCCATATCCCGGCCAAGCTCTCTTCCTTCAATCAGGACTTCCCCGGAGGTGGGGCGGATGAGGCCGGCGATAAGGCGCATCAGCATGGTCTTCCCGGAGCCGTTGGGTCCCTGGAGACCGTAAATCTTGCCGCCGGTCAAAGTCAGGGTCACGTCATCAAGGATGACCGAGCCTTTTATAATCTTCGACGCATGATCAACAGTAATTTCCACAGCTATTCCTCCAACTTCAAAATATCCGTCACTTGGAAGCGCAAACAGCCCGCAACGGCGCTGAACACGATCACGCATATCGCCCAAATTGCGGCGGCATAAGGGGGAATGCCGTCCCCTACGAGCGCCCCACTGCGGATAGTCATAGCGCCGGAGCCTGGGATCAGCGGAGAGTTTAAGTACACCGCCGCCACCAACAGCGCCATGGAGATAAGAAAGCTGACAATGGGCCTGACCCACAGGCAAAGAGCCATCTGGAGCATACTCAGTGCCATGAGCGATATAAGCGGCATCAGCAATGCCGCGATCACGGCGTCGGAGGCGGCAAACGCCGCCGACTCAAATAGAACCTCGTGAAACAGCGCGGGGACCAGCGCGGGCGTGTTGGACAAGGAGGTCCTCCCGCCGAAGAGAAGCGTGAAAAGGAGGACGGACGATCCCGCCAGCGCCATATACTCCACGCAACTTGCCAAATTCCAGAAGCATTTTGACAGATACCAGCCCCGGCGCGTACCGCCGCGAATCAAAATCTGCTGGCCAGCGTTTGTCAGGTCCTGGAGCATATAATCCAGATTTAAGAAAAGACATCCGCCCACAGTGAGCATCCAGAGAGTGGGTAGGGACAGGTTAAGCTCGCCGCTTGCGTCCTTTGGCGCTGCCCCAAGGAAGCAGTAGAGCAAATAGTCCATCCACGTCCCGCCGCTTGGGACGCCGGCGAGCAGACTGCGGCATACCGTGCAGGGGAACAAAAAGAGCGCCGGAATCAAGAGTACCCGTAAGCGGAAAAGACCCCGCCGCAGGTCGTGCTTTAAAAGTTTAAGTAAGCTCACGTCTGACCACCTGCCAATATCCCCCCACAAATCCCGCGAGGGCCATGAGGACTATGGCGGTAAGCACCACCCATTCCGGGTTTGGGGCATTGGGTACCGCCAGAACCAGCTTCAAAGGGGACAGCTCCAAAACCTGATACCCCTGCTCGTAGGCGGTGGAGTAAATGCCGTCCAGAGCCATCAGGATGGCAAAGGGGACGAGCATGGTCATCACCTGCAACCGCAGTCCCGCCCCCACGAGAAAAGTGAGCCCCGCCGCCGCGCCGCCCATGAGGAAAACCACCCCGCACCAGATGAGTGCGTAGACCCAGGGCACGGTGAAGTAGAGTTCCGATAAAAAATACCCGTCCCCAATTTGAACGTAACGCATAATATTAGGCAGAACATAGGGACAGATCATGGCGCTGGCCAGAAGGTCAAACAGGATCGGTACAGCCACCGCAAGGCCGCCGCTGACAAAGACCGCCAGATATTTTGCCACGAAATTTTCCATTCGCCCCGTGCGGACGGAGGTTTGGAGATAGAGGCCCCCTTTGCGCTCTCGAAGGTAGGACCAGCCGAAGGGCATGGCGGCCAAAATGGGCCACACCACGCAGTAGAGCATATTGCCATAGCTCACCGCGTTCACCGGCAGCCACAGGAGAAAGAGCGAAAAGCCCCAGGGGGAGCGGGAACCCACGTAATCCTCGGACAAGATGAACGGGCGCAATTGGTCCGCCGTCAGCTTGTTTTCAAAGACATTGACAAGCGCAATGAGACACCCAATGGCCAGGGCGGCATAGAACATAGGGTTATGAGTCGCTTTCCAAAGCTCCGTCTTAATGCTCCTTTTCACTTCTTCAGGACCTCCTCTCCGCTCAGGTCCAGATGGATCAGCGCATCCTTGGCATTATGCACCGTCCCTTCGGCCAGATAGAGCCAGTCAAACTCGTTGTCCCCGCCCTGTTGGGCATCGCTGACAAGAAAGCCTATCGTCAAGTCGATGCTCTCCCCCGGCTCCAGGCGAAACACCACCGGGTGTTCCCCGCGCCGGTTCAAGCCGCTGAAGTAGTCCATGTCATTGCCGCCGGAGCCGGGGAGACCCGCCGACGAAACCCTTGGGCCCAGATCCACGAGACATATAAGGTCATCGGAGCGGAAGAGATAGGGGTCGTCAAACTCCCCTCTGGACTGCCCCAGATCATTTAGATCCCGCCTTGTGAAGCTTTCCGCGTCCTGGCTCTTCACCGTCACATCCACAAGCAAGAGGTAGACGCCGGGGACGAAATGTTCGCCGTCTTCCGCGATAAAATCCGGGTATCTGAGGCTTTCCCCGCCGCAATAGATGCTGGCATCATTCCGGAAGCCCTCCGGGTTGTCAAGGCCGCTCACCGTATCCGTCAGCCGGACGCCGTGGAAGGTACAGGTGAGCTTACCGGCCCTCAAGGAGTGCGAGGGGGGCTTGATGGTGTAGGAGACGGGGAACCCCGCCTCTGTCTCGCCGCCCTCGGTGGAGTTCTGGGAGGCTTGCGGTGTGGAGGGGCCATCCGACTGCGCCGCACCGCCGGGCGCGCCTGTGCCTTTATTCACCGGGGGAACCGCTCCCTCTCCGCAGGCGCTCAGGGACAGCAAAAGAACGGCTGCGGCGAGCACTGCCCAACCCTTTTTTGAGTTGAAACTGAAAATCTTCATTTCGCACCTCATAATTTACATTTTCTCGCTCCGCCTTGAACAGGACCTCTGCGCTTCATACAGTACCACACATTTTTTCCCTTTCAACTTTTTCGGCCCAACTGCTATTTTCACAGCCTGAAGACGAAAAAAACGCCGGCGGCACTTTAGCGCCGCCGGCAATATAAAAATCATATCGGTATCTCTGCGGCGAAAGTAAACCAGCCGTCGGAATATTCAAAGGTGAATTCCGCTCCAAGCTCAGTAAGGATATATTTGATTGCGGGGAGCCCATAGCCGTGTTCCTTTCTGTCGGACTTGCTGGTGACGATCTCGCCGCCGCTCATCTCTACGGGCAAGGAGGTGTTCCGCACGGATATGTACAGCGTCTCCTCCAAAAGGACACTGCACCATATCTCCGTTTTCCCCTCGCACCTTTGGCACGCCTCGATGGCGTTGTCCAGGAGGTTTGATAGGAGCACCACCAGCTTGTCTTCTTCAAGGGGAAGGTCGCCAAGGTCATTCACGCGGACCCGCATGTCGATCCCCTGCTCCTTAGCCTGCGCGTACTCGCGGTTCAAGATAACATCAATGATCGGGTTTTTAGAGGAGATACCAGCGTTTTTGATGGATCTGTCACTCTGGAGCTTTTGGGCGTACTTCAGGGCCGCGTCAATTTCGCCCCGCTCAAGAAGGCCGCACAAGGCATTTATATGCCGCTGAAACTCATGGGAGGCGCGCCTTTGCTGCCGGTAGCTCTCCTCAAGGGACACGAAGCTCTTCGCCTGAAGCTCGATGCGCTGTCGCAGCAGCCCCAGCTCCCGCTCCCGCCGGGTACTCTTTTCTATGGCGTTTATGATGTATATGAGGGCGATATTCGCAAGACCCAGTATGGCGCCGAAAACCAGAACGCCGGTCCCCACATCCGCGTCCCGCTGGTACTCTACGCACAGGACGGACAGCATAACAAGGCTGACAGTGGGGAAAAGGACGGTCAGCGCCAGCCACTTGCTGTCTGTGCCGCCGATGCCGCCCCTGGGGCGATAGCGGTAAAGGAGCCACGCCGCAAGCAGCGCGGTCAGTTGAGCCGCCGTCACCACCAGCACGTAGGTGAGACGGCGCTGGGCAAAAGCCGAAAAGCTGAGCCTCATAAGCGCGCTTGTTCCATTCACAAAGAGCGCCTCTATTGCCCCTTCAAGCAGCAGCGCCATGGCAGCGATGAGCACCTTCGCGATCAGTTTGCCGTCATAAATATACACGACCATAACCGTGTGGATGAGAAATGCCGCCGTCAGCTGCAGGGGGCGCGGGATATACGAGAGATCCATCAAAATTTCGAAAACAAGCTCTGCCGCTACGGTGAGGACCACAGCAAGCGCTGTTTTCCTCCCTGGCCTTCGGGTAAGAAAGGCCCCGGAGAACAGGAATATTTCCGCTGTTTCCAGCATTGTCCAGAGAATGCTTAAAGTATATTCCATCCTACTGTACCCCCCCGCCAGAGAAGGTATTTGCTCTTGCTGTCCCGGTAACTCTTCTCACTGACCGGCAGCGCGGTCCCGTCATCCAGCAGGGCCTCACGGCATTGGAACTTTCGAAGATGGCCCATATTCACAAGATAGCTTTTATGTATTCTCAAAAACCCTAACGGCTCAAGCTCTCTTTCCACTTCCGAGAGGGAGGCGTAAAGACTATACGACTTTGTGTTTTTCGTGTCCTTCACATAGACTGTTACGCTGTGATGCATGACCTCAAGATACAGAATATCCTTTATGGGAACATCAATTATCTCGCCATTGACCTGGAGCTTGTATATATCGTTGTGGGAACGCAAGAGCTCCGCCGCTTCAATGATGTACGGCTCCAGATCACGATCCAGCCTGTTTTTTAATATATATCTGAAGGCCCGGACCTCATAACCCTCCGGCGCGTACTCTATGTAGTTTGTCACAAATATGATGACCGCATCCTCACGGAAAGCCCGGATGGACCGGGCAATATCCATGCCGTTCTTCTTCGAGTTTTCAAAGTCGATGTCAAGAAGCGCTATGTCACAGCTGGAAAGCACACTGTCCGTAAGCTCATCGCTGTCGCTGTATACCGCGATCTTAGCCTCAATGCCGTTTGCGGAGAGTACGCGCCGGGCCTCCTGCTCCAAACATTCCAGCATTCGGGCGTCGTCATCGCATATCAAAATACCTAACATCGTGTACCTCCGGCATAAATTCAATTTCTTAATTGTCCAAAGCGCCTCTTTATTATATATTATATATCTTTTTGCAAATAAAAGAAAGAAAATTCTTCAATTGCTGCATTTATAACGTTGTTAATTAAAAATTCTATCAAATCATGAGCCTAATATTTTGGAGCTATAAAACGCAAAAGGGCAGTAGAGTGACTCGACTGCCCTTTTTGAACTTCATGCCATACCGTCTTACCCCACGGTTCACTTTGTTTCCCTATTCCACGGGGCATATGTACGTCGGAAAAAATACCTTTTGTCAAATCGAGTGTGCGAGCGCAGCGAGTGCGCGAGATTTGACAGCAGAAAGGGGCTGTGAAAAAAGAGCAGATATAAGCTCGGCTTTTCACAGCCCCTGTTTTTGTGTGGAAAAATAACCACAT
>CANPYK010000019.1 GCA_947588605.1 uncultured Oscillospiraceae bacterium
CGTTGGGGGTTGACTTTTTATTTGCAGGCTTTTTCGGAAAAACTACGCCCGCAGGCGTGTTTCGGAGGCCAACCGCCGCGTAGCGGCGGCTCTTAGGCCGGAGATGGGGTGCCGCCGCAGCGGCGGGGTATTCGAGCCCCCGTCTCTCGTCCTAGCCTTCCCCGCAGGGCGGGGAAGGTGGCACCCGCAGGTGCCGGATGAGGTGGGTGCGTTCATCGAAACCGGTTACAGCCCTTTGGCTCCCACCTCACCCCTCCCCCTCCCCGCCCCGCGGGGAGGGCTCTGAATCGGGGGCGGGTGCGATTATTTGGACGGTCGGATAGACGGAACCACCCCGGCGCTTCGCGCCACCCCTCCGTTGGAGGGGCAACCCTTCCGCCTCGCTTCGCTCGGCACCTCCCCCCAGGGGGGAGGTTAAAAAGGGCGGGTTTGGAACCCGCCCCTACATTGCCTTACTTAATATTACTTGACATCTAGTTAATTTTGTGGTATAATGCGGGTATCGGACTCGGACCGGTCAATTCAGGAAGCGTAAGATGACGCCGATGTCCTGGAGGGTGGCGGTGGGGGCGAGGGAGGCGTTCCAGGGGGCGTTGGTGAGGGTGAGGGTGTTGCCGGAGGCGGTGGCGGTGGTGTTCCAGGCGTTGTCGATGGCGAAGGGGGCGTCCAGAACGACCTGCGCCTGCCAGGACTCCACGGGCGCGGCGGTGGTGTTCGTGACGGTGACGGCGTACTGGCGGTAGGTACCGTCGGCGGAGGTCCACTCGTTCACCAGGGTAAGGTCGGCGGTCAGGTAAGCCACATTCACGGTAGTCTCCGAGGGAGGCGTGGTCGACGGGGTCACGGGAGCGGGTCCCGACGGCTCCGGCGGGGTGGTGGACGGGGGCTCGGGCGTGGCCGGGACCGTGCCGGCAAGGGTGCGCAGAAGCCATTTCCCGGCGGCGGTGAGGTCGGATTCGGCAAAACCGCTCACCTTGGAGCAGGAGCTGCGGATGGCGGCGGAGTCCTCGGCCTTGTTGGAGAGGCTCCACATGAGATAGCTGACGCCCCGCTCGTTCAGGGCCGTCGCCCAGCGGTCGGCCTCGGCCTCGTCGACACCGCCGTTGCCGCTGGCGTCGGTAATGCCGAATTCGCTGACGAAGACGGGAAGGCCCGCGTCTAGGGCAGCGAGCATGGTGTTTCGCAGGTCGGCCCGGTGGGTACCGGCGTAGAAATGGAGGGTGTACATGATGTTGTCAAACTCGGACAAGGGCGCTCTGGCAGCCTCGTCCACCCGCTGGGACCAGTTGGGGGTGCCCACCAGGATGACGCAGTCCGGGTCGTTTTGGCGGATGACGGGGATGACCTCCCGGGCGTAGGCGGCGATGTCCTGCCAGGTGGCGCCGCCGTTGGGCTCGTTGCAGATCTCGTAGAGGACGTGGGTCTTTTGGGCCAAAAGGGCGGATATCTCCCGGAAAAAGGCGACGGCCTCGGCCTTGTGGGTGTTGGGGTTCCCGTCGGAGAGGATGTGCCAGTCGATGATGACGTAGAGGCCCGCCCGCTCGGCGTAGTCCACGCCGTCCAGGACCAGCTTTTTCAGGGCCGCCCGGTCGCCGCCGCTGCACCAGCCGCCGTACTCGGCGGTATAGAGGGCAAGCCGCACGGCGTTGACGCCCCAGCTTTGGGCCATTTCGGCGAAAAGCGCCTCGTTGACGAACTGCGGGAACCAGGCAAGGCCGTGGGTGCTGACGCCCCGCAGCTGGACAGGCTCGCCGGCGGCGTTCACAAGATTCGTGCCCCGCACCGCCAGTGGGCTCAGGCTCCCGCTCCCCTGCTGGGGACGCGCAAATGCGGCGGTGGGCTCAGGGGGCGGCTGGGTGGACGGTTCGGTGGGTGGCTCGGTGGGGGGCTGCGTGACGGGCCGCGTGGGGGGCTCGGTGGCAGGTTCGGTGGGGGGCTGCGTAGGAGGCTGCGTGGCAGGTTCCGCAGTGGGCTCCGTGGGAGTTCCGGTGGAGGGCTGGGCGGATGGGGCGGCGGAGGGCTCCGAGGAAGGCTCCGTTGCCGGCTGGGTGGACGGGGCCGTGGGGGCGTCCCGGGTGTCCCGGTCCTTTGGGAGGACCAGGAGGAGCAGGGCCAAAAGGAAGAGGGCCGCGGCTATGGCGGCCACGGCTCCCCGCTTCATCCGTTCTCCTTTCCGGTGATGTGCTCGATGTCCAGGCGCAGGACGGTCATGGCGGCGTACTCGTCGTCGATGGCCTTTTGGCGGTGCTCGTCCGCGTCATAGGGGTTATACTTCCGGGCCAGGGCCTGCGCGGCGCGGCGGCGCTGGGGCTCGTCGGTGACCTCCGAGATCCGGCCGAAGGCGATGACGCTGGCGTAGTGGGTGGTGTAGTTGTCCGGGTCCACGTCGTCCCGGACCACCACGCAGAAGGAGCACCGGGGCTCCCGGCGGGCGGCCTCCGGCCTGTGGCCGGTCCTCGCGCCGTGGAACCAGAGGGAATCGCCGTCACAGACGAAGCTCACCGGCACGGCGTAGGGGTAGCCGTTGTCCCCGGCCAGGGCCAGGACGCCGGAGGTGGCGGTCTTTAAGAGCTCCCGGCATTTGTCCCCGTCCATCTGCCGCGCCCTCCGCCGCATGGGGCGAAAATCCGGGGTCCGAGCGTTCAAAAACCGGTCCGCCGCCAGGACAGTCTCCCGGTCGGACTGATGGGTGAGGACGGTGAGGGCGTCGGGTAGGGGCAGCCACTGGCAGGCCGTCACCTCCTCCGGCTGGGAGACGGTGTCCGTCGTGTCGCTCTCCGCCAGGAAGAAGACGACCTCCTTGAGGCACCCCTCATAGGGGCTATATTCGATGGTATGGCGAAAGCCGTCGAGGAAACGGACGGAAAGAGCCGTCTCCTCCCGGATCTCCCGGGCCGCCGTCTCGAGCTCTGTCTCGGTTCCCTCCACGTGGCCCTTGCAGATGGAGGTGTGGCCCTTGACCATGCGCTCCACAAGGTAAAGGCGCGCGCCCTCCCGCACCGTGAAGACCACAGCGCCGCAGCTTTTTTCACGGATCATGGGGCAAACCTCCTCAGGACCTCAGTCGAGGCCGTCAGGCCGGCCTCGTCCTCCTCGTCGAAGGCGGCGTACGCGGCGCTGTCCATATCGAGGACGCCCCAGATGCCGCCGTCCTCCCCCCGCAGGGGGATGACGATCTCGGAATGGGAGGCGCAGTCGCAGGCGATGTGGCCCTCAAAGCAGGACACATCCTCCACCACCTGGGCCCTGCCCTCCCGCCACGCCGCGCCGCAGACGCCGGCCCCGAAGGGGATGCGGGTGACGGCCGGGCGGCCCTGGAAGGGGCCGAGCACCAGCTCCTCGCCGTTCACCAGATAAAAACCGGCCCAGTTGGCCCGGGGGAAGGCGAGCTTCAGCACGGCGGAGGCGTTGGCCAGCGCCGCCGTGCGGTCGCTCTCCCCGCCGGCGTAGAGCGCAAGCTGCTCCCGGAGGAGCTTGTAGAAGTCCCGCTTGTCGGCGGGATATTGGACGTCAAGATACATATTCGCTCCCGATTTGATCAGATGAAGGGCTCAAAGAGCTCGTCGTTGAGAGAGTAGATGTCGATGTACCAGCCGCTGCCGATCTTGACCAGGGGGACATAGAAGTCGTCGAAGGTGTCCTTGTCGCCGTCCACGGTGACGGTGATGGTGCCGGTGTAGGCGGCGAAGTCCTTCACGGTGACATCATATGTGTCGGCGTAAGCGTCCACGACCTCGTCCTTCAAATAGTTCGTCTCGTTCCGGTCCTTCTTGAGGCCGCTGACCTTGACCTTCACGTCGTCGGGATCGGCGCCGTAGAGGATATCGACCTCGTCATAGAAGGCGTCGGCTATATCCTGGAGGTCGCTCTTGATAGACCTTTTTGCCTGGCTGGCGGAGTCATAGTCCCCCACCTCCACCGCGGCCTCGAGGAGCGCTTCGGGGACCTGGTCCGCCATGGTGCTCGCGTCGTTTTTGAACAGGGCGACAAGGAACGTCTCCACCACGTTCTCTTCCTGGCTCTTGGTGTCGTCGGTGTCCTTGTTGGTGTCCTTCTCCTCGGTCTTGGTATCGTCCCGGTCGGATCGGCTGCCGCTGCTGCCACTGTCGCGGGTGAGCAGGACGACCGTCAGGACGATCACGGCAATGAGCAGGACCGCCGCCAGGGCGATGACGGCGATGAGCGCGGTGTTGTTCTTTTTGGGCGGCTGGGGTTGGGGCTGGGGCTGGGGCTGGTACGGCAGGCTGGTGCTCGACCCGCAGATGGGGCAGAAGGCGTTGCCATCGGGGATCTGGGAACCGCAGGTTTGACAAATCATGGCATTCTCTCCTTTATTTATTGGATATACAAATCAGATGAAGGGCTCCCACAGGAGTTCGTTGAGAGTGAAGAGATCGACGTACCACTTGCTGCCGAGCTTGATCAGAGGAACAGAGAACTGAAAGGACTCCTTGCTGCCGTTCGCGGTGACGGTAAACTCGCCGTTATAGACGGCGGCGTCCTTCACTTTCAACCCATAATCGTCGGCGTAGGTGTCCGTGACCGCGGCCTTCAGAGCCTCCGTCATCTCCCGGTCCTTCTCCGTGCTGCCGAACTCGACCTTTACGTCCTCGGGTTCGAGGCCGGCGATAAGATCCACATCGCGATAGAGCTGGCGGCAGGCATCCCGGAAGAGGTCCTTCAGGTCGCTCTTGGATCGATAGAGCTCGCCGAAGAGATAAACCCCCGACTCCTCGATGGCCTTGATGAACTCGTCGGGCAGGAGGTCCAGCATGGCGTCCGCGTCGCTGGCAAACCAGGTGAGGACGGCGGCCTTCGCCACGGATCCGGCGTCGGAGGCGCCGCTTCCGGGGTCGTCGGCGTCCGGGTCGTCCCCGGCGTCCTTATCCTTGGCGGCATCCTTATCCTTGCCGGTGTCCTTCTCCTCGGTTTTGGAGTCGTCCCGGCCGGAGTCGGAGCTTCCGCTGTCGCGGGAGACGAGGACGATGGTCAGGACCACCGCGGCGATGAAAAGGGCCGCCACGAGGGCGATGAGGACGATGAGCAGGGTGTTGTTTTTCTTGGGCGGCTGGGGTTGGGGCCGGGACTGCTGGGCGGCGCTCCAGCCGCAAGCGGGGCAGAAGGCGGCGCCGTCGGGGAGCTGGGTACCGCATTTTTGGCAAAACATTGTGTTCCCTCCTTTTTTAAGCTTGGAACCGCGAGGGGTAAACGATCAGAATATCTCGGTATTGAGGCCGCCGTAAACGGACATGGTGTTGGTGGCGGCGCTTTCGGAGGTCAAATACCAGGAGCCGCCGATCTTGACCATATCGACGCCGGTGACCTTGTACTTGTACTCCTCGCCGTCATGCTTGACAGTGAGCTTGACCTCCACGGTCATGCCCTCTTCGATGTTGATCTTAACGTTGTGATTGTCCTCGTAATCCTCGTTGTAATCGCGGACCTCCTTGCTGGTCCACTTGTCCTTGTCGCGGATCTCCACGGAGACTTTGCTGACCTTTCTGGGATCGACCTCCTCGTAAACATTCTCAAAATCATCCAGGATGTCCTGGAGGTCGTCGATGACCTCCTGCTTGGCCTCGCTCTTGCTGATGTCCTCTTCCTCGGCGTAGTCTTCAATGTCCGCGTCGGGGATGCACTTGACGACCTTCTTGGCGTCCAGCGTGAGCACGCCCTCGACGTAATACTCCAGCAAGTCCTCGGGTTCGGAGAAGCTGTCCTTCTCCTCGGTCTTGGAGGAGGAGCCGCCGGAGCCGGAGCCGCTGTCGCGGGAGACGAGAACGATGACCAGGGCCACAGAGGCGATGAAGAGGACCGCCACGAGGGCGATGAGGACGACGCGCACGGTGCTTACCTTTTTAGGCGGCTTCGGCTGCCGGGGCTGCTGGGGCGGTTGGGGCTGCTGGAGCGGTTGGGGCTGGGGCTGGGGTTGGGGTTGGGGCTGCCGGCCGGTGCTCGAACCGCAGGTGGGGCAGAAGGCGGCGCTGTCGGGAAGCTGTGTACCGCATTTTTGGCAGAACATGGCGTTCTCTCCTTTTGATGATTTGAAAAAAGGCGCGTGGCATTGCCACGCGCCATAGGGAGCGGGGAATTAGTTGGACAGCTCGGCGTTGAGGCCGCCGTAAACCTCGGCAATACTGAGCGAATCCACATACCAGGAGCCGCCGATCTTGACAACGTCAATGTTGGAGATCCTGTACTTGTACTCCTCGCCGTCGTACTTGACAGTGATCTTGATCTCCACGGTCATGCCCTCTTTGATGTTGATCTCAACGTCGTTGTTGTCCTCGTAATTCTTGTTGTACTCACGGACATCCTTGCCGGTCCACTTGTCCTTGTCACGGATCTCTACGGAGACCTTGCCAACTTCCTCGGGGTCGACCTCGTCGTAGTTATCCTCCAGCATGTCCAAAACCTTCTGGAGGGATTCGGTCAGCTCCTCCTTGGCCTCTCTCTTGCTGATGTCCTCCTCGTCGGCGTATGCCTTGATCTGCGCGTCGGGCACGTTATCCATCATCTTCTCGGCATCCAGCGTGAGCACGCCCTTGATGTAACTCTCCAGCGCGGACTCGGCGCTCCTGCCGCTGAACACGAGGACGAGGATCAGGATGAGCGCCACAAGGACGACGGCGGCGATGACGCCGAGGCCGATGAGCTTGTTCCTGTCCATGCTCTTCAGGTCAAAGCCGGCCTTCTTGGCGGGCTTCTCCGGGGTGAGGGGTGCGCCGCAGACGGTGCAGATGACTGCTCCGTCGGGGTTCTGGGATCCGCAGTTACCACAAAACATGGTGTGATTCCTCCTTAAAAATAATTTGGATGGAAATATGTTATAGCGGCTTTCGCCGGTCTATACCGGGTCAATCAAACTGTTCGGCAAAGGCGTCCATGCTCATGAAGTCCATGTACCACTTCGAGCCCACCTTCACCAGGGGGATCTCCATGTCCTTTAAGGACTCCCGCTGGCCGTCATAGGTGGCGACGGCGTCCGCGAGGATGAGCTTGGCGTCGTCGATGGACATGTTCAGGTCGTCATAGGCGTTCCGGAGGTCGGAAAGCTCTTTACTGGAGTAAGTTTTCTCCCCCTTCACCATGACCCTGATCTTGACCTCGTCCGTGTCGTAGCCGGGGTCGATCCCGCCGGCGTACATCTCCATCATCATCAGCATGTAGTCCTTGGCCTCGCTGGCGGACATGTCGCCCTGCGCGGCCATGGCCTTATAGAGCTCATCCGGGAGAAGGTCCACGACGGTGTCCATGTCCAGCCTGATAAATGACTCCACCATCCGGACGGCCACCTCGTTGCCCTCCACGGATCTGTTCTGGAGGATCTTCGCCATGGCGATCACCAGGAGCGCCACCAGCACGATGGCGACGATCGCGCCGGTGTGGGACTTCTTCTTGGGAGCGGCCGGCGGAACAGGCGTGAAATTGTTGTTATACGCCTGGGCCTGTGGGGCCTGCCAGGGCTGAGGCCGAGGCGCGGGCTGGGGTTGAGGTTGCGGCTGAGGAGCCGGCGCGGGCTGGGGCTGAGGTTGAGGCTGAGGGGCCGGCGCAGGCTGAGGAGCCGGCGTGGGCTGAGGGGCCGGCGCGGGCTGAGGGGCCGGCGCAGGCTGAGGAGCCGGCGTGGGCTGAGGGGCCGGCGCGGGCTGAGGGGCCGGCGCAGGCTCAGGTTGGGGTGCGGGCTGGGGAATGGGCGCGGGCTCGGGGGCCGGCGCGGGCTGGGGTTGGGGCGCGGGCTGGGGAATAGGCGCGGGCTGGGGGGCCGGCGCGGGCTCAGGTTGGGGCGCGGGCTGGGGAATGGGCGCGGGCTGGGGGGTAGACTCTATCTCCATCTCCGCAGGCAGCCTCGAGCCGCAGGCGTTGCAGAACGCCGCTCCCTCGGGATTGCGCGCGCCGCATTTCGGACAAAACATGGGAACTCCTCTCTTTCATTCATTGGTCAAGCGGATTCGATCAAAAGGGAACCAGATAAATCCGGGGCAGTCTCGCCGGGTCATTGGATCTCCAGGAGGGGATCCTCCAGACCCATGACAAAGTCCTGGATGTGGGAAATATCCAGGTACCACTTCCCGCTCACCTTCACCAGGGGGACCTCCAGGTCTTCAAAGGTAAACTTTTCGCCGTCGTAGGTGGCGGTGACGTCCACAAAGACAAGCTTGGCGTCGGTGACGTTCGTATTTATCTTATCATCGTATTCGGCGACGATCCCGTCACGCTTTTCCTTGTCGTACGCTTCCCCTTTTTTCGCGGCGGCCTTGACCTGGAGCTCTTCCGGGTCGTAGCGGATACCGCCGTCTTCCCGGAGGAGATCGATAAACACTTTTGCCCGCTCCCTGAGCTCCGGAACGGTCAACCCGCTTTTCGGTACCGCGGCCTCGTAGTACTCGTCCGGGAGCAGGTCCGGAAAGGCGTCCCTGTCCCAGGTGAAGAATACCTCCACCGCCCGGACGGCCACATTGCCGCCCGCCACGGACTTCCTTCCGCCTCCTCCGCCGCCGCTCTCCCACGGTCTCGTAATCAGGAGGACCACCGCCGCGAGGACGACGACCGCGCCCGCCGTGATTCCGGCGATCAGGCCAGCTCCAGGCTTCTTTTTCGCGCCGTTCGGCCGGGGGACGGTCTGCAACGCCGCACCGCAGGAGGTGCAAAATTTACCTTCGTCGGGATTGTTGGCGCCGCATTTCGGACAGAACATAAAAACTTCCCTTCTTATTGGCGAAGCGACTCAATAATATGGTACTTTACCACATTCCACAAAAAATTTCAATACGTTTTCTAACCAACTTCATATTTTTTCTTTTTTCTGAGGGAAAAATTGACTTCCCTAGCGGTTTGTGGTAAAATATTCTCCGCTGTTCCGGTCAAACTGACTTTGAGGTGATACCATGCCCTGCGGCGGATGCGGACAAGAGCTGATTTTGACAAAAAGTGCCATCGAGCTTCTGGAGGCGCTGGGGGAATTTGCCTTTTTGCCTGTGGGCGAGCGCGACGGACGGGCCTTCGCGGTGCTGCCCGACGGGAGGCGCTTTGAAAGCGCCCTCACGGCGCTGAAGCTCTACGGGCTCGCGGACGTGGACCCGGACCT
Source organism: uncultured Oscillospiraceae bacterium (assembly GCA_947588605.1). Classification (GTDB taxonomy): domain Bacteria; phylum Bacillota; class Clostridia; order Oscillospirales; family Oscillospiraceae; genus RUG626. The sequence continues at coordinate 9,086 of CANPYK010000019.1, forward strand.
TCCCCTCCGGGGCTTCGATTACGCCGCCATGGGCGAGACGGACCGGCGGGGCAGCGCGGCGCTCACGAAGCGCGGGCAGGACGCCCTGGAGGCGCTGAGCGTCCAGGGGGCGGAGTGATGGAGGCGTGGCTTTCCCGGACGGGACTTTTGCTGGGGCGCGAGGGGCTCGAGCGCCTGCGCCGCGCCCGCGTGGCCGTCTTCGGCGTGGGCGGCGTAGGGGGCTACGCCGTGGAGGCGCTGGCCCGCTCCGGCGTGGGCGCGCTGGACCTTGTGGACAATGACGTGGTGTCCGAGAGCAATTTAAACCGCCAGCTCCACGCCCTGCGGTCCACTATCGGCATGGCGAAGGTGGACGCCGCCGCCGCGCGGATACGGGACATCGACCCCGGCATCCTGGTGCGTACATATCGGCTCTTTTTCACCCCCGAGACGTCCGGGCAGTTCGATTTTTCCGTTTACGACTACGTCATCGACGCCATCGACACGGTGACGGGCAAGCTGGAGCTGGCGGTGCGGTGCTTTGAGGCCGGGACGAGGCTCATCAGCTGCATGGGCGCGGGGAACAAGCTGGACCCCACGGCCTTCGAGGTCACGGACCTTTTTGAAACGAGCTTCGATCCCCTGGCGCGGATCATGCGCAAGGAGCTGCGGCGGCGGGGCGTGGACAGGCTCACGGTGGTCTACTCCCGGGAGCCGGCGCTGACGCCGGACGAGGAGGGCGAGGCCCTGGCGAGGCTTGAAGATCCCGGCCGGCGGGACGTGCCGGGGTCCTCGGCCTTCGTGCCGGGGACGGCGGGGCTTATCGCCGCCTCCAGGGTAGTGCGGGACATCGCCGGAGGCAAATGAGAAAAATTCAGCTTTTGGGGAACTTTTCCGGACTGCGGGGCGTCTAAAGCGTGGATGCCGCGAATGCGCGGCGATCAAGCAGAAAGGAAATAGAGACAATGAAAAAATTTCTGACCGCGCTTTTGGCGCTCGTTATGGTCCTGTCTCTGGCCGCCTGCGGCGGCAAATCCACGGGCCAGCCCGCCGGCTCGGGCCCCTCCGGGTCCGAGCCGAAGCCCTCCGAATCCCAGGCCCCCGAGACGAAGCCGCCTGAGACGAAGCCGGAGGAGACCGTCCCGCCTGAGACTCAGCCCGCCGAGACGCAGCCGCCTGAGACCGAGCCTCCCGAGACCGTCCCGCCCGAGACGGAGCCTCCCAAGACCGAGCCGCCTGAGACGGAGCCGCCCAAGACCGAGCCTCCCGTGACCGAGCCGGAGGAGACGGAGCCCCAGGGCAGCACGCCCGGACTTGTGGGACCCGGCTTCCAGTTTGGGCCCGGCGGCATCATCACCCCCGGCGGCCAGGGCGGCGACGAGCCGGAGGAGGAGATCCCCGTGGCGGACGCCGGGGATTTGGTGGACAAGCTGGACGCGCTGTGCGCGGACAATGTTGATGGAATGAAAGTCTCTACCGGTTCCCTTAATTCATCCGCTATTTTCGCTAATTATTTTGGACACAAGGTACAGTACGTAGAGGGTATGCGTGTTGCCGTGAACAGCCCTGACATAATGACCAAAATGCATGTCGTTTTACTTATTGAGCCCACAAGTGATATGAATATAAATGAATTTGCTACACTTCTTGAGGAAAACGCAAATCTCCGATGGGCCACATGTTCAGCCGCCGATGTTTGTAAAGTAGCCGTTAAAGACGGACTTATTCTTGTTGTAATGTCAACTGAGGAAGTTGCTGATGCTATTGTCGCCGCGTTCAACGGTTGACATACATTTTAAAAAAGTAAGGAGAAATGAAAAGATGAAGAAAGCAATTGCCCTGATCCTGGTCCTGATGATGGTGCTGGCCCTGGCGGCCTGCGCCAAGGAGGACGCCAACGGGACCGAGCCGCCCAAGACGAGTGGCAGCACCGAACCCGAGGGATCCGAACCTCCCGAGACGAAGCCTGAGGAGACCAAGCCCTCCGAGGGTGAGCCCGCCGCCCGTCTGACGGACGAGGAGCTGGTGGCCAAGATCACCGCCATCTGCGACGGCAAGACCGGCGAGATGCCCGTGGAGAACACCTCCTTTGCCGCGCTGAAGGAAGCCGGCTTTGAGACGGAGGGCCTCTGGGCTAACTGGTTTGGCGGCATGGCCGTCCCTGAGGGCGCGGATATCGCCGTCAACCAGCCCGTGATGGGCCAGGCCCACGTGGTCCTGCTCATCCAGCCCGCCGAGGGCGCCTCCGCCGAGGACCTGAAGGCCGAGCTCGACAAGAACGCCAACCCCAACTGGATGATCTGCATGACCGCCGACTCCGTGGGCTCCGCCGTGAAGGACGGGCTGATCCTCTTCGTGATGACCTCCAAGGAAGAGCTGGGTCTGGACGCCCAGAGCTTCATTGACGCTTTCAACGCGTAAGCCTCTATAATAAAAGAACCTTGGGGAGGCCCCGGCGGCCTCCCCGTGTTGTAAGGGAGAGACGCCTATGCTTTTTTCGGGAGCTACCTTCCTCTACGCCTTTTTGCCCGTCGTGCTGCTGCTCTACGCCTGCGCGCCGGGGGTGAAAGCGAAGAACTACGTGCTGCTGCTGGCAAGCCTCGTCTTCTACTTCTTCGGCGAGCCGGTGTATGTGCTGCTGCTCATCTTCTCCTCCATCTCCGACTGGCTCCACAGCATCTATATCGAGAAGCACCGGGGCGAGAAAAAGGCGAAGATCGCCCTCATCTCCAGCATCGTCATCAATCTGGGGATGCTGGGCTTTTTCAAGTATACGGACTTCCTCATCGGGACGGTGAATTCCATCCTCGGCACCGCCATTCCCAAGACGGGGGTGCCCCTGCCCATCGGCATCAGCTTCTTCACCTTCCAGACCATGAGCTACACCATCGACGTCTACCGGGGCCGGGCCCACGCCCAGCGTGATCTGTCCACCATGGCGACCTTCGTGTGCCTCTTCCCGCAGCTCATCGCCGGACCCATCGTGCGCTACGTGGACGTGGCGGCGGAGCTGGAGGAGCGGCACCACTCCCTGGAGGACGTGGCGCTGGGCATCCGGCGCTTTGCCTTCGGCCTCGGGAAAAAGGTGATGATCGCCAACATCATGGGCGAGTTCACCCAGGTCTTTCGGGATTCCTCGGACAAGTCCGTGCTCTTTTTCTGGGTCTACGCCATCGCCTACTCGCTCCAGATCTACTTTGACTTCTCCGGCTACTCCGACATGGCCATTGGCCTCGGGCGGATCTTCGGCTTTAAGTTCCCGGAGAACTTCAACTACCCCTACATCTCCAAGTCCATCACCGAGTTCTGGCGGCGCTGGCACATGACCCTGGGCGGCTGGTTCCGGGACTATGTGTACATACCCCTGGGCGGCAACAGGACCACAAAGCTCAAGTGGCTCCGGAACATCGCCATCGTCTGGATCCTCACCGGCGCGTGGCACGGGGCGGAGTGGAATTTCGTGCTGTGGGGCGTGCTCTTCGGGGTCCTGCTCATCATTGAAAAGCTCTGGCTGGGGAAGGTTCTCGACAAGCTCCCCGGCGTTTTCCGGCACATCTATGTGCTCTTTGTGGTGGTGCTGAGCTTCGTCATCTTCAACGCCCAGGGCCTTTCCGGCGTGGTGAGCGACATCGGCGGGCTCTTCGGCGCGGGGGGCATCCCGCTGGTCTCTGCCGCCGCTGTATACAACCTGCGCAGCTACGGCGTCGCCATTGTCCTCGCCGTCATCGGCGCCACGCCCCTGCCCAAATGGCTCTACGGCAAGCTCCATGAAGGCGCCAAGGTGGCGCTGGAGCCCCTGGCCACGGCGGCGCTTTTGATCGTCTGCACCGCGCTCATCATCAACGGCTCCTTCAACCCCTTCCTGTATTTCAGATTTTAAAGGAGGGAACGTATATGACCAAGCTTTTAAAGGTAAAATATTGGTTGACCATCGGCGTGTTCGTGCTGATCGTCTTCGGCCTTGCCGTCACGGCCATGTTCCTTCCCGACAAGGACGTCAGCGAGTCCGAGCGCCGGGAGCTCACGAAAATGCCGGACGTGGTGGAATATTCCGTCTTCGACCGGGAGTTTTCCGAGAAGCTGGAGTCCTATAACCTGGACCAGTTCCCCGGCCGGGAGCTTTTCCGGACCGTCAACTCCGTCTTCCGCTTTTACGGCATCTGGCAGATGGACGCCAACGGCCTGTGGATCAAGGACGGCACCGTCTTCAAGACGGAGACGAGCACGAATTATGACCAGATCCACTACGCCGCCCGGTATTATACGAGCCTCATCGACAAGTATCTCAAGGACTGCAACGTCTACTTCTCCGTCATCCCCGACAAAAACTACTTCGCCGCCGAGGAAAACGGCTACCCGCACTTAGACTATGACGAGATCTACCGCATCATGACCGAAGAGCTGACAGCCGCCGAGTATATCGACATCCGGGACACCCTGGACATCGGCAAATACTACCGCACCGACACCCACTGGCGTCAGCCGGAGCTCTTTGACACCGTGGCGCGCCTCGGCGAGGCCATGGGCATCCGGGACGCGCTGACCCCCATGGACGCCTACACGCCCCACACCCTCACGCCCTTCAAGGGGGTCTATATGTACCAGGCCGCCCTGCCCATCCGTGCCGACGACCTCACCTACCTCACCAGCGCCTACACCGACAGCGCCAAGGTCCGCTGGATCGACTCCAAGACCTTCCAGGTCGTGGAGAACGGCGACGGCGTCTACACCCTGGACCGCTTCGCCGGCACCGACGGCTATGAGGTCTTTCTGGGCGGTACACAGCCGTTGATCTTCATCGAGAACGAGGACGCCAAGACCGACAAGGAGCTCTACATTTTCCGGGATTCCTTCGGCTCCAGCCTCACGCCCCTCCTCACCGGGGCCTACAAGAAGATCACGGTCATCGACATGCGCTACATCACCAGCGCGTTTCTGGGGACCATGGTGGACTTCACCCCGGGCAGCGACGTGCTGATCATCAACTCCACCCTGACCCTCAACTCCGCCTCCAACATGAGGTGACCTATGGGACGAAGGACCTTTTTATGCCGCGCCCTGGCCCTGGCGCTGTGCCTCACGGCGCTCACGGCCCTGGCCGCCGGGTGCGGGGGCCCCATCCCCTCCCCCGCCGGCTCCTCCGTCCCCACCGGGACAAACCCCGCCGGGCCGCCCGCCTCCTCCGCGCCCACCGAGCCAGCGGCCACCGAACCCGCGGCCACCGAGCCCGAAGAGGCGAAGGCGCTGGGAAACGGCATCTGGCAATGGAACGGGATGCTCTTCCGGGAGGAGCCGTCCACCAATCCGGACCAGTTAAGCTACGGCGCCAGGTATTACAGCACTCTCATCGACACGTACCTCAAGGACTGCCATGTCTACTGCGCCGTCATCCCCGACAAGAACTATTATGTCCGCGGCGAGGCCGGCTTCCCCGTGCTTAACTATGAAACGCTGCTGGACACCTTCACCGGGGGGCTTCAGGGGGCGACGGTCGTGGACATCCTGGACACCCTGACGCCGGAGGACTACTACCTCACGGACAACCACTGGCGGCAGACGGAGCTTTTTGACACCGTCGCGGCGCTGGCCCGGGCCATGGGCGTGGAGCCGTACCTCACGCCCCGGGAGGACTACGCCGCCCACACCCTCTCCCCCTTCTACGGCGTCTTCGCCAGAGACGCCGAGACGCGGGCCCTCTCCGACGAGCTTGTGTACCTCACCAGCGCCTACACCGACTCCGCCGCCGTCTCCGGGCCGCTTTACGACTTTGACACCGTCTATGTGCCCGAAAAATTTGAGGGCGAGGACGGCTACGACATCTTTCTCGGCGGTGCCCAGCCGGTGATCTTCCTGGAAAACGAGGACGCTAAAACGGATAAGGAGCTCTACATCTTCCGGGATTCCTTCGGCTCCAGCCTTGTTCCCCTCTTCCTGGGTGCCTACCGCAAGATCACGGTCATCGACATGCGGTATATCACCGGCGCCTATCTTCCCAACGTCGTGAGCTTCACGCCGGGCAGCGACGTGCTGATCCTGAACTCCGTGCTGACGTTGAACACGGCGGCCATTATGAGGTAATTTTCTCGGAAAAGGCCGCTGGCCTTTTTCGAGAAGGGGGAACGTGCGGAAGATTCTTCTTGAATTTTGCGAAATTCAAGCAGAATCTTCCTGCCGTCACGGTTCGCGCACTCGCTTCGCTCGCACACTCACCGTGACAAAAGGTATTTTTTCCGACGTACATGCCGCCGGAAAAAATGCTCGATGGGAGTTTTTAGACAAACTGAGGTGGTCTTATGTTCAAAACAGGAAAAAAGGTTTTGGCGGCGGTGCTTTGTGTCGCGGCGCTTTTGGCGTGCCTTGCCGGGTGCGGTGAGGACACGCCGGCGGGGTCTGAGCCGGACGGGTCCGGGTCTGTCCAGACCGGGCCGTCGGAGCCGGAGCTCACGGCGCGTCAGCGCCTGACCGCCGCCGTGGACAAGACTATGGCGGACCTCCAGGCGCGGCTGGACGCCTCGCCGCTTGCGGGCCTTCGGGGCCTTTCGGCGGACGACACTGTCACCGCCAACGTGACCGTGGGCTTCCCCGACGAGGCCGGGGAGGCGCTGGGGACCCTCTCCGGGACGGCGGTCTACAACGCCGCCACGGGGCAGGCCCGGGCGGACCTTACCATCTCCACGGATGAGATGCCCCTGGACGTCTACTATGGGCCGGAGTTCGCGGGGGTCTCCTGCCAAAAGCTCTTCGTGGACGAGGTGTTTTACGGTCTGCGGCCCTACGGGCTCACGGAACAGCTCCAAGGCTCGGCGCTGGCGGAGCTTGTGGATCTGGACATGGACGCGGTGGCCCAGCTCGACGCGCTTCTCGCGTCCGTCCCCCAGGACGTGAACGTGTTCACCCTGCCGGAAAAGGAGCAGATCGACAACGCCGTCCATCAGCTTCTCGCCAGGCTCGACCCCACCGCGTCGGAGGCGGCCGTCACCGTGGACGGGCGGGAGGTCCGGGGCGAGCGCTTCGAGGCCGTCATCCCCGCCGGGGACATGGCCGACTTTTTGAAGGCCCTGTCCAACGCCCTCCCCGACTGGGTGCTGGCCTACGGCCTGGGCACCGGGGACGACAGCGCCGCGGCGGTGGACGAGGCCCTGGAGGCCCTGCGGCAAAGCGGCGCGGAGACGGAGGCCGCCTTCACCGTGGCGGAGGGGAAGCTGCGCCACATCAGCGCCAGGTACGTCGAGAACGGCTCCACTACCCTGGTGGAGGCGGAGCTCTACGGCGACAACGGCGAGACGGTGCGCATCGCCGTGGAGCCATCCTTTACCTTCACGCTGGACCTCGCCGCCGGCGTCTCCATGGAGCTCACCGTCCCCCAGGGCCAGGCCACCAGGCTCGACTGGACCGGGGACGGGACGCTCTCCTTCATCACCTACGCCGGCGACTATACCGATTTTGCCCTGGAGGGGATGCTGACGGCGGAGGACGGGAAGGTCCGGTATGACGGCATCTGGTACTCCGGCGAGCGCGGGGACCGGAACGTTCTCACCGTCGCCACCACTCCCGGCGGCGCCATCGAGCTCCCGGCCCAGACGCGCAACATCACCGAGCTTTCCAAGCGCCAGCTCTACGGCGCCCTGATGAAAGCGGTCTTCAACCTTTTTAAATGACCCCCTCCCCCCGGCGTCCGGACCCTTCGGCGCCGGGGGGTTCGTCTGCCCGGGCCTTTTCCGGCGGCTGTTTTTTCCGCAGACGAGTAAAAACTGTCAAAAACGGGGAGGTTTACACTTGATTTTACGTCCGAAAGGAGTATAATAGTCTCTATCATTTCAGCTGGGAGGCAACATAATGAAACATACAATAAAACGTATTTTTGCTCTTATCCTCGCTCTGACCATGGCGCTGTCTCTGGCGGCGTGCTCCGAGTCCGAGGGCGGCGGTGGGAGCGGCGGCAAGGAAAGCGGCAAGGAAAGCGGCCGTCTGACGCCCGTTGTCAAATCCCCCAAGGACGACCCGGCCGGGTATCTGGCCATGGCTCTGGAGAATACCGTCAATGATCTGAAGGGCCGCTATGCCGGCTCTCCCCTGGCCGCTCTTGCCGGCGTGCTGGACACCTCCGGCACCGTGGCGGTCTCCGGCGAGATAGACACCGACGACGGGTACGTCTCTATCGACGACCTCTCCCTGGCCTATGACCTGGAGAATAAGTCCTTCCTTTTGAATCTGGACGTGACCAGCGCCGGCATCGAGCTCACCGGCGGGGCCTGCCTGACCCCGGACTTCCTGGGCGTCTCCTTCCCGCTCCTCACCGGCAGCGACGACTATTACGGCATCAAGCCCCGGGACATCGGCCGGCAGCTCAAGAGCAGCTTCCTGTGGGAGTACGCTCAGGATGAGATCAGCACCGGCGACCTGGATCAGATCGACGAGATGCTGGACCTTTTCTGGGACTCCGAGTTCATCGACATCGACAAGTTCATCAAGGACTCCCAGGCCCTCGGCACGGACTTCATCAAGGACCTTGACGTGGACTACGAGGAGGACACCGTGGAGCTGGACGGCAAGGACGTGGACGGCTACGTCTTCACCGCCACCGTGGACAGCGACGACCTGGCGAACCTCATGGAGAAGATCTACGACATGATACTCGAGATGCCCATGTGGGATACCCTCGTGGAGCTCGGCAGGATCACCGGCGAGGACTTTGACAGGGACGACCTGCAGGCGATCATGGACGACGCCCTGGACGAGGCCCTGGACGGCATCCGCAGCGAGGACCTGCGGCTCAGCATCAGCTACTACGTGGCCGACAAGAAGGTCGTGTCCATGTCCGCCCGCGAGCGTGAGTACGGGATCGACTACTCCGTCAACTTCTTTGACGGCGGGGATATCACCGGCACCGTCGAGTCCGAAGATAATGCGATCTCCTTTGCAAGCCACGTGAGTGACCGGAACGGCTACACCCACGAGATCACCCTCTCCTCCGACGGCGAGACCATGACCATCGCCGCCCAGTGGGATGGGGACGACCTCAGCCTGGATGTCGACGTCCCCTATGAGGACCCCATGTCCCTCACCTGCGGCCTCAAGATCACGAAAAAGGGCTTCGAGCTCAGCAACCTCGTCTTTGACAACGGGGACTACTACGATTACCTGGAGCTGCCCCTGACCGTCACCTACACCGCCGGCGGCTCCGTGTCCACGCCGCGGAACACCAACAACCTCCTGACCCTGGACGAGCAGGAGCTGCGCGACCTCATCAGCGGCATAGGCGACCTCATGGGCGGCATGATGGACAGTGACTGGTAAGTACACGGTCTACATCCTGCGCTGTGCCGACGGGACGCTCTACACCGGCATCACCAACGACCTGCCAAAGCGCCTCAGGACCCACAACGCCGGCCATGGCGCCAAATACACCCGCGCCCGCCTGCCCGTGGCCCTCGCCTACTCCGAGGAGGCCCCCGACAAGCCCGCCGCCCTCCGCCGGGAGCTGGCCATCAAGGCCCTGACCCGAGAGCAGAAGCTGAAGCTCATAGGACAATAAAAATTCTCCCGGCACTTCAACGGTGCCGGGAGAACGTTTATTCCTCCCAAAACAGCTCGTCCAGCGTCTTCCCCAATGCCTTGCAGATGGCGATACAGAGGTTGACGGTGGGGTTGTAGTCGCCCTTTTCGATGGCGTTGATGGTCTGGCGGGAGACGCCCACCCTGTCCGCCAGGGCCTGTTGAGATAAGTCCAGCGCGGCCCGGGCGGCCTTGAGGCGGAGATTCTTCATTCCCCGTGCCTCCGATCCCAAAGCGTTTTGATGAGCAGCGTCACGGCGATGATCCCGCACACCGCCGCCTGCATGGCGAACACAGCGCCGGAGCGGAGCGTGGCCGTCTCCGAAAGCCTCAGCCCGTCGTCGATCCGCACGGCGGCGTTCACGGTAAAGCACGCCGTGAGGATCCCCATGGCGGCGATCTCCCCCGCGGCGCTTTTGCGAATGCTCACGTAGGCGTCCCGGAGGATGCAGTATTCGGCGAAGGCCACAAGCCCCAGGTCCGCGCAGATCACCAGCGCCACAGAGGTATCCAGAAGCTCCCGGTCCAGGATCGCCTCGGCGAGGACCACCGCCAGGGCGTATGCCAGCATCACCGAGAAGCCCACCATAAAGCCCCGGCCCTGGATGATGAGCTGCCGCTCGTCAAACCGCTTTTTGTCGTGGCGTTCCCCGGAGAACGCCACCACCCCCACCGTAAAGCCTCCCACCAGCATGATCAGCACCACCGGCACGATGACCGACCTCATAAGACCACGTTCCTTTCGTTTTTTCTTGAGTGTAGCACTTGCCCGCTAATTTGTCAAGTATATTTTACAATTTATCCGATAAATTTTCCCCGCCTGGTTTGGCGGGGAAAACGCTCAATGGATAAAGTTGGTGTTGACCCGCGGCTCCAGCGCCGGGACCTCGACGCCGACGGCCTTCCCGGCCTCGATGCACTTTAAAAGCCACGCCAGATTCCGCCCCAGATGGCGCATGATCTGGAGGCCCTCCAGATCCTCACGCACCTCCTCCGGGGTGTTGCCGTGGACCATGGGCCAGTACTGGCTGGTGGCGATGGGCATCCCGTTGATATAGAAGTATTTATTGAGCTGGTCGAGGGCGGCGGTGGTGCCGCCCCGGCGGGCGGAGACGACGCCGGCGGCGGGCTTGCCCCGCAGCTTCCCGCCGGCGGAGTAGAAGACGCGGTCCATGAAGCCGGTCATGGAGCCGCCCATGGCGGCGTAGTGGACCGGGGAGCCGAAGACGAAGCCGTCGTATTCGCCGCACTTTTCCGTAAACTCCGCCACGGGCCCGCCGAAGACGCATTTGCCCGCCTTGCGGCAGCCGCCGCAGCCGATGCACCCGCCCAGGGGCTTGTTGCCGATCCAGAAATGCTCCGCGCCGATGCCCTCCCCTTCCAGGGCCTTTGCCACCTCCGCAAGGGCCGCGGCGGTACAGCCGCGCTCATGGGGGGAGCCGTTGACAAGCAGGACTTTCATACGATCACCTCAAAATCAGTTTTCAAAGGCCGCGGCGGCGTCCGCCAGCGCCTTCACCACGCCCAGGTGCTGGGGGCACGCGCCCTCGCACTGGCGGCAGGCCACGCAGTCGGAGGCTTTGGCGTGGTCCTTCACGAATTCGTCGTACTTCTCTTTGCCCGGGTCGCGCCAGGCTCTCAGGAGCTTGGCCTTGGCGCTTTCGTTGTACATAGCCAGGATCGTGGGGATGTCGATGCCCATGGGGCACCCCTCGGTGCAGTAGCGGCAGGCGGTGCAGGGCACGGCGGTATAGTTGTTGATGATGTCCGCGCACCGCGCGAGCATAGCCCGCTCGTCCTTGGTGAGGGGCTTGAAGTCGGACATGAAGGTCGTGTTGTCCTCCAGCTGGGCCATGCTGCTCATGCCGGAGAGGACCACATGGACCTCCGGCAGGCTTGCGGCGAAGCGCACGGCCCAGGAGGCGACGGAGGCGTCCGGGTCGGCGGTCTTCAAAAGCGCCTCGGCGTCCGCCGGGAGCTGGGCCAGGGCCCCGCCCTTCACCGGCTCCATAACGATGACCTTCTTCCCGTGCCGGACGGCGGTCTCGTAGCAAAGCCGGGACTGGACGCGCTCGGACTCCCAATCCAGGTAATTGATCTGGAGCTGGACGAACTCCGCCTCCGGGTGCTCCGTCAGAAGCTGGTCGAGGAATTGGGCGTTGTCGTGGAAGGAGAAGCCGATGCGGCGGATCTTCCCCTCCTCCTTGAGCCTCCGGGCAAAGCCGAAGGAATCCAGGCGCTCCACCGTCTCATACACGCGCCTGTTCATATTATGCAGGAGGTAGTAGTCGAAAAACTCCACGCCGCACTTTTGGCGCTGTTCCTCAAAGATGCGCTCCTGGTCCCCCTCCTCCTTCAGCGCCATGGTGGGCAGCTTCGTGGTGAGGGTGAAGGCGTCCCTGGGGTGGCGCTTCACCAGCGCCTCCCGGATGGCGATCTCGCTTTGATGGTCGTGGTACATCCAGGCGGTGTCGAAGTATGTATACCCGCGCTCCAGGAACGTGTCCACCATGCGCTCAAGCTCCGCCATGTCGATGCTCTTGGGGTCTTGCTTGTCCGTCACGGGCAGGCGCATGAGGCCAAATCCCAGTTTCTTCATAACGGTCCCTCCTTTTGGGTTTCATTGTTATCTATTATAGCGTTTTCGGCCTGTTTTGGCAAGGATATCGGGAAAAGTCCGCAATTTTTTCATGCTTTTTTGAAAATTTCTCTTACATCTGGTCAAGAATTATGATATACTGTATGCAGAGGAAATAGTTTCGCGTGAAGGTATTTTTGGGAGCGTGCGACAGATGTTTGACATGGGAGATTATATCATATACGGCGGCGAGGGGGTCTGTGTCGTGGAGGACATCGGCTGTCCCAACGTCTCCGGCGCCAATAAGGACAGGCTCTACTACACCCTGTCCCCTCTCTACCGCACGGGGCGGGTCTTCGCCCCGGTAGATTCGCCTGTGTTCATGCGCCCCGTCATCTCCCGGGACGAGGCCATCGATCTCATCCGCTCCATGCCGGGGGTGAAGGCCGAGCTTTACGAAAACTCCAACCTGCGCTTCCTCACCGAGCACTACCAGCAGGCCATCCAGGCCTATGACTGCACCGGCCTTGTGAAGCTCATCAAGGACGTCTACTTAAAGCGCGCCCACGTCAACGCCCAGGGCAAAAAGCTGGGCCAGATCGACGAGCGCTACATGAAGCGCGCCGAGGACATGCTCTACGGGGAGCTTGCCGTCGCCCTGAACATCGACCGCCGCGAGGTCGACGCCTACATCAAAAACGCCCTGGCCCTCATCGAAGCCGGGGAGGAATTCAACGGATAAGAACGGTAGGGCGGGTCCAAGACCCGCCCGTTTCTTTTCCGCCGCCCGACCTCTACAGCCCCTCCTAGGTCGGGGGTGGCGAGCAGCGCCGGGGTGGTTCCGTCTATCGGGCCGCCCAAATAATCGCACCCGCCCCCGATTAAGAGCCCTCCCCGCAGGGCGGGGAGGGGCAGGGGTGAGGTGGGAGCCGAAGGGCTGCAACCGGCCCCGATGAACGCACGCACCTCATCCGGCGCCTGCGGGCGCCACCTTCCCCACTTTGTGGGGAAGGCTAAGACGGGGGACGGGGGACGAGGGCTCGAATACCCCGCCGCTGCGGCGGCACCCCTTTTTCCGAAAAAGGGGTCCGGGGAATAAGGATGCGGCGCTTCGCGCCGCCTTTATAAAAAATTGCGCCGCTATGCGGCGCAAACCTTTTTGACCCCCTTCGGGGCAAAGGGGTCAGGGGGGATTCGAGCCCCCGTCCTTCGTCCCCCGTCCCCGCCGCAGCGGGCAAATCAAAAAATGCGCCGCAGGCGCAAACCTTTTTCGCCCCCTCCTCGTAGGAGGGGGGCAGGGGGGCAGCGAGCGTTGGATGACAGGCCGCTCCCCAAACCGGGCGGGTATCCCCGCCCGTTCCTATTCCTTCTCCGTCTCCTCGACAGACAGCATCAGGATCTCCTTGCCCATGCTTTTGGCGTAGTTCACCGTCTGCATGGTGCCGCCGGGCTTGCCGTCGAAGGCGGCGATGAGCATCCGCGCGGCGTCCACCATGTACCGGTTGCGGCGGAGCATACACTCGGGGGTATACTCCCGTGAGATCACCGTCTGGCGGTCGCACTGGTGGAGGATATAGTCATACCGCGCCCGGTCCTCCCGGCTCCAGCTCCCCGACTGCGTCTCGCAGGGGATCGCCGCCTCCAGCGTGATGTCCGGGTACTCGTCCCGGAGTGCCAGCACCGCCTCGGCAAAGTACGTGTCGCACCCCTTGGCCATCCCGCAGATAAAATGCCGCGCCCCGGCGTTGTAGACCTCCTCCACGGCGTCCGCGATGCGCCTTTTCAGCGCCACACAACGTTCGTCCCGTTCGTCATACCGCCACGGCAGCTTCTCCGGCCTGTACCCCGTAAAGGCGCAAGCCGCTCCCGATTTCATCTCCACGCGCCCGCCCCCTTTCCGGTTCCCATTGTAACCTATTCTTCAGAAAAAATCAACTGGTTATCCAAATTTTTCCTTTCAGTCTTGTCGGCATTGCCGGGAGGACCGTCAAAAAGGCCTCCGGGAAGGTCGTACGCTTCCCGGAGGTCTTTCGTATTATCTTCTCCTCTTCCTCCGTCTTCTCCGCTTCCTCAGGCACACAACGCGCTCGCCGTTTTGGGCGGCGCGGAGGCGGCCCAGGTTGGAGGGGTTGACCGGGAGGGTATCGTTGTACGTCCAGTAGGCGCCGTCCGGTTGGCGCGCCAGGCGCAGCTTGCGCAAAATGGGTCCGTGCTTGGGGCAGATCGCTTGTCCAAAGAAGATGTCTCCCCCGCCGCTGTACCACTCCCCCACCCGCGCCACATGACGGCACGCGGGGCAGACGGCGCGGCGGGAGCCCAGGTTGTTGAGGGCATCCTCCCGCGTTTCAAAGGGCCCCATACGGATCTGGTTCTTCTTGGCCGGCTTCGGCTTGAAGTCCGGGTGCGTGTCCTTATAGGTGATCTCGCACATGGACTCCCGGGCGGCCTTCTCCGTCACGAATCCGGCCACGAGGCACGTATACAGCGCGTCGTTGAGGGCGTTATGGAAGGTGAATGTGTCCGGGACGCGGCAATACTCCGCCGCGTGGTAAAGGGGGAAGACGTTCGTCTCTCCCAGCGTCTTGCCGAAGGCGGCCTGGATGTCCAGATACGACTCGGGCAGCTTCATGTCGATGCCCCAATAGACTGCGTTCCGGCCCAAGATCTTGAAGTCGTCCCGCCCCCACTCGGCAAACCGCGTCTCCCCGGCGCACCAGTCCAGGAACAGCTCCAGCGCCTCGGGAAAGCTGATGTCGCTCTCCAGGCTGGCCTCCAGCTCCGGCAGGACCCGCGCCCCCGGCGAGAGGCGCTTATGTACCTTGGGCCGGATGAAGACGTTGAAGGTGTCCGTGATGGGCCCGCCCAGCCTGTCGCACCGCACGGCGCCGATTTGCAAAATCTCCTCCAGCCTCTCTCCGTACATACCGCTGTTGAATTCCAAATCCAGAAAGATTACCGGGCCCACCCCCTTTTTTCAGCCGACAAGGCGGCCATTTTCGTCACGGTCCCTGCCGTTGCCGGCAGGGACCGATGGATTTTCTTATTGCCCGACGGGCCCTCAGTCCTTCTTGTCGCCGAAGGGATCGCCGGGGTCCTGATCCTTGAATTTCTGCTGCTTCTCCTCCAGCTCCGTGCGCCGCGCGTCCTCCAGCGCCTGGGCGCGAAGCTCATCCATCAGGGGGTCCAGCGCGTCCGGCTCAGCTTTGGCCTCCTGTGTCCCCTCCGGCAGAGCGGAGGCGGGGGGCTGGCCCTGGTGCTCGCACATATACTTGAACTCCTCGCCGGTCATGGACTCGTGGACCAGCAGGTACTCGGCCACGGCGATGAGCAGGTCCTTGTGCTCGGTGAGGATCTGTTCGCACAGCTTGGCGGCCTCGTCGAAGATGCGCTTGACCTCCTCGTCGATCATGGCCGCCGTCTCCTCGGAGTAGGACTTGGTGGTGCCGAAGTCCCGGCCGATGAAGATGGAGTGGTCGGAGCTGTCGTAGCTGATGGGCCCCAGCCGGTCGCTCATGCCGTAGCGGGTGACCATGGCCCGCGCCACGTTGGTGGCGGACTGGATGTCCCCGGAGGCGCCGGTGGAGATGTCATCCAGGAAAAGCCTCTCGGCGGTGCGCCCGCCCAGGGACATGACGATGTCCTCGAACATCTCGGACTTGGACTGGTAGCTCTCCAGGTCCTCCTCAGGCCGGAACAGCGTATACCCGCCGGCCTGCCCACGGGGGATGATGGTGATATAGTGGACGGGGTCGGCGTGCTTTAAAAACCGCCCAGTGATGGCGTGGCCGGACTCGTGGTAGGCGGTGAGCTTGCGGGCCTTGTCGCTCATCTTCCGGGACTTCTTCTCCGGCCCCATCTGGACCTTCAAAATGGCCTCGTCCACGTCCTCCATGGTGATGAATTTCCGGTTGCGCCGGGCGGCCAGCAGGGCGGCCTCGTTCATCACGTTCTCCAGGTCCGCGCCGGTGAACCCCGGCGTGCCCCGGGCGATGCTGGCCAGGTCCACGTCCTCCGCCAGACTCTTGCCCCGGGAGTGGATCCGCAAAATGGCCTCCCGGCCCCGGATATCCGGCACGCCCACATAGACCTGCCGGTCGAACCGTCCCGGCCGCAGAAGCGCGGAATCGAGGATATCCGCCCGGTTGGTGGCGGCCATGACGATGACGCCGTCGTTGGTGTTGAAGCCGTCCATCTCCACCAGGAGCTGGTTCAGCGTCTGCTCCCGCTCATCGTGCCCGCCGCCGAGGCCCGAGCCGCGCTGACGGCCCACGGCATCGATCTCGTCGATGAAGATGATGGCCGGCGAAAGCTTCTTGGCCTGTTCGAAGAGGTCACGCACGCGGGACGCGCCCACGCCGACGTAGAGCTCCACGAAGTCGGAGCCCGAGATGGACAAAAACTGCACGTTGGCCTCCCCGGCCACGGCCTTGGCAAGCAGGGTCTTACCGGTACCCGGAGGCCCCACCAGCAGCACGCCCTTGGGGATGCGCGCGCCGAGCTCCGTATACTTCTTCGGGTCCTTGAGGAAATCCACAATCTCCTCCAGCTCTGCCTTCTCCTCGTCCGCGCCGGCCACATCGTTGAAGGTGACCTTCCGCTTCTCCTCGGACGCCAGCCGTGTCCTGGCGTGGCCGAAGCGTCCCGCGGCGTTGCCGCCGCTGCCGCCGCCCATGCGGTTCATCATCACGTACCAGACGATCACCATGACGATCATGATGATGACATAGGGGATGATGGTGACCCACCAGGGCGTCCCGTACTCCGGCTCCAGGTCGTACTGAAGCCCCTCCTCGGCGTTGATGATGTCCTTCAGGTCATCCCAGAAGATGCTGACGCTGAGAAGCTCATGGTAGACGCTCTTCTCCTCCGTCCCGTTGACGTTGATGGGCTCCTTGAGGTCCATATACACCACGCCGTCTTCGATCCGGAAATAGCTGACGTTGTGGTTCTCGAACTGCTCGCGCATCTGGGAGTACTCCAGCCCCGCGGAGGGGCTGTCCGTGTCGCTCAGAAGGTAGATGGCCGCCACGAGGATCAGGAGAATAAAGATGTAAAACCCTATATCCGGCCTTTTCGAGGTCTTCTTATTCAACGATTCGTCACTTCACTTTCCTGCGGGAAAATAGTAAGTTTAGGCGTAGATCTCGCTTTTCAACACGCCTATGTACGGAAGATTGCGGTACCGCTCGGCGTAATCGAGCCCGTACCCCACGATGAAGGCGTCCGGGCACTCGAATCCCACGTAGTCGGCGTGGATATCCGCCCTGCGCCGCGCCGGCTTATCGAGAAGCGTGCAGATGCGCACGGAGGCGGGCTTGCGCGCCTCGATGTACTTCTTGAGGTAGGAGAGGGTCACGCCGGAGTCCAGGATGTCCTCGATGAGGATGATGTGCCGCCCCTCCACGCTGTAGCTCAAGTCCTTGTTGATCTTCACCGCCCCGGTGGTGGTGGTGCCGGAGCCGTAGGAGGACACCGCCATGAAGTCGATGTCGCAGTAAAGGTCCACGGCCCGCATGAGGTCGGCCATGAAGACGAAGGACCCCTTCAGCACCCCCACGAACAGCGGGTCGCGTCCCTCGTAATCCCTGGTGATCTGCGCCCCGATCTCACGGACCTTATTCTGGAGCTCCTCCCCGGAGAAAAATACGCGGTCGATATCCTTTTCAAGCATCTTCTGTTCTCTCCTCTATTTTGATGATGAGCGCCGGAGCTCCCTCCTCCGGCCGGTAATCCCGGTCCATACCCACGCCGTACACGGCGATGACGCCGCCTTCATCCGCGAGCACCGGCAAAAGCGCCCGCCGCGCGCGGGGGATCTTCCGATCGATGAGAAGCTTTTTGAGGCTTCGGCTCATGCCGCCGAGCCGTATGGCGTCCCCGGTCCGCCGGGGCCTCACCGTCAGCTTCCCCACAATTTTATCCCATTTGATAGGAAAAGTAGTTAAGGAATTGTAAATCCCGCCTTGAAAAACGGTTTTTTCGCCGGAGACGACGAGCCCGGCCTCCTCTATTATAACAGCCTTGTCAAGAGGCGCCTCGAAGGGCTGGAAGGAAGTCTCCTCTCCCCCGTCGATAACGATCCGCCCGTACTCCCGCCGGAGCCCCATCCCCGGCAGCGACACCCGCGCCGAAGGGTCCTTAGACCCCGCCAGCGCCAGCACCGCCTCCACATGGGCCCGCTCCAGCTCACGGTGGCAAAAGCGCCGCACCACTCTGGCCGCCACGGGCCGGGGAAGCGCCAGCAGCGCCGCCGCGTCCAGGGCCCCGTCCTCCTGGCCGGCCAGAAAATCTCTCGCCAGCCCGTCCAGGACCACCTCGTCCTCCCGCAAAAGCGCCGTCATGTCCGTGACCCTCAGCGCCGGGTTGAGCTCCCGGAGCACCGGGACCACCCGGTGGCGCAGGACGTTTCTGGTGCACCCGTCCTCAAGATTCGTGGAGTCCTCCCGGTGGGGGACGCCGTTTTCCTCGTTGTACGCCCGGATCTCGGCCCTGGTGACGCCGAGAAGCGGCCTTATGAGCTTCCCCCGCACCGGCGGGATGCCCCCCAGCCCCCGAAGCCCCGTGCCGCGCGTAAGGCGCATCAGCACCGTCTCCAGGTCGTCGTCGGCGTTGTGCGCCGTGGCTACGCGGCTTATGCGCAGCTCCCCGGCGGTCCTGAAAAAGAAGGCGTAGCGCAGCTCCCGCGCCGTCTCCTCGATGCCTTTTTTCCGCCTCGCGGCCTCCGCCGCCACGTCCCCGGCGCCCACGGTGAGGGGCACGCCCAGCTTATCGCAGGCTTCCCGGACGAAGGCCTCGTCCCCGTCGGACTCCTCCCCCCGGAGCTTATGGTTGAAGTGCGCCGCGCAGAGCGTGAACCCCATGGGGCCGGAAAGCTTTTGGAGCGCGTCCAGCAGACACATGGAATCCGTCCCGCCGGATACGCAAACAAGGACGCTCCCGCCCTCCGGGATCATACGGTATTCTTGACAAAATCGCCTGATTTCAAAAAGCAGATCACTCATCGTGTCTCCGGTCGATGGAGGCGAAGGACGCGAATTCCGGCATCCAACGAAGCTCGATGGTGCCCGTCTCGCCCCGGCGGTTTTTAAGGATGATGCACTCGGCCACGTTGGGCCGCTCGGATTCCTTGTTGTAGTAGTCGTCCCGGTAAAGCGCCAGCACGATGTCCGCGTCCTGCTCGATAGCGCCGGATTCCCGAAGATCCGAGAGCATAGGCCGCTTATCGGACCTCGCCTCGTTGGCGCGGCTGAGCTGTGAGGCGCAGATGACCGGAACATTCAGCTCCTTGGCCATGATCTTCATCATCCGGCTGATGTCGGAGACGATCTGCGTCCTGTTCTCCCCGTAGAGCTTGGTGCTCCCGCCGGAGGACTGCATGAGCTGGAGGTAGTCGATGACCACCAGCCCCAGATTCTTCACCCGCCGGCAGGCGGCGTTGATATCCGCCACCGTCAGCATGGGGTTGTCGTCCAGCCTTATGTCCATGCCGCCGATGGCCACGGAGGCGTCGGCGATGCGCCGCCAGTCGTCCTCGGTGAGCGCCCCGGACTGGAGCTTCTTCCGGTCCACCTGGGCCTCGCTGGACAGGAGCGACATGCAAAGCTGCTCCCGGCTCATCTCCAGCGAGAAGACGGCCACCGTCTTCCCGGAGGTCCTGGCCACGTTGAGGGCAATGTTCAGGGCGATGGTGGTCTTGCCCATACCGGGCCGCGCCGCCACCAGGATAAGGTCGGACTTATTGAGCCCCATAATGGCGTTGTCCAGGTCATAGAGCCCCGTGGACAGCCCCGGGATGCGGTTCCCGCTTTTGGCGGCCTCCTGGAGCTGGTTGTAGACGTCCACCAGCACCTTGGAGACGCTCTCCAGCCCCCCTACCGTCCGCCCCTGGCGAATGGCGTAGATCTTCTGCTCCGCCAGCTCCAGAATGTCGTCCGCCGAGCCCTGGGAGGCCATGGCCAGCTCGTTGATCTCCCCGCCGGTGTCCGCCACCCGGCGCAAAAGCGCCTTGTCCCGGACAATGGCGGCGTAGTCCATGACGTTGCGCGCCGTGGGCGTGATCTCCATGAGCTTCAGGATGTAGTCCTTCGTCCCGTCGGAGTACGCCCCCACCTTCCTCAGCTCGTCGATGACCGTCACCGGGTCGATGGTCTGGGAGAAGTTGAACATGGAGAAAACAGCCTCGAAGATGCTCCTGTTCACGTCGGAATAGAAGTCCTCGGCCTTCAAAAACCCCACCACGTCCGCCACGCACCGGGAATCGATGAGCATGGAGCCGAGGACCGACTGCTCCGCCTCCACGCTCTGCGGCATCTGCCGGGGATCGAGAATGTCGGGCATAAAAAGCCCCCCTTACTTAGCTTCCGTCTTACTTCGCTTCCGTGATCAAAAGATGGATGGTCCCGTTGATCTCATAGCCGAACTTGCACTTGACATCATAAGGCCCGAAGGACTTGATGGGTTCGGCGACGACGATGCGGCTCTTCTCAATGCTGATATCGTGCTGGGCCTTCAGGGCGTCGGAGATGTCCTTGTTGGTGACGGACCCGAAAAGCTTGCCGTTCTCCCCCGCCCGCGCGGAGATCTGCACCACCACGGCCTCCAGCTTTTTGGAGTTTTCCAGCGCCAGCGCCTTCTCCTCCTCGATCTTCCGGAGTCTCGCCTTCTCCTGGAGCTTCATGGTGTTCATGGCGTCCGCCGTGGCCGGCACCGCCAGCTTTCGGGGGAAGAGGAAGTTCCTGGCGTACCCGTCGGACACCTCCACCATCTGCCCCTTCTTCCCCTGGTCCCTCACGTCCTGCTGTAAAATGACTTTCATAGGTTTCCGATTCCTTTCAATAGGTTTTCTTTTTCCCGGTCCGTCCGGTTTATTGGTCCTCCTGGATGGAATAATCCTCCAGGTACTTGTCGATGACCCGCAAAAGCTCCTCCACGACCTCCCGCTGGGTCTTCCCGGAGATCTGCGCCCCGGCGGTGGACTTGTTGCCGCCGCCGCCCATGCGCTCCACGATGACCTGGACGTTGATGTCCCCCAGGGACCGGGCGGAGATGTTGATCTGGTCGTTCAGCGGGAAGACCACGAAGGACGCCTGGATGCCGGAAATATTGAGAAGCTCGTCGGCGGCCTGGGCGGCCACCACCTTGTTGTCCGCCGTCTCCGGGGCGGCAATGGCGATGCCGGCCTTGTAGATCCGGGCCTTCTGGACCATGGAGTATTTCGCCAGCGCCGACTTGAGGTCGGACTGCAAAAGATGCTTCACGTCCGAGGTATCCGCCCCGGCCCGCCGCAAAAACGCCGCCGCGTCGAAGGTCCGCCCGCCGGTGCGCAGGGTGAAGTTCTTGGTGTCCAGCACGATCCCCGCCAAAAGCGCCTCGGCCTCCATGCGCAGGATGTCCGACTGCTCCACCATGTACTGCAAAAGCTCCGTCACCAGCTCCGAGGCCGAGGAGGCGTAGGGCTCGTGGAAGGAGAGGGCCACGTTCTGGATGTAATCGGCGGCCCTGCGGTGGTGGTCGATGACCGCCACCCGGTTGCAGGACTGGAGGAGCGATTCCGACTCCACCTGGTCCGGCCGGTTGGTGTCCACGATGATAAGGAGCGTGGAGCCGTCCATAGCTAAAAGCGCGGCCTGGGGGTCGATGAACACGTCCTTATATTCCGGCAGGGCCAGCACCCGATCGATGAGCGGCTGGCTCACCTGGGTGGCAAGGTCGATGACGATCTTAGCCTGCTTCCCCAGGGACCTGGCGGCACAGCACAGCCCCACCGCCGCGCCCACGGAGTCCATGTCCGCGTACTTGTGGCCCATGACGAAGATCTCCGAGGCCGAGCGCATGAGCTCGGAGAGGGAGCTTGCCATGACGCGGCTTTTGACCTTGGTGCGCTTCTCCGCCTGACTGGTGCGCCCGCCGTAGAACTCGAAATTGTAGCGGTTCTTGATGACCGCCTGGTCCCCGCCCCGGGAGAGGGACATCTCCAGCGCCAGGGCCGCGAACTGGTAGTTCTCCTCCAGGTTCCGCCCATCCAAGCCCACGCCGACGCTGATGGTGGGGTGCATCCCCTTGGGCGTGGTCAGCTCCCGCACGGCGTCCAGAATGGCGAACTTGGTATCCACGTACCCCTGGAGGTACCGTTCCTCAAAGATGAAGATGTACCGGTCCCGGTCCGTGCGGGTGATGTACCCGCCCCGGTCCCTGGCCCAGCCGGTGAGCTTGTCGTCCACGGCGGAGACCAGCATCGACTTATCCTTCTCGCTCATGCCCGACGTCAGCTCGTCGTAGTTGTCGAGGGCTATGATGGAGAAGACCGGGCGGGTGGAGACGAACTCGTCCCGGATCCTGGCGTACTCCGTCTCGTCCACCCAGTAGGTGGTGGCCACGTAGTTCTTGACCCCCGGCGTGTCCGTGCCCCGCACCAGGTTCCCGAAGACCCGGAACCGATGCTCGCCCACGGTGACAAGGTCCGGATACTCGTTTTTCCCCTCCATGAGCCACCGGGCGGTGAAGCCGGGGACGACGGAGGAGATGTTGATGGCGAAAAGCCTCTCCCCGCCGCCGATGAGGGCCAGGAACGCCTCGTTGGCGTAGATGATCTCGCTCTCCTCCAGGGTGAAGGTCGCCATGGGGAAGGGGAAATTCTGGAGGGTATTTTTCGTGGCGTTGTCGATGTTGCTGGTGACGGACTCGATGTACTTGAGCATGTCCCGGCTCCTGCGCCGGCTGGAAAAGCGGGTGTAGATCATCAAAAGGAGGATGACCGTCATCTCCGCCAGCGCCAGCTCCAGCTGGTACTGCCCCAAAAAGATGGTGGCAATGGCGAAGAGCACCAGGGCGGCCACATAGAGATGAATGTTGGAGCTCAAAAGGCTCTTGAGCTTTCTGTTGATGGGAAGCACCCCCTCTGCCCGCGTCATGAAAACGCTATTCTAAGTCATTATACCAGAACATTCCGTCTGAAACAAGGGATTCACCATAAATTATTTTTTTCCCCGTTGGAAAACTAGTCTTATCTCGCAAGACCAGAAAGAAACGGGGAGAAAAGATATGAAAGCAATCGTCATGGCCGGCGGCGAGGGGACGCGCCTGCGCCCCCTGACCGCCTCCAAGCCCAAGCCGCTGGTGGAGCTATATGGCCGGAGCGTCCTCTGGCACACCGTGGAGCGCCTTCGGCGTCTTGGCATCGAGGACATCGCCTTCACCGAGCGCTATATGCCGGAAAAGATCGAGGCGGCCTTCGGCGACGGGGAGTCCCAGGGCGTGCGTATCCTCCACATGGTGGAGCGGGAGCCCCTGGGCACCGCCGGCGGCGTCCGGGCCTGCCGGGACTTCATCGGCGGCGAGGACGTGCTGGTCCTCTCCGGGGACGCGGTGTGGGACCTGGACCTTGCCCCCATCCTCCGCGCCCACCGGGAGCGCCGCGCCGACGCCACCATCGTCCTCTACGACGCCCCGGACCCCACCCCCTTCGGCCTTGTGCTGACGGACAGTACCGGGCGCGTCACCGCCTTTTCCGAAAAGCCCTCCTGGGACCGGGTGGTGACGGACCGGATCAACACCGGCATCTACGTCCTGGGCCCCCGGGCGGTGGACGCCATCCCGGAGGGCGTGCCCTATGACTTCGGCAAGGACCTCTTCCCCCGCCTGGTGCGGGAGGGGTACGACGTCTACGGGCAGGACGCCCCCGGCTACTGGTGCGACATCGGCAGCGTCCCCTCTTACCTTGCCTGCTGTCTCGATATCCTGGCCGGCAAGGCCGACGTGGACACCGGCGCGGGTGAGGCCGAGGCCTTCAAAAAATCCGGCGTCACCGTGCTCGCCCCGGCCTTCATCGCCGCCGGCGCGAAGGTCGCCCCTGGCGCGGTCATCGGCCCCAACGCCGTAGTCGGTCCCGGCTCCACTGTGGAGGCGGGGGCGGTGGTCGCCGGCAGCGTCCTCAACGGCGCCTGCCTCGGCCCGGAGTGCGAGGTGCGCGGCGCGGTCCTGGAGCGGGGCGTCAAAATAGGCCGCCGCGCGCGCGTCCTGGAGGGGGCGTGCCTCGGCGAAGGAGCCTCGGTGGGCGACGGCGCGGTGATCGCCGCCAACGTCCGCCTGGACCCCGGCAGGACCGTGAAGCCCGGCGCGGTGCTGGCCCACGACCTTGTGGGCCGCCCCTCCGACCGGCCGCCGGTCTTCGCGGACGAGCGCCGCCTGCGCGCCGACGCCGCCGCCCTTCTGGACGCCGCCCTCCCCCTGGGAGCCCGCCTTGGCCGCGCCGGCCGCGTGGCGGTGGCCCACACCGGCGGGGCCGCCGCGCGCCTCATCGCCGACGCCCTTTGCTGCGGCGTCATCGCCGCCGGCGGGGAGGCCGCGCGGGTGGACTGCGACTTCGAGGCGGAGCTCGCCTCCCTCTCCCACGTCTTCTCCTTCGATCGGAGCGCCTTTGTGAGGGGGTCCGAAGGGGTGTCGGTGACCCTTCTGGGACCCTTCGGAGCCCCCTTGGACCCCCCTGAGAGGGGTGCCTTAGAGGGGTCTCTCAGGCCCCTTTCCGGGTCCGATCTCACTCGTATCGGCGTTACAGACGCGATCTCCGGCTCGTCGCGGGCGTATATCTCGGATGTCTGCGCCGCCGTTCGCGCCCTGGACGCCCCGGCGGGAAAGCCCGTGCGCGTAGGGGTCACGGGCCGGGGCGCGCCGGGCCGCGCTTTGCGGTGCGTCCTGGCGGCCCTGGGCCACGAGGTGGTCCGCCCCGCCCCCGGCGTCCCTCAGCTCACCGTCACCCCCGGCGGCTTCTCCTTCACCGCAAAAGACGAGAAGGGCCGGGAGATCGACGAGGCCCGCGCCTCCCTCTTGGCCTGCGAGGCCGCCATGCGGCTGGGCCTCAAGAGCCTCGCCGTGACGCCAAAGGAGCCGGAGGCCCTGCGGCGTCTGGCGGTGCGCTACGGCTGTACCGTCCTCGAGAGCTCCACCCCCGAGGGGCGGGCCCTCTACGCCAGGCAGCGCCTTTTGCGCGACGGCGTCCTGGCCGCCGCCGTGGCCGTCACCGCCATGGCCCGGGACGGCGTGACGCTTTCGGGGCTTCTGAACGCCCTCCCGGACTTTGTGGTGGCGGAGAAAAGCGTCAAGGTGGCCGTCCCCCGGGCTCAGGCCATGCGCAAGCTCTCCGAGGAGAACGGCGAGCTCACCGCCGACGCCGCCCGGGGCCTTCTCTTCACCACGCCCCACGGCGGCGTGAACATCCGCCCGGACGTCAGAGCCAACGCCCTCGTCTTCCGCGCCGAGGCGGAGACCATGGAGGCCGCCCAGGAGCTCCTGGCCCGCTTCGCCCCCCAATGACCCCAAAAAGCCGGGAAACCGGCTTTACATAAGCTGGTTTTTGTCCGTCCCTTTAAAAATTTCAAAAACTTCTTGTCAACCGGCGGGAAATAGACTAAAATAAGACATTGACCGTGAAATAGACCGCGTGGGGATGACCATGAAGAAGCTTTTTCCGGCGGCGCTGGCCGCCTTTCTGATAGCCGCCCTCGCCGCCTGCGCTTCGCCGGCGGGCATCCGGGGGCGGGAGGATATTCTGGATAAGAGGGTCGCGGTGATCGACGGCTCCGTGGCCGAGGGGCTCGTGTCCCACTTAGACCCCGAGCTTACGCTGGTGGTCTGCGACAGCGCCGCCTCCCTGAAGGACGCCCTCAAGGCCGGCCGCGCCGACTGCGCCGTGGCGGACGAGGCCGCGGCGGAGGAGCTCACGGGCTTTCTCTCCGGGCTGGAGACCGCCGAGGAGCCTTACGCCGCCCCGCAGTACGCCATCGCCGTCTCCGAGGACAACCGCCTTTTGCTGGAGCGGCTCAACGCCGCCCTTGCCGATCTTGAAAGCTCCGGGCGTCTCCGGGCGCTCCTGAACGGCGAGGCCGGGAGGACGGTTGCGTCGGGCGCCGCCCTGACCGTGGCGGTGGAGCCGGACTTCTATCCCCTCGCGTATCTCGACGAGAACGGGGAGCTGCGGGGGATCGAGATCGAGCTTGTCCGGGAGCTGTGCGCCAATTTAGGGCTTACGCCCCAATTCATGACGGTGGACGCGGACATGCTCCTCTACATGGCCGGGAGCGGCAAATGCGCCTTCGCCATCGGCCGCCTCACCGCCGGGGAGGGCGAGGGACTCCTCTACACCGCCAGCTACATGGACGCCACCCAATACATCATTGTGAAGAAATGAGGTCGCACATATGCAAGCAACAAAAATCGCCAGGATCTTCGCCGACGCCGAGGCCTTCGGCGGCAAGACCGTCACCGTCAGCGGCTGGGCCCGCACCATCCGGGACATGAAGAATTTCGGCTTTGTGGAGCTCAACGACGGCAGCTGCTTCAAAAACCTCCAGGTGGTCATGGAGCGGGAGAACCTCCAAAACTACGGCGACATCGCCGCCCAGAACGTGGGCGCGGCCCTCACCGTCACGGGCACGGTGACGCTCACCCCCGAGGCCAAGCAGCCCCTGGAGCTCAAGGCCGCCGAGATCTGCGTGGAGGGCACCAGCACGCCGGACTACCCTCTCCAGAAAAAGCGCCACAGCGTAGAGTATCTGCGGACCATCCAGCATCTGCGGCCCCGCACCAACCTCTTCTCCGCCGTCTTCCGGGTGCGCAGCGTGGCGGCCCACGCCGTCCACACCTTCTTCCAGGACCGGGGCTTCGTCTACATCCACACCCCCATCATCACCGGCTCCGACTGCGAGGGCGCGGGAGAGATGTTCGAGGTCACCACGCTGGATATATCGAATCCCCCGCGCCTGCCCGACGGGAGCGTGGACTATTCTCAGGACTTCTTCGGCAAGCGGGCCAACCTCACTGTCTCGGGCCAACTCAACGCCGAGAACTTCGCCATGGCCTTCGGGGACGTCTACACCTTCGGCCCCACCTTCCGGGCGGAGAACTCCAACACCCAGCGCCACGCCGCCGAGTTCTGGATGATCGAGCCAGAGATGGCCTTCTGTGACCTGGACGGGGATCTGGAGGTCATGGAGGCCATGGTCAAATTCATTATCAACACCGTGCTCGAAAAATGCCCCGACGAGATGGCCTTCTTCAGCTCCTTCGTGGACAAGGGGCTTCTCGACCGCCTCCGGAACGTGGTGGAGAACGACTTTGCCCGCGTCACCTACACCGAGGCGGTGAAGATCCTGGAGCAAAACAACGACAAATTCGACTACAAGGTCAGCTGGGGAACGGACCTCCAGACCGAGCACGAGCGGTTTTTGACCGAGCAGGTCTACAAGCGCCCGGTGTTCGTCACCGACTACCCCAAGGAGATCAAGGCGTTCTACATGCGCCTCAACGACGACGGGAAGACCGTGGCCGCCGCCGACTGCCTGGCCCCCGGCATCGGGGAGATCATCGGCGGGAGCCAGCGCGAGGAGCGCCTGGACATGCTGACGGCCCGCATCCGGGAGCTTGGTATGCGGGAGGAGGACTACTGGTGGTACCTGGACCTCCGGCGCTACGGCGGCTGCAAGCACGCCGGCTTCGGCCTGGGCTTCGAGCGCATGGTCATGTACCTCACCGGCGTTTCCAACATCCGCGACGTGGAGCTCCACCCCCGCACGGTGGGGAACGCGGAATTTTAAGAACGCCTGTATTATACCATAAGTCAAAGCAAAAATCAAGTATTATTTTCGCGTTTTAAAATAATTCTTCCCGGATGAGGTGAGGATATGGCTGACAGGAAACCGCCGAAGAGCTACGGCACGAACATCGACTTCAACGCCTACCATCTGCGTCCGGCGGCGTCGTACCTGGACGACATCAAGCGCTTAAAGGACGAGCTCACCGTCACCCTCACGGGCTTTGGAGAGACGGAGAAGAAGCCGGCGGAGAAGCCGAAGACGGCGGAGAAGAAACCGGCGGCGGACCTTTCCGGGCTCCAGTCCTCCATGGACGAGGCCAAGCGCGCCGCCGACGAGCTTTTGCGGGAGATGGAGGCCAAGGGCGGCGCCATCGGTCCCGAGGCCCCCAAGACCGAGGCGGAGAAGAGCCCGGAGAAGCCGGACCTCGATAAGCTCCTCGCCGAGCTGGACGAGCTGGTGGGGCTGGAGGAGATCAAGAAGAACGTGCGCAGTCTCATTAACCTGGCCAAGGTCCGCAAGCTCCGGGAGGAGCACGACCTGCCCACCCCGGCCATGAGCCTGCACCTTGTGTTCATGGGCAACCCCGGCACCGGCAAGACCACCGTGGCGCGGCTCATCGCCCAGCTTTACTACGCCATCGGCGTTCTGAGCAAGGGCCAGCTGGTGGAGGTGGACCGGTCCGGCCTGGTGGCCGGCTTTGTGGGCCAGACGGCGATCAAGACCGACGAGGCCATCAAAAAGGCCATCGGCGGCGTCCTCTTCATCGACGAGGCCTATTCCCTGGCGGCCAACACCGGGGAGAACGACTTCGGCCGGGAGGCCATCGAGACGGTCTTGAAGGGCATGGAGGACAACCGCAAGGACCTGGTGGTCATCGTGGCGGGGTACGAGGACCTGATGGAGCAGTTCATCAGCTCCAACCCCGGCCTTGCGTCCCGCTTCAACCGCTACTTCCTCTTTGAGGACTACACTGGGGAGGAGCTCTACGAGATCTTTCTCTCCATGTGCCGGAAGAACAAATATACCCTTACCGTGGAGGCCCAGGAGTATGCCAAGGACCTCTTCGCCCGCCTCTACCGGGACCGCGGCGAGAACTTCGGTAACGCCCGGGACGTGCGCAACATCTTCGAAAACGTCATCGGCATCCACGCCGACCGCATCGCCTCCGACCCCGACATCGACGAGCGGGATCTGACGCTGGTGATGCGGGAGGACTTGGAGAAGCTGGCTTGAAAGGCCGCTTTGCGGCCTTTCAATGCCAAGGGGATGCGTGCGGGCCATCGGGACCGCCCGGTCATCCCACGCTCGCTGCCCCCCTGCCCCCCTCCTACGAGGAGGGGGCTTTTTTAAAAGGTTTGCGCCGCATAGCGGCGCATTCTTTGATTTTCCCGCTGCGGCGGGAACGAGGGACGGGGGACGAGGGAACGGGCGGGTTTGGAACCCGCCCCTACCAAAAAGGTTTGCGCCGCTATGCGGCGCAATTTTTTATAAACGCGGCGCGAAGCGCCGCAACCTTATTCCCCCGACCCCTTTTTCGGAAAAAGGGGTGCCGCCGCGGCGGCGGGGTATTCGAGCCTTCGTCCGCCGTCCTAGCCTTCCCCGCAAGGTGGGGAAGGTGGCGCCCGCAGGCGCCGGATGAGGTGGGAGGGTGCGTTCATCGGGGCCGCCCAAAGCCCTTTGGCTCCCACCTCACCCCTCCCCGCCCTGCGGGGAGGACTCTTTGTCGGGGCGGGTGCGGGTTATCGAAACTGCTCTATCATCCCACGTTCGCTACCCCCCTGCCCCCCTCCTACGAGGAGGGGGCTTTTAAGAGGTTTGCGCCTAACGGTGCATTCTTTATTTCCCCACGATCGCGTCCAAAATGGCGTGGGCGGCCTCGTCTTTGGTCATGAGGGGGAGCTCACGCTCTCCGTCCGGGGTGATGAGGGTGAGGACGTTGGTGTCGGTGCCGAAGCCGGCGCCAAATTGGCGCAGGGAGTTGGCGCAGATCATGTCGCAGTGCTTCTCCGCCAGCTTTTTCCGGGAGTTTTCCAGCACGTGCTCCGTCTCCATGGAGAAGCCGCACAGGAACTGATGGGGCGGCTTGTGTTCGCCCAGGTATTGAAGGATGTCCTTCGTCCGGCGCAGCTTGAGCGTCAGCGCGCCGTCGGATTTCTTCAGCTTGTTCTCCGCCGTCTCCTCCGGGGTGTAATCCGCCACGGCGGCGGCCTTGAGGATGATGTCCTGCTCCGGCGCGAGGCGCGTCACGGCGTTGAACATGTCCTCCGCCGACTCCACGTTCACCACCTCCACGAAGGGCGGCGGGGCGGCCTCGGTGTGGGCGGCCACAAGGGTGACCTGAGCGCCGCGCAGCATGGCGGCGCGGGCCAGAGCGATACCCATCTTGCCGCTGGAGTGGTTGGTCAGGAACCGCACCGGGTCCACGGCCTCCCGGGTGGCCCCGGCGGTGACGAGGACGCGCTTGCCCTCCAAATCGTGCTCGCAGGCGATGTGCCGCAGGATGTGGTCGAAAAGCTCCCGCTCCTCCGGCATCCGCCCGTCGCCGGTGTCGCCGTTGGCCAGCATCCCGTGGGCCGGGTCGACGATCTCGTAGCCGAAGCGGCGGAGCTTTTGGAGGTTGTCCTGGACGATGGGGTTATGATACATATTGTGGTTCATGGCCGGGGCGATGAGCTTTTGGCACGGGCAGGCCATGACGGTGGTGGTGAGCATATCGTCGGCGATGCCGGAGGCGATCTTCCCGATGACGTTGGCGGATGCCGGCGCCACCAGGACGATGTCCGCCTCCTTGGCCAGGGCCACATGCTCCACGCTGTATTGGAAATTCCGGTCGAAGGTGTCGATGAGGCATTTTCGGCCGGTGAGGCTTTCGAAGGTGATGGGGTTTATGAAGTTTGCAGCGTTCTTCGTCATCAGCACCTGCACCGCCGCGCCCTCCTTGAGCAGCATCCGGGCCAGGTTCGGGATCTTATACGCCGCGATGCTCCCGGTAACGGCCAGGACCACGGTCTTTCCTTTCAGCATATGATCAGCTCCCTTCTGAGGGCAGTATACCACAAACTTGTCAAAAAAGATATATACTTTTTTTCATCGAAGTGCTATAATGGGCCCCGTGCCGTATCCGCGCGGCGGAATGGCAACATTATTTTAGGAGGTTTCCCTATGGAAACGACAAAAAAATGGATGAAGCCGAGAGAGCTGGCGCTCCTTGGACTTCTCACCGCCCTGCTCCTGGTGCTGTACTTCACGCCCCTGGGGTATCTGAACATCGGGCCGCTGGCCATGACCATGAACATGATCCCGGTGGCCATCGGCGCTATCGCCCTGGGCATCCCCGGCGGGGCGATCCTGGGGGGCGTCTTCGGTATCACCAGCGTGCTCCAGGCCATGGGCGTCGGCGGGACCAGCCTCATGGGCGCGGCGACCTTCGCCTTCAGCCCCTTCCTCACCATCGTCCAGCGCTTCGGGACGCGGGTCCTGGTAGGCGTCTGCGCGGCGCTTGTTTACAAGCTCTTCAAAAAGATCACCAACCACACCGTGGCCTGCTTTGTCACCGGCTTTTCCGCCGCTTTTCTGAACACAGTGTTTTTCATGGGCACGCTGGTGCTCATGTTCAGCAAGACGGACTTTGTGCGGGACGCCATGGGAGCGCAAAATCCCGTTTTGTGGATCTGCACCTATGTGGGCGTCCAGGCGCTCTTTGAAATGGCCCTGTCCACCGTCATCACCGGCGCGGTGGGCGTGGCGCTGGAAAAGGCCCACCTTTTGAAGGAGCGGAAACAATGAATCTGGCGGTGGACGCGGGCAACAGCCACATCGTCATCGGGCTTTTCGAGGGTGAGCGCCTGCTGGCCGCGGAGCGCGTGGCCACGGACAGGTCCGCCACGGACTTCCAGGCCGCCGTCCTTTTGAAGAACGCCCTGGCGGCTCACGGCGCGGCCCCGGAGGACCTGCGGGGCGGCATCGTCTCCTCCGTGGTCCCCTCCCTGACCCCCGCCCTGGCGGGAGCCATGGAGCTCCTGGCGGGGATCCGGCCCCTGGTGGTGGGGCCGGGGCTCAAGACGGGTCTCGACGTGGTCACCGACGTCCCCGCCGCCGTAGGCGCGGACAGGATCGTGGACGCCGTGGCCGCCCGGGCCCTCTACGGCGCGCCGGTGGTCACCGTGGACATGGGCACCGCCAACACCGTCTCGGTGGTGGACGGCGCGGGGCGATTCCTGGGCGGGATCATCATGCCGGGCCTGCGTCTTTCCATGGAGGCCCTGACGCGCACCGCCTCCCTCCTGCCCCAGGTGAGCCCGGAGCCCCCCGCCCGCGTCATCGGCCGCAACACCGCCGAGAGCATGAAAAGCGGCCTCGTTTTAGGCGCCGCCGCCACATTGGACGGCATCCTGGACCGCGTGGAGCGGGAGCTGGGCATCCCCTTCCCCGCCGTCGCCACCGGCGGCCTCGCCCCCACCGTCCTCCCCTTCTGCCGCCGCAAGCTTATCCACGACCCCGACCTGCTTTTGAAGGGGCTGGTGATGCTGTACAATATGAACGCGTAAATCGACACCCACCCGCGTCAAAGCCCCTCCCTCCGGGAGGGGTGGCCGCGCGAAGCGCCGGCCAGGGTGGGTGCGTTTATCGACACCCCCCAGAAACCCCCACCTTCGCTACCCCCCCTGCCCCCCTCCTACGAGGAGGGGGGCTTAAAAAGGTTTGCGCCGCGGAGCGGCGCAATTTTTTATTCCCCGCGCGGCGGGGACGGGGGACGAGGGACGAAGGACGGGGGACGGGCGGGTTTGGAACCCGCCCCTACATAAAAATATTTCTGTTTTACTAAAAAATACTTGACAAATTGCTCAATTTATGGTATAATACGCACACTCCAAAAAAACGGCCACCCCCCATTGAGCCATTTTTTCCGGCGGCATGTACGTCGGAAAAAATTCCTTTTGTTTTGCGGAGTGGGAAGCGTTGCGAGTGCGCGGAGCAAAACAGCAGAAAAAAATTTCGGAAATGTCCGCAGACATTTCCGAAATTTTTTTCGCACGTTCCCCTTGGCATTTGAAGGGCGCGAAGCGGCCTTCAAAGCCAGTTTTATTCATACTGGCTCGCGTACAGCTTGTAGTAGAAGCCGCGCATGGCCATGAGCTCGTCGTGGGTGCCCTGCTCGATGAGGGAGCCGTGGTCGATGACCAGGATCTTGTCGGCGTTCTGGACGGTAGAGAGGCGGTGGGCGATGACGAAGCTGGTTTTTCCCTTCATGAGGCCCCGGATGGCGCTCTGGACCTGGCGCTCGGTGGTGGTGTCCACGTTGGAGGTGGCCTCGTCTAAAATCAGCATACTGGTGTTGTAGAGCATGGCCCGGGCGATGGTCAAAAGCTGCTTCTGGCCCTTGGAGATGTTGCCGCCGTCCTCGGAGATGACGGTGTTGTACCCCTCGGGCAGGCGCATGATGTAGCCGTGGATCATGGCGGCTTTTGCGGCGGCTATGACCTCCTCCTGGGTGGCGTTTTCCTTGCCGTAGGCGATGTTGTCGAAGATGGTGCCGTTGAAGACCCAGGTGTCCTGAAGGACCATGGCGTAGCTGCGGCGCAGGGAATCCATGGTGTACCGCCGGGCCTCCAGACCGTCCACCAGGATTCTCCCGGTGTTTACATCGTAAAAGCGCATGAGGAGGTTGATGATGGTGGTCTTGCCCGCGCCGGTGGGGCCCACGATGGCGACGGTCTGGCCGGGCTTGGCCTCCAGGTCGATGTTCTTGAGGATGGTCTTCTCCGGGACGTAGCCGAAGCTAACGTCCTCCACGCGCACCTCGCCGCGGCAGTCGGTGAGGGTGGCGGCGTCCGGGACGTCCCGGGGCTCCTCCGGCTCGTCCAGGAACTCGAAGACGCGCTCGGCGGCGGCCAGGGCGGAGTAGATCTCGTTGATGATGTTGGAGATCTCGTTGATGGGCCCGGAGAACTTCCGGGAGTAGAGGACGAAGCTGGAGATCTGCTTCAGGCCCACGATGTTCAGAAGGTACAGCATCGCGCCGCCCATGCCGATGGCGGAGAGGCCGAAGTTGTTGATCATGCCGATGGTGGGGCCCATGGTGATGCCCAGGCTGTCCGCGTCGCGGTACGCCTCGGCGGCGGCGCGGTTGATGGCGGAGAAATTCTCCGTCACCCGGTCCTCGTTGGCGTAGGCCAGGATGGTCTTCTGCCCGGAGAACATCTCCTCGGCAAAGCCGTTCATCTCGCCGTAGGCGGCGCTGCGGCGGGAGTAGAGGGGCCTGGTCTTTTTGGACATATGGCGGGTATACCACACCGACACGGGGATGGTGAAGATCATGCACAGCACCATGGGCGGGGAGATGATGACCATCATGACGAAGCTCCCCGCCACCGTCACGGCGCTGGTGATGATCTGCACCACGTCGGAGGAGAGGCTCATGGTCACCACGTCCACGTCGTAGCTGACGCGGCTGATGATGTCGCCGGCCTGGTTGCGGTCAAAGTAGCTCACGGGCATGGCCATGA
>CANPYK010000020.1 GCA_947588605.1 uncultured Oscillospiraceae bacterium
ACCCACTTCCAGGCCGCCCAGCCCACCACCGTGGGCAAGCGGGCGACCCTCTGGACCCAGGACCTGTGCATGGACTTAGAGCGGCTGGATTTCGAGCTTGCCAACTTGAAATTGCTTGGCTGTAAGGGTACCACCGGCACCGGGGCCAGCTTCCTGGAGCTCTTCCACGGCGACCACGAGAAGGTGAAGGAGTTAGAGCGCCGCATCGCCGCCAAGATGGGCTTTGCCGCCTGTATGCCCGTCTCCGGACAGACCTACTCCCGGAAGGTGGACGCCTATATTTTGAACGTCCTTTCGGACATCGCCGTCTCCTGCGCCAAGATGGCCACGGACATCCGCCTTTTGGCCCACATGAAGGAGTTCGACGAGCCCTTTGAGGCCAACCAGATCGGCTCCTCCGCCATGGCCTACAAGCGCAACCCCATGCGGTGCGAGCGGGTGGTGAGTCTCGCGCGGTACGTCATCAACGACGCCAAGAACGCCTCCGACACCGCCGCCGCCCAGTGGCTGGAGCGGACGTTGGACGACTCCGCCAACCGGCGCATCGCCATTCCCGAGGCGTTTTTGGCGGTGGACGCCATCTTGACCCTCGTCATCAACGTCATCAAAAACGGCCGGGTCTACCCCAAGGTCATGGAAAAGCACCTCATGGAGGAGCTGCCCTTCATGGCCAGCGAGAACATTTTGATGGACGCGGTGGAGCGGGGCGGCGACCGCCAGGAGCTCCACGAGCATATCCGGCAGGCGTCCCAGAAGGCCGCCGCCAGGGTGAAGCTGGAGGGCGGGGACAACAACCTCCTGGAGCTTCTTCTCGAGGACGAAAAGTTCGGCCTCACGGAGGACTCCTTGAAGGAGGTCCTGGACATCCGCAAATTCGTGGGCCGCGCCCCGGAGCAGACGGAGGAGTTTTTGGCCTCCGTCGTCGCTCCCGTACTTCAGGAAAACGCCGCGCTGTTGGGCCTGGAGGCCCAGGTGCGGGTATAAGGAGAGTTTGAAATGTTAACAGCTGTCGTAGGGATCAACTGGGGAGACGAGGGCAAGGGCCGCATGGTGGACCTTCTCAGCTCCCGGTATGACATCGTCATCCGCTATCAGGGCGGCAACAACGCCGGCCACACGGTCATCAACGAAAAGGGCAAGTTCATCTTAAACCTCCTGCCCTCCGGCATTTTGCGGGACGAGACGGTGAACGTCATGGGCCCCGGCATGGTCATCGACCTGGAGCACCTGACGCACGAAATGGCCGCCCTCCGGGAGAAGGGCATCGAAATAAGCCCCGAGCATCTCGTCATCTCCGACCGGGCCACCGTCTGCCTTCCTTACCACAAGATGATGGACATTTTGGAGGAGGAGCGCCTGGGCGGCAAGGCCTACGGCTCCACCCGCCGCGGCATTGCCCCGGTGTACGCCGACAAGTATATGAAAAAGACCGTCCGCATGGGCGACCTTGCCCATCCCGAGACGCTGAAGGCCCACCTCAAGGACCTGTGCGAGTGGAAAAACCTCACCGTCGCCGGCGGGTATGCCCATGAGCCGGTGGACCCGGACGAGATCTACGCGTGGCTGGAGCAATACGGCTTCCCCCTGCTGCCCTACGTGAAGGACACCACCCGGTACCTCACCGACGCCATTGACGGCGGCAAGTCCGTGATGTTCGAGGCCCAGCTGGGGGCATTGCGGGACATCGACTTCGGCATCTACCCCTATACCTCCAGCTCCAGCACCATCGCCGCCTACGCCCCCATCGGCGCGGGCATCCCGGCCAAGCGGCTCGATAACGTGGTGGGCATCATGAAGGCCTACTCCAGCTGCGTGGGCGCGGGCCCCTTCACCTGTGAGATGTTCGGCGCGGAGGCCGAGGCCCTCCGGGAGGCCGGCGGCGAGTACGGCGCGGCCACGGGCCGGCCCCGCCGTGTCGGCGGCTTCGATGTCGTCGCCTCCCGCTACGGCTGTCTCGTCCAGGGCGCGACGGAGATCGCTTTGACGAAGCTGGACGTGCTCAGCTACCTCGACAAGATCCCCGTCGTCACCCACTACGACGTGAACGGCAAACTCACGGACCATTTCCCCACCGGCGACGAGCTGGAGTGTGCCAAGCCCGTGGTGGAATACCTCCCCGGCTGGCGCCGTGACATCTCCGCCTGCCGCTCCTTTGACGATTTGCCCCGCGAGGCCCAGGATTACGTCAGCTTCATCGCCGAAGCCACCCACACCCACATCCAATACGTCTCCGTCGGCGCGGGCCGGGACGAGTATTTTGAGATGTGACCCATCCCCTGAAAAGAAATAAAAACCCAGGAGGTTTTATAAACATGGAAAAGCGCGAACAGCTCTATGAGGGCAAGGCCAAGAAGGTCTTCGCCACCGACGACCCCAACCTTGTCATCGTAAGCTACAAGGACGACGCCACCGCCTTTGACGGCCTGAAGAAGGGCACCATCGCGGGCAAGGGCTCCATCAACAACCGCATGACCAACTTCCTCATGAAGAAGCTGGAGGCCGCCGGCGTGCCCACCCATCTGGTGGAGGAGCTTTCTGACCGAGACACCTTGGTGAAGAAGGTCAGCATCGTGCCCCTGGAGGTCATCATCCGCAACGTATCCGCCGGGTCCTTCTCCAAGAAGTACGGCGTGCCTGAGGGCATCGTCTTTGACGCGCCCACCATCGAGTTCAGCTATAAAAACGACGACCTCCACGATCCGCTTCTCAACGCCTACCACGCCGTCGCCCTGAAGCTGGCCACCTGGGAGGAGATCGAGCTTATCAAGAAGTACGCCTTCGCCGTCAACGACTTCCTCAAGGCCGAGATGCTCGCCTGCGGCGTGACCTTAGTGGACTTCAAGCTGGAGTTCGGCAAGACCGCGGACGGCCAGATTGTGCTGGCTGACGAGATCAGCCCCGACACCTGCCGCTTCTGGGACGTGAAAACGGGCGAGAAGCTGGACAAAGACCGCTTCCGCCGTGACCTGGGCAACGTGGAGGGCGCTTACCACGAGATGATGAAGCGCCTTGGGCTGGCGTGAAAGCCCTGACGGGCTTTCAATGCCAAAAGGAGAACGTGCGGATTTTTCTCAAGGCGCATGTCCTTGAGAAAAATATTGAAAAATACTCTTTTAACGCGCCACTCAAAACTGAATGATCGGGTTTTGCAATGGGGCAGAAGGGATCATATTTTATGGATATTTTTGACCATATCCATGAGGAGTGCGGCGTATTTGGGATATACGCCGCAAATCCTTTTCATGTGGGAAATACGGTATATTACGGCCTTTACGCCCTCCAGCACCGGGGGCAGGAGAGCTGCGGCATCACCGTCTGTGACCGGGGGCATTTTACCACGGTGAAGGACCTGGGGCTTGTCAGCGAGGTCTTTACTCCGGCGCGGCTCAACGAGCTGGGGGAGGGGGGCATGGCCATCGGCCATGTGCGCTACGGCACCACGGGCAATTCGGGCCGCGAGAACGCCCAGCCCATTGTGGTGAGCCACTTCACCGGAGCGCTGGCCACCGTACACAACGGGAACCTGACCAACGCCGCCCAGCTCCGGCACGAGCTGGAGAGCCGGGGGGCCATCTTCCATACCACCTCGGACACGGAGATCATCTCCTATGTCCTGACCCAGGAGCGGCTGGAGACCTATACGCCGGAGGACGCGGTCCTGCGGGCCATGAACAGGCTCAAGGGGGCCTATTCGCTGATCCTGATGCTGGAGGACAAGCTCATCGCCGTCCGGGACAAGAACGGCTTCCGGCCCCTGTGCTACGGCCGCAACGGCCACGGGGACTACATCATCGCCTCCGAGACCTGCGCTTTGAGCTCCGTCTCCGCCGAGTACATCCGAGACATCGAGCCCGGCGAGGTGGTGGTCTTTGACGGCACCGGCGTACACTCCATCCGGGACAACTGCGGCAAGGCCCCGGAGGCCATGTGCATCTTTGAGTATATCTACTTCTCGAGGCCTGACTCCCGCATCTACGGCGCGTCCATCCACCACGCCCGTCTGCGGGCCGGGAGATTCCTGGCCCGGGACTACCCGGTGGAGGCGGACATCGTCATCGGCGTCCCCGACTCCGGCACCGACGGGGCCATCGGCTACGCCAAGGAGAGCGGCATCCCCTACGACATCGGCCTTATCAAAAATAAGTACATCGGCCGCACCTTCATAAGCCCCGGCCAGAAGTCCCGGGAGACGGGCGTGCGCATCAAATTAAACGCCGTCCGGGAGACGGTGGAGGGCAAGCGGGTGGTTTTGGTGGACGACTCCATCGTCCGGAGCACCACCATCGCCCGCACCGTGGCCATTTTGCGGGAGGCCGGCGCCACTCAGGTGCACGTCCGCGTCACCGCGCCGCCGTTTTTGAACCCCTGCTACTACGGCGTGGACATCGACTCCAGGGAAAACCTCATCGCCTGCCAGCACACCGTCCCCGAGATCTGCCAGCTCATCGGCGCGGACTCCTTAGGCTACCTGGACGTCCGGCATCTCAGTGAGCTCCCCGGCATCCCCGGCCACACCTACTGCACCGCCTGCTTCACCGGCGACTACAAAACCCGCATCCCGGAGGAAACGAAAAGGGATATGTTTGAGGGAGAATGAGCCCCTGGACACGCCGCAACCTTTTTAAGCCCCCTCCTCGTAGGAGGGGGGCAGGGGGGTAGCGAAGGTGGGATGACAGAGCGGTCCCAAAAAATCGCACCCACCCCCCTGCCCCCTCCCCAAGGGAGGGGCAAACGTGACGGGGGCGGGTGCGTTTTATCGGAACCGTTCTCGTCACGCAACCGCGCACGGGCGGGTTTGGAACCCGCCCCTACAGAAGATTTGGAAAGTGATTCCATTCAACCGACATCGGATGAGATCGAAACGCGGGCCGCTGTGGGCAGCGGCCCGTACGGCGGTGATTGGACGCAATTTGCACTGTAGGGGCGGGTTCCAAACCCGCCCGCGCCATGTTGAGGGACGGACCGGGCAACGTGGACCGCCGAGATGCCGCACCCTACAGGGCGCCCTCCCTTCTGTAGAGCAGGAAGCGTTCCTTTTCGGTGGGCGTCCGCGCCAGGGAGAAGCCGTATTTCTCTACGAGCCGCCGGCCCTGTTCCGAGACTACAGACGCCAGGATATCCGCTGTCTCCTGTCCGCGAAGCCGCCGGTCCCGCAGGGCGTTGAAACAGGCGTCCATCATCATGCTGCCGATGCCTC
This sequence comes from uncultured Oscillospiraceae bacterium, assembly GCA_947588605.1. Taxonomy (GTDB): domain Bacteria; phylum Bacillota; class Clostridia; order Oscillospirales; family Oscillospiraceae; genus RUG626. The sequence continues at coordinate 5,198 of CANPYK010000020.1, forward strand.
TTCCCTGACAGCTTTTATAGAGGGCGACGGACAGGAGATAGATGTGGTTCCTCTCCCCAAACGCCATCACATCCTCCGGGAGGATATCGTCGTCGTGAAAAACCGGCTCGCGGAGCATTTCGCTGTGGAGCCGTTCGGAGATGGGGAAAAAGCACAAAGACCCGACGATACGCCCGCCCTCGCGGGCCAGAACGAACATCTCCCTGTTTTTGCGGAACCTGGCGCGTATCGACTCGTATTCGCCCCGGTATTCCGGCGGGAATACGTCCTCCTCGATCTTCATAAGCTCGCTGATCACGTTCTCGTCCGTGCGCGGATCGCTCAAACGAATTGTGACCTCACCCATGCCGATCACCTCCCAAAAACGCTTCTGCCGCTGTCCACAGCGCCCTCGTCATTTCATAAACACCGCCGCCGCCCCTTTCGGAGCGGCGATGTTTTTTGCGTACCGGCGTCACCCGGCGGCGACGGCTTTGGCGATGGCGTCCTCGATGAAGGCGTTCATGGAGAGGCTGTGGCTGGCGGCGCATTGCGAGGCGCTTTTATAAAGCTGGGAGGGGAGAGCGACATTTTGCGTAAAGCGGGGACTGTCGCCCGGCTCCTGCCCGTCGCGGCCCTCGAGATAGTCGTCCACGCAGTCGTGGAAATCGTCTAAAAGCTCCTCCAGCGTGGTCCCTTCATAGGAGGCGCAGGCGTCGTCCACAAGAAGATGACCAAACAGCACGCCGTCTTCCTTCGAATATTCGATCGTTCCAAAAAAACCTTTGTATTCCAGCAGATTTGTCATATTAGACTTTTCCAGCTCCGTGACAAGGTCCTTGACCTGATAGGGACGCATGATGTTTGACGGGTGAGGACGGTGCATCAAAAACGGCTTGTGGCCGGGACACATAAACTTGACCCGCGACCCGCTGGTTTTGCCCTTGTTGTCCTTCACGTAGCCCAGATACCCCAGAAGCGTCTCCACCTCGTCAAAGGTGAAGCCGCGCTATCAGTTTTTCCTTCTTCCCCAAGGGCCATACCCTCTTTCTGACGCCATTATAGCACACCGCGGCGGGATTTTCAACCGAGGAAGAGGAAGGATTTAAAAATTCAGAGGTTTTGCGGTTGAAAAAGGGCGGCGGTTGTGCTAAAATACACCTAATTATGTGCGTAAGGGGGCGGGTTTCCGTGATCTCCGAAAAAATGCAGAGGATGACCGAGGGCGGGAGCGCGATTCGGGCGATGTTTGAGGAAGGGGCGCGGATGGCCGCGCAGTTCGGGCGGGAGAACGTCTACGATTTCTCCCTGGGCAACCCCAACATCCCCGCGCCGGAGAAGGTGCGGGAGTCCATCCTCCGCATCGCCGCCGAGACGGACCCCATGGAGCTCCACGGCTACATGTCCAACGCCGGCTACCCGGAGGTCCGCGCCAAGGTGGCCGCGTCCCTGAACCGGCGGTTCGGCACCGACTTTGACGAGAACAACATCCTCATGACCGTGGGCGCCGCCGGCGGGCTCAACGTGCTTTTGAAGACCCTCCTGGACCCGGTTGACGAGGTGCTGGTCTTCGCGCCCTACTTCCTGGAGTACGGAAACTACGTTGCCAACTTTGACGGCGTTTTGAAGGCCATCCCCGCCAACATCGCCGGGAGCTTCCAGCCCGACCCGGAGGCCCTGCGGGCGTACATCACGCCGAAGACCAAGGCGCTCCTTCTCAATAACCCCAACAACCCCACCGGCGTCATCTACACGAAGGCCAGCATCCGCGCCATAGCCGCCGTGCTGGAGGAGAAGCAGGCGGAATACGCCCACCCCATCTACCTCATCTCCGACGAGCCCTACCGGGAGCTTGCCTACGACGGGAAGGAGGTGCCCTGGCTCACTAAGCTTTACCGCAATACCCTGGTGGGCTACTCCTGGTCCAAGTCCCTGTCCCTCCCCGGCGAGCGCATCGGCTACGTGGTCATCCCGTCGGCGTGCGACGACGCGAAGCTCATCTTCGACGCCGCCGTCATCGCCAACCGCATTCTCGGCTTCGTCAACGCCCCCAGCCTCCAGCAAAAGCTGGTGGCGGAGTGCCTGGAGGAGCGCACCGACGTGGCGGCCTACGACAGGAACCGCAAGGCGCTCTATGAGGGCCTCACGGACGCGGGGTTCACCTGCGTCTACCCAGACGGGGCCTTCTATATGTGGATGAAAACGCCGGGGGACGATAAGAAGTTCTCCGACCGGGCCAAGAAGCACAACATCCTGGTGGTCCCGGGCACCAGCTTCGCCTGCCCGGGCTATGTGCGCATCGCCTACTGCGTCAGCCACGACATGATCCTCCGCTCCCTCCCGGCCTTCCGGGCCCTGGCGGCGGAGTACGGATTGAAAAATAAAAATATCGAGGAATAACCATGGAAAACACCGAAAATACACCGAAAAAAGTGATGCTGTCCGGTATCCAGCCCAGCGGGGAGCTCCACCTGGGCAACTATCTGGGTCCGCTCCAACACTGGCCCCAGATGATCGAGGACTTTGACTGCTACTTCTTCCTGGCCGACCTGCACACCATCACCGTGCGCCAGGACCCGGCGGCCTTGAGACGGCAGACGCTGACGCTCCTGGCCAACTACATCGCCTGCGGCCTGGACCCGGAGAAGTGCACCCTCTTCATCCAGTCCCACGTCCACCAGCACGCGGAGCTGGGCTGGGTCCTCAACTGCTACGCCATGTTCGGGGAGCTTTCCCGCATGACCCAGTTCAAGGACAAGTCCGCCAAGCACGCGGAAAACGTCAACGGCGGCCTTTTCACCTACCCCTGCCTCATGGCGGCGGACATCCTCCTCTACCAGCCGGACTTCGTGCCCGTGGGGGAGGACCAGCGCCAGCACGTGGAGCTTTGCCGGAACATCGTCCAGCGCTTCAACGGCATCTACGGGGACGTTTTTAAGATGCCCGAGCCCTACATCCAGAAGGTGGGCGCGCGCATCATGTCCCTGAACACCCCGGAGAGCAAGATGTCCAAGTCCCAGCCCGACGGGTGCGTGTTCCTGCTGGAAAAGCCGGAGGACATCGCCCGAAAATTCAAGCGCGCCGTGACGGACAGCGACACGGAAAGCTGCGTCCGCTACGACCCGGAGGCCAAGCCCGGGGTCAGCAACCTCATCCAGATCTACGCCGCCGCCACGGGAAAGTCTTTGGAGGACGTGGAGCGGGAGTTTGCCGGCCAGGGCTACGGCGCCTTCAAGCCCGCCGTGGGCGAGGCGGTCATCGAGACTCTCCGCCCCATCCGGGAGGAGACGGAGCGCCTTTTGAAGGACAAGGCGTACCTCGAGAGCGTCTACCGCGCCGGGGCGGAGCGGGCCTCGTTCGTTGCTGAAAAGACCCTCCGGAAGGTTTACAAAAAGATCGGCTTTGTCCAGAAATAAAGGGATCACGCGGCTATGAACATTGAGACGAGCGAGCTTATCAAGATCGGCGCGGCGCTGCTTATTTCCACGGCGGTGTGCTTTGCCATGACGCCCCTGGTGCGGGCCTTCGCCGTGAAGGTGGGGGCCGTGGACGTGCCGAAGGACAACCGGCGGATGCACGACCACCCCATCCCACGCCAGGGGGGCCTGGCCATTTTCCTGGGGTTCCTGGTGGCGGTGGTGCTCTTTGCCGACCTCGACCGCCAGGTCCAGGGCATCCTTTTAGGCACGGTCATCATCGTCACCGTGGGGGCCATCGATGACATCGTGCCCTTGCCGGCGCTTTTGAAATTCGCGGTGCAGATCGCCGCCGCCGGCGTGGCGGTGGCCTTCGGGGTGCGCATCGAATTCATTGCCAACCCCATCTTCTGGAGCGACACGGCCACCATCAGCTTCGGGGCCTGGTCCATCCCGGTCACCATCTTCTGGATCGTGGGCATCACCAACTCCATCAACCTCATCGACGGCCTGGACGGGCTGGCCTGCGGCGTCTCCGCCATTTCATCCCTGTCGGTCCTGGTCATTGCCCTGGTGCTGGGGCAGGGGAACATCGCCGTCCTCCTGGCGGCGGTGCTGGGCGCGTGCCTGGGGTTCATCCCCTATAACCTCAACCCCGCCAAGATCTTCATGGGCGACACCGGGGCGCTCCTGTTGGGCTATATCCTGTCCACCGTGTCGGTGATCGGGTTTTTGAAGTCCCCCGCCATCATCTCCTTCGCGGTGCCCATTCTGGCCTTGGCCCTGCCGATTTTCGACACCACCTTCGCCATCATCCGCCGTCTCCTGAAGGGCCAGAACCCCATGAGCCCGGACCGGGGCCACTTCCACCACCGGCTCATCGACATGGGCCTTTCCCAGAAGCAGGCGGTGGCGGTGCTCTACGCCATTTCCGCCGTCCTGGGCCTCTCGGCGGTGCTCATCACCACCACCGATGAGATGAAGGCCCTCATCTTCGTCTTCGCCTGCTGCGTCGCCATCGTCATCGGCATCGCCCTCCTCAAGAGCCACGACGACCACGTAGCCAAGCTGGAGGAGCAGAAAAAAACCGAGGCGGAAAAGCAGACGGAGGTTTCCAATGACAAAAACAGCGACGGGGAGGCATGACCTCCCCGCCGGTTTTCATTTCTTTTGGAAGATGGAAAGCCCTACCACGATGAGGATGATGAGGAAGTCCTCGTCATGGCTCTCGGAGTAGAGGAAGAGCAGCATCGCCGCGAGGAAGAGGTCGCCGGCGTCCAGGTTCGCCGCCGCCGGGAAGACGTTTCCCGCCGGGCGGCGGGGCCTGGCGGCCTTCTCTGCCGGCGTGGGCCTTGGCGCCTCCGGTGCCTCCCGCCGGGGCTGTGCCTGCTGGGGCCGGGGCCTTGGGGCGGCCCAGGCCGGCGGCGTGTAGCGGTCATAGGCCAAGATCGAACTCACCTCCGAATTCATCCAGGGCCGCCCGCGCCACGTGGGCGACGCGGGCGATCTTCACGGCCCTGTCCAGCGCCTCCCGGCGCTCGGGCCTGAGATAGGGCTTCACGGACCGCATGAGGGCGGCCTTGTCGTCGCCCTTGTCGCCGCTCAGCTTCCCCATGAGCTTCCCCAGAGAGCTGAGCATCTTGGGGCTCAGGTCCCCGAGGCCGGGGACAGACGTCTTCTCCGCCGGCGCTTCCGCCGGTTTTTCCGGCGGCGGGGCGGAGCCGGACAGCTCCCTGGCAAGGCCCATGATCTTCTCCATCTCCTCGGGGGAGGAGAGGATGGAATCGAGCATCTCCTCAAACTCGGCCACGGCGCTTCACCTACTTCTGCCCCATGAGCTCCCGGAGCCGGTCGATGAGCTGCCGCCCGGAGTCCGTCTGCATCACCGCGCCCATGGCGTTTTTCAGCGCGGCGGCGTCGCCCCGCTTCACCGCGTCCTCAAAGCCCCCGCGCTCCAGCATGGCCTTCACCCGCTGCCCGTCTTGGGAGGCGGCGAGGCGCTCTAATTCCGCCCGCTTGCCCTGGATCCGGCGGCCCTCCTCGCCCGCGAGGAGTTCCTGGGCCTTCTTAGTCAAATCGTTTTCCAAAGCTACCACTCCTTGCCATCAACCCAGTATATTCCGCCCGGAGAGGAAAGGTGCCTTATGAAGATCCTTGTTTTGTCAGACTCCCACCACAACCTGCCGCCCATGGAGACGGCGGTCCTCACGGAAAAGCCGGACCAGATCATCCACCTGGGCGACCACCAGTCCGACGCCGAGGACCTGGGCCGCTTTTTCCCGGCCATCCCGGTGTGCTCCGTGCCGGGGAACTGCGACTGGGTCACCGCCGAGCCCCGCTATAAGCTCATCACCTTCGCCGGCCGGAAGCTCTTTCTCACCCACGGCCACCACTACGGCGTGAAAATGGGCCTCGCCTCCCTCATCAACACCGCCCTCTCCGCCGGCGCCGACGCCGTCCTCTTCGGCCACACCCACACCCCCTACTACGCCGAGGTCAACGGCGTCCTGGTCATCAACCCCGGCACCATCGGCATGGGAGCCCGCACCTACGGCGTCCTCACCATCGAGGGCGGGGGGATGCGGTACGAGGCAAAGCAGGTGTGAGAGCGCCCTTAACCTCCCCCCTGGGGGAGGTGGCGCGCAGCGCCGGAAGGGAGGCGGCGGGAAAAAGGTTTGCGGCTTGCACCGCATTTTTTATATTCCCACCCGCCCGCCCCCGCCGCCGTAGGGGTCGCTGTCCCCGGCGACCCGCCCATCGTCTATTGACCCGCCCCGAACACCGCCGTACGGGCCGCCGCCCACGGCGGCCCATCCCCCCGATAACCGCCAATTTCCGTTTTATCGGAACCGTCCCGTTCCGCAACGTGGCACGGGCGGGTTTAGAACCCGCCCCTACAGGGGATATGGAAAGTTACCCCATATAAATTATTTCGGAGATTAACGAAATACGGGTCGCCGGGGACGGCGACCCCTACGGCGGTTAACGGAGGCAATCCGAAAACTGCAACGAGGGCCGCCGTGGGCGGCGGCCCGTACGGCGGTGATTGGATACAATTTAAAATGTAGGGGCGGGTTCCAAACCCGCCCGTGCCTTTTTTTACCTCACCCCATCCGCCTCGTCATCTCACGCCTCAGCCTCGAGATGATGCGCTTCTCCAGGCGGCTGATGTAGGACTGGGAGATGCCGAGTTGGTCGGCGACCTCCTTTTGGGTGAGCTCCCGGCGGCCGGCGAGGCCGAAGCGCAGGGAGATGATGGTCCGCTCCCGGTCGGAGAGCTTCTCCAGCGCCTCCCGCAAAAGCTGGCGGTCCACGTCGTCCTCCAGAGGGCGCATGACCATGTCGTTGTCGGTGCCCAGGATGTCCGAGAGGAGCAGCTCGTTGCCGTCCCAGTCGGTGTTCAGGGGCTCCGAGAGGGACACCTCCGTGCGCTGGGGCGCGATCTTCCGAAGGTGCATCAAAATCTCGTTCTCGATGCACCGGGAGGCGTAGGTCGCCAGCTTAATGTTCTTGGCCGGGTCGAAGGTGCTGATGGCCTTGATGAGGCCGATGGCCCCGATGCCGGTGAGGTCCTCCAGATTGACGCCGGTGTTCTCAAACCGCCGGGCGATGTACACCACTAGGCGCAGATTGTGCTCGATGAGCAGCTTTCGCGCCGTCTCCGACCCCTCCGTCAGGGCCCGCACCGCCTCCTGCTCCTCCTCCCGGGTGAGCGGCGGCGGCAGGGTGTCCGCCCCGCCGATGTAATAGACGCCCTCCGTGGGCGTAAGACGCTCCCAAAGCCGCGCCAGGAGCGCCCGAAGCCTCCAAATGATCCGTTTCATACCTGCCTCCCTTTCATGCCGCCGTCACGGCGCAGTAGCCCGCGCCCGCGGCCAGTCCTCCGGCGTCGATGGCGATGAGCGTTGTCTTCTCCCGGGACCCCACCCGGACGGAATCGGGCCGGAAGGCCGGGAGGAACCCGCCCTTCACCCCCACGGCCCGGTAGGGGACCAGGAAGAAGCTGTAAATTTCCTTTTCCCCCAGGGCCTCCACCGCCTCCGCCGGGTCCGGGTGGTCCCGGAGGATCGTCAGGACCTCCGGGTCCAGCAGCGGCGCGACGGCCTCCAGGGAGCAGACCGTCACCGGGAGGCCGGACACCGGCTCCGTGAGCCCGTTGCCCGTGTCGTCCAGCGCCGGGATCTTGACCTGTCGGCCCCGGTAGGTCACGGTGAGGGTCCTGATCTCCCCCCGCACCCGGTGCCGCCCCACGGCCCGGAAGACGGCGGTGAAAAGGCCGTAGAAGACGGCGAAGGACAAAAGGAGTGTCCCGAAGCTCACCCCGGAGGTGAGATCGACGCTCCGACCGGCCACCAAGCACGCCGCCATCACCGCCCCGGCGAAGGCCGCCGACACGGCGAAGAACACCACCGCCAGCCGCATAAGCCGCCGGTCGAACCCGAAGACCACCACCACCATCAAAAGCCCCACCGCCGCCTTCACCGCCAGGGACGTGAGCACCGGCCGGGACACGAGGACGCTCACCAGCGCGTACACCGCCCCCACCGCCGCCGCCAGGGCGGCCCGCCACCGCCGCGCCGGCACCCCGGCGATACGCCCGCAGGCCACCAAAAGTATGTAATCCACCGCCAGATTTTCCAAAAACACCGCGTCCGCGTAAACGACCGGCATGTCTCCGCCCCCTTCACGGGAGATTATAGTCTGAGCCAAATAAAAATGCAGTCGAAGGGGGGACCCGCCAAAAAGCTCTTTTCCGGCGGGGAGACCACCAAAAAATCTGACAATTTTTCGTAGCTTGACGAAATTACCCAATAAAACCACTACCATTTTCGTCGGAGGTGTGGTATACTGTCTATGATCTCAAAAAAGGAGCGTGAGGGATGTGGTCTATTTCTGGATCGTCGCCACGGTGGCCCTCGTGGCGCTGGAGGCGGCCACGGTGGGGCTTGTGTCCGTCTGGTTCGCCCTGGGCTCCGCCGCCGCTCTCATCGGCGCGGCGCTGGGGGCCGACCTGTGGGTGCAGATCGTCCTCTTCCTGGCGGTGAGCGCCGTGGCGCTGGCCGTTTTGAAGCCCCTGGCCGTCAAGTATCTCAAGGTGGGCGCCAAGCCCACCAACGCCGACCGCCTCCTGGGCGTCGTCTGCCCCGTCACGGAGGACATCGACAACATCCACGCCACCGGCGCCGTCTCCGCCGGGGGAAAGGAGTGGACCGCCCGCAGTCTCACCGGCGAGCCCATCCCCAAGGGGGCGCTGGCGCGGGTGACCTCCATCCAGGGCGTGAAGCTCATCGTGGAGCCGGTGCGCCGGCCGGCGGAGGCGAAATAATATCGCGGTCATATTGAAAAATTCATTATATTGGAGGGAGCATCATGCCTGATCCTATCGTCATCGTCCTCATCGCCATCGTCCTTCTCGTTATCATCATCATCGCCCGGAACATCCGGGTGGTCCAGCAGGCCAGGGCCTACGTGGTGGAGCGCCTGGGCGCGTACAGCACCACCTGGAGCGTGGGCCTGCACTTCAAGATCCCCTTCATCGAGCGGGTGGCCAAGATCGTCTCCCTGAAGGAGCAGGTGGCGGATTTCCCGCCCCAGCCCGTCATCACCAAGGACAACGTCACCATGCAGATCGACACCGTGGTCTACTTCGAGATCACCGACCCCAAGCTCTACACCTATGGCATCGAGAACCCCATGACCGCCATTGAGAATTTGAGCGCCACAACGCTGCGTAACATCATCGGCGACCTGGAGCTGGACCAGTGCCTCACCAGCCGCGACATCATCAACTCCAAGATGCGCTCCATCCTGGACGTGGCCACGGACCCCTGGGGCATCAAGGTCAACCGCGTGGAGCTGAAGAACATCCTGCCTCCCAAGGAGATCCAGAACGCCATGGAGAAGCAGATGAAGGCCGAGCGTGAGCGCCGCGAGGCCATTTTGAAGGCCGAGGGCGAGAAGCGCGCCGCCATCCTCTCCGCCGAGGGCGAGAAGGAGTCCGCCATCCTCCGCGCCGACGCCAAGAAGCAGGCCGCCATCCTGGAGGCCGAGGGCCGCGCCGAGGCCATCTTAAAGGTCCAGCAGGCCACCGCCGAGGGCCTGAAGCTCTTAAACGACGCCAACCCCACCGACGCCGTTATTAAGATCCGCGCCCTGGAGTCCTTCGCCGCCGCCGCCAACGGCCAGGCCACCAAGATCATCATCCCCTCCGAGATCCAGGGCCTCGCGGGGTTGGCGGAAGGCATCGTGGAGAGCGTGAAGAAATAAGGAACCCCCAAAGGGCCGCCAAGACAGGCGGCCCTTTCCTTTTAACCTCCCCCCTGGGGCTGCGCCCGCAGGCGCGTGTCGGAGGCCAACCGCCGCAAAGCGGCGGCTCTTAGGCCGGAGACGAGGTGGCGCGCAGCGCCGGAAGGGTCGCGCGGCGGCGGGAAAAAGGTTTGTGGCTTCGCCGCATTTTTTATATTCCCCACCCACCCGCCCCCGCCGCCGCACATCCCAAAATCCCGCCGTAGGGGTCGCCGTCCCCGGCGACCCGCCTATCGACCATTGACCCGCCCCGAACACCGCCGTACGGGCCGCATCTCCGCGCTAAGAGCCGCCGCTGCGCGGCGGTTGCGCTGTGATGCGCGCCTGCGGGCGCAGGCCCACAGCGGCCCATGCCCTCGATAACCGACATCGGAGGTCATCGAAACGCGGGTCGCCGGGGACGGCGACCCCTACGGCGTAATTGGAACGGATACAGATTGTCGGAACCGGTCTGTCATCCAACGCTCGCTGCCCCCCTGCCCCCCTCCTACGAGGAGGGGGCTCCGAGACGGGGGCGGGTGCGATTTGCCGGAACCGTTCCCATCACGCCACGTGGCACGGGCGGGTTTAGAACCCGCCCCTACAGTTTTTAATTGCGTTCAATCAACGCCGTAGGGGCCGCCTCTCTTGGCGGCCCGCGTTCCGATGACCTCCCATGTCGTTTGAATGGGATAACCTTCCAAATCGTTCCTTCGTCCCCCGTCCCCGCCGCGCGGGCAAATCAAAGAATGCGCCGCAGGCGCAAACCTTTTTCGCCCCCTCCTCGTAGGAGGGGGGCAGGGGGGAAGCGAAGGTTGGATGACAGGGGGCTCCCGATAAACCGCCCCCGCAATTCACAAACCCCTTGACAACCTCAATACCTCGTGATATGATGTATTCCACGATAGGAGGTATGCTATGGACAGTCAGTTGAAGCGCGGGCTGTTGGATGTGTGCGTTTTGGCGGCGATCAAGAGCGAGGACTCATACGGATACCGGATCATGAACGACCTGAAGCCGTATCTGGAGCTCTCCGAATCGACCTTGTATACCATTCTGAAACGGTTGGAGACGGCCGGTATGCTGACTGTCCGCACCGCCGAGCACGGCGGCAGGCTCCGGAAATATTACCACATCACCGGCGAGGGCCTGCGGCGTATCCGGGAGTTCCGGGAGGATTGGAAGGAGATCCTGTCCATCTACCGGTTTGTGGTCAAGGAGGATGAACATGAATAAGCGGGAATTTTTGGCGCGGCTTCGCGAGGGCCTGCGCGGCCTGCCCCGGGAGGACATAGAGGAGCGGGCGATTTTCTACAGTGAGATGATCGACGAGCGCCTGGAGGAGGGGCTGTCGGAGGCGGAGGCGGTCGGGAAGCTGGGACCGGTCAGCGATGTCGTCGCCCAGATCCTGGCGGACACGCCGCCCGCCGAGTCTGTCCGGGAAAAGAGCAAGCCTCGCGGGCGTGTACGGGCCTGGGAGATCGTTCTTTTGGTCCTGGGCTTTCCGGTGTGGTTCCCCCTTCTGATCGCCGCCTTCGCGGTGCTCCTCGCGGCGGTCATCGTCCTGTGGGCGCTGGTCATATCGCTGTGGGCGGTGGACGCTTCCCTGCTGGGGTGCGTCCTCGGCGGGGCCGTGTCCGCCGCGGCCTTCTTCCTCCGGGGGAACGGCCTCACGGCGGCGGCCATGCTGGCGGCGGGGCTGTGCTGCGCGGGACTGGCGATCTTCTGCTTTTTCGGGTGTAAGGCGGTCACAAAAGGGGCCCTGTGGCTGACGAAGAAGACGGCGTCAGGCGTCAAACATCTGTTCATGGGAAAGGAGACGGCATAATGAACAAAACGGCAAGAAACTGGCTGACCGCCGCCGCGATCCTCATCCTTCTCGGCGTGGTCCTTTTTGCGGTCGCCATGGCCGCCGGCGGCGGGGATCTCAACAAGCTGGGGACGGTCAACTATACCACCAACACCTACGAGCCCGGCAGCGATTTTCAAAACATCTCCATAGACGTGGAGACCACCGAGATCGAGTTCGTTCCCTCGGAGGACGGGACCTGCAGGGTCGTCTGCTTTGAGGACGAAAAGGTGAAGCACGCCGTCTCCGTCCAAAACGGCACGCTGACCGTCAAAACGGTGGATACCCGCAAGTGGTATGAACACATTTCCGTCTCCTTCGCAAGCCCGAAGCTGACGGTTTATCTGCCGCAAAGCGCCTACGGCTCCCTGGCGGTCAAAACGGATACCGGCGATATGACGATCCCGGAGGATTTCTCCTTTGACACCCTCACCGTTGATGGCGATACCTGCGATGTGACCTGTTGCGCGTCCGCCGGGGAGCGGGTGGAGATCGACCTGAGCACCGGCGCCATCGCCCTGGAGGGTGTGACGGCGGAGCGGATGAGGCTGAAAACGGACACGGGCCGCGTTCAAGTGCGCCGCGCGGCGGTCGGCGAAGGCGTCCGGGTCGAAACGGACACGGGCCGGGTGACGCTGGAGGATGTGACCTGTCAAGCCCTCGACGCGAAGAGCGACACCGGCTCCATAACGCTCACAAACGTGGTCGCGTCCGGGAATTTGACCGTCGAGACCGACACCGGGGACATAGCGCTGAACGACTGCGACGCTTCGGAGCTCTCCCTTCAAACCGACACCGGCGACGTCACGGGCCGGCTTTTGTCGGACAAGATCTTCCTCACCGACACCGGCACGGGCCGCGTCAGCGTTCCAAGCTCCGCCACCGGCGGCAAATGCCGGATCAAGACGGCCACGGGAGACATCCGGGTGGAGGTCAGGTGACCGCCACCCCTTGCAATCCCGCCGGGAATGTGGTATCTTATCCCTATCAAACATGTTTCCCGGAGGTGCGCCATGACGCTTTATGAAAAATCCCAGGCGATATTGGAGCTGCCGGCGGTGCTCAATATGCTGGCCGCCGAGGCCGTCAGCGACGGGGCCAAGGAGGCGGCGCTTTCGCTGTCGCCTACGTCCGACCGGGCGGAGGCGGAGCGGCGGCTTCAGGAGACCACGGACGCCAGGGAGATGATGACGCTCTACGCCGCGCCCTCCTTCGCCGGGGTGAAGGACATCCGGGACAGCCTCCGCAGGGCCGACGCCGGCGGGATGCTCAATACTAAGGAGCTCACCGAGATCGCCCAGGTCCTGCGGGAGGCCCGGGGGGCCATCGCATACGCCTCCGGGAGCGAGAAGGGCGCGGGGAGCATCGGCTATCTTTTCTCGTCCCTCCACGCCAACAAATATCTGGAGGAGAAGATCACAAACTCCATCATCGGCGAGGGGGAGCTTGCCGACTCCGCCTCCCCGGAGCTTGCGGACATCCGCCGCGCCATGCGGGTGGCCGGGAGCCGTGTCCGGGAGGCCCTGCAGAAGATCATCACCTCCCCGTCCTACCAAAAGGCCCTCCAGGAGCCCATCATCACCGTGAAAAACGGCCGCTACGTGGTGCCGGTGAAGGCCGAGCACAAGGGGGCGGTGCCGGGGCTCACCCACGATATCTCCGCCTCCGGGCAGACGCTGTTCATCGAGCCCATGAGCGCCGTGAAGGCCAATAACGAGATCCGGGAGCTCCTGGCCCGTGAGGAGCGGGAGATCGAGCGCATTTTGCGCGAGCTCAGTGCCGAGGCGTCGGACTTCGGGGAGAGCATCGCCCTCGATTATAACCTCCTCACCCAGCTCGACCTCATCTTCGCCAAGGCCAAGCTGAGCTACAAGCTCAACTGCGTCTGCCCGGAGCTTTCCGAGAAGGGCGAGCTGGTCCTTAAAAAGGCCCGCCACCCCCTCTTGAAGCAGTCCGAGGCCGTGCCCATCGACATCGCTCTGGGCGGGGACTTCGACACGCTGGTCATCACCGGCCCCAACACCGGCGGCAAGACGGTGAGCCTCAAGACCCTGGGGCTTTCCTGCCTCATGGCCCAATGCGGCCTGCACATCCCCGGCGGGGACGGCTGCCGCGTGCCCCTTTTCGACAAGGTCCTGGCGGACATCGGCGACGAGCAGTCCATCGAGCAGTCTCTCTCCACCTTCTCCTCCCACATGACCAACATCGTGGGCATCCTCTCGGAGTGCGGGGAGGGGTCTTTGGTGCTCTTCGACGAGCTGGGCGCGGGCACGGACCCGGCGGAGGGCGCGGCCCTGGCCGTGGCCATTATCGAGTACGCCCGGTCCGTGGGGGCCAAGATCGCCGCCACCACCCACTACGCGGAGCTGAAGATCTACGCCATGACGGAAAAAGGCGTGATGAACGCCTCCTGCGAATTTGACGTGAAGACCCTCAAGCCCACCTACAAGCTCCTCATGGGCATCCCCGGCAAGTCCAACGCCTTCGCCATCTCCGAGCGCCTCGGCCTCCCCGGCCACATCATCGACGACGCCCGCCGGAGGATGGACAAGGGGGACGTGGACTTCGAGGAGGCGCTCACAAAGCTGGAGGAGAACCGCAAGGACGCGGAAACAAAGCGCGAGGAGGCCGCCGCCGCCCTCAGGCAAGCCAAGGCGGAGCTGGACAGCGCCGAGGAGACGCGCCGGCGCGCCGAGGAGGAGCGGCTTAAATTCACCAAAAACGCCCGGAGCGAGGCCGACCGCATCCTGGAGGACGCCAAGCGCGCCGCCGACGAGGCCTTCCGAGACATCGAGCGCCTGCGCCGGGAGGCGGCGTCCGACACCGACTGGCAGCGCTTCAACGAGGCCAAGGCCCAGCTGCGGCAGGGCCTCAACGCGGCCCAGGAGAAGGTGACGCCGGAGCGCGCCGCCCCGGTGGAGCGGGAGCGCACCCGGGACGCGGTGAAGGGCGACACGGTGGAGATCCTCTCCATCGGCTCCAAGGCGGAGGTCCTGAACGTCAAGCCCGACGGGACCCTGGAGCTCCAGGCCGGCATCATGAAGGTCACCGCCCGCCAGAGCGAGGTCCGGGTGGTGGAGGGCGAAAAGGTGAAATTCAAGCCCGCCGCCGTCTCCGTCCCCGCCTCCGGCGGCAGCGCCAAGGCGGAGCTGGATGTCCGGGGCATGACGGCGGACGAGACGGTGGCCCTTTTGGAGCGCTTCATCGACAACGCCCAGCTGCGGCACCTAAACCAGGTGACCATCATCCACGGCAAGGGCACCGGCGTTTTGCGCAAGGCCGTCCAGGATACCCTCAAGCGCTCCAAGCAGGTGAAGAGCTACCGCCTGGGCCGCTTCGGAGAGGGCGAGAGCGGCGTCACCATCGTGGAGATCAAGTGAGAAACAGTCGCCTCCAAGCGGTTTTGTCAAAATCGCACTAAAATTTTCAGTTTTGAGGCCAATATTCAACACTATTATTCATTGACTGGACGAGCCCCTTTTTGATAAAATGTGGTCAGCAATGTTGATGGAGCCGCGCGGCCAAGCCGCACGAATTTAAGGAGGGGCATCCATGTTTGTTAAGACAGTTGAGGTCAAAAACCAGGTCGGCCTTCGCGCTCGTCCCGCGACCTTCTTCACCCAGAAGGCCAACGAGTTCAAGTGCCAGGTCTGGATCGAGAAGGGCGACCGCCGCGTCAACGCCAAGAGCCTCCTGGGCGTCCTGTCTCTGGGCGTCATCAAGGGTATGTCCGTGTCCATCGTCGCCGACGGCGAGGACGAGGAGCGCGCCGTGGAGACCCTGTGCGAGCTCATCTCCCGGGATTTCGCCGAGTAAGTGAATTTTGAAGCATAAAACGGCCTGTTTCAAGAAAATCTGAAACAGGTCGCTTTGCTATACCCGCCACAAGGAAAGGAGGACCGCCGGTGGAACTGAATCCCAAGCTTCCGGAGCTGCGCGAGAAGGCCGCGGCGCTCCCCTTAAAGCCCGGGTGCTACATCATGCGCGCCAGGGACGGCACGGTCATCTACGTGGGGAAGGCCAAGGCCCTCAAAAACCGGGTCAGCTCCTACTTCCACGGCTCCCACAACGCCAAGACCGAGGCCATGATCGCCAACATCGACACCTTCGAGGTCATCATCGCCAAGTCCGAGTTCGAGGCGCTGGTCCTGGAGAACTCCCTCATCAAGCACCACACGCCCAAGTACAACATCCTCTTAAAGGACGACAAGGGCTATCCCTTCGTGCGCCTGGACGTGAAGTCCCGCTACCCCCGCTTCTCCATCGCCTCCCGGCGGGCCAAGGACGGGGCGGAGTACTTCGGCCCCTTCGGCTCCCGTGGGAACACCAAGGCGGCGCTGGAGATGCTGTTGAAGGCGTTGAAGCTCCCCACCTGCTCCCGGCGCTTCCCACGGGATTTAGGGAAAGAGCGGCCCTGCCTTAACCACCACATGGGCGTCTGCGACGCCTGGTGCCGGGGCGTCCTCACCGAGGAGGACTACCGCGCCCGCGTGGACGAGGCCGTCATGGTCCTCAAGGGCCGGGGCCGGGAGCTGACGGCGCGGCTCACCGAGCGCATGAACGAGGCCGCCGAGGAATTGCGCTTCGAGGAGGCGGCGCGCCTTCGCGACACCGTGAAGGCCCTGGCCCTTTTGGAGACACGCCAGACGGTGCTCAACAAGGGCGCCTCGGACACCGACGCCCTGGGCGTCTTCTCCGGTCAGGTCAAGTCCGCTTTCGCCGTCCTCCACTACGTCCAGGGCCAGCTTTTGGCCAAGGACTGCGAGCTTTTCGACGACCCCCTGGGGGAGCCGGCGGAGAGCCTGTCCCTCCTGGCGCGCCAGTATTACGGGGACGCGGACCTCATCCCCTCCCGTGTGCTCCTTCCCGCCGAGACGGAGGACATGGAGGAGCTCCAGCAATTCCTCACCGAGAAGGCCGGCCACGCCGTGGCCGTCACCGTCCCCCAGCGGGGGATGTACCGGGAATTCCTCACCGCCGCCGCCGACAACGCCCGTGAAGAGTCAGAACGCAACACCACCGCCACGGAGCGGGTGTCCAAAACCGCCCAGTGGCTGGGGGAGGCCCTGGGCCTTGCGGCCCCGCCGGAGCGGGTGGAGAGCTTCGACATCTCCAACACCGGCGCGGACGACGTGGTGGCCTCCATGGTGGTCTTCGTGGGCGGCAGGCCCAAAAAGAGCGACTATAAGAAATTCAAGATGAAGACCGTGGAGGGCCAGGACGACTACGGCTCCATGCGGGAGGCCGTGGGCCGGCGCTTTGCCCGGTACGTCGCCGGGGATCCCGGCTTTTCGGCCCTGCCGGACCTCCTCCTCATCGACGGCGGGGACAAGCACGCCACCGTGGCCAAGGAGACGCTGGACGCCTTAGGCGTCACGGTGCCCATCTTCGGCATGGTGAAGGACGACCGCCACCGCACCCGCGCCCTCGTCACCCCCGAGGGGCGGGAGATCTCCATCCAGGCAAACCCGGCGGCCTTCGCCTTCATCGGAAACATCCAGGAGGAGACGCACCGCTTCGCCATCGAGTACCACCGGTCCCTGCGCTCCAGGCGCGTGAAAAAATCCGGCCTCGACGGCATCCCCGGCGTGGGGGAGAAGCGCAAGGCGGAGCTTCTCAGGAAATTCAAGAGCATCAAGGCCATTGAGGCCGCGAGCCTGGAGGAGCTGGCCGCCGCGGTCCCCCAAAACGCCGCCAAAGCCGTCTACGAGCATTTCCACAAAGAGGAAAGGGAGGAGGAACCGTGAGAGTCAT
Source organism: uncultured Oscillospiraceae bacterium (assembly GCA_947588605.1). Classification (GTDB taxonomy): domain Bacteria; phylum Bacillota; class Clostridia; order Oscillospirales; family Oscillospiraceae; genus RUG626. The sequence continues at coordinate 22,481 of CANPYK010000020.1, forward strand.
CACCGGCACGGCCCGCGGCCGCACCCTGCGGGAGCCCGCCAATTATGACGTCCGCCCCACCACCGGCAAGGTGAAGGAGGCCATGTTCAACATCCTCCAGTTTAGGCTGGAGAACGCCCGGGTCCTGGACCTCTTCGCCGGCACGGGCCAGCTGGGCATCGAGGCGCTGAGCCGGGGGGCGGCCTCCTGCGTCTTCGTGGACCGCTCGCCGGAGAGCCTGAAGCTCGTGCGGGAGAATCTGCGCGCCACGGGCCTCAAGGACCGGGCCACCGTGGTCAAAAGCGACTCTTTGGCGTATCTGGAGCTGGCCCGGGGCTTCGACCTTATCTTCATGGACCCGCCCTACGCCGAGAAATTTCTGGAAACCGCGCTGAATCTCGTGGAGAGGTTTGACATTCTCAATAAAAATGGTATAATTATGTGTGAAAGCGACAGGACCCGGACCCTGCCGGAGTTGGCGGGGGACCGGTATACCCGCCGGGAGTACCTTTACGGCCGGGTGAAGCTCACCGTTTACGGGAGGAACGACCTATGAAGATCGCCGTCTACCCCGGCTCCTTCGACCCCATTACCTTGGGGCACCTGAACATCATCAAAAGGGCCTCCCGCCTTTTCGACAAGGTCATCGTCTGCGTGGCGGTGAACTCCTCCAAGCGCCCCCGCTTCTCCATGGAGGAGCGGACGGACTTCGTCCGCCGTGTCATCGGCAAATACGGCAACGTGGAGGCAGCCTCCTTCGACGGGCTTTTGGTGGATTTTGCCAAGTCCCAGGGGGCCAATTTCATCGTCAAGGGCCTGCGGGCCGTGTCGGACTTCGAGATGGAGTTCCAGATCGCCCTTCTCAACAAAAAGCTGGCCCCGGAGATCGAGACGGTCTTTCTGACCGCGGATGAGAAGTATACATACCTCTCCTCCACCATCGCCCGGGAGATGGCCATGTACAACGCCGATATCTCCAAGGTCGTCCCCCGGGAGATCGCCCGGGACGTCCTGGATAAGCTCTCAAAATAAAAGAAGAAAGAGGTACATTCGTATGGGTAACGACGTGCAGCAACTGTTGGACATGCTCTACAATATGATCACCGACGCCTGGGGGCTGCCTCTGGGGGCGGAGAAGTGCGTCATCGAGCGGGACAAGGTCCTGGACCTTCTGGACGAGATCAAGGCCCAGCTCCCTGGGGAGATCGCCGAGGCGCGCCGTCTCGTAGCGGCCAGGACCGAGTATGTGAACAACGCCAAGCGCGAGGCCGAGTCCCTGCGCCGCGTGGCGGAGCAGAAGGCCCGCCAGATGGTGGACCAGGAGGAGATCGTCCGCGCCGCCCGCCAACGCGCCACCGAGATCGTCGCCGCCGCCGAGCAGAAATCCGCCGAGCTGCGCCGCGTCGCCAACGACTACGCCGACGACGCCCTCCGCCGCACGGAGGAGGCCATCGCCGAGGCCCTCGGCGAGGTCCGCGACTCCCGCTCCCGCTTCCGCACCGCCTCCGCCGCCGCCATGCCCCAGCGCGACGCGGGAACCAACGTGGATGTAGAAATGTAAAGCCCAGGAAGGCCGCTCCGCGGCCTTCCTTTCGTTTTGCCCCGCATCCAGCCCCCTCCCAGGCCGGGGTGGTGATACAATTCGCGCGGCGGCGGGAAAAAGGTTTGCGGCTTGCGCCGCATTTTTTATATTCCCCACCCACCCGCTCCCGCCGCCGCACACACCACCCCTGCCGCTTCGCGGCTGTCCCCGACCTTGGAGGGGCAACGTAGTTGGAGGTAGGTGCGATTTTTCGGAACCGCTCTATCGTCCAACGCTCGCTGCCCCCCTGCCCCCCTCCTACGAGGAGGGGGCTCCGAGACCGAGGCGGGTGCGTTTGTTCGAAACCGTTCCGGTATCGCAACCTCTTTTGCCCCTCCCAGGTCGGGGTGGCGCGAAGCGCCGGGGTGGTTCCGTCTATCCAACCGCCCAAATAACCGCACCCGCCTCCGTCCCAGAGCCCTCCCCGCGGGGCGGCTGCGCCCGCAGGCGCGCATCACGAGCGCAACCGCCGCGAAGCGGCGGCTCTTAGCGCGGAGATGGAGGGGGAGGGGTGAGGTGGGAGCCAAAGGGCTGCAACCGGTTTCGATGAACGGACCCACCTCATCCGGCGCCTGCGGGCGCCACCTTCCCCACTTTGTGGGGAAGGCTGGGACGGGGAACGAGGGACGGGGGACGGGGGCCCGAATACCCCGGCCCTGCGGGGCCACCCCTTTTTCCGAAAAAACAGGGGTCAAGGGGAATAAGGATGCGGCGCTTCGCGCCGCGTTTTATAAAAAATTGCGCCGCAAAGCGGCGCAAAACTTTTTTCACCCCCTTTGGGGCAAAGGGGGTCAGGGGGATTCGAGCCCCCATTAGCCTCCCCTTCAGGGGAGGTGGCGCGAAGCGCCGGAAGTGTCGCCGCAGCGGATAAATCCAACCTACCGATAACCGGCATTTCCCGTTTTATCGGAACCGTTCCCGTCACGCAACGTGGCACGGGCGGGTTTAGAACCCGCCCCTACAGGGAATGTGGAAGGTTATCCCATATAAATAACATCGGAAATCCTCGAAACGCGGGTCGCCGAGGACGGCGACCCCTACGGCGTTAATTGGAAACATTCCAAAAACTGTAGGGGCGGGTTCCAAACCCGCCCGTCCCCGCCGCGGCGGATACAGGGTTTGAAGCCTGCACACGGTTCCAATAAACCGCACCCGCCCCCCGGTTTAGAGCCCTCCCCGCGGGGCGGCTGCGCCCGCAGGCGCGTTTCGGAGCGCAACCGCCGCGAAGCGGCGGCTCTTAGCGCGGAGATGGAGGGGGAGGGGTGAGGTGGGAGCCGAAGGGCTGCAACCGGCTTCGATGAACGCACCCACCTCATCCGGCGCCTGCGGGCGCCACCTTCCCCGCTTTGTGGGGAAGGCTGGGACGGGGAACGAGGGACGGGGGACGGGGGCCCGAATACCCCGGCCCTGCGGGGCCACCCCTTTTTCCGAAAAAACAGGGGTCAAGGGGAATAAGGATGCGGCGCTTCGCGCCGCGTTTATAAAAAATCGCGCCGCAAAGCGGCGCAACCATTTTTCGCCCCCTCCTCGTAGGAGGGGGGCAGGGGGGAAGCGAGCGTGGGTCGACAGACCGCTTCCCCCAAACACTTCCCCCAGTCATCCCCGCCCCGTTTCCGGCATACGCTTATCCGGTGATGCTATGGCTTTTCTGGAAGCCCTCCAGGCGGCGGTGTGGGGGTGGCCTACGGCGGCGGCGCTGGTGGGGGTGGGGGTGTGGCTTTCGGCCAACACCGGGTTTATTCAGGCGCGGCGGTTCCTCCCGGCCATGCGCGCGTGCCTCGGGCGGCTTTTCCGACGGGGCGAGGGGGCGGGGACCAGCGCCTTTGAGGCTGTCTGCACGGCCCTTGCCGGCACCGTGGGCACCGGGAACATCGCCGGGGTGGCTATTGCCCTCAGCATGGGCGGCCCCGGGGCTCTTTTTTGGATGTGGGTGTCCATGGCCGTGGGCATGGGGCTCAAATACTGCGAGATCGCCCTGGCCCTCCGGTTCCGGGAGAAGCGCGGCGGGGAATACGTGGGCGGGCCCATGTACACCGTGAAAAACGGCCTGGGGCCGAAATTTTTCCCGCTGGCCGTGGTGTTCAGCGCCGCCGGGGCCGTGGCGGGCCTGGGCGTGGGGAACATGACACAGATGGCCGGCATCGTCTCCCTGGGGTCGTTCCAAAGCCCCAAGACCCTCCTGCCCCTGGCGCTGGGGATGACCGCCGCCGTGGCCGTCACCTGCCGGGGCGGTGCCAAGGGCCGGGGGAGGACGGCGGCGCTGCTGGTGCCCTTCATGGCGGGGACGTATGTTTTGGGGACGCTGGCGGTGATCCTGACGCACCTTTCGGCCCTGCCGGGAGCCCTGTCGGACATCCTTCGGGGGGCCTTCGGATGGGGTCCGGCCATAGGCGGGAGCCTGGGCGCGGGGGTGTCGGAGGCCATGCGCTGGGGGGTCCGGCGGGGGCTCGTCTCCAACGAGGCGGGCCTGGGCTCGTCCCCCATCGCCCACGCCTCCGCCCAGGCCGAGGACCCGGCGGGGTACGCCCTCATGGGCATCTTCGAGGTCTTTGTGGATACCGGCGTCATCTGTACCCTGACGGGCCTCATGGTCCTGACCTCCGGCGTCCCTATCCCCCGGGGCGTCCCCGCCGGGGCGGCGCTGTGTACCGGCGCATTGGCGACGGTATTCGGCCGACGGACGGCGGGGGCCTTCATGGCCCTGGCCATGGCGCTCTTCGCCTTTTCCAGCATCGTGGGCTGGTCCCTCTACGGAGAGCGGTGCGCCCAGTTCCTGGCGGGGGAGCGGGGCGGGGAGGTCTACCGGCTCGTCTACCCGGCGGTGACCTTTGTCTCCGCCTTTGTGAGCCTCCCGGCGGTGGTGGCTTTGGGCGACAGCCTCAACGTGCTCATGATGGCGCCGAACCTGGTCTCCCTGGTCCTCCTGACGCCGGAGCTTCGGCGGCTCACCGGGAAAGACGCACCGTCAGCTTCACGCCGTTGTCCGCGTCCTCCCGGAAAAGCTGGACCTCGCCGCCGATGGCCCGGTACTTCTCCACCGCCCCCGAGACAGCCGTGAGCACCCGCCGGGCGCTCTCCGGCAAGGTGGCGGCCAGCACCTCGTCCACATACGCCCCGGCGGCCTCCTCCGAAAGCCCCCGGTACGCGGCCTCCACCGCCGCCAGCGCCCGCAAGCGCGGATCCCGGATCCGCTCCACCTGCCGCAGCGCCCCCTCCGACAGCCCCGTACATGCCAAAAGTCCCTCCGGCTCCATAAACCATCGCCTCCGTACAGCGTTTTCCAAATCATACCACTCTTCCCGTGAAAACGCTGGCGAAAAAGGACAGAAAAATCCCCGCCGCGAAAAATTCGCGGTGGGGGAAAACAGTTCTGGATTGCCTCAATCAACGCCGTAGGGGCCGCCGCCTACGGCGGCCCGTCGGAAAAGGCCAACGGCCTTTTTCGACAGTGTGTCATTTCCTCGTCTTTGCCTTCAACAGCGCCCGGCATTCGGGCCAGGAGCCTTGGGTGAAGGCGTCGGGGTAGAGGACGAGCTTGAGCTTGCGGCCGAAGTAGAGGGAGATCTCATTGGGCTTTTCCTTCATCCCGGTCAGGTCCCCGTAGGAGACGCTGCGGCTGGAGCCGCCGTCGGAGAAGGTGATGGAGTTCTCCTCGAAGACGATGCGGCGGGTCCAGTTCTCGCCGCCCTTTTTCCGGGCGGTGAGGCGGTACTGGGTCCTGGCGTTGTAGCGCCAGTTGAAGAAGACCACGTAGACGCACATGATGAAAAGCCCGATCATCATGATGGTCATGAAGCTCACGGGAAAGGCCAGCACCAAACACGCTACGCCGAAGGCTAAGAGGAGGAGGTTGACCACCAGCCGGCCGCCCCGGAGCTGGTCGGCCTTCACCCAGGAGCAGTAGCGTTCCCAGGTGAGGGGGTATTCACAGCAGATAGACTCATTCATCGCCAAAGCTGATGCCCAGAAGACGGGCCTCCGTGATGATGTCGTCCTGGGGGTCCACCATCTTGAGCTTGCCGGCGATCTCCTTGAGGGGGACGGAGACGATCTTGTGGTTGTGGATGGCCACCAGGTCGCCGTACTTCTCCCTGGAGATGTTGAGGGCCGCCTGGGCGCCCAGACGCGAGGACAGCACCCGGTCGTAGGCCACGGGCATCCCGCCGCGCTGCATGTGGCCGGGGACGGTGACGCGCACCTCCTTGCCCGTGGCGGCGGTGATCTGGGCCGCCAGCTCGTAGCTCACGGAGGGGTAAGCCTGGGCCAGGTCCGCCAGGGCCTTCTTCCGCTCCTTCTTGGGAAGGTCCGCCCGCTCCTTAGAGATCGCGCCCTCGGCCACGGCGAGGATGGTGAAGTCGTGGCCCGTCTCGCCCCGCTCTTTGATCTTATTAACCACAGACTCCACCTTGTAGGGGATCTCGGGGATGAGGATGATGTCCGCGCCGCCGGCGATTCCGGCGTTCAGCGTCAGCCACCCCACCTTGTGGCCCATGACCTCCACGATGAAGATGCGGTTGTGGCTGGCGGCGGTGGTGTGGATGCAGTCGATGACGTTGGTGGCGCAGGCGATGGCGGACTGGAAGCCGAAGGTGGTGTCCGTGCCCCACAGGTCGTTGTCGATGGTCTTGGGCAGGCCGATGACGTTCAGCCCCTCCTCGGAGAGGAGATTGGCCGTCTTCTGGCTGCCGTTGCCGCCCAGGACAACGAGGCAGTCGAGCTTCAGCTTTTTATACGTCTCCTTCATGGCCTTGACCTTGTCGAGGCCGTTCTTGTCCGGCTCCCGGATGAGCTTGAAGGGCGTCCGGGACGAGCCCAGGATGGTGCCGCCCACGGTGAGAAGGCCGGTGAAGTCCCGGGGAGTCATGACCCGGTATTTTTCGTAGATGAGGCCCTTGTAGCCGTCGATGAAGCCCACGATCTCCACGCCGTCCCCGCCGTAGATGCCGTAAAGTCCCTTGGCCACGCCGCGCATGGTGGCGTTCAGCGCCTGACAGTCGCCGCCGGAGGTGAGGATGCCCACACGTTTCATAGGACAGATCTCCTTTTTGAGTAGAGTTGATGTCCACATTATACCATATTATTTTCGGTTGGAAAGACTTTTTTGGGTATTTCGCAAAATTTTCTGGAAAATCCCCAACGGCGGCGAAAAATGTGGTATACTGGCTTTCATCGAGGTGAACGCCATGATCCTGTACCTGGGCGACAGCCTGACCCGAGGCATTGTGGGCTGGTCGTACATCCGCTTTATGCCGAAAGAGCCCTACAAAAACGGGGGCCTGGACGGCGACACCGCCCACGGGGCACTGCGCCGGCTCCACGTCTATCGCAAGACAAAATGGTATTCCGACGTGAGCACGGTGGTGGTGGGCATCGGCACCAACGACCTCTTGCAGCCCTTCCTCATGAGCCGGGCCCTTGTGTGGCGGCTGGTCTTCGGCTGGCGGCGCGGCTGGAAGCGCTGGGCGGATGAAAAGGAGTACGCGGCCGTCATGGACGAGATCGTGGACCAGATCCTCGCCGACGGGAAGCGGTGCGTCCTCATGGGCCTGCCGCTGATGCAGCTCAGGGACTACCCCCTGGACGAGCTCAGGGCCCGCAACGAGATCCTGCGGGACCTGGCATCGAGGCGCGGCCTTCCCTTCGCCGACGTGATGGGCGCGGAGCTCACAGCCGTGCCGGAGCCGGGGATGGGCTACGATTTCGGCCGCCTGGGCCTCCGGCGGGCGCTGGACATCCTCACCATGGGCCTGTGTCCCCCCGCCAAGGACCGGTACTCCCGCCGGCGGGGCCTGGAGCTGACGGTGGACGGCGTCCACTTCAACACCCGGTCCGCGACCATCGCCGCTCACGCGGTGGCGGCGGCTATGGAGACAGAAACATGAGGACATGTTACATTTTTGCCGCCGGGGAGTACGGGGAGGCCCCGGAATTGGGCGAGGGCTTCGTCATCGCCGCCGACGCCGGGCTTGCGGAGCTTGACCGGATGGGCCGGCGGCCCGACCTCCTCGTGGGGGACTTCGACTCCTACGCCGGCGCGCTTCCCGAGGGCGTCCCCGTGGTGCGCCACCCGGTGATGAAGGACGACACGGACACGGCCCTGGCCGTGGCGGAGGCCCTGCGCCGTGGCGCGGAGCGTATCGTCATCTACGGCGCCCTGGGCGGGCGGCTGGACCACAGCCTTGCCAACATTCAGCTTCTCGTTTCCCTGGCCCGGAGGGGCGTGGAGGGCCTTTTAGTGGGCAGGCGGGAGAGGGCGGCAGCCGTGACCGACGGGGTCCTGCGCTTTGACGCCTCCTACCGGGGCCGTGTCAGCGTCTTCGCCTGGGGCGGGACCGCCGTGGTCAGCGAGACGGGGCTTCTCTACGGCCTGGACCGGTTCCCCCTGCCCGACGACCTTCCCCGGGGCGTGAGCAACGAGTTTACCGGCGCGGACGCCGCCGTCACCGTCCATCAGGGCACGGCGGTGGTGATCTGGGATAACCAGGGGAGGCAGAACGATGGAATTTAAGGCCGCGATCTTTGATATGGACGGGACGCTGACGGACTCCATGCCCGTGTGGGACGGGGTCTGGGCGCTGTTTCTGGAGCGGCGCGGCATCGCCCCGGACCCGGACATCACCAGCAAGTATAAGGCTCTGACGCTGACGCAGGCGGCGGACTACTACCGGACCAACTACGGCCTTGCCGACACGCCGGAGCAGATCTGCGCCGCCGTCAACGAGCTGGTGCGGGAGGGGTATGAGCGGGTGGAGCTCAAGCCGGGGGCTTTGGAGTACCTCCGAAGGCTCAAAAGGCAAAATGTCCCCATGTGCGTGGCCACCAACACCGCCCGCCCGCTGGTGGAATATCTGCTGGGCCGGCTGGGTGTCAAGGAATATTTTGACTTCATCCTCCCTTGCGCGGAGTTCGGCTCGGGGAAGGCCAAGCCCGACATCTTCTTCGAGTGTGCCCGCCGCCTGGGCGCCGCCCCCGGCGACACCTGCGTCTTCGAGGACGCCCCCCACGCCCTCCGCACCGCCCACGCCGCCGGCTTCCTCACCGCCGCCGTCTACGACCCGTCCTATGCTGCGGACGAGGCCGCGCTGCGGGAAATGGCGGATGTGTACGTGCGGGCGTTTGGGGAGATGGGGTGAAGGGGGCTGCGAAGCCCGGGAAGCGGTCTATCGTCCCACGCTCGCTGCCCCCCTGTCCCCCTCCTACGAGGAGGGGGCTTAAAAAGGTTGCGGCTTCGCCGCAGTTTGGATTTGCCCGCGCGGCGGGGAGGGGGGACGGGGACTCGAATCCCCCCTGCCCCCCTTTCCCGGAAAGGGGGTAAAAAAGGTTTTGCGCCGCTTTGCGGCGCAATTTTTATATAAAGGCGGCGCGAAGCGCCGCAACCTTATTCCCCTTGACCCCTGTTCGGAAAAAGGGGTGCCGCCGCAGCGGCGGGGTATTCGAACCCCCGTCCCCCGTCTTAGCCTTCCCCGCAGGGCGGGGAAGGTGGCGCCCGCAGGCGCCGGATGAGGTGGGTCCGTTCATCGCAACCGGTTGCAGCCCTTCGGCTCCCACCTCACCCCTCCCCCTCCCCGCCCTGCGGGGAGGGCTCTGAAGCGGAGGCGGGTGCGTTCATCGGGACCGAGTGAAGGCTTCAAACCCGGTATCCGCCGCGGCGGGGACGGGGGACGGGCGGGTTTGGAACCCGCCCCTACAGTTTGAATTGCGTTCAATCCACGCCGTACGGGCCGCCGCCTACGGCGGCCCACGTTGCAGGGTTTGGATTGCCCCCGATGAACGCCGTAGGGGTCGCCGTCCCCGGCGACCCGCGTTTCGATGACCTCCGATATCGGTTGAAAGGGATAACCTTCCAGATTCCCTGTAGGGGCGGGTTCTAAACCCGCCCGTGCCACGTTGAGGACGGAAACGGTTCCGATAAAACGGAAAATGGTGGTTATTGGAGGGTGGGCCGCCGTAGGCGGCGGCCCGTACGGCGGTGTTCGGGGCGTATCGTCGTTGTTTACCCGCCCATCCCCGTCACGATCACCCGGTCCGCCCACGGCATCCCCTCATATTCCTCCTCCGAGGGGGCCAGCCTTTCGATATACGCCGCGTCGTATTCGGCGATGAGGCCGCGCTCATGGGCCGCGCGGTTGAAGTGAGCGATGCGGGCGTCGATGTTGGAGAGGCTGAAGGCCGTCCAGAGGATGAGGAATGCGGCGAAGAGGGCGGGGAAGACGCGCTTGTCCGGGCGCAGAGTCTTGTAGCCGGCCAGCAGGAGGGCCAGGGCGATCCACAGCATGACGAGCAGGGTCATAGCCCGCAGGAGGCTCAGGCCGTAAGCGCCGATGTAGAGGCACATGCGCGTGGCGGCGGAGGCCAGGATGACGGCGGTGAGGGCGAGGAGCAGCCAGAGGAGCACGTTCACCGCCCGTTTGCCCTTCCCGGAGGCCCGCGCGGCGGTGAAGGCCGCCAGGAGGTTGATGCCCGCCACCGCCACCAGCTGGAAGAAGCCCTGGCGGGCGTACTGGGCGTAGCCGCCCTGCATGGACACCGTCTCGGTCCCGCCGAAGAGGTACACGAACTGCACGGCGGCGAAGACGGCGTAAAGGAGGTCCAGCACGACGAGGACGGCGGCGCAGGGCAGGCAGGGGAGGACGACGGGGTCCGGCGCCGGGGCCTTGCGCGCCTCAGTGGGACGGGCCAGGGAGTAGAGGAAGGAGAAGAGCATCAGCCCCAGGACGGCGATCCTCACCCACCGCACCAGAAACCAGCCCCGGTCCAGAAACTTAAGGAAGCCTTCGGCGGCGTCTCCCAGAAGGCCGGAGAAGACCTGGTCGGCGCTCATGAGCAGGGCGAGGATCACCGCCAGCACCGGGACGGCGAACATCAGCGTCAGCACTACGGTCCAGAAGCCCTTGAAGCTCCGCTTTTTGCGCCGCAGAGCCCGGAAGGGAGCCAAAAAGTGGACAAAGAGGTTGGGAAAGAAGAGCCGGAACGTCTCCGGTACCACCCGAAGCTCCAGCGCCGGGAAGTCCCGCCCCGCCAGGGCCAGCGCCGAGGCGGGGGTCAGGAACGCGAGGAGCGCCAGGTTGATCATCCGCATCCCGTAATCCCCGAAAAGCCCGCAGGAGACGGCCAGAAGGACGGTGCAGGCAACGAGAAGGAGCCCCCGCCCGGTGGGGCGGATACGGCGGCGCAGGTAAAGGCACTCGGCCCCCAGCGCCCCCAGCACAAAGGCCGTCGTCCCGAGGCCGGGGACGTTCAGTAGGCTTTCCAGAGAGAAGACGTGGAACCACAGGGCCGACAGGGCGATGCCCAGCACCACCGCCAGCCAGTCGAAGGGGGAGAAGGTTGAGATTTCCGGCAGATTATTCTCGTTTTCCATGGAATGCTCCTTTCTTGTCTTGGCAATCAGATACTCCACTCCCAGCGCCAGCGCCAGAGCGGCCGGGAGCAGGAGGAGCGGTAGGAAGCCCTCGGGGAAGGTGGAGCGGAATTCCCCGGTGCGAAAATAGAGCCCGTCCCAGGAAAGGGCGCACAGCGCCAGGGACGCAATCAGTCCCGCCAGGACCGCGAGGACGGTCTTGATTGCCGGCCTCCCGCGCAAAGCAAGCCCGCAGGCCAGATACGCCGCCGCGCAGAGGGCGATGTACCCCGCCAGCACCGCCAGCTCACCCGGAGAACACACGTCCAGCCAGTAGAGGAAGGTCCTCATCTTCAGCCGTCCTCCGTCCACTCCAAAAGCTCCCCCGGCTGGCATTGGAGGGCGCGGCAGAGGGCGTCCAGGGTGGTGAAGCGGACGGCCTTGGCCTTGCCGGTCTTGAGGATGGACAGGTTGGCCAGAGTTATGTCCACCTTCTCGGAAAGCTCCGTCAGGGACATCTTGCGCTTGGCCAGCATCACGTCGAGATTTACAGTGATCGCCATGCCGTCACCTCATATGGTCAGGTCGCTGTCGGACTTGAGGTCTGCGGCCTTTTTGGTCAGGTGCGAGAGGGCCGCGCAGACGACGGTGACGGCGGCGCCGAAGAGGATGATGGCGGACATGACCAGGACGATGGAGGGATGGGCGATGCCCAGGAAGCACAGGAACACCGAGAGGCCCGCGTAGACCACCGTATCCGCCAGGGCCAGACGGCTGATGAGCCGCAGACGGCGGGCGTTGGCGTCGCAGAAGCTGTTGTTGCGCCCGATCTCGGTGAAGATCCGCCACGCCAGCCACAGCGCGGCGAAGCAGGGGATCGCCGACAGCGACACCACCGCCGGCAGGACGCACCCGCCCAGCACCCACGACAAGGTCTCCGAAAGCTCCATGTCCAGGCAGAAAAGATAGACCTCGTGGGCCAGCGGCGGCAGGAAAAAGGCCAGCGTCAGCGCCAAAAACACCGCCAGCACCACGACGACGATCTTCAGAAGCAGGGATAATTCCTTTTGTCCCATGTTTTTCAACTCCTTTCGCCTGTATCGTAGCACAAGTGTTTTTGATTGTCAATAAATATTTATCGAAAAACGATAAATATGGAGATTTCGTCAACATGTATAGAAGTTGCGGATATTTTTAGGAAAATTTGTTGCGAATTTACAGAAGTTCTGGTATAATAGACAAAACTGGGCGCACAGGCCCGTGAAAACAGGATAAAATGGAACAAAAAATGGATTAAGGAGGCTATCGCATGGGTAAGAATGTCATGGTCGGCCAGTCCGGCGGCCCCACCTCGGTCATCAACTCCTCCCTGGCGGGCGTCTACGAGGCGTCCCGCGCCCGGGGCGCGGAGCACGTCTACGGGATGCTCCACGGCGTAGAGGGGCTTTTGCAGGGCAAGTACGTGGATCTCAGCCAGAAATTCAAGACGGGTCTGGAGATCGAGCTTCTGAAGCGCACGCCCTCCAGCTACCTGGGCTCCTGCCGCTACAAGCTCCCGGATTGGCGGGAGGACGAGGAGCCGTACAAGAAGCTGATGGCCCTCCTGGAGGAGCTGGACGTGGGATACCTTATGTATATAGGCGGCAACGACTCCATGGACACCATCGGCAAGCTTGCCGACTACGGCGAGCACGTCTGCTCCGACATCCGCTTCATGGGCGTGCCCAAGACCATCGACAACGACCTGATGATCACCGACCACACCCCCGGCTACGGCAGCGCCGCCAAGTACATATCCGTGGTCATGAAGGAGATCATCCGGGACGCCACGGTCTACGGCTCCAAATACGTGACCATCGTGGAGATCATGGGCCGCAACGCAGGCTGGCTCACCGCCGCCGCCGCCTTGGCCCGGGGCGAGGACTGCGAGGGCGTGGACATGATCTGCCTTCCCGAGGTGCCCTTCCACGTGGACCGGTTCATCGAGAAGGTCCGGGTGATGCAGGAGAAGAAGCCCAGCATCGTCATCGCCGTCTCCGAGGGCGTGAAGCTGGAGGACGGACGGTACGTCTGCGAGCTGAGCGACGACCCCCGGCGCGTGGACGCCTTCGGACATAAGAACCTCACCGGCACGGCCCGGTATCTGGCGGGGCAGGTGGAGCGCCATCTGGACACCAAGACCCGCTCCATCGAGCTCAGTACCCTCCAGCGCTGCGCCTCGCATCTCACCAGCCGCACGGACATCACCGAGGCCTACCAGGTGGGCGGCGCCGCGGCCCAGGCGGCCTTCCACGGCCACACCGGCGAGATGGTGGCCCTCCGCCGCGTCTCCAACAAGCCCTACCAGTGCGTCACCGAGCTCCACCCCATCTCCGAGGTCGCCAACCTCGAGAAAAAGGTCCCCCTGGACTGGGTCAACGAGAACTTCACCGACATGCTCCCGGCCTTCCTCAACTACGCCCGCCCCCTCATCCAGGCCGAGCTCACCCCCATCTACATCGAGGGCCAGCCGTACCACATCTATTGCCCGGAGGCGTAAAACCTGTCGAAAAAGGCCGTTGGCCTTTTCCGACAAGGGGGAACGTGCGGAAGCCCCGGCGTGAATTCTGCGGAATTCACGCCGGGGCTTCCTGCCGTCACGCTTCGCGCGCCGCAAGCGGCACACTTGCGTGACAAAAGGTATTTTTTCCGACGTACATGCCGCCGGAAAAAATGGCTCGATGGGGGCTTTAACCTCCCCCGTGGGGGAGGTGGCGCGAAGCGCCGGAAGGGTCGCGGCGGCGGGAAAAAGGTTTGCGGCTTCGCCGCATTTTTTATATTCCCCACCCGCCCGCCCCCGCCGCCGCACACACCACCCCTGCCGCTACGCGGCTGTCCCCTCCGTGGGAGGGGCAAAAGGGAGTGCGCAGGTAATCTTGCCCCTCCCAGGTCGGGGTGGCGCGAAGCGCCGGGGTGGTTCTGTCTATCCCGCCGCCCAAATCATCGCACCAACCTCATCCGGCGCCTGCGGGCGCCACCTTCCCCGCCCTGCGGGGAAGGCTAGGACGAGAGACGGGGGACGGGGGACGAAGGCTCGAATACCCCGCCGCTGCGGCGGCACCCCTTTTTCCGAAAAAGGGGTCGGGGGAATAAGGATGCGGCGCTTCGCGCCGCGTTTATAAAAAATTGCGCCGCACAGCGGCGCATCCTTTTTAAGCCCCCTCCTCGTAGGAGGGGGGCAGGGGGGCAGCGAGCGTTGGTTGATAGAGTGGTTTCGACAAATCGCACCCACCCCGTTCACGCCATAGGGGCCGCCACTCCTGGCGGCCCGCACGCGCCCTCTGTGTCATCCTCCCCCTTCCGGAATAGAATGTAGGGAACGCTGAAAGGGGAGGCTTGGGGATGGAAGTTGCTGTCATCGGCGGGGACGGGAGAACGGAGGCGCTGGCAAGGCTCTTGGTCCGGGACGGGCACAGTGTCCGGTGCTTTGGCCTGGAGCGCGGGGACCCGGCGCTGCCGCGTGCCGGGAGCCTTAATGAGGCGCTGGCAGGGGCGCGGGCGGTGATTTTGCCGCTGCCCATGGGCGGTGGGGAGGAGCTGAACGCGCCGCTGGCGGCTTCGCCCATCCCGGCGCGGGCGCTGGCGGAGGCCATTTCGCCGGACGCGCTGGTGCTGGCTGGGAAGCCGGAGGGCGTTTTCGCGAAGGCCGCCGAGGCCCGGGGCCTGCGCGTGGCGGACTATTTTGCCCGGGAGGAGCTGACGGTCAAAAACGCCGCCGTCACCGCCGAGGGGGCGCTGGAGCTCCTGATGCGGGAGCTGCCGGTGACACTGTTGGGGGCCAGGGTCCTCGTGGTGGGCTTCGGCCGCATCGGCAAGCTCCTGGCCCTGCGTCTGCGGTTCCTGGGCGCGCGCGTCACCGTCTCCGCCCGAAAGCCGGAGGACTGGGCCTGGATCCAGTGCCTGGGGCTGGAGCCGGCGGACACCGGATGCCTTGCCGGGGCGGTCCGGGGCTTTGACGCCGTGGTGAACACCGTCCCGGCGCCGGTGCTGGGCCAGGAGGTCCTCAGGGAGCTCAGGAAAAACTGCTTCGTGCTGGACCTGGCCTCCAAACCCGGCGGGGCGGACCTGGCGGCGGCGGAGGAGCTGGGCCTGCGGGCCCGGTGGGCCCCGGGACTTCCGGGCAAGGCCGCGCCGGAGACCGCCGGGACGGCCATCCGGGACACCATCTATCATATGTGGAAGGAATTGGAGTGCAGCCAATGGAAAGGTTGAGAGCGGGCGTCGCCCTGTGCGGCTCCTACTGTACATTTAAAAAGGCCATGGCCGCCTTTGAGCGGCTTTGCGGCGAATACGACGTGACGCCCATCATGTCGGAAGCAAGCGCCGTCACGGACACGCGCTTCGGCATGGCGGAGGATTTTCGGGCGCGGCTGGAGGCCGCCTCGGGGAAAAAGATCGTGGACTCCATCGTCAAGGCGGAGCCCATCGGACCCAAAAAGCTCCTGGACGTCCTCATCATCGTCCCCTGCACGGGGAACACCATCGCGAAAATAGCCAACGGCGTCACGGACTCCGCCGTCACTATGGCTGCCAAGGCCCATCTGAGGAACGGCCGGCCCGTGGTCATCGCCGTTTCCACCAACGACGCCCTCTCGGCTAACGCGGAGAACATCGGGAAGCTCCTGGCCCGGAAGAACATCTATTTTGTGCCCTTCTACCAGGATGACCCGGAGGGCAAGCCCTGCTCCCTGGCCGCCGACCTCGATAAGATCGAGGCCACGGTGGAGGCGGCCATGGAGGGGCGGCAGCTCCAGCCTGTGCTGGCCGCGCGGGAAAACCACAAGATGTAGGGGCATCCGCCGGCGGTTTTCGCGGGGTCGGGGCGCCCCGCGAATTTTTTTGAAAAATCTCAAAAAAAGTGTTGACATTTTCCCCACCCATGGTGTATAGTAAGCAAGCTGTTGAAAAACAGCGGATGACATGGCAAAAAATCCTCGGAAAAAAGATTGAAAAAAGTCTTGACAAGGGTTCGAAGTTATGTTATTCTAAAAGTCCGCTGAGCCGAGAGGCGAAGCGGGGATGCACCTTGCGAATTAAACAGTGTAAGCGAGAAAGCACCAAGAACGGGAAGGGCTTTCGCCGTGAGGGATCACGGCAAAGAAATTCTTTTGAGAGCTTGAATTAGCTATCAAAAAATGATTTTAGCGTCCGGAAGGATGTTAAGATACCATTTATTGAGAGTTTGATCCTGGCTCAGGATAAACGCTGGCGGCGTGCCTAACACATGCAAGTCGAACGGAACATAGATGATGGTAACTGATTCTATGTTTAGTGGCGGACGGGTGAGTAACGCGTGAGCAACCTGCCTCGGAGTGGGGGACAACAGCTGGAAACGGCTGCTAATACCGCATAATGTTTTCGGGGGGCATCCTCTGGGAACCAAAGCTTAATGTGCTCTGAGATGGGCTCGCGTCTGATTAGATAGTTGGCGGGGCAACGGCCCACCAAGTCGAC
>CANPYK010000021.1 GCA_947588605.1 uncultured Oscillospiraceae bacterium
GTCAACATCAGGCCATTGCCTCTCCATTCTAACAGCTTGGGCAACAAGATGCCCCTCGCCCGTGGCCGGCTGCCACGAAGGTGGGGTAAATTTATTGTAACAGGGGTCAAGGGGAATAAGGATGCGGCGCTTTGCGCCGCTTTTATAAAAATTGCGCCGCAAAGCGGCGCAAACCTTTAAAAAAGCCCCCCTCCTCGTAGGAGGGGGGCAGGGGGGAAGCGAAGGTGGGATGATAGAGCGGTTCCGACAATCCGTACCTGCCTCCGGCGCAAGGAGCACAGGGGACACTCCGAAAGGAATGTCCCCTGTTTTTATCGGAAAGATCAGTTTTTCGAGGAAAAGCCGGTGGCGGCGCTGTTGAGGATGAACAGGATCCGGTCAAATTCGGACTGCATCTCGCGGTAATCCTCCTCGGACGACGCTACCGATTGCACATCGCTGGGCATCTTCATGGCGTAGACGCCCTCCTCGGTGGTAAAGAGGTACTGGGCGGGCCAGGGCACCCAGTCGTCAAACTCCGCCTTGGTCATAGGCACGTCCGTGACGCGCGCCACCCCGAAGAGCAAACCGTCATAGCCGTAAAAGGGGCCGGGCCAGCCGTCCTCATAATAGTACGGGTCGAAGTACTCGTGGTCGTCCGGATTTTCCTCGATCCACTCCGTGACCCAGTCGACCGTCAGCTTGTTGAAGACGCGGCAGGACTCAGCGTCGGACCAGACGTAGTACCGCCCCTTCCAGCTGTCCGGCAGGACCACGGTGAGGCCGATGTCCTCCATGACGATTTCCTGACGCTCAGCGGCGACGGGGACCTCCACCACCTTTTCCTGGCTGAAGGCCAGCGCCCCAACGGCGAGGCACGCGACCATCAGCGCCAGCACCGCCGCCGCCAGGATGATCCGGTTCACGATTTTCCTTGTATGTGTCTTCACAGGTCGTTCCTCCTTTTCTTTTTTCTCCGGGAGGCCGCCGAGACACCGGCTCAGCCGCTCGTCCAGGTCCTCCGGCAGGGCGAGGCGCTCGCTTTTTGCCAGGGAACGCAGGGCGTTGTCCAGCTCCTTGTCGTCGCGGTATTTCACAGCGCATCCTCCTTTTCCAATAGTTTCCTCAAAAGGGCCCTCGCGCGGGACAGTCTCGTTTTCACCGCGCCCTCGGTGAGCGAGAGGATCCCGGCAGTCTCACGGACGGAGTACCCGTCGTAGTAATAGAGCGTCACCACGGCCCGCAGGCTCTCCGGCAGGGAAAGCACCGCCTGCCAAAGGCCCGTTTCCTCCGGCGGTTCCGGGGCCGCCGGCTCCGTCTCCAGCTCCTCGAGGTAGGCGACCCGGTCCCGGCCCCGCAGGATGGCGTACGCCTCATTGGCGGTGATGCGCAGGAGCCACGGCCGGAAGCTCTCCGGCTTTCTCAGCTCCGCCCGGGCCTCAAAGCCCCGCAGTACCGCCCGCGCCGCCGCGTCCTCGGCGTCCGCCTCGTTTCGGACGATCCCCAGCGCCAGCCGGTAGAGGCTCAGCTTGCACCTCTCCAGCTCGCGGCAGAACGTCTGCGCATCCATGCCTGACCACCACCTTTTTCTTGTCCGGACATTCATAAGACGTCGGGGCGGGGGAAAAGGTTACATCGCCTCACAAATGTTTTGCGTCTATTCGCAACAGCAAAATCGAGACATTTTTAGAAAATTTGTTCATTTAACCTCTATTTTTTTCCCCGGTGATGTGGTATGATGGGCCCATCGACATTTTAATACCGGGAGGGCACACCTATGAGGATCAAGATCACCGCCGACAGCACCTGTGATCTTCCGGCCCCGCTGGCCGAGCAGTATGGCGTCCACATCTTTCCACTCTACGTGGTCATGGACGGCGTGGCCCGGAAGGACGGGGTGGAGATACGCGCCCAGGACATCTTCGACCACAAGGCCGCCGGCGGGAAGCTGGGCAACACCGCCGCCGTGAACGTGGGGGACTACCTGGAGAGATTCCGGGAGTTTAGGGCCGAGTACGACGCCATTATCCACTTCACCATCTCCCAGTCCATGTCCGCCTGCTTCCAGAATGCCAACATCGCCGGCGAGGAGGTGGGGAACGTCTGGGTGGTGGACTCCCGGAACCTCTCTACCGGCATCTCCCTTTTGGTGCTGGACGCCTGCGACATGGCCAAAGAGGGCAAGACCCCGGAGGAGATCGTCGCCGCCCTGGAGGAAAAGCGGGAACGGCTGGACGTGAGCTTCGTCATCGACACGCTGGAGTACCTCAAGGCCGGCGGGCGGTGCTCGCCGCTGGTGGCCATGGGGGCCAACCTCCTGAACCTCAAGCCCTGCATCGAGCTCAAGGACGGCGCCATGGGCGTGGGCAAGAAGTACCGGGGCGCCATTGAAAAGGTCCTCCCCAAGTACCTGGCCGACCGTCTGGCCGCGCCGGACGGCATCGAGCGTCGCCGCGCCTTCATCACCTGGTCCGAGGGCTTCCCCCGGGAGGTCATCGATCAGGTCCGCGAACAGGTCCTCGCCCTGTGCCCCTTCGGGGAGCTTTTGGAGGCCGTGGCTGGGTGCACCATCTCCAACCACTGCGGCCCCAAGACGCTGGGGATCCTCATGTACAAAAAATAATGCTTCAGGAGAAAATTTCTATGTATGCAGACCTTCAGGATTCCATCGGCTACCTTCAGAGCGTAGACCCCGAGATCGCCGCCTCCATGGGCCGGGAGCTTGGGCGCCAGAAGCGCAACATCGAGCTCATCGCCAGCGAGAACTACGTCTCTCCCGCCGTCATGGCGGCTATGGGCAGCGTCCTCACCAACAAGTACGCGGAGGGCTATCCCGGCAAGCGCTACTACGGCGGCTGTGAGTACGTGGACGAGGTGGAGACGGTGGCCATCGATCGGGCCAAGCGGCTCTTCAACGCCGGCTACGCCAATGTCCAGCCCCACTCCGGCGCCCAGGCCAACACCGCCGTGTACTTTGCCCTGCTGAATCCCGGCGACACGGTGCTGGGCATGAACCTGGCCGAGGGCGGGCACCTGACCCACGGCTCCCCGGTGAACCTCTCCGGCAAATACTTCAACTTCGTCCCCTACGGCGTCAGCGCCGAGACGGGGCGGATCGACTACGACGCGCTGATGGACCTGGCCCTCCGGCATAAGCCCAAGCTCATCGTGGCCGGCGCGTCGGCGTATCCCAGGGCCATTGATTTCAAGCGCTTCCGCGAGATCGCGGACGAGAGCGGGGCGTACCTCATGGTGGACATGGCCCACATCGCCGGCCTCGTGGCCGCCGGCCAGCACGAAAGCCCCATCCCTTACGCCCATGTGGTCACCACCACCACCCACAAGACCCTGCGCGGTCCCCGCGGCGGCATGATCCTCACGGAGGACCCGGAGTTCGGCAAGCAGTTCAACAAGGCCATCTTCCCCGGCACCCAAGGCGGACCCCTGATGCACGTCATCGCCGCCAAGGCCGTGTGCTTCGGCGAGGCGCTGAAGCCCGAATTCAAGGACTATCAGGCCCAGATCGTGAAAAACGCCGCCGTTTTGGCCGACGAGCTCCAGAAATGCGGCATCAACCTCGTCTCAGGCGGCACGGACAACCACCTGATGCTGGCCGACCTTCGCGGCACCGGCGTCACCGGCAAGACGCTGGAGAAGCGTCTGGACAGCGTTTACATCACCGTCAACAAAAACGCCATTCCCAACGACCCGGAGAAGCCCTTCGTCACCAGCGGCATCCGCATCGGCACCCCCGCCGCCACCACCCGGGGCTTTAAGGAGGAGGAGATGAAAACCATCGCCCGCTGCATCGCCGCCACCGCCCACGACTACGAGGGCACCGCGGAGGAGACGAGGCGGACCGTCAACGAGCTGTGCGCGAGGTTTCCGTTATATTAAGCTGTATTAAGGAAAACGGGCGGGTTTAGAACCCGCCCGTGCCAAAAGGTTTGCGCCGCTATGCGGCGCAATTTTTTTTGGGCTCCCTTTCGTAAAGGGAGCTGTCGCGAAGCGACTGAGGGATCGAAGGTTGGACGATAGAGCCCTATCGACCAACGCTCGCTACCCCCCTGCCCCCCTCCTACGAGGAGGGGGGCGAAAAAGGTTGCGGCTTCGCCGCGGTTTTTATTATCCGCCGCGGCGGGGACGGGGGACGAGGGACGGGCGGACACATGGGTCCGCCCCTACATTTTGAATTGCGTTTAATCACCGCCATACGGGTCGCCGCCCACGGCGACCCGCGTTGCAGGGTCCGGATTGCCCCCGATAAACGCCGTAGGGGCCGCCGTCCTCGGCGACCCGCGTTTCGATAATTTCCTATGTTATTTATATGGGATAACCTTCCATATTTTCTGTAGGGGCGGGTTCCAAACCCGCCCGGGCCACGTTGCGTGACGGAAACGGTTCCGATAAAACGGAAATTGGTGGTCAACCGGGGAAGGGCCGCTGTGGGCAGCGGCCCGTACGGCGGTGTTCGGAACGGGTCAATAGACGAAGGGCGGGTCGCCGGGGACGGCGACCCCTACGGCGGTGTTTATAACCTCTGCGGGTCATCGAGGCCGGTCTGTCATCCCACGCTCGCTGCCCCCCTGCCCCCCTCCTACGAGGAGGGGGCTTTAAAAGGATGCGCCGCTTTGCGGCGCAATTTTAATATAAACGCGGCGCAAAGCGCCGCAACCTTATTCCCCCGACCCCTTTTTCGGAAAAAGGGGTGCCGCCGCGGCGGCGGGGTATTCGAGCCCTCGTCCTTCGTCTTAGCCTTCCCCACAAAGTGGGGAAGGTGGCGCCCGCAGGCGCCGGATGAGGTGCGTGCGTTCATCGCAGCCGCCCAAAACCCTTCGGCTCCCACCTCACCCCTCCCCCTCCCCGCCCTGCGGGGAGGGCTCTAAACCGGGGGCGGGTGCGATTATTTGCGCGGTTGGATAGACGGAACCACCCCGGCGCCTCGCGCCACCCCGACCTAGGAGGGGCAAAATCTCTCTATCGAGCCATTTTTTCCGGCGGCATGTACGTCGGAAAAAATACCTTTTGTTTTGCGGAGTATACGAGCGTAGCGAGTGCGCGGAGCAAAACAGCAGAAAAGAGATTCGGAAATGTCCGCAGACATTTCCGAATCTCTTTTCGCACGTTCCCCCTTGGCATTTGAAGGCGCTCCGCGCCTTCAAAGCCAGTTTACTCGAGCTCGAACGCTCCCGTGTAGAGCTGGTAGTACGTTCCCTTTTGGGCGATGAGCTGGTCGTGGGTGCCGCGCTCGATGATGCGGCCGTGGTCGAGGACGATGATGGCGTTGGAGTTCATGACGGTAGAGAGGCGGTGGGCGATGACGAACACCGTCCGGCCCTCCATGAGGCGGTCCATGCCCCGCTGGACTAAGGCCTCGGTGCGGGTGTCGATGGAGCTGGTGGCTTCGTCCAGGATCATCACCGGGGGGTCTGCCACGGCGGCGCGGGCGATACTTATGAGCTGGCGCTGACCCTGACTGAGGCGCGCGCCGTTATTGGTGAGCATGGTGTCGTAGCCCTCGGGCAGGCGCATGATGAAGTCGTGGGCGTTGGCCAGCTTGGCCGCCTCGATGCACTCCTCATCCGTGGCGTCCAGCTTGCCGTAGCGGATGTTGTCCATCACCGTGCCGGTGAAGAGGTTCACGTCCTGCAAGACCACGCCCAGGGACCGGCGCAGGTCGGCCTTCTTTATTTTGTTGATGTTGATGCCGTCGTAGCGGATCTTGCCGTCCTCGATGTCGTAGAAGCGGTTGATGAGGTTGGTGATGGTGGTCTTCCCCGCGCCGGTGGCGCCCACGAAGGCCAGCTTCTGGCCGGGCTTGGCGTAGAGGCTGATGTCGTGGAGGACCTGCTTATCCGGCACGTAGCCGAAGTCCACCCGGTCCATGACGATGTCGCCCCGGAGCTCGGTGTAGGTGACGGTGCCGTCGGCCTGGTGGGGGTGCTTCCACGCCCAGCGGCCGGTGCGCTTGTCGGACTCGGTGACGGTACCGTCGGGGGCGATGTTGGCGTTGACCAGGGTGACGTAGCCCTCGTCCGTCTCGGGCTCCTGGTCCATGAGGTCGAAGATGCGCTCCGCGCCGGCCAGGGCCAGGACAATGGCGTTTATTTGGTTGGAGATCTGGGCGATGGGCATATTGAAGGTGCGGGAGAGGATCATGAAATTCATGAACGCGCCCAGCTTCAAAAGCGTCCCGCCGGAGGAGACCGCCAGAAGGCCGCCCACCACGGCCAAAATGGCGTACTGGATGTAGCCTAAGTTGTTGTTGATGGGTCCCATGGCGTTGGCATAGGCCCCGGCGGTGTAGGCGTTGCGGCAAAGCTCGTCGTTGAGGCCGTCAAACTCCCGCTCGCAGGTCTGCTCGTGGTTGAAGACCTTGACCACCCGCTGGCCGTTGATCATCTCCTCCACGTAGCCGTTGACGCGGCCCAGGGCCTGCTGCTGCTCTAAGAAGTATTTGCCGGAGCGGCTCACCACCACCTTCGTCACCAGGACGATGGCGAAGACGGTGAACACCATGACGAGGCACAGGATCCAGGAGGTGCGGATGAGGTTCACCGAGACGACCACCAGGGTGATGATGGAGGAGGCGCACTGGGGAATGGACTGGGACACCATCTGGCGGAGGGTGTCGATGTCGCTGGTGTAGCGGGACATGATGTTGCCGGCGGTGTTCTGGTCGAAGTACCGCAGGGGGAGCTTTTGCATCTTGGTGAACA
Source organism: uncultured Oscillospiraceae bacterium (assembly GCA_947588605.1). Taxonomy (GTDB): domain Bacteria; phylum Bacillota; class Clostridia; order Oscillospirales; family Oscillospiraceae; genus RUG626. The sequence continues at coordinate 6,699 of CANPYK010000021.1, forward strand.
TCTCGTCCCGGATGACCTTCTGGGTGCCCTGGGCCACGGAGACCATCAGGAAGTTATAGAGCCACGCGCAGAAGATGCCGACGACCAGCACGGCCGCCAGCTTCAGGAGGAAGCGGCCGATGGCGGCGAAGTCCGCCTCGCCGGCGTCCACCATGGGCAGGAGGTAGTCGTCCACCAGGTCCCCCAGGGCCGTGGCGCTGCGTGTCTGGGCGTAGGCGGTGACGACGATACACACGAGGACGATGACGAGGACGGGGATGTACTTTTTCATGTAGCTGAGAAGCCTCAGCAGGGTCTTCTTGGGGTCGCGGGCCTTACGCCCGTCGCCGCGGGGTCGGATGGGGGGCATCAGTCCTCGCCTCCTTTCACCTGGGATGAATAGACCTCCTGATAGATGGGGGAGGTCTTCAAAAGCTCCTCGTGGGTGCCCATGGCGGCAATGGCGCCGCCGTCCATGATGAGGATGATGTCCGCGTCCTGGACGCTGGCCACCCGCTGGGCGATGATGAGCTTGGTGGTGTGGGGGATCTCCTCGGCGAAGGCCCGGCGGATCATGGCGTCGGTCTTGGTGTCCACGGCGGAGGTGGAGTCGTCGAGGATAAGGATCTTGGGCTTTTTCAAAAGGGCCCGGGCGATGCACAGCCGCTGCTTCTGGCCGCCGGAGACGTTGGTGCCGCCCTGCTCGATGTAGGTGTCGTAGCCCTTGGGGAAGCCTTTGATGAACTCATCGGCGCAGGCGAGCTTACAGGCGTGCTCCATCTCCTCGTCCGTGGCGTCCGGGTCGCCCCACCGGAGGTTATCCTTGATGGTGCCGGAGAAGAGCTCGTTTTTCTGCAAAACCATGGCGACACTGTCCCGCAGGACCTCCAGGTCGTAGTCCCGCACGTCCACGCCGCCCACCTTCAGCGTCCCCTCGGTCACGTCGTAGAGCCGGGGTATGAGCTGGACCAGGGTGGATTTACTGGAGCCCGTGCCGCCTAAAATGCCCACGGTGGCGCCGGCGGGGATGTGGAGGTCCACGTCCCGCAGGGCCATGTTTTTGGCTTTGGCGGAGTATTTGAAGCTGACGTTCTCAAAGTCGATGGAGCCGTCGGGGACCTCGGTGACGGCGTTTGCGGGGCTTGTGAGGTCCGGCTCCTCGGTGAGGACCTCGTAGGTGCGCCGCAGGGGCGCGCGGGACATGATCATCATGACGTAGACCATGGAGAGCATCATGAGGGAGGAGAGGACCTGAGTGGTGTAGGTGAACATGGAGCTGAGCTCACCGGTGGAGAGCCCGAGGTCCGGGTTGTTGCCGGAGGCGATGACCATCTTGGCGCCGAACCAGCTGATCGCCAGGATGCACCCGTAGACGCAGGTCTGCATCACCGGGTTATTGAGGGCCAGGATCTTCTCGGCCTTGCAGAAGTCCTTATAGATGGACTCGGAGATGGTGGTGAACTTCTCCGTCTCCTTGTCCTCCCGGACGAAGCTCTTCACCACGCGGATGCCGTGGACGTTCTCCTGGACGGTGTTGTTCAGCTTATCGTAGGTGCGGAAGACCCGATCGAAGATGCTGTGGACCAGGGGCACCAGCAGGAGCAGGATGACGATGAGGATGGGCATGGCCACGCAGTAGACGAGGGAGAGCTTCACGGAGATGGTCATGGCGGAGGCGAAGGCCAAAATCATGGTCATGGGAGCGCGGATCGCCATGCGGATCATCATCTGGAAGGTCATCTGGAGATTCGCCACGTCCGAGGTCAAACGGGTGACGATGGAGGCGGTGGAGAATTTGTCGATGTTGGAAAAGCTGAAATCCTGGACCCGGTAGTACATATCGTGCCGCAGGTTTTTGGCAAAGCCGGTGCCGGCCTTGGTGGCGAAGGCCGCCGAGGCCACGCCGAAGAAAAGGGAGCATACGGCGCACAAAATGAGCAGCGCCGATTGGACCAGCACCACGCGCATGTTCGCAAGCTCGATGCCGTAATCGTAGAGCTTGGCCATCACCTTGGGGATGGTGACCTCCATGGCCACCTCGCCGATCATGGTGAGGGGCGCCATAATGGCGGCCAGTGTGTATTCCCGGACGCACCGGGACAGTCGTTTGATCAAAGCGTTCAGTCTCCTTCCTGACGGCGTCTGCCGTCGTCTCTGGCGTTGGCCACCAGCTTATCCAGGAGGGCGTGGAGCGTCTCCAGCTCCTGGGGGGTGAAGCTGGAGGTCAGCCGCGCCTCCATGTCGTCCAGCCGCGTCTTGGTCCGCTCGGCGGCACGGATACCGGCCTCGGTGATGACGATGCGCTTTAAGCGCCCGTCGTACTCGTCGGAGGCAAAGCTGACGTAGCCCTTTTCGCAAAGCCGCGCCAGAAGCCCCGTGGCGGTGGGGTGCTTGATGTTGAAGCGCTCCTCGATGTCGTGCTGGCAGGGGGGCGTTCCCGTCTGGCGGCTGAGATACCCCAGCAAAAACGACTGCATCCCCGTGATGCCCAGCTCCTGGGTGCTCTCGTCGGCGATGCGCCGGAAGCTGTTGGAAATGACCTTCAGCTTGGGCCCCAGACGCGCCGACGGTTCATGTGTTTCCGTATCTGTCACCTCTCTAAAATGTAGCTTGCTACCATGAAACGTCGCATACGACACATTATAGGGCCTTTTTTTCGCAAGTTCAATGGTCAAAGAGAAGATATGGAGTGGAAATTTCCGAAGGAATATGGTAAAATTGCCACAGTCTACTTTGAGGTGTTTTCTATGGACTATTTTACAGCCGAACTGACGGATACCCAGCTCCAAAATCTCTCTTCCCTGGCCCTGGCGCATTTGGGGGACGCGGTCTATGAGCTGATGGCGCGGACCTTCCTCGTCTCCCGGGGCCGGGAGACGAACCACGGCCTCCACCGGGCCACCGTGGCGCTGGTGCAGGCCCCGGCCCAGGCCGCGGCGGCGGCGAAGCTCCTGCCGCGCTTTACCGAGGAGGAGGCGGCGGTCTACAAGCGGGGCCGCAACGCCAAGACCCACGCCATCCCCCACGGGGCCACCATACAGGAATACCACGCCGCCACGGCGCTGGAGGCGGTGTTCGGGTATCTCTACTTAAAAGGGCGGCGGGAGCGGTTGAATGAGCTCTTTGCCGCGATCATGGAGGACGGCCATGGGATTTGACGCGTTATTTTTAAAGGGCCTCGCCCGGGAGCTTTCCCGGGAGCTCACCGGGGCGAAGATCGAGAAGATCCAACAGCCCGCCCGGGGGGCGGTGGTCCTCACCGTCAAGGGGGAGCGCCGCCGGGACCTGATGATCGGCGGGGCCGCCGGCGCGCCGCGGGTCTACTTCACCGAGGCCGCCATCGACAAGCCCCAGGAGCCGCCCATGTTCTGTATGCTCCTGCGTAAGCACCTCATCGGCGCGCGCGTTCTTGAGGTGGCCCAGCCGGCCACCGACCGGGTGCTCACCCTGCGTCTCGCCGCCCCCGGCCTCTTTGGGGAGGGGGAGGAGCGGGGACTCATTTTGGAGCTCATGGGCCGCGCCGCCAACGTCATCCTCACGGACGGGGAGGGCGTCATCACCGACTGCCTCTACCGGGTGGGCTCGGCGGAGGAGAAGCGGGCGGTCCTGCCGGGGATGCGCTACCGCCTTCCGCCCATGCAGGAGAAGGCGGACCTCCTGACCATGCCCGACGACGCCGTGGCCGCCGCCGTGGCGGGCTTCGAGGCCGACCGGGAGGCCGACCGGTGCGTGGTGGGATCGTTCCTCGGCTTCTCGCCCCTGACGGCCCGGGAGCTTTGCCACCGCGCCTACGGCGACACCTCCCCCCGGGTCTTTGAGATCCGGCAGAGGGACGGCGGCGCGGCGCTGACGCGGGAGCTCCTGGCGGCGCGGGACCGGGTGAACGCCGGGGAGACTGTCCCCTCCATGGTCGCCGGCCCGGACGGGGAGCCGCTGGACTACAGCTGGCTGGCCCTCACCCAGTACGGGGCGGGGTACGCTTGCGCGGAGTTTGAGAGCTTTTCGGCGCTGTTGGACGCCTTTTACGCCCGGAAGGACGCCCAGGACCGCCGCCGCCAGCGGGCGCGGGAGCTTTTGAGGACCGTGAAAAACGCCCGGGACCGCTTGGCGCGCAAGCTGGAGGCCCAGCGCCGGGAGCTTGCGGATACGGAAAAGCGCGACTGGTACCGGGAGTGCGGCGACCTCATCACCGCCAATCTTTACGCCATGCGCAAGGGCCAGACGGAGCTGGCGGCGGAGGACTTCTACGCCCCGGAGGGCGGCATCCGCCGCGTCGCCCTGGACCCTTTGAAGACGCCCCAGCAGAACGCCGCCAAATATTATAAGGACTACGCCCGCGCCAAGAGCGCCCGGGCGCACCTGACGGAGCAGATCGCCGCCGGGGAGGGGGAGCTTGCGTACCTCGAGAGCGTCCTGGAGGAGCTGGACCGGGCGGAGACGGAGCGGGACCTTGCGGACATCCGCCAGGAGCTGACGGAGGGCGGCTATCTGCGCGCCCCCATTAAGCGGGGCCAGCCCAAACGCCAGCCCAGCCAGCCCATGCGCTTTCGCTCCACCGCCGGCCTTCTCATCCGGGTGGGCCGCAACAACGCCCAGAACGACGCCCTGTCCCTCCGGGACAGCGCCAAGACGGACCTGTGGCTCCACGCCAGCAAGCTCCACGGCGCCCACGTGGTCGTCTCCTGCGAGGGCAAGGCCCCGGACGACCAGACCGTCGCCGAAGCCGCCTCCCTCGCCGCCCTCTACTCCGAGGGCCGGACCGCCGCGAAGGTGCCGGTGGACTTAACGGAAGTCAGGCAGCTCAAAAAGCCCGCCGGCGCCCGCCCCGGCATGGTCATCTACCACACCTACCGCACCCTCCTCGCCGCCCCGGACGAAGCCCTGGCGGAAAGGCTGAGACAAAAATAGCTCCGCACGGCGTTGTCCGGAAGCATTCCAAAGCCTAAAACGCGGGCCGCCAAGAGAGGCGGCCCCTACGGCGCTGCCCGGAAACATCCCAAAAACTGTAGGGGCGGGTTCCAAACCCGCCCGCCCCCGCCGCAGCGCCCCCCTCATCGATCATTTTTTCCGGCGGCATGTACGTCGGAAAAAATACCTTTTGTCACGCAAGTGTGCCGCTTGCGGCGCGCGCAGCGTGACAGCAGAAGCTCCCTCCCTGAATTCCGCAGAATTCAGGGAGGGAGCTTCGCACGTTCCCCCCTAAAAAATAAAGGGGGCAAAGCCCCCTTTATTTTTTATACGCATCCCTGTGCCTTCATAGCCTCGGCGACCTTCAGGAAGCCGGCGATGTTGGCGCCGGCCATGTAGTTGCCGGGCATTCCGTACTCCTTCGCGGCGCTGTCGCAGGCGGCGAAGATGTTCTTCATGATGCCGTGGAGCTTGCTGTCCACCTCTTCAAACGTCCAGCTCAGGCGGGCGCTGTTCTGGCACATCTCAAGGCCGGAGGTGGCCACGCCGCCGGCGTTGGCGGCCTTGGCGGGGCCGTAGAGCATCTTGTTCGCGAAATAGACCTCGATGGCCTCGGGGGTGGAGGGCATGTTGGCGCCCTCGGAGACGCAGTAGCAGCCGTTCTTGGCGAGGATCTCGGCGCTTGCCTTGTCGATCTCGTTCTGGGTGGCGCAGGGCAGGGCGATGTCGCAGGGGATGGTCCAGATGCCGGAGCAGCCCTCGTGGTACTCGGAGCCGGGATGGGTAGCCACATACTCCTTGATGCGCTTGCGCTCCACCTCCTTGAGCTCACGGACGGCGGCAAAGTCCATGCCGTTGGGGTCAACGACGTAGCCGTTGGAGTCGGACATGGCGACCACCTTCGCGCCGAGCTGGGTGGCCTTCTGAAGGGCGTAGAGCGCCACGTTGCCGGAGCCGGAGATGACCACGGTCTGGCCCTCGAAGGACTTGCCGTTGGCGTGGAGCATCTCGTCGGTGAAGTAGCAAAGGCCGTAGCCGGTGGCCTCGGTGCGGGCGAGAGAGCCGCCGTAGGGGATGCCCTTGCCGGTGAGGATACCGGACCACTCGCCGGTGAGCTTCTTGTACTGGCCGAACATATAGCCGATCTCCCGGGCGCCGGTGCCGATGTCGCCGGCGGGGACGTCGATGTCCTTGCCGATGTGGCGGTAGAGCTCATTGATGAAGCTCTGGCAGAAGCGCATGACCTCGTTATCGCTCTTGCCTTTGGGGTCAAAGTCGGAGCCGCCCTTGGCGCCGCCCATGGGGAGGGTGGTCAGGCTGTTTTTGAAGATCTGCTCGAAGCCCAGGAACTTGATGATGCCGACGTAGACGGAGGGGTGCAGGCGGATGCCGCCCTTGTAGGGGCCGATGGCGTCGTTGAACTGGATGCGGTAGCCGCGGTTGACCTGGATCTTGCCCTGGTCGTCCACCCAGGGGACACGGAAGATGATCTGCCGGTCGGGCTCCACGATGCGCTCCACCACGTTGGCCTCCACGAGGTCCGGGCGCTTTTCGATGACGGGCTCCAGAGACTCCAGCACCTCCGTGACGGCCTGGATGAACTCAGGCTCGGCGGGATTGCGCTTTTTCACGGTCTCCAGAACGGAGAGAAGATAGGCATTCTTCATATGGGAAACCTCCAAAATAATGATTTCATCACAAAAAAAGAACGGCGCTGCATACGCGGGCAAAAGCCCGCGACGCCCTTGCCGTTCACGACGTTCATTTTATTCCTTTAAAGTACCGTTGTCAATGGGCAATCCATATAAAAATGAATTTTCATTTATGAAATCTTGCAAATAATAGACGAAGGACCGTTCTCACGCCCTTGCGCCGGGAGATTTTATGTGGTATTTTATCATTATATGCGTAACCAACGGACCTTTTTCGCGAGTTTAGGGGTGAGGAGGCGATAAGCATGGAGGATACCGAGATCGTGGGGCTTTACTGGGCGCGCGACCAGAGGGCTGTCCACGAGACGGCGGAAAAGTATGGGCGGCATCTGAAGCGGCTGTCCGTCAACATTGTGGGCGACGAACGGGACGCGGAGGAGTGCGTCAACGACGCCTACATGGCCGCCTGGAGCTCCATGCCGGAGCACCGCCCTTCCATGCTGGGGGCGTATCTTGCCAAGCTTACCCGGAGGCTGAGCCTCACCCGTTTGCGCTCGCGCCTCGCCCAAAAGCGGGGCGGCGGGGAGGCGGAGGCCGCCGTCGAGGAGCTTGCGGAGATCCTGCCCGCCGGGGAGGACACGGAAAAGGCGGTGGAGACGGCGGAGCTAGCCCGGGCGCTGGACAGGTTCCTGGACGGGCTGCCGGCGCGGGAGCGGGACCTGTTCCTCCGGCGGTACTTCGGCTTTCAGGACATGGCCCGCCTTGCCCAGGACGCCGGGATCAGCGTAGGCGCCGTCAAGCAGTCCCTCCACCGGACCAGAGTGAAGCTGCGGGCCTTTTTGGAAAAGGAGGATTGGTTATGAAGAAAAACGATTTAGTAGACGCCCTCGGCCAGATCGACGAGCGGCACATAGAGGCGGCGGGGGAGCCGGTGCCCCAAAAAAGCAAAACCGGCTCATTGAAGCGCCGCTGGACGGCGCTGGCCGTGGCGGCGGCCCTGCTTTTGGCCGTGGGCGTAGGGGGCTTCACCGCGTGGCGGCAACATCAAAGCGGCCTCGCCCCGGACGACGCCCTGCGCATCCCCGCCGGGGTGGAGCGGCTGGCCGTGCCCGTCTACCCGAAGCGTGTGGCGTACACAAGGTCCACCGTGGACGAGTGGCGGGAGCAGAAAAACGCTCTTCGCCTGACCTCGGAGGAGCGGGACGCCTTTCAGCACTACCTGGACGCCGCCGTGCCGGCGTTTTTGGGGGGAGCGGCGGGGGAAAACGCCGTCTGCTCGCCCATGGACATCTATATCGGCCTTGCCATGCTCACCGAGACCGCCGGCGGCGGGACCAGGGACCAGCTGCTGGCGCTTCTGGGCCGGGACAGCGTGGAGGACCTGCGCGCCGCCGCCAACCGGGCCTTCAACGCCCTCTACGTCAACGACGGCGTGACCTATCTGGAGCTCTCCTCCTCCCTGTGGCTCCGGGACGGCATGAGCTGCGATAAGGGCGTTTTGAAGGCCCTGGCGGACAGCTACTACGCCTCCGCCTTCTCAGGGCCCATGGGCTCAGAGACCTACAACGGCCTTCTCCGGGACTGGCTGAACGGCCACACCGGGGGGCTTTTGGAGGACAGCGTGGGCGGCGTGGAGCTCGGCCCCGACACCGCCATGGCGCTGGTGTCCGCCGTCTCCTACAAGGATAAGTGGTACTTTGACGAAGCCCTCACGGCACCCGGCGATTTCCACGCCCCCAAGGAGGACGTCACCGTGGACTACATGCACCAGACCATGTCGGAGGGCGACTACCACTGGGGCGACAGGTATGCCGCCGTCACCAAGAGCATGGAGAACAGCACCATGGTCCTGCTCCTCCCCGACGAGGGCGTGACGCCGGAGGAGCTCCTCTCCGACCCACAGGCCCTGGCGCTCCTGAACGGCCGCTTCGACAACGAGCGCCGGGGCACCTATAAGGTGGAGCTGACCCTGCCCCGGTTCGACGTCTCGGACGACGGCCTCCTCAACGACGCCCTCAAGGCTCTCGGCGTCACGGACGCCTTTGATGTGAACGCCGCCGACTTCTCCCCCCTGACCGCCGTCCGCTCCGACGGGACCCCCGCCGAGCTCTATCTGAGCCGCGCCCTCCACGGGGCGAGAGTCAAGGTCAACGAGGAGGGCTGTGAGGGCGCGGCCTACGCGGTGTTCGAGATGCTCGACGGCGCCGCCCCTCCCCCCGCCGAGACGGAAAAGATCGCCCTCACCTTCGACCGCCCCTTCCTCTTCTCCGTCCTCCAAAACGGCCTGCCGGTCTTCACCGGCATCGTCAACGAGCCGTGAGGATTCCCCCGCCTTAGCCTTCCCCGCAGGGCGGGGAAGGTGGCGCCCGCAGGCACCGGATGAGGTGGGTGCGTTCATCGCCACCCGCCCAAAGCCCTTCGGCTCCCACCTCACCCCTGCCCCTCCCCGCCCTGCGGGGAGGGCTTTTTAAAAGGTTGCGGCTTCGCCGCAGTTTGATTTACCCGCCGCGGCGGGGACGACCCTTCCGCCTCGCTGCGCTCGGCACCTCCCCTGAAGGGGAGGCTAAAGGGCGGGTTTGGAACCCGCCCCTACGTTTCTAAATCGCCTTCAAATCATGCCGTACGGGCCGCCGCCCACGGCGGCCCAGGTTGCAGGTTTCGGATTGCCCCCGATAAACGCTGTAGGGGCCGCCTCTCTTGGTGGCCCGTGTTTCGATGACCTCTGGTGTCGGTCAAATGGGATAACCTTCCAAATTCCGTGTAGGGGCGGGTTCCAAACCCGCCCGTGCCACGTTGCGCGACGGAACGGTTCCGATAAAACGGAAAATGTCGCTCATCAGGGGCAAGGGCCGCCGTGGGCGGCGGCCCGTACGGCGGTGTTCGGGGCGGGTCAATGGTCGGAAGACGGGTCGCCGAGGACGGCGACCCCTACTCACCCCCCGCGTTCCCCTTCCCCGACAGGCAAAAAATATCCCCCAGGGCGCGAAGGCCTTGGGGGATATTTCCGTTTTTCGCGTTTAGTCCTTCAGGGGGTTGCCCTTGCCGTCCTTGTTGATGGAGCCGGTGAGGATCATGATGCCCTCCACGAGGCCCCAGATCTCGCTGGCGACGGCCAGGAAGCCGCAGCTCAGAAGGGAGATGAGCAGCTGCGCCACGGCCTTGCCGGTGTAGCCCAGGTAAAAGTTGTGGACGCCCAGGGAGCCCAGGAAGATGCCCAGAAGGCCGGCGGCCATCTTGGACTTCTGCGGGACCAGACCGGTGGGGGCGTTGTTGGTGGGGGCGGTCAGGGACACGCCGCAGTTGACGCAGACCACCGCGCCGGGGACGGTGTTGGTGCCGCAGTTGGGGCAGAAGTTGGTGCCGGAGCCCCTGGGCACGCCGCACTTGACGCAGACGACGGCGTTGTTGTCCATGACGTTTCCGCAGTTCCTACAATACATTTTCTTTTCCTCCTCAAAAATGTAGAATTTTCAGCCGGGGATAAAAAATCTCAAGAGCGCGGCCGCATAGGAGACGGCCACGCAGCTCAACAAGAGGGTGACGAGCGCCGTGTTCGCCCGGACCGAACGGACGAGCCGCCCGTCCTTCAAAAGCAGCAGGAAGAAGAAGGGCACGGTCCAAAAGGCGCTGTTGTAGGAAAACGCCGCCCGAAGGTCCAGTCGCAAAAGGCTCAGATACGCCCTGGTCATGCCGCACCCCGGACAGGGAAAGCCAAGGTACGTCAGGATAGGGCAGGGGACCCCCAGAAGGTAGACCGCCAGCAGAACCCCGCCGCACAGGAAAAGAAACGCCAGCTTCAGGAAAAAAACGGTTTTTTTTGGACATGGCAGACCGCACCGCGCCGTTAAGTTTATGAACAATGTGTGAATTATAGCAGACCGTGTGACAAAATGCAACTTTTTTTTCAAAAGTTTTCAAAAAAGGGGCGGGCCTTTCGGCCCGCCAAGAAATAGGGTTGTGGGATAAAGATATGAGCTTACGGTCTTCGATGGGAAAATTTCGAGGATCGGATAAGCTGTAGCTTTATAGTAGCGCATCTGGGACAAAATGTAAATAGGAAGTTTTGTCGAATCGGCGCTTTTTTCAAGCCCCGGCGGGAGCGCTTGCAACGGGCGGCGGGGGGTGATATAATGGGTCCATTCAACTTTGACCGGGGAGGCGGGGACTTGGCGGGGACATTCTGTATGGGCCTTCTGGCCCACGTGGACGCGGGGAAGACCACGCTGTCCGAGGGGCTTCTTTATTGCGCCGGGGACATCCGCAGGCTCGGGCGGGTGGACCACGCCGACGCCTTTCTCGATAACTTCGCCCTGGAGCGGGAGCGGGGCATCACCATCTTCTCCAAGGAGGCGCGCCTGACCATCGGGGAGCGCACCGCCACGCTTCTCGATACGCCGGGGCATGTGGACTTCTCCGCCGAGACGGAGCGGACGCTGGACGTGCTGGACTGCGCCGTTCTGGTGATCTCCGCGCCGGAGGGCGTCCAGAGCCACACCCGCACGCTGTGGGGGCTTCTGCGGCGGCGGGACATCCCGACCCTGGTGTTTGTCAACAAGATGGACCTGCCCGGGGCGGACCGGGAGCGGGTGCTGGCGGAGCTTACGGACCAGCTGGGCGACGGCTTTTTTGAGCCGGACCGGCCGGACCCGGAGGCCCTGGCCCTGACGGACGAGGCGCTTTTGGAGGAGCACCTGGAGAAGGGGACCCTCTCCGACGCCTCCCTCAACGCCGCCTTCGCCCGGGGGCACGTCTACCCCTGCTACTTCGGCGCGGCGCTGAAGCTCCAGGGCGTGGAGGAGCTGCTGGCGGGTCTTGCGCGCTTCGCCCCGGTCCGGGACTACGGGGACAAATTCGGGGCCAGGGTCTTCAAAATTTCACGGGACGCCGAGGGCAAGAGGCTGACGCACCTGAAGGTCACCGGCGGGGTCCTGCGCGTCCGGGATACCCTCTCCGGCCAGGGCTGGGAGGAGAAGGTCACCCAGCTGCGGGTCTACTCCGGGGCCAAATACACCCCCGTGGACGAGGTCCGGGCCGGGGAGGTGGCGGCCGTCACCGGCCTTTCCGCCACTTACGCCGGGGAGGGACTGGGGGAGGAGCCGGACGGCCGCGCGCCGGTGCTGGAGCCGGTCCTCAATTACGAGGTCCTTTTGCCGGACCGGGCGGACATCCACAGGGCCCTGGCCCAGCTTCACGAGCTGGAGGAGGAGGAACCGGAGCTCAGGCTCCTCTGGGACCGCCGTTCCGGGCGGCTCAACGCCCAGATCATGGGCCGCGTCCAGCTGGAGGTCCTGAAGCGCCAGGTGAAGGACCGGTTCGACCTGGACATCGCCTTCGGCCCCGGCGCCATCATCTACCGGGAGACGGTGGCCAACCGCGTGGAGGGCGTGGGCCACTACGAGCCCCTGCGCCACTACGCCGAGGTCCACCTCATCATAGAGCCGGGGGAGCGGGGCAGCGGCGTGGAGATCGCCTCCGCCGTCCCGCCGGACACTTTAGCGGGGAGCTGGCAGCGGCTTATTTTGACGCATCTTCGGGAAAAACAGCACATCGGCGTCCTCACCGGCTCGCCGCTGACGGACGTGAAGATCACCTTAGCCTCCGGCAGGGCGCACCTGAAGCACACCGAGGGCGGGGACTTCCGGGAGGCCACCTACCGGGCGGTGCGTCAGGGGCTCATGGGGGCGCAATGCGTGCTCCTGGAGCCCTGGTACGACTTCCGGCTGGAGCTTCCGGCGGAGAACGTGGGCCGTGCCATGGCGGACCTCACCCTGGCCGGCGCGGCCTTCGAGCAGGGGGAGGGTCTGGCGGGCCTTGCCGTCCTCACCGGCTCGGGGCCTGTCAGCGCCCTCCGGGAGTACCCGGCGGAGGTGGCGGCCTACACCCGGGGACAGGGGCGGGTCAGTTTCGTCTTCCACGGCTACGAGCCCTGCCGGGACCAGGACGCGGTGGTGGAGGCCATCGGCTACGACCCGGACGCGGACATGGACAACCCCTCCTACAGCGTCTTCTGCGCCCACGGCGCCGGCGTCACCGTCCCCTGGGACGAGGTGCCCCGGCGGATGCACTTGCCCAGCGCCCTGGCCCCGGCCCCCTCGCTGGGACCGCCCGCCGAGGTCCGGGAGGCCGCCGCCCGGTACGTGCGCCTGGTGGCCACGGACAAGGAGCTCATGGCCATCTTCGAGCGCACCTACGGCAAGGTGGAGCGGGGCGAGGAGGCTCTGCGCCCCGCGCCGAAGGAGCCCAAAAGCGCCCCCAAGGAGCCGAAGCGCCCCAAGCCGCCCCAGAAGGACGGCCTGGAATTCGTGCTGGTGGACGGCTACAACGTGATCTTCGCATGGCCCGACCTCAATCGCCTTGCCGCCCAGAGCCTGGACGCCGCCAGGGAGCGGCTCATCGAACGCCTGCGCAACTACCAGGGCTTTCGGCAGAACGCCGTTATCGTGGTCTTCGACGCCTACAAGGTGAAAAATAACCCCGGCAGCGTCCAGCACCTGGGCGGTGTCAGCGTGGTGTACACCAAAGAGGCGGAGACAGCGGATATGTACATCGAGCGCGCCGCCTACGACCTCAGTAAGCGCCACAACGTCCGCGTGGCCACCTCCGACGGGGCGGAGCAGATGATCATCCTCGGCGCCGGCGCCCTCCGCGTCCCCGCCCTGTCCTTCGAGTCCGAGGTTTTGGAGGTGGAGCGGGCTATTGGGGAGTATTTAAAGGAGTATAACGGATAGAGACGTGGGGGTGGGGTGCGGGTCATCGGAACCGCCCTCATGTCCCACGCTCGCTACCCCCCTGCCCCCCTCCTACGAGGAGGGGGCTTTAAAAAGGTTTGCGGCTTCGCCGCAGTTTTAATTTACCCGCGCGGCGGGGACGGGGGACGAAGGACGGGAGACGGGCGGGTTTGGAACCCGCCCCTACATTTTAAATTACGTTCAATCAACGCCGTAGGGGCCGCCGCCCACGGCGGCCCACGTTTCGATGACCTCCGGGGTCGGTTGAATGGAATAACCTTCCATATCCCCTGTAGGGGCGGGTTCCAAACCCGCCCGTGCCACGTTGCGTGACGGAACGCTTCCGAAAATACGCACCCGCCCCCGTCTTCGTGCCCCCCTCCTCGCAGGAGGGGGGCAGGGGGGCAGCGAGCGTCGGATGACAGAGCGGTTCCGATAAATGGCGCCCGCCCCCCCCATTTTTCATTCCCCCGCCAGGGTCACCATGGCGTAGAGGGCGCCTTTTTTCCGCATGAGGTCCGCGTAGGGGCCCTGCTCGATGAGCTTGCCGGAGCGCAAGACGAATACGGCGTCGTATCGGCTCAGGAGGGACGGGTCCAGGCGGTGGGTGATCACCAGGCGCGTAAGGCCCCGCAGGTCCAAAATCGCCTCGGTCACCGCGCGGGCCGTCTCGTTATCGAGGGCGGAGGTGGCCTCGTCCAGAAGGAGCACCGGCGTGCCCCGCAAAAGGGCCCGGGCGATGCTGACCCGCTGGCGTTCCCCGCCGGCCAGACCCCGGCCGCCCTCGCCGCAGCGGTAGTCCCCGCCCTTTTCCCAGAGGACCGGGGCAAGGCCGGAGCGCTCCACGGCGGCGTCCACCGCCTCGTCCGGAAAGTCCCGGAACATGGTGATGTTCCGGCGCACCGTGTCGTCGAAGAGGAACACCGACTGGCCGATGAGGCTCATGAGGTCGTAGAGGCTGTCGGGATCGATGTCCCGGAGCTCCCTCCCGTCCACGGTGAGGGACCCGGCGTAGTCCGTCGAGGCCCCCATCAGGAGGCTCAGGAGCGTGGACTTGCCCGACCCGGAGGCCCCCACCAGGGCGTAGCTGCGTCCGGCCTCCAGCTTCATGGAGAGGCCCTTCAGGACCGGCTTTCCCGGCTCGTAGCCGAAGGTGACGTTTTGAAGCTCGATGCCCTCCCGCAAAACGGGCTCCACAGCCTGCCCGGAGCGGGAGGCGTTTTCCGAGACGACGGCCCCCAGTTTTCCGATGAGCCCCCGGGCGGCCCTGAGCCCGGCCAACAGCTGGGGAATCTGCTGGACCGGCTGGATGAGGGAGTTGGAGAGGTTGGTGAAGATGAGCACCGTCCCCGCCGTGATGCTGCCACGCAGCGCCAGATAAGCGCCGATGAAGAATATGCCGAACTGCATGATGACGGAGAGGCTGCTGCCCGCCCCCTGCATGGCGCCCCGCCAGGTGAGCTTCCGGCTCCGGGCCCGCTCCAGGGCCTGGTTCTCCCCGTCGAAGATGCGCCCCGCCTCCCGCTCGGCCTTGAAGCTCTTGATGACGGCAAAGCCGGAGAGCAGGTCTCGAACCCGGCCCAAAAAGCCCTCACCGCAGTCGCTGAGGGCCTTTTCCCGGCGTGAAAGCTCCGGGCCGAAGACGGCCACCCCCAAAAAGGGCAGCACGCACAGCACCAGGGCGGCCCCCGTCAGGGCCGGACTGTACGTGAGCAGGAAGATGAGCGTGGCCGCGAAATTCAGGGGCTGCACAAGGAGAGAGAAAAGGGACTCCAGATAATCCGAGCCGATCACCGTCACATCGCCGGTGAGAACGGACAGATACCGCCCGGAGTTCTCCCGGGCGAAGGCGCTGATGCCCTTCTCCGAGAGCCGCCGGAAGGCGCAGGGCTTGTACTGTCCCAGCGCCCTGCGGGTAAAGGAGCCCAGGGCCCGGTAATAAAGGGTCTCCGCCAGGCCCAGGAACACCGCCACCCCCGCCGCGGCCCACGCAAGACGCGCAAGCCGGGCGGTGTCCAGCGCCGTAACGGCGTCCAGCACCTCCCCCAGCACCCACGACACAACGAGCATGGACGGGATCTCCAGGACATACAGCGCCGCCGTCCCCAGAAAGCGCAGGCGGTTGTGCTCAAACATCGCCCGGATATAGGGCCGTGCGGGGTCAGGGCTTTTCACGGTCCGCCTCCTTTCGGTCCAGGGACTGCCCGCGCAGGATGTTGGCGGTAAGATAGGTGTGATTTGCCTGCATGAGCCAGCGGGCCAGATCGAGAAACGCCACCAGGCTCCCGTCGTCCATAAAGGCGTAGGCGTTTACCGGGCCCTCCGGTAAGGTGATTTCCTGCCGGACCATTTGGCCCAGCACCCCTTCCAGGGCGTCCAGCACACGCTCCGCGTCCTCCGGGGAAAGCCCCGTGTCACGGGCTACCACCGACGGGACAAAATAGCTCTCCCCGCTGCGACAGAAGTACCGCAGTGCCTCCAGCGCCCCGGGCGCGGCCAGAACGGCAAAGAGCGCCCGATATTTTTCGTCGTCCAGAAGGTATTTCTCGTAGCCGCCCTCCGGCTCCGGGAAGACGCCCATAAAGGAGAAATCCTCCGCCCCCACGCCGAGGATGTAGCCGCCGCGCGTGCCAAGGACGGTGCGCATGAGAATGGCGTCCTCATGGGGCATATCGAACTGGCAGGTGTCGGGATAGTCGATTTTGATCCGGCCCACCAGGGATTCGCTGACGCCGTACAGGGCAGACTCCCACAGAAGCCTGTTGATCCGTGAAAGCCGCTCGCCCTCGGGCAGAGAGTGGAGCCACCCGAGAAAGGTTTCCTTCATATCCCGCACCTCGCCGCCCTCGCGGCCGAAGAGGGCGTCCACCGTGACGCCCAGCCTGTCCGCGATGGCCGGCAGCAGCGCCACGTCCGGCGCGCCGCCGTTCTCCCACTGGCTCACCGCCTGGGTGCTGACGCCGATGGCCGCGCCCAGCTCCCGCTGGGTGAGCCCTCGGGCCTTTCTGAATTTTTGTATCTGTTCTCCTAAAAGGGTGATGTCCATGGTTCGCACCTCCGTAGTTTCGCCCCTTGCAAGCGACGCTTTCATACTACCTCATCCGGCGCTTGATTTCAAGAGACGTAAGCTTGTGAAAAATCAAGCGGCGCTTGTATAGACCCTAAAATAAAGGCCGCGCGGAACAAGCGTCCGCGCGGTCAATGGGCAGAGATATCCCCTTTAAAGCGTTGCAGGGAAAAAAGCGCAAAAATCAAGGCAGGGGTCTGGGGGCCCCTGTCGGCGCGGAGGGGGGCAGGGTCAGCCGCGTTCGGCGGCTTTGCGCCGGTTGGCCAGCCCCTCCATGAACTGGTCCTCGGCGGAGACGATGCGCTTGGCGTAGGGCACCAGGAAGGCGCCGCTCTCGGTGAGCTCCACACGGCGTGTGGAGCGGTCAAAAAGTGAGACGCCCAGCTCGCTTTCCATTTCCTTGATGTGCCGCGACAGAGTGGGCTGGGACATGAACAGGTGCTCCGCCGCGACGTTATAGTTCTTGACCTGTGACAGTACAAGAAACTCGCGAATATGATGAAGTTTCAACTTTTTCAACCCTCTTTTTGTGCTCGGAAATCTTCCGCCCCGCGGCGGCTGCGGGGGTGTTGAATTTTATTCCAGACAAACTATAGCACAAAAATGCCGATTAAGCAATCATTCATGCAAAAAATACATTAATTTCCCAAAAAAAGTATTAATCCGTCAAAGCATGGGGGCGGCCTTTTGCCCGCGGCATATTGGGGCAAGCCGGTTCATAAGCTTTGCCGGGGTGATCAATATGCGAAAAAAATTCAGCGAACTGTGGAAAAGGCCGGCCTTCCGGCGCGTATCGGCGCTGGCGCTGGCGGCGGCGCTCATCTGCGGCGGCGCGGCCCTCTGGGCGCTGGGGGGCGGCGGAGAGGCGGCGGAGGCGGCCAACACGCGGCTTTTGCCTATTTACAGCGTGGAGCGGGACCAGAAGATGGTGTCCCTCTCCTTTGACGCCGCCTGGGGCAACGAGGACACCCAGACGCTCATCGACATCCTGGGCAAATACGGCGTGAAGGTCACCTTTTTCGTGGTGGGCCAGTGGGTGGATAAGTACCCCGAGTCCGTGAAGGCCCTCCATGAGGCCGGCCACGAGGTGATGAACCACTCCGACGACCACGCCCACTTCAATACCCTCAGCGCCGACCAGATCGTGGCCAATATCAATGCCTGCGCCGACAAGCTGGAGGCCGTCACCGGCGTGCGCCCCACGCTCTTCCGGCCCCCCTACGGGGAGTACGATGACCACGTTATCGCCGCCGTGAGGAGCATGGGCGTGGAGCCCATCCAATGGGACGTGGATTCCCTGGACTGGAAGGACCTTTCGGCCAAGGAGATCTACAACCGCGTCACCGCCAAGGTGCGCCCGGGCTCCATCATCCTCTTCCACAACGCCGCCCTCCACACGCCGGAGGCGCTGGAGGACATCGTCAAGTTCCTCCTCAGCGAGGGGTACACCATCGTCCCCGTGAGCAGGCTCATCCTCACCGGCCCCTACACCATCGACCACACGGGGCGGCAGTTCGCCGCGGGAGGGTAAAAAGGCACCGCCCCGACCTGGGAGGGGCAACCGTGTCGGGGGTAGTGCCATTTATCGTAACGGCTTTGTCCCCCAACGCTCGCTTCCCCTCTGCCCCCCTCCTACGAGGAGGGGGCTCCGAGACGGGGGGTGGTGCGTTTTATCGGAACCGTTCTATCATCCAACCGCGCACGGGCGGGTTTGGAACCCGCCCCTACCGCCTCCCTTAAGCCCCAGCGACGGGCAACGGGCTCGAATACCCCGCCGCTGCGGCGGCACCCCTTTTTCCGAAAAAGGGGTCGGGGGAATAAGGTTGCGGCGCTTCGCGCCGCGTTTATATTAATTGCGCCTCCGGCGCAATAAAATCGAGAATGCGGCGAAGCCGCTCCTTTTTGCCCCCTTTGGGGCAAAGGGGGCAGGGGGATTCGAGCTCCCGTCCCCCGTCCCTCGTCCCCGCCGCGCGGGCAAATCAAAACCGCGGCGAAGCCGCAACCTTTTTCGCCCCCCTCCTCGTAGGAGGGGGGCAGGGGGGCAGCGAGCGTGGGATGACAGAGCGGTTTCGATGAACGCACGCACCTCATCCGGCGCCTGCGGGCGCCACCTTCCCCGCCCTGCGGGGAAGGCTGAAGAGCATTTCCCCTTGCCGCCGGGTGGCGGATGGGGTATAATGGGGGCATTACACGACGGGAGAGGGACCCATGGAGCAAATTGACATCTTATCCGAGGAATTTCATTTAAAGCCCTGGCAGGTGCGGGCGGTGGTGGAGCTGTTGGACGGGGGGAACACCATCCCCTTTATCGCCCGCTACCGCAAGGAGGCCCACGGGGGCGTGGACGACCAGACGCTGCGGGCGCTGGCGCAGAGGCTGGAGGCCCTGCGGGGGCTTGCTAAGCGGCGGGGGGAGATCGAAAAGACCCTCTCGGAGCTGGGGGCCCTGACGCCGGAGCTTTCCGAGGCCCTGGCGGGAGCCGGGACGCTGGCGGAGCTGGAGGACCTCTACCGGCCCTACCGCCCCAAGCGGCGCACCAGGGCCAGCGTGGCGCGGGAGCGGGGGCTGGAGCCGCTGGCAGCGTGGCTTTTGGCCCTGCGGGGGCGGGGAGACGTGGCCGCCGAGGCGGCAAAGTACGTCTGCGACGAGGTCCCGGACGGGGAGGCCGCCCTGGCCGGGGCGCGGGACATCATTGCCGAGCAGATCTCCGACGACCCGGCGCTGCGCCGGGAGCTGCGGGAGATCGTTTGGCGGGAGGGCGTCCTGCGGTCTGTCGCCGCCACCGGGGAGGACAGCGTCTACGCCATGTACTATGACTTTCACGAGAGCGTGGCCCGGATAGCGCCCCACCGGGTGTTGGCGGTGAACCGGGGCGAGCGGGAGGGCTTTTTGAAGGTGAGCCTCCAGGTCCCGGAGGACAAGCTTTTGCCGAAAATCAAGAGGGCGTATATGGACCCCGGTTCCGCCGCCATGGGGGAGGTCGCCGCCGCCTGTGAGGACGCCTGGGGGCGGCTCCTCTTCCCGTCCCTGGAGCGGGAGGCGCGAAGCGAGCTCACTGACCGGGCCAACGCCGGGGCCATCCGCGTCTTCGCCGACAACCTCCACGAGCTCCTGATGCAGCCGCCGGTGAAGGGGCGGAGCGTGCTGGGGGTGGACCCGGGCTTTCGCACCGGGTGCAAGCTGGCCGTGGTGGACGAGACGGGCAAGGTGCTGGAGACGGGCGTGGGCCACTTCACCCTGCCCCGTGAGGACCGGCAAAAGGAGCAGGCCGCGCGGCTCATCAAGGACATGGTGCGCCGGCACGGCGTCACCGCCATCGCCATCGGCAACGGCACCGCCTCCCGGGAGTCGGAGCGGTTCATCGCCGCGCTCTTACCGGAGCTTCCCGGCGTGGCCTACGCCATCGTCAGTGAGGCCGGGGCGTCGGTGTACTCGGCCTCGCCCCTGGCGGCGGAGGAATTCCCGGACTTCGATGTGTCCCTGCGCTCGGCGGTGTCCATCGCCCGGCGGCTCCAGGACCCCCTGGCGGAGCTGGTGAAGATCGAGCCGAAGGCTATCGGCGTGGGGCAGTACCAGCACGATCTGAAGCAGGCGGAGCTGTCCGCCGCCCTGGACGGCGTGGTGGAGCAATGCGTCAACGAGGTGGGCGTGGAGCTCTCCACCGCCTCCGCGCCGCTTTTAGCCCGCGTGGCCGGCATCGGGCCGGCGCTGGCGAAAAATATCGTGGCCTACCGGGAGGCAAACGGCATCCCCGACAGGGCCGCCCTCAAAAAGGTGCCCAAGCTGGGCCCCAGGGCCTTTGAGCAGTGCGCCGGCTTTCTGCGCGTGGCGCAAAGCCCCGAGCCCCTGGACGCCACCGCCGTCCACCCGGAGAGCTACGGCCCGGCCAAGGCCCTTTTGCGGACGCTGGGCTTCGACGCCGTGGCCCTCCGAAAGGGCGGCATCCCCCACATCGGCGAGCTGGCCGGGGCCTATGGCCTGGAGAGGCTGGCCGGGGAGGTGAAGGTCGGCGTCCCTACCCTGAAGGACATCCTCGCCGAGCTCCAAAAGCCCGGACGGGACCCCCGGGACGAGCTCCCCGCGCCCATGCTGCGCACGGACGTTTTAGAGATGAAGGATCTGCGCCCCGGCATGGAGCTCACGGGCACCGTGCGGAACGTTATCGACTTCGGCGCTTTTGTGGACATCGGCGTCCACCAGGACGGCCTGGTCCACGTCTCCCGCATGGCCGACACCTTTGTGAAGCACCCCTCCGACGTGGTGAAGGTGGGGGACGTGTTGAAGGTCTGGGTGGTGGATGTGGATATAGAGAGAAAACGCATCGCCCTCACCATGGTGAGGGGAAAGGAGTGAGCCCCATGCGACTTTACGAAAACCCCCGCCGCACCGGGGAAAACCGGCTGCCGCCCAGGAGCTGGTATATCCCCGGGGGCGTCAGCGAGGTCATGGACCTTAACGGGACCTGGCGGTTTCGCTTTTTTGAGAGCGACGGCGACATCCCCGCCGAGATCGACCGGTGGGACGCCATTCCCGTGCCCTCCTGCTGGCAGCTCCAGGGGTACGAGGCCCCTAACTACACCAACATCAACTACCCCTTCCCCGTGGACATGCCCTATGTGCCGGACGTGAATCCCTGCGGCGTCTACGAGCGGGATCTTACGCTGGACAGGCTGTGGGGGCGGGTCTATTATGTGCTGGAGGGGGTCAGCTCCTGCGCCTTCGTCACCGTCAACGGGCGATACGCGGGCTTTACCCAGGGCAGCCGCCTCCGGGCGGAATTCGACGTGACGGATCTCGTCCGGGCGGGGGCAAATACCCTGCGGGTCTACGTCCTCAAGTGGTGCTGCGGCAGCTACCTGGAGGACCAGGACGCCTTCCGGTATAACGGCATCTTCCGGGACACGTACCTCCTCCAGCGGCCGGAGGGGCACATCGGGGACGTGGAGATGATCCCCAACGCAAGGAGCATCCATGTGAAGATCGCCGGTTCCGCCCATGTGCGGGTGCTGGACGGGGACGCGGTCTTAGCGGATTCCGATTTCGTGGACGAGTACGACTTCGTTCCGGACAATCCCGTCCTCTGGAACGCGGAGAAGCCCCACCTCTATACGGTGGAGCTGGAGCGGTTCGGGGAGATCGTTACCCTCCGGGCCGGCCTGCGGGACATCGCCGTCTCGGACAAGCAGGAGCTTCTTGTCAACGGCGCGGCCGTGAAGCTTCACGGCGTCAATCACCACGACACCAGCAAGCTCCGGGGCTGGTGCCAGACGGCGGAGGAGCTGCGCTCTGACCTTGAACTCATGAAATCCCTGAACATCAACTGCGTCCGCACCTCCCACTATCCGCCCCACCCGCGGTTTGTGGAGCTTTGCGACGAGCTGGGGCTGTACGTGGTGCTGGAGACGGACATCGAGACCCACGGCTTTGCCGACCGCGTCCCCGGCGCCAACGGCTATGACAACACCCCGGGCGAGTGGCCCTGCACCGGCGAGGAATGGCGGGAGGAATTCCTCTCGCGCCTCCAGCGGGCGGTGGAGACCTTTAAAAACGCCCCGTCGGTGCTGATGTGGTCCATGGGCAACGAGAGCGGCTACGGCGACAACCACCGGGCCATGCTGCGCTGGGCCAAGGAGCGCGACCCCTCGCGCCTGACGCACTACGAGGGGGCCACCGGGGACGGGCACGCGGATCTCCCCGACGTGGTCTCCCGGATGTATCCGCCACGCCAGTGGCTTTCCGCCGCCGCGGAGGATCCCGCCCTCCAAAAGCCCGTCTTTTTGTGCGAATACGCCCACGCCATGGGCAACGGGCCGGGGGACGTGTGGGACTACAATGTTTTATTTGACAAATACCCCAAGCTCATCGGCGGGTGCGTCTGGGAGTGGGCGGACCATGTGGCCATGAGGGACGGCGTCCAGTGTTACGGCGGCGACTTCCCCGGCGAGGTCACCCACTCCGGCAATTTCTGCTGCGACGGCATGGTTTTCGCCGACCGGACCCTAAAGGCCGGGTCCCTGGAGGTCAAGGCCGCCTACCAGCCCATGGAGACGCGCCTTTCCGGCGGGAGGCTCCATGTCCGCAACCGCCTGGACTTCACGAACCTTCGGGAATATGTCCTCACGCTGGAGCTGGAGCGGGACGGCGAGGTCGTCTGCCGGGAGAGCCGTGTTCTGGACCTCCCGCCCCACGATTGGGCGGAGGTGGATATTCCTCCGGCGCCGGAGAGCTGCCGCCTGGGCGCGCACCTCATCTGCCGCCTCACCAAAAACGGCGCGGAGGCCGCCGTTACCAGCCATGAGCTTCCCTGCCCGCGCGTCCCGGAGACGCCCGCCGCGCCTCTGGCGCTCACGGAGGACGAAAAGACCGTTTACGCCGCCGGACCGGGCTTCGCCTATGTCTTCTCCAAGGTCCGGGGGACCTTCATAAGCGTGGCGATCGACGGCGTGGAGCGCCTCGCCGGCCCGGTGGAGCTCACCTGCCTGCGGGCCCCCACGGACAACGACCGGGAGATCCGGCGCTTCTGGCTTTGGGAGGACGAGTGGACTGGGGAAAACTGGGACCGGACCTTCACGAAGATCTACTCCGTGGTCCGGGAGGGAAATCGGATCGCCGTCGCCGGGTCCCTGGGCGGCGTCTCCCGCGTGCCGGCCGTGCGGTTCGAGGCGGCGTACGCCTTCTTCGCCGGCGGGCGGGTGGAGGTGAGCGTTGCCTGCCGCGTCCGGGACAGGACCTTCCCCCTGCCGCGGCTGGGCTTCGAGTGGGCTCTTACCGGCGACGGGCGCTTTGCCTACTACGGCCTGGGGCCCACGGAGAACTACTCCGACATGTGCCACGCCGCCCTTCCGGGGCGCTGGGAGAGCGATATGGAGCGGGAATACGTCCCCTACGTGCGCCCCCAGGAGCACGGCAACCATACGGGCGTCCGAGAGCTGACGGTGAGCGGGCTTACCTTCACGGGGCGGGAGACCTTCGAGGCCAACGTCTCGGCCTACACGGCCCACGACCTCCTGGCCGCCCGCCACACCGACGAGCTCAGGGCCGACGGCCGCGTCCACCTGCGGGTCGATTACCGCGTGGCGGGCCTGGGCTCCAACTCCTGTGGCCCGGCCCTGGACGAGCGGCACAGCATCGCCGAGAGGGAGATCCGCTTTGCCTACGGCTTCGGACCGGAGAGGTGAGGGGAGACGGGCGGGGGTGAGTTGACGGGAACGGTCCCGTCATCCCACGTTCGCTGCCCCCCTGCCCCCCTCCTACGAGGAGGGGGCGAAAAAGGTTGCGGCTTCGCCGCAGATTTGGATTTGCCCGTACGGCGGTGTTCGGGACGGGTCAATGGACGACGGGCGGGTCGCCGGGGACGGCGACCCCTACGGCGGTGTTAATAACCTGCGGGTCATCGGGACCGCACTGTCGTCCAACCCTCGCTTCTCCCCTGCCCCCCTCCTACGAGGAGGGGGCGAAAAAGGTTGCGGCTTCGCCGCAGATTTGGATTTGCCCGCGCGGCGGGGACGGGGGACGGGGGCTCGGATCCCCCCTACCCCCTTTGCCCCAAAGGGGGTCAAAAAGGTTTGCGCCGCAACCTTATTCCCCTTTACCCCTTTTTCGGAAAAAGGGGTGCCGCCGCGGCGGCGGGGTATTCGAGCCCGTGGGGCGTAACTGGGGCTTTTTGTTATCGGAATGTAGAACCACCCCGGCCTCGCTGCGATCGGCCACCCCGACCTAGGAGGGGCTTGATTGGTTATTTGATGGCGTCGAGGCCGGGGGAGGAGAGGGCGAGGCGGACGAAGCGGGCGGCGAGGGTCTCGCGGTCTTCGCCGTAGAGGGTGGCCTTCCAGCCGAAGCCACCCACGAAAAGCTTGACCTCGATGGAGTCGGAGAGGGCCAGGGTGGTCACCTGGACGTCGTTTATTTCGGTGACGCCGTATTGGTCGGGGCAGACCACGCAGCTGGGGACGTTCCCGCCGCGCAGGACCTCGTAGCAGCCCCGGAGCGTGTCGCCCTCCGTCCAGCAAAAGTCAAGGGCAGACACCTCGTCCTGGGGGGTGAAATATACACGGCCGGAAAGCGCCGCGTTCGCCGGGATCCCCAGGTGCTCCTGATAGAGGGCGGTGTCGAAGAGGGCGGCGGCGTCCCCCTCCGTGAGGGCCCGCTCGTATCCGCCCAGGGGGCAGAGGGAGTAGTCCGGGGCGACGGTGGGAAGGCCCGTGGCGTCGCCGATCTCCAGCTGGGGCAGGATGATGTAGGCGACGGTTACCCCATCGCTTATCTCATACCCCTCCGGCAAGACCCACGGGGACGGGTCATGGCCGGGCGGGACGGGGGCGATGTCCTGCTTGCCCAGCTCCTGCGTGCCCGAGGCGGCGAGGTCCTTGACGATGGGTGCGGGGGCGAAGCGCAGGGCGAGGCCCAGGCCAGCCGCCAGCGCCAGCGCCGCCGCCGCGCCGCAGGCGACGGCCAGGGGCAGGCGGGTGTTCCGTGGCTTCAGGTCGTGGAGCCGCTCCGTAAGGTCCGGGGCGGGCTCAACGGTGTCCAGATAGTTTACATAACGCTTCATAGCTCAATTTCTCCTTTCAGCTTCCGCCGGAGGTGTTCCCGGGCGCGGCTCAGCAGGGAGCGGGCCGTCCCGGGCCGGCAGTGAAGGATGTGGGCGGTTTCCTCGGTGGAATAGCCCTCGTAATAGAATAAGTACACGGCGGCGCGTTCCCTGGGGGGAAGCTCCAGAATGGTTGACATAAGCTCCCGCGTCTCCCCGTCCGGAGCGGGGTAGACGTCCAGAAGCTCCTCCTGGGGGTGGCGGGCGCGCTCGCGCTTTGTGTCGATGGCGGCGTTGACGGTGACCCGCAGGAGCCACGCCCTGAGCTCGGCGTCGTGACTTGTGCGGGGCGGCCGCTCCAGAAAGCGCAGGCACGCCTCCTGGACCGCGTCCTCGGCGTCCGGGACGTTCCCGGTGACAGACAGCGCGGCGCGATAAAGAGTGGGCAAATGTGTGTGTATGAAGGTTTCCAACCGGTCGGAGCAGGGCATCCTATCACCTCCTCTGCCAGTATAACGCACGGGGCGGGAGAATTGTTGCGGGGAAAATAAAAAAGTCCGGGGACGCCGGTTTTCCGGCGTCCCCAGGGGCTGCTTTTTAAGGGTCAGGTCACTTGAGGCCGTTCTCGTAGGCCTCGATCATCTTTTTGACCATCTGGCCGCCGACGGAGCCGGCCTGGCGGCTGGTGAGGTCGCCGTTGTAGCCCTGCTTCAGGTTGACGCCAACCTCGGAAGCGGACTCCATCTTGAACTTGTCCATAGCCGCGCGGGCTTCGGGGACGTTGATCCGATTGGTCTTGTTAGCCATTGTCTTGCATCTCCTATCTCTTTTTCAAAAAGCGCGTCGCGCCTTTCGCCATTATCATTGCCAGCGGGGGCAAAGATATTCCGAGGGACCGGCGTGAAAGTTTTGTTAGGATTGGCAAAACAGTTTTGAAAGAAAAGGAACGGATGTTAAGGCTGACGGTTCTCGGCGGAGCGCAGGCGCTTCACCTGGGCGGCAAAGGCGGACAGCTCTTCGGCGGGATAGGCGCGGGGGGAGAAGGCGAAGGAGCCCGTGGCGTGGACGACCTGAAAAACGGTTTTTCTGCGATCCCACCAAAGGGCGAGCAGGCTCAGGATCAGGACGGCGGGGATGAGGGCGAGGATGAAAAGCGTCAGCTGCGACATGGGGCTTCCCGCGTATGACCGGTATTCCCGGAGGCCCAACAGCCAGAAATAGACCGATTCCGCCAAAACGGCGGCGCAGGCGGCGGCCATGGCGGCCTTCACGCGCCGTATGAGGAGGAGGACGGAGAAGAGGAGCAGCAAGGCCGCCAGGACGCCGAGGCACGGCCGCACCAGGGCGTTCTTCCGCAGGGCGCTTTGGGCGGAGCGGTAGTTTTCGCCGCCGTTTTCATAGCGCTCCAGCTCGTCAAGCAGCTGCTCATAGGCGATGCCGTCCAGCACCTTCTGGCAGTCGGCGATGCTTTGCTCCAGCGTTTCGATGGCGGACAGCGTGGGGCCGGCGTCCTCCAGCGCCTTTTGGTGCTCGGCAAGCTGCGTCTGGGCCCGGGTGAGCGCCTGTTGGCAGGAGTCGATCTTCTGTTGGTTCGTTCGAATGGTCGCCTCCATATTGGGAATGTCCTTGATCTGGCTTTGGAAGCTATCGATCCTCCCTTTCTCCTTCGCGATCAGGCTTCTGAAGTCGCTGATCCTGTGGGACAAGCCGGAGGAGGGATCTTGCCAGTATGCGTTTTCCAGGTCCTGCAGGGTGCGTTGATAGGAGGCCAGCTGCTTCTGCGCGTCGCTCAGCCGTTGGGGCAAGCTGTCGATCCGGTTCTGCGTGAGGCCGATCTCCAGCTCACATTTTTTGATCTGGTCCTCATTGGAGCTGATCTCCCCCCGAAGGGAGGTGATTTGCTCCTGATGGGACTCCATCGCCCGCCGGACGCCTGTGGGATCCAGCTTTTGCAGGTCCTGCTCGTACTGTTCCTTTTGCGCCAGGGTGTCCTCATACGTTTTGACCGTCTGCCGGTAATCGTCGGCCTTCGCCTCCAGGGCCTCGTAGTCCGTGATGACCCGCCGGGCCCGCCAGCTTCTCTCCCGGTGGTAGCCGCGGCTGGGGCTCAGGAGCTGCTGACAGGCCAGAACGATCAGCGTCAGCGCCAGACATCCCGCGACGGCCCATACAAACCAGTTGCTTTTCATGGAAGAGGCTTTGCCTGTGGAGCGCAGGGCGGAGGCGTCCACGATGAAGTTGCCCTGCTCGTTTTTGCAGTAGAGCCGCTTTTGCGTGAGGACGGCATAGGGCTTTTGGTAGACGCCGTCGAGATCGGAGGCCGCGGCCTCCTCGCCGATGACGGCCTGGGCCGTCTCGTCTTCGTCCCGGAAAAAAGGATAAGAGGTCCTCATGGTCTGGCGCCCTCCCTGACGCGGTCCTTCAACAGGTGGAGCTGGCGCTGAAAGTCGCGGATGTCGGCGGCGGGGTAATCGTGGACGTTGAAGGCGAAGCCCCCGCCGGGGAAGGCTACCAGAAACACGCTGGAGCGGGTGACGAAGTAGATGAGCAGAAAGAGGGCGGCCGCACCCAGCAGGCACAGGCCCACCGCCAACGCGGCACCATCCCAATACCCGAAAAGGAGGCAGGCTGCCCCTGCCACAGCCAGCAAAATGGCGAGGATCATCATACCAAGAAGCCCGGTGTGGGTGAAGCGGGTGAAGGTGATATCCTCCAGGGACACCACGCCCTCCTCCACGGACCGCTTGACCTTGCCTCCCGTCCCGCTGAGGTTGCGGCCCTTGTAGTAAAAGCGCTTTTCCGTCAGGACGCCGACGCCCTTGGATACGCGTCCGCCGGACAGGAAGCTTTGCAGATACGAAGAGCCGATGGCGGCGACAACGGTCTCGCCGGGGTCGATGAGGATGTCGCCGCCCTTTTGGGCCGCCGCGCCGCCGGAGGATGACCGGTACGTGGCGTCCGTGGCCGCGTCCCATCCCCCGGAGGCGACGGGCGCTTTGGCCTTTTCCGCGCGCCTGCCCGCGCGGTCCGGGGCCTTTTGAGGCGTATCGCCGGCGCCGGCGGACCATCCGTCGGGCGTCGCCGCCACGGATCGCAAATCGGCGCCGCATTTTACGCAGAAGGAAACGGTATCCGGATTCTTCTCGGAACAGCTTGGGCATCGCTTCATGTGAATTTCACTCCTTTATAGTTTAAGAGAGATGGGCTCCTGAAAGGGAGTATAACGCAATGCCGTTAAAAAGTCAATACGATACAGTTAGTTTTAAATGATGATGCGATGTGGATTAGCGTGGGCGCAGCGGTTAAACTATGGACAAAGGCGGTGGTAGTGTGCGTGAGAAAAAACCCATCAACGTCCGTGTGGGCGCGAATATCCAAAAGCTGCGGGAGGAACAGCACTACACGCAGGAGGAGCTGTCGGAAAAGCTGGGCGTGACGCCGAACCATTTGAGCGCCATAGAGCGGGGCGTCTCCGGGATATCGCTGGAGCTGCTGGAGAAGCTGTGCCAGGTCCTCCTGGTGACGTCCGACCATATTTTGTTCGGGTACGAAAGGATGGAGATCGAGGAAGAGGACGTGCGCGCGTATATGCACAGCGTCAGCGAGCTCCAGGCCCAGCTCATCAAAACGGTGGCGGATATGGCGGAGGCCGTGAAAAAGCTGAAGGAGACTTAATAGCCCTGCCAGATATGACGATTTTGTCACAATCGGATGTTTGTCCATAAAACTACTTGCATCCTGCCCGGAAATGACATAAAATATAAACCGATCTTTTTGAGAAAGGACGGGGCGGGATGATCGGCTGGCTCACTGGGACGACCCTCGGCAAGCTCACGGCGACTTTTTTCATATCCATGCTCCCGATCGTGGAGCTGCGGGGCGGCCTGCCTTACGGCATCGCCCTGGACCTGCCCTATCCCGCGGCGCTGGCCGCGGCGCTGATGGGGAATTTTGCCCCCGTGCCCTTTATCATCCTGTATATCAAGCGCGTCTTCGCCTGGATGCGCCGGAAGAGCGGGAAATTTGACGGCGTCATCACGCGCCTGGAACAAAAGGCCCACCTCAAGGGCCGGATGGTGAAGAAGTACAGCTTTCTGGGGCTTGTGCTCCTGGTGGGCATCCCCCTTCCCGGCACCGGCGCCTGGACCGGCGCCCTGGTGGCCGCCGTCCTCGATATGCGCGTCCGCCGCGCCGTCCCCGCCATCGCCCTGGGCCTCCTCATGGCCGCCGCCCTCACCACCGCCGCCACTTTCGGCATTATCCATCTCTTTTGAAAATTCGTTGTTGACGGCCGCGCGAAAATATGCTATGATAATTGAGCTCAAAGCCCAAACGCTGGATTAGCTCAGCCGGTAGAGCGCCTGATTCGTAATCATGAGGTCGCGAGTTCGAATCTCGCATCCAGCTCCAGAAACCGCCGGATTTCCCGAGAAAGTCGGGAAATCCGGTACTTTTTTGGCTGGTTTGGTTGACGCTGATGTTTTTCTGACCCACTTCTGACCCCAACGGGAATTTGGAGCGGAAAGGATAGGATAGCACAAAGCCGCAGGATTATGGTTCCCACGGCCTTTTTTAGTTATGGCGGGGTAGTTTTAGCTCATACGCTCGCCCCGATCAGCTTGCCCATGGTGGCGGCGGCTTCCTCCTGCATCTTTGTGGTGACGTGAGTGTAGGTTCTCAACGTGAAGCCTGCGTCGTAGTGGCCGAGGATGCTGGAGACGGTTTTCACGTCCACGCCATTTTGCAGCGCCAGGGTTGCGAAGGTATGGCGAAGATCATGCAGACGGATGTGGGGGAGGCCGGCGCTTTTGAGGATTTTGTTGTGAATGGCTGTAACCGAGTCGGGATAGTACATGCCGAGAGTTACAGGGGAGGGGAACATGTATTCGATTTCCGGGTGCTTGGCGTGTTCCTTTTTGAGAATGTCCACCGTTTCCTGCGATAGAGATATTCTGCGGATGGAGGTTTCGGTTTTCGGTCGGGTAACTTTCACCCCTCCGCCCTTGACCCTGACGGCCTGCTTGCAGACGTTCAGCGTCATTGATTGTTCATCAAGGTCAGACCAGAGCAGGGCGACCAGCTCACCTTTTCGGAGGCCAGTGGTCAATTCGAGGAAGAACATCGCCAGAACACCGCGTTTCTCTGCTTCTCTGAGATAGGCGCTGATGTCCTCCGGGTGTAGAATGTGCATCTCTTTCTTCTCCAGCTTCGGTACGATGCAGTCCTCAGTAGGATTGCGGAGGATCAATCTCTCTTTTACTGCCCGCCCAAGGCAGTTGTGGAGCATCATGTGGAGGCCCCGGACATAACTTGCGCTCATGCTGGTGTCTCCGTCTGCCTTCTTCCTGATTCGCCCCTTTGCCTTCACATCGTTGTACAACTTTTGTATGTCTCTGCCGGTGAGTTTAGCGAGCTTGATGCCGCCAATTCTCGGCACCACATGGTGCTCAATGTAGTCCTCGTAAAATTCCTGCGTACTCTCTCGGATGTGCGGCTTGGAGTACGTCTCGTACCACGTTCTTACCCAGCCGCCGATGGTATATTCCTCAGCCTTCTCAACGTCGATCTCGGCACATTCCCGAATCGCCCGCTTCAGCTTCTCCTTGACCTCCGCTTGGGTTCTGCCGAGGACGTTTTTGCGGATAGCCTTCCCGTTATCGTCGTGTCCAGCAACATACCGACCTTCCCAACGCCCATCTGGCCTCTTTCGTATATTCCCCTCACCGTTGGCTCTGCGTTTACTCATGCCGTGCATCTCCTTTCTGCCCTTTCGGCAAACACACAACATACCAGCTTTGCCGCCAAATAGCCAGTGGAAAATTGTGTACAAACGGATAACTTTTCGTCCCAGTGGGTCCGGGCTCCCGCCCGGAAAAGCATTTGGCGGGCACCGGGCTTGCCCGGTGTACAGACAAATGCGATGCTTGCCTCTCCCAAACGGGAGAGTTTTCTT
>CANPYK010000022.1 GCA_947588605.1 uncultured Oscillospiraceae bacterium
GTTTTCTTCTTGCGGAAGCTGTATTCGATATCGGTAAATGTTTCCTGTTTCATTTTCTGCACCACCATTTCTTTGATAATCTTATTTTACCATTTTTGATCCCGTTATGGTAGTGTTGATTTATTCAGAGGTTACTGAGATATGAGACGTAGATTTTGGAACGGGTTTTGAGACGAAAATCCCCTTGAAGTCAGTGATTTCGAGGGGATTTTTCATCACTGAAAAACCGTTCCGCAAACGTTCGTTTATGAAACAGGAGGGACCATGAAGAACTACATCTTTGGCTATGCCCGCGTCAGCACTGAGCAGCAGAACCTGGACCGACAGCTGGACGCGCTCAAAAAGTATGGGTGTGACCTTATATACAACGAGAAGATGACCGGCACAAGACGGGACCGGCCTGAACTCACAAAGCTCCTGGACCGCGTGACCGAGGGTGACACCGTGGTGATCGAAAGCCTGTCAAGACTTGGCCGCAGTACAAAAGACCTCATCGAGCTCACCGAGATTTTTGAGAAAAAGGGCGTCCACCTTGTCAGCCTCAAGGAGTCTATCGACACAAGCACCAGCACGGGCAAGCTCCTGTTCACGCTGATGTCCGCCATCGCCCAGTTTGAACGTGACGTGATCGCTGACCGCACCAGAGAGGGCCTTCGCTCCGCCAGAGCAAGAGGCAGAACCGGCGGCCGGCCCAGGACGGACCCGGAGAAAGTGAAAAAGGCTGTGAAGCTCTACAACACCGGGCAGTACTCCGTCAGGGAGATCGAGGAGCTGACGGGGGTGAAGAAAGCGACGCTTTACAGAGCGTTGGAAGGCAAAAACCAGAACAGCAGGTAACAGAAGAATACCGCTCGGGTGGATAAAACTCCATCCGGGCGGGCAGGACTGCTTTATGACACTGGTGATACACCGGATAATCATGATAATGCTGGAAAAGGCTGTAGTCAATGCGAGACTTCTGAGGCATGACTTTAATTTCGACAACCTGTGAACTTTGTTTTTTTCATATCTCCCACTGGATTTAAGAGGAAACCATATTAGCAGCAGCACCTCTGGATTATGGCAATATAGTTATCTGAAGGAACAACAATATTGTAAAATAATTTGGCAAAAGGAGAAATTTTACATGTACATAAATCAAGTTTTCAAACTGACAATGGTACTTGACGCCGACAAATTTGACCGAATTTTCAGAAAACGCGATCTTTTGGAGGTTGACAAAGACAAGTACATAGATGTCTCAATGGCTCACAAAGGAATTACAGTTCTATATCGAGACAGTCGGTACAAAAAGAAAGTGAGCCTGGTCGTAGATTCTACCGTTGCGCTGAAGGGGAAAGGGCCGGATGCACACAAGCTCATTCACAAGCTGGAGAAACGGATCGGCGAATACTTTGGAGGCAGGTACAGTTTAGAGGACTTCACATTGACCGAGCTGACATTGACAGCGGACATCAACGTTGGCAGTCAGGATACGGTTGCCTCCTATATCAGGGTCATACGTCGGGTTGGAAAAGTCAAAGGATTCTCGCCGGTCCGCTATGAAGGGCTTGATGAGGGCAAGAGCTTTTGCCTGGAGGGGAACAGCAACGGAATCAGCTTTCTCCTTTACGATCTTCACGCGGCGTTGGCAAACAGGTCAGGCGGTGGGGGCCTTCGCCAGGCGATTCTCAGAGATACAAAGGGTATTCTTCGCGCGGAGGTGCGTTTGACATCATCAAAAGCAATTCGTAATCACAGCAACAGGGATGACATTACAGGGCAAATCCTTGGATTGTCCGAGAGAAGCGAAAAGATCTTTATGGGCACATTTTCTCAAATTATTCCAAACGGTGGTTTCTACAAAAAAGGTGAGGCCGTCAATATAGTTCGACAAAAGATCAGGGATTTGCGGCTGCAAAGAAAGATGCTGCGGTTGATCGAGCTGATATCAGAGAAAAAATCCGTGCTTCTCGCACAGAAAGCAATGAGTTACCGGGAGCCAGACCGGTTGTTGGCGGCTTTCACCGACATCGGCCTTTCTCCCGTTACGATCAGTAAGAGGATGGATGTAAACAGTCTGCCCTCCTTGTATTCTTACTTGGACCGCGATGCCGCATGACCGGGAGGGAAGAAAAATGTTTGATGAGATAAATAATACGGCTGACTCTGTGAATGCTTTTGAAGAACGGAGACTTTTGCGGCAGATCATATCAACAGGTGTAGGATATCCTTTCGATAGACCATATTGCAGCAAAGCGGCCATTGTAAATGAAAACTGGCTTCATCCGCATATTTCCAGGATAGTGGGTTCCGAGAGATATTCGGATCAAGATAGTAAAATCAGGGAAATCAACGAGCATATCCAACGTGGAGATGACGGATATTATCTGCTTGATTTATATAAAGGACGCATACTTGCTAAAAAGAGGCTTTCAATAGAGGATATTTTAATTGACTTTAAAATGTCTGAATCAAACAACAACGTTCTGCTCAGAAGGCGAAAATGTGATTACTTACGCGGTACTGCATTTTTGGTTGCCACGGATGCAGTATATTTCCTGTGGATGGACAAATTTTACATTCCGCTGGGCGAGTTTCATATGCTGTCATTTATACGTACGGATGACGGTTCAAGAGCCGGGCTTGTGATGGATTACGACGCGGCACAAAACAACAGGCCGATGGTGCTTTTCCCGTGTGAGGAAAACCATGACATTATAGAATCACAGTTAGAGAACGAAGACCGTCTGTGGGCGGAGGAATATAATTTGCTTTTTGGAGACATTGATTTTAAACGGAAGAAGAAATAGGAGGGCTGACATATGCAATTCAACAATTTTCCCCGTAAAGAAATCAGCTATGAAAAGAAAATGCAAATTGAAGAGAATAAAGAAAAAGTAGAAATGACTCTTGAATGTATACGGGTACAACTCCCGTATGCTGTATTCTATAACTCAGAAACCGACAGTCTGCGTGAGCTGATAGCTTCTGTTGCTGACCGTTCTGATGATAACGGCTATTTCATTGACTACCGAATAGGCCCACAGACGAAAGAACAGAGGAAAATGATGTTTAACATTGAGCACATAAGCGATCTTGCCCAGGAAGGGATCAAAATGAATTTTATCGTGGATATGGAGAACCGGAGATACGTGTCGGCCTGTAAGGACGAAGATATCGGAACGTGCCTTTGCTCCCTTTACCCGGTCAATGCCACCAAACCCGTCATGCTGATGTCAGAAGAAAACCAGCGTCAGGGATTGTATGTGTACGTTGGCAAACCGTCTCAGGACGGCAAGGCTTACCTGTTTGCGAAAGATAAAAAAGCACCGTTCTTTATCCAATTGCAGGAGCTTCACTTCCTGTCCTTACGAAAAGACGCAGAGCGAAACTACTATCACGGACTGCTTCTCAGCTATAATGTGGCGTGGGGGTGGCGGAATATCTCGTTCTCAATCATACTGAAAGAAAACCAGGAGGCGGTCTGGCAGATGTTTGATTCTGTCAGGAGCGCCATGCAACCCGTGGGGCAAACGAACAGTGCCGGATCGGGCATGGGAGATAGAAGTTATTCGTACCCGTGGCAGTGATGATGTCCCACTTTATGTGATATAACGCCGAAGAAACGGGAGACGGTGCAGCCGCAGCCACATCGTCTCCTTGAAATGTCATATCATCAGCTATTAAAGAACGAATGAATGAACGCCGTCAATCCTTCAGAGCCGTTATCGGCACCACGAAAACACCGTCCGGCCTTCGGTAGGCCGCGTTTGTCAGACCGCACAGCACGCAGAGGACTGCCGGGGGCCTGCCCCTGGGGTCCTCTTCAAATTTTCTCTTTATAGTTAAAAGGTTCTCTGCCGCGGCATCGATCTGGTTCACGCCCAGCTTGATCTCAAAGGCGCACCAGCTGCCGTCGGTAAGCTCGATAACGGCGTCGATCTCCCTGTTGCTGTAATCCTGATAGTGGTAAAGCCCCGCGCCAAAGGAGTCGGCGTAGATACGAAGGTCCCGCTCGCAAAGAGCCTCGAACAAAAAACCCAGTGTCTCCAAGTCCCCCAGCAGCCCGGAGGTGGTCGCCTTCAACAGGGCGCAGGCCAGGGAGGGATCGGCAAAATGCCGTTTCTCCGCTTGCTTGACCCGCACGGAGGACTGCATCCCCGTGGAAAAGGGCGGCTGGTTGTCCGTGATAAAAAGACGTTTGAAGATGTCCAGATACGCCGACAGCGTGTCGGCGTCGATATCCTCGTCATCCACATCCCTGATATCCCGCATCAGCGTCCGATTGGTGGCGGTGGTGCTCTCGTTCCGGGCCAGAGAGCGCAGCAGCAGACGCATCTTCTGCGTGTCCCGTCTCACTCCGTCCATGCGGAAAACGTCGTCGTCAATGACCGCGTTCAGATATTCCGCTGGCAGCAGACTGGCCCTGTCAAGAGGCAGACCCAGACTTCCGGGCCAGCCTCCCCGGACGATGAGCTCAATCAGCCGCCGCAGGTCCACCTCCCCGGTGAGGCGGGGCGTCAGCTCCCCGTAGCAGAGTTTCTTTAAGGAGACCTTGCCGCTGGAGTCGCCGGACTCATACAGGGACATGGGCCGCATACGAAGCCGCCCGATCCGTCCGGCTCCGCTGTGGAGGATGCCCTTGTGGTTTGGCGTTGCGGACCCGGTGAGGATAAACTGGCCCTTTTGAGGCTTCTCATCCACCTTATACCGCACGGCGTCCCAAAGCGGCGGCACCTCCTGCCACTCGTCGATGAGCCTGGGCGTCTCTCCCTCCAGCACCAAAGCGGGGGAGAGCTGGGCCAGCTGCCGGTTCTGGAAGTTCCCCGCCGGGTCTCCGATGTAGATCTCACTGTTGCTGTGGTACGCCGAGGTCCAGGTCTTCCCGCACCACTTCGGACCCTCAATACAGACGGCGCCAAAGGCGGCCAGATATTCCTCCACCTTCCGATCAATGATCCTCGGCCTGTAGCTCTGCTTGTCCATTCCTGAGCCCTCCCAAAATAGAGTATGGATTTATTATACATCAATCGGTCATATTTTTCAATCTAAATCGGTCAGATTCTACGAATCGAATGCGAGTTTTTTCATTAGCTTGTACCTGTCAAAGAATACAAGCAGCACTCTGTCAGGTGCGTTATCCGTTTGTCGTGTAATTGACATTTTACCTTCAGTAAAATATAATATGATGGTCAATCTTAGAATTCTACGCGTTAATAATATCTTAGAGGTGATATCTGATGAAAGATAATGAAAATGAACTGAGCAAAGAAGGCGATACTTTCGATAGCATATACGATACGGGGAATCCTAACAAATTAGATGCTGAAGAATGCACAAACTATGCAGTAGCTTGCGAAATCTGGAAAAAGCTTAGCGCGTTTTACGAAAACAGCTCTTGGATTGACCCCGCGATAGACGGAAAGGAAGCAAAAGATGTTCTCAACGAATTAGAACGGAAAGATGGCCTTATTGAGCGTATAAAAAAATATTTGGGAGTTGACCTGAATAAATTAGATAGAGATGATGATCGCGAAAAGCGTGAACGTAGCAAAATTCTCTACTTCTTCTATATGCTTGAGCACAGTCGTGATTATTGCAAAATAAAACCGCTTATGAGGCTTGGAAAGCCGTCGATGGAGAATATCGATAATACACCCTTGGGTTGGCAGACTCATAATGGGAAAATAATGAGAACCGTAAAAGAAGCCTTAGGGAAAGAGCTGACATTATATGAAAAAGATCGTATTAATTCAACCATCCGAAATATATCCCTTGAATGGGATGAAATCCTTCATAACACACAGTACCTTTTGGACTTTTTATATGACTATGGATTTGACTACAGCTCAGTTGTGGCATTTCAATCGTCAGCGCCATTCTCCGCAAGCGGTAACTGTAATCAGGAAGATACCCTTCAATACCCTGTTGCAAAATTATATCTAACCTTATCCCAGAGGGAGTATTTGGGTAACTTGCTTGATATCATGTACATAAACAAAATTCAAAACGATAATAACTACGATGTTCCACCAGAGTTTGTTGAGGAGATGAAAGCTCTATACAAAGCGTCTGTAAAGGTTAATAATGCCGAAGAGTACATCAAGGACAATGCTCTAAGGCTATCCCCCTATGTCTATCTTTGCAAAGATGCTGCTAAAGACAAAGAGAACGTTCGACGCATACGCAGTTTCGCACACAAGTTTCAAAAGTTCCAGGAGTTTTTTCGCCGAGCCAATTGCCAATTAAATATACAAGATATTTCGAATGAACTGATGATTGTATCCTTTTTGCAGGCACTGATATTGGACAACCAGAGCGAAGTGTTTGACTATATTTATCCGGGCTATCAAGATGAGTCCAAACATATGATGCGTGTTAATGCTGCCCTGAAAGGCGAAGCCAATAAACGCGTACCTGATGCACTACAGATCTATTGGGTCCGCAAGGTCATGGACCGATGGTACGCAAATGTTGGAAAATATGATGTCAGATTGAAAATGCGGCAAATCGAACAGGAATGTGACGAAATCAGGGAAAAAATACTGACTCAATCCACTTTAGACGAAATGATTGCCGTGCATAAATATTATTTGCAATATGTTGATCCTACTTGTTCTTTTGGTGATGTTAATCAAATCCAGGCAGTCATTTGTGTGCTCAAGTTTCTTCAAGATGCGGGCTTTGAGTACATAGATCCAATGTGCAAAATACGGTTTGCATTTTTAAATTCCAAGAATTGCAATAACAATTGCGAAAAAATTATAAGTAAAATCCAAGTCAAAATTCATAATCTCGACCAATCATGCCCAATAACTATAGAGCCCACGGGTGATACTGTTAGAGATATAAGAAACATGGGATTTTTCTTGGAGTTAGAGTTTGATTACTTGAAGAAGACGTGCGTTTTGACGCAATTCGAACCTCTATTATACTAAACGAAGATGGTGTAAAAAATGGAGTGCTCCGCTTTTTGACGGGGCACTTTTTTTGTGGTACGCTGATATTACGCAAGGCCTAAAAAGCCTTGAAAATTGAAAGGTGAAAGGAGTTTGTATCCATTGAAACAAAAGATACATAGCGGGAAAGGCCCCTAAAGTAATGGGGGCAGCGGCTTACTAAATTATGCTGCTACCCCAGCTGACAGCCGGGCTCTTGAAGGATACTTCAAAAGTCCCTGGTAGAATCAGAGCAGCGAAATCAAGCAAAGAATCAAGGAGGTGCAAAAAACGGCAATCTGTCGTCTTTATCCCACTCAAAACGTATTGGATGTGCCCAAATTATTACGCCGGGCGAAATAAGAAAATATAGGAAACACGATAGCTTTTGAGTCATGAGCATGGCGAAATGATTCGGGCGCAGCCGATACGTTGCAGAGGGTACACTTAGCCCTATTAATCCAAATCGCACTAAGACGAAATAGTGAATGGGAATTAAGTACATATGTCTCCAAAAGGGATTTTTCGGTTGTGAGGAAACAGATACCTCCAATCAAACAGCCCAGCTTGTTTGGGCCGCTTATAAAAACAGGGCTTAAACCATAATTACTATGTCTCCGAGTGCAAGTCCCAAAGGAGGAACAATTATAATTATATGGGGAAGGAGAAGGAAAACGAAAATGACAGGATGTTATTATTTAACACCTTGTCAATGATGCCGATGCTGGCAGAAGTCTCAAGGCACAAAGAAACCAATAATCCCAAACTGATGCCAGGAAAGAATATTCCAGGCCGAATGATTCTGAGCTATAGCGAACCAGGTGTTTATATGGGAGCAGGAGGCAATAGGGATAATGGAGCCTATGTTGGAAGACGTTCAAAAGATGATGGGAACATTTTGCTCACAGGCATCAGCGGTTCAGGGAAAAGCCGAATTCTGGTGAAATCCTCACTTGAAACGTGGC
Organism: uncultured Oscillospiraceae bacterium; assembly: GCA_947588605.1. Taxonomy (GTDB): domain Bacteria; phylum Bacillota; class Clostridia; order Oscillospirales; family Oscillospiraceae; genus RUG626. Next base: position 7,886 of record CANPYK010000022.1, read on the forward strand.
GCAATCCTGCAGTGGTTCTTGATATAAAAGGCGAATTATCGGAACATATGGATTCGTTACAACGAGAAGGAATTGAAACAAGGCCGTTTATAGTATTTGACCCAATACAAGGGGGCAAACACTATGATGTATATGCAGTATTATATAATAACTATGATCGTCTTGCGCAGAATGTGCGAGAAATAGTCCATGCAATTATCCCTATGCCAGCAGATGTGCAGGAACCGTACTGGATCAATATGGCTCGTGATTATCTTTCGGGGGTGATCGTTTACTACTTCGAACAAGGTTACAGTTTTATTGAAACTATACTGCTGATGCAAACAAAATCTGTGGACGCCTTATGCGAGGAAATCAACTATAGCAATTGTTATCTTGCCAAAATCTTTATAAGCGATATTTCCTCTTTGAAAAAGGAGCAAAAGGCCAGCATTGGTACAGAGGTCAAGCAGTACACCATGGTTTTCGCCACAGATTCTGATATTCAGAACGCTTTGTCAGAAGAAAAGGGCATCGAATCTTTTTCGTGGGACGACATAGTGATGAGCGAAGATGCGCCTTTCGTATTTCTACGTTTGGACCAGTCCCGGTTGGAGCAATGGAGCGTCGTTATTCGGCTAATGGTCACACAGCTAATCCGAGTGATTGAGCGTCGTCCAGACAAGTACAGCTCCTGTGGGAGAGAAACAAAGCCTCTCTTGATTCTGTTAGACGAGTTCCCCCTGCTGGGAAAAATGGACATTATTACAGACGCGATGACGACCTTGCGTTCAAAGAATGTCACTTTGTATCTTGTGATTCAAAGTATTGCACAGCTTGATGCGGTATACGGTCCTGATGTTCGCAAAATTCTAGTAGATAATTGCCAGTATAAGATGTTTTTGAATGTCACCGAACCTGAAACGCAAGAGTATCTGAGCAAAATGTTTGGTTCTATTCCGACCACATCGGTAAGTGTATTTCGAAATTATAATTGTATGTATAACATGGACCCAGCGGCTATTGGGTCCCAAGTTCAGGAAAGCCGTGAGCCTTTAATCTACCCACATGAGTTCGCTGCAAATAAGGATATCTGGCTTTTTACACCGTATGGATTTCTGAGCACATGTAAACTGCCATCCAAAGCGACGCGGCCGCGATCATATATGATTAATGATTGTTTAAGGAGGCTACAAGGATGAAAATGAATTATGAAGAGCGAATGGCTCAAACATTAAAAAAGGAACATAACCGCAGGCGGGAAATATTGTTAAAAGAAAACCGAGAAAGGAGTACAAAGGAAAAGTTAGAACTTCGACGTCTGTTTATCATTGGTGAGCTCTTTTGCAAACACTTTCCTATTGCCGTAAATATACCTCCGGGTAAATCTACCGAAGATGACGAGATCAACTTTAAACAACTTGATTTGTTTTTGGACAAACTTGCAGACCTCGTACAATGTTATCAGGAGATGGAGGATACTCTACTGGAAGAATGATGTACCTGTGTTTATATGAGTAAGTATAAGCCATATGTGTGCGCACTTACATACCGTGCGATTAGGAAGGATAAATATGGAGGTAATATCACTTCATGTAGACACCATAAGTCGTGGAAAAGGCAGGTCATCTGTACAAATGGCGGCATATTGCTCCCGCAGCAAAATGTTCGATGAACAGACCGGCAAGACATACAATTATACCAAGCGTACAGACTTGGTTTATCATGAGGTTATGCTGCCAGACCACGCTCCTGTCGAGTTTCTCAATTCAGCGATTCTCTGGAACAATGTGGAGAATATTGAAAGAAGTCGAAATGCAAGGTTGGCACGGGCTATTATTATTGCTTTGCCAAAAGAACTTGATACCCAAAGCCATATTACCATGGTCAAACAGTATGTGCAGGAGAATTTCATAAAATATGGAATGTGTGCTGATGTCTCTATCCATGACAAAGGCAACGGAAACCCTCATGTCCACATTTTGCTTACGACTCGCCCATTGGATCCCGATGGAAAATGGATGGTCAAGCAGCATAGGAACTACCTTATCGATGAAAATGGAAAACGAATTATTGATCCCTCTACGGGACGATATAAACTTGGCAGGAGCATCAAAACCTGCGATTGGGATGAACCCAAACAAGTCCAGAAATGGCGGGAAGGTTGGGCAAAAGTCTGTAACTTACAGTTTCAACTGCATAATATCGATAAGGAAGTTACCTGTTTGAGCTACGCAAAGCAGGGAATAGACCGCGAGCCGACCAAGCATCTCGGCGCAAAAGTGAAGGCTATGGAGAGCCGAGGTATACATACCAATCGTGGAATCGACAACCGCAAAATCATGGTGGAACGCAAACGCAAAGATCGGCAACTCTTCCGCCAGCGCTTGAGCCAGAATCGCGCTATAAACATTGAAATGGATATGGAACGGGAGCGATGATGAAAATTTTTGGTATTACGTAACTCTTTTACGAAAGAAGGCGATTCAAAATGCAGGATACCCAAAAGCGTAATAACGAAGTTCCTATTGAACAGAAACTTGCCTTGACAAAATATGAGGCTGCCAAATACAGCAACATCGGTATCAACAAGATCGAGGCAATGCTTCGCAAGCCCAACTGCCCGTTTGTTCTGTATGTTGGACAAAACAAGCGGCTTGTCAAACGTAAGGAATTTGAGGAGTTCATCAGTTCAAGTTTTATGATTTGAACGTAACTTCATTCTTGCCTGACAGGAACCTCTGTGATACAATGGTTGTGTTGCAGGGGTTCCTTCCGTTATAGAAAGGAGCTCCCCATGGGAAAAAATATCAAGGGCAAAAAGCTGCCCAAGGGCATTTCATGCAGGAAGGATGATGGAAAGTTTATCGCCGGCTTCGTCGATAAGGCCGGCAAACGGCATCAACGGCGGTTTGATACCATTGTTGAAGCCGACAGATGGTTATATGAAATGCGTCATCAGGACGAGCTCGGTGACGGTATAGACGCCGAGGATATAACTGTTGACGAGTGGTTCAAATTCTGGCATACAGAGCTTATCAAGGACCTGGCGGCAAATACCCGTAGGAACTATTCCGAGCGGTATGAGCATAACATCAAGCCTGTTATTGGCAGGATGAAGCTCAAAGATGTGAAGCCCATGCACTGCATCAAGATTCTGAACAACATGGATGACGAATATGCCGGTTCTACGATCTACCAAACGTACATCACACTTGGGACCATCTTCAAGTCCGCCAAATTGAATGGCAAGATCAAGACCCATCCGCTGGATGGCGTAAAGTTTTCCAAAAGTAAAAAAGCAGTGGATGATCTGAAGGTTCTTACCGTGGAGGAGCAACGGAAGTTCCTTGAAGCCGCAAAGAGGTCGCACAATTATTATCAGTACGCCTTTTTGCTGGAGACTGGCCTCAGAACGGGCGAGATGATCGCGCTGACGTGGGACGATATTGACTGGGAGAAGCGGACGCTGACGATCCAGAAAACAATGGAGTTCCGCTATAAGCGACAGCAGTTTTGGGTCGCCGGACCGCCAAAGACGATGGCGGGCTACCGCACCATTCTGCTGACGGGCAGGGCTTATGAGATCTTGAAAGAGGTCTACGCTACAAAGGACACCCGCAAGCAGTCTCCCGAGTTGGACACCGTTTTGGAGTATGTGGATAAGCGGAAGGATCAGCAGCAGAAGAAGCGCTTCAATATGAAAGACCTTGTTTTTATCAACTTCCGCACGGGTATGCCAAACAAGAACAGTTCCTATGACACCCATTTGTATAAGCTCTGTGATGAGGCAGGAATCAAGCGGTTCTGTATGCACGCCCTTCGCCACACTTATGCCACCCGCGCCATTGAGAGCGGGATGCCGCCCAAGACCTTACAAAAGCTCCTTGGCCATGCCAGTCTGAAAACGACAATGGACAGATATGTTCATGTGACGGATGACAGTATGGAGGCGGGTATCCGGCTCTTTGAGCAGGGGCAGCTGAAAAACGGGCTGACGGCGGCATAAAAGCAAAAAATGTGGCGGAAATGTGGCGGGAGCCGCTCTGAAGGGCTGAAAACCCTTGAAAAATCAGGAGGTAGAGAAAAAGATGAAATTAGGCATCGTCGGCCTTCCCAACGTGGGGAAGTCCACCCTCTTTAACGCCATCACCAACGCCGGGGCGGAGGCGGCAAACTACCCCTTCTGCACCATCGAGCCCAACGTGGGCACCGTCACGGTGCCGGACAGGAGGCTCGAGTATCTCGCGAACATGTACAGCCCCAAAAAGGTCACCCCCGCCGTCATCGAGTTCGTGGACATCGCGGGGCTCGTGAAGGGCGCCTCCAAGGGGGAGGGCCTGGGCAACAAATTTTTGGAGAACATCCGCCGCACGGACGCCATTGTCCACGTGGTGCGGTGCTTTGACGACGAGAACGTCATCCACGTGGAGGGCGCCACCGACCCCTTGCGGGACATCGATATCATCGACCTGGAGCTGGTGATGGCGGACCTTGAGATGGTCACTCGGCGCCTGGACAAGGTCAAGCGCGGCGCCAACGGCGGGGACAAGAAGCTCCGCCATGAGGCGGAGGTCCTGGCGGCCCTGCGGGACCACCTGGACGCCGGCAAATCCGCCAGGAGCTTTGAGACGGACAATGACGACGATGCCCGGCTCATCGCCGAGAGCGAGCTTTTGTCCCTGAAACCCGTCATTTATGCCGCCAACATGGACGAGGCGGGCATCGCGGACTTTGAAAGCAACGCCTACTACCAGGCCGTGAAGGCCCGCGCCGACGCCGAGGGGGCCCAGGTCCTGCCCATCTGCGCCAAGACCGAGCAGGAGCTCACGGAGCTTTCCGAGGAGGAGCGGGCGCTCTTTTTGGAGGAGCTGGGCCTTGCCGAGTCCGGCCTCGACCGGCTCATCAAGTGCTCCTACGCGCTCCTCGGCCTCATCTCCTTCCTCACCGCCGGGGCGGACGAGTGCCGCGCCTGGACCATCACGAGGGGCACCCGCGCCCCCCAGGCCGCCGGGAAGATCCACTCCGACTTCGAGCGCGGCTTCATCCGGGCCGAGATCGTGGCCTTCGACGACCTGGAGGCCTGCGGCTCCATGGCGGCGGCCAAGGAAAAGGGCCTTGTGCGCAGCGAGGGCAAGGAGTACGTCATGCGCGACGGCGACGTGACGCTCTTCCGGTTCAACGTATGACGGAGAAGAAAAAGCGCATCGACGCCATTGACGCCGCCAGGGGGCTGGCGCTGGTGCTCATGGTGATCCACCACACCCTCATCGATCTTGTGAAGCTGTGCGGCGCGCCCTGGTGGATCTTCTCCAATCCCGTTTTCGATGTGCTTCACTACGTCTTCGCGGGGCTCTTCATTTTCCTCTCCGGCCTTTGCTGCCGCTTCTCCCACAGCAATTTAAAGCGCGGCCTCATCGCCTTCGCCATTGCCCTTGGTATGACGGCGGTGACGAGCCTGCCCATCATCAACGACCCCATCCTCTTCGGCGTCCTGCACCTGCTGGGCTTCTGTATGATCTTTTTCGCCCTGACGCGCAAGCTCTGGGACGCCATCCCCCGCAAGGCAGCGCCCGTGCTCTACGTGGCTCTCATCGTCTTCACCGCGTGGCTGGTGGAGCACACCTCGATCCCCAACGCCGTCGCCCGTTGGATCTTCCCCCTGGGCTGGACGTATCAGGGCTTCTATACCGCCGACTGGTTCCCCCTCTTTCCCTGGCTCTTCGTCTTCCTTTTAGGCACCTGGGCGGGCCTTTACGTGGTAGAACACAAGCTCCCTGAGAAATTCTACACCTTCACCTGCCCCGTCCTCCCACAAATCGGCCGCAGGAGCCTCCTCATCTACGTCCTCCACCAGCCCATCCTCTACGGGCTCATCTACGGGATAAAATGGCTCTTCAAGCTCTGAGCCCACAGGGAAAGTGCTTGCAAGCGTGAACGGGATGTGGTATACTATCTCTACTTGACCCTTTTTACCGAAAGGAGGCGCGTTATGCCTATCGCGCCGGATCTTACAGGAAGCAAGCGCCTGGCGGTGCTCATTGACGCGGACAACGTCCCCCGGGGGACGCTGGCGGGCATCATGCAGGAGGTGGCCATTTACGGCACGCCTACCGTCAAGCGCATCTACGGGGATTGGACAGGCCCCCATATCGCCGGGTGGAAGAATTCCCTTCTGGAAAACGCCGTGACGCCCATCCAGCAGTACAGCTACACCACCGGCAAAAACTCCACCGACTCGGCCATGATCATCGACGCCATGGACATCCTCTACAACGAGCGGGTGGACGGCTTCGTGCTGGTCAGCTCCGATTCCGACTTCACGCGCCTCGCCATCCGCCTCCGGGAGGCGGGGATGACCGTCTTCGGCATCGGGGAGCGCAAGACGCCGGGACCCTTCATCGCCGCCTGCGACAAGTTCATCTATATCGAGAACATCAAGCAGCCGGGAGAGCAAAATCCCCCGGAGGAGGCCCACCCGGCCAAGGACAAGCGCTCCAAGCCCGCCGCCTCCAATCAAAACGACAACCGCGTCCCCAAGTCTCTGGTGCGCCTCATCGCCCAGTCCGTGGCGGACCTCTCCGAGGGGGAGGACGGCGTCTACATGGGGGAGCTGGGGAACCTCATCATGAAGAAAAAGCCGGACTTCGACTGCCGCAACTACGGCTTCAAGTCCCTCTCCGCCCTCATCAAGTCCATCGACCGCTTCTCCGTGGAGTTCCGCCAGACCGCCGACCCCAACGTGAAGCACCCCTACGTCCGGGACAAGGAGGCGTAGCCGCCGGCCATGAGAAAGCTCAGGAGATGTATTCTCGTTCTTCTCATCCTCGCCGTGCTTTTGTGCTTCGCTGTCTTTGACAGCCAGACGCGCCTTGTCACCGATGAATTTACCGTGGGCAATTCCCTTCTCCCGGACGCCTTCGAGGGGTTCCGGATCGTGCACCTCTCGGACCTGCACGCCACCTCCTTCGGCGAGGGCAACGAAAAGCTCCTTTCCGCCGTGCGGGACGCCGAGCCCGACATCATCTGCGTCACCGGCGACATGGTGGACGGGCCCCGCTCAGAGCAGGAGGACTACGTCCGGACGTTGATGACCGGCCTTACCGCCATCGCGCCCGTCTATTTCGTCTCCGGCAACCACGAGTGGGCCGCCGGCTGGGCGCGGGAGCTCTTCGACCTTTTGGAGGAGCTGGGCGTCACGGTCCTGCGCAACCGGTTCCTGACGCTGGAGCGTGACGGGGCGCAAATCGTCCTGGCCGGCGTGGACGACCCCAACGGCCTCCGGGACCAGAAGACCCCGGAGGAGGTCATGGAGGACATCGGCGAGGCTTACCCCGGCGACTTTGTGGTGATGCTGGCCCACCGGGACACGGAGCTGGCCGCCTGGTCCCGGCTGGGCACGGACCTCGTCCTGTGCGGGCACGCCCACGGCGGGCTCATCCGCCTGCCCTTCACCGACGGGCTCATCGCCCCCGGACAGGGGTGGTTCCCCACCTGGACCGCCGGGGTCTATGAGGAGGGCGGCACGCAGATGCTGGTGTCCCGGGGCTTCGCCGGCTCCCACGGCTGTCCCCGGCTCTTCAACAACCCTGAGATCGTTGTAGCGGTTTTAGGGAAAGGGTAACGCGCATGTTTTGACCTCCCCGCGCATAGGATGGTACTGTTATCATTTTTAAACGGGGGTGGAAAGATGGACAAAAAGAACGAAAAGCCTCGGCCCAAGCCGGATATTGACGAGCTCATCTTCGGTGAGCGTGAGGAAAAGCATTCGGAACGATAATTTTTGACGTACAAGAGGAACACGCCATGATAGTTGAATACGAGGATTATAAGACGAAGCTGGGGGCCATGCGGCCCCAGCTGGAGACTGTCCGCCGCGCCATGAAGCTGGACGAGGTCTCCGCCGAGATCGACCGGCTCCAACAAGAGTCCGAGGCCGACGGCTTCTGGAACGACCAGAAGAACTCCCAGAAGGTCCTCCAGCGCTTAAAGCAGCTGCGGGGCAAGCGGGAGGGCTTCGCGAAGCTTGAGTCCCGCTACGAGGACCTGGTGACGCTGTGCGACATGGCCATCGAGGAGGACGACATCTCCCTCCTGCCCGAGCTGGAGGCGGAGTTCAACGCCTTCTCGGGCGACCTGGAGACGACGCGCCTTTCCACCATGCTCTCCGGCGAGTACGACAGCGCCAACGCCATTCTCAGCTTCCACCCCGGCGCCGGCGGCACCGAGGCCCAGGACTGGGCCAGTATGCTCTACCGCATGTACACCCGCTGGGCCGAGCGCCACGGCTATAAGTACACCATCCTGGACTACCTGGACGGCGACGAGGCGGGCATCAAGTCCGCCACCATCAAGATCGAGGGCGAGAACGCCTACGGCTTTTTGAAGAGCGAGAACGGCGTCCACCGCCTGGTGCGCATCTCCCCCTTCGACGCCTCCGGCCGCCGCCAGACCAGCTTCGCCGCCGTGGAGGTCATGCCGGAGATCACCGACACCAGCGAGATAGAGCTCCGGGACGAGGACATCGAGATGCAGGTCTACCGCTCCTCCGGCGCCGGCGGGCAGAAGGTCAACAAGACCTCCTCCGCCGTCCGGCTCATCCACAAGCCCACGGGCATCGTGGTGTCCAGCCAGGTGGAACGCAGCCACTTCCAGAACCTGGAGAACTGCAAGGAGATGCTCCGGGGCAAGCTTGCGGAGATCAAGGAGCGGGAGCACCTGGAGAAGATCAGCGACATCAAGGGCGTCCAGATGAAGATCGACTTCGGCTCCGCCATCCGCAGCTACGTCTTCATGCCCTACACCTTGGCCCGTGACGACCGGACGGACTTCAAGGACGGCAATATCAACGCCGTCATGGACGGCGACATCGACGGGTTCATCAACGCCTATCTCGCCATGAAGGCCGAGACATAAGAACAAATGACAGCCGCCGCGGCGGGGAGGAAATTATGGAGCTGAAAGCCGAAAACGAATATACCGTCACCGAGGAGCTCTATCGGGAGGGCCTGGGGCAGATCATGAAGGATGAGTACATGCCCTCCGCCAGGAAGCTGCTCATCGTCCTGGCCGTCATCTGGGCGGTTTTGGCGTATTTCACCTACTTCCGCTGGGGCGGCGGGCTGATCCTCGTCCTCACGGAGCTGGCCGTGGCCGTCTTCGTCGGCGTCTGGATGATGACCGTGACGCCGAAAAAGCGGGTCACCCAGGCGTGGGAGGCCGTCAAGCGCTCCTCCGACGGCCTGGAGCGCCACGCCATGTTCTACGAGGACCGCATGGAGGTGGACCCCGGCGGCCTCATCGTCAACTACGAGGACGTCCAGAAGACCCTGGAAACAGAGCGTATGCTGGTCGTCATCTCCAACGAGGGCGTGGGCGTCATGCTCCTCAAGGACGCCTACAAAAAAGGCGACCAGTCTATTGTCGAAGCGCTTCTCAAGGAGTGGAAGCGGTAAGCCAAAAGATTCGCGCGGCCCGAAAAGGCCGCGCGTTTTGGTCCGCAGGGTTCCCGACTTAGGAGGGGCAAACATATCGAGGGCGGCGCCATTTATCGGAACCGTTCTGTCATCCAACGCTCGCTGCCCCCCTCCCCCCCTCCTACGAGGAGGGGGCTCCGAGACGGGGGCGGGTGCGGGTTATCGGGACCGGTTCGATGAACGGGCCCACCTCATCCGGTGCCTGCGGGCGCCACCTTCCCCACTTTGTGGGGAAGGCTAGGACGGGGGCTCGAATACCCCGCCGCTGCGGCGGCACCCCTTTTTCCGAAAAAGGGGTCAAGGAGAATAAGGTTGCGGCGCTTCGCGCCGCGTTTATATTAAAATTGCGCCGCAAAGCGGCGCATCCTTTTTGAGCCCCCTCCTCGTAGGAGGGGGGTAGGGGGGAAGCGAGCGTGGGATGACAGGGCGGTTCGATGACCCGCAGGTTATAAACATGGGGCGGGTCGCCGTCCCCGGCGACCCGCCCCATGTTTATTGACACAATCCGAACACCGCCGTACGGGCCGCCGCCCACGGCGGCCCATGCCCCCGATAACCGACATTTACCGTTTTATCGGACCCGTTCCCCGTCACGCCACGTGGGTACGGGCGGACACATGGGTCCGCCCCTACGAGGAATAGGGAATGTTATCCCATTTAACCGACATTGGAGGTTATCGAAACGCGGGTCGCCGAGGACGGCGACCCCTACGGCGTTCATCGGGGGCAATCCGAACCCCGCAACCTGGGCCGCTGTGGGCAGCGGCCCGTACGGCGTTGATTGGAAACATTCCAAAAACTGTAGGGGCGGGTTCTAAACCCGCCCGTCCCCGCTTCACCTCTCCCCCGCCTGTGCCACTACCGCTTCGGCGGTGAGGATGCCGTCCAGGGCGGCGGAGGTGATGCCGCCGGCGTGGCCGGGGCCCTCGCCGCAGGGGTAGAGGCCGGGGAGGGCCTGACGGGAGGCGTCGCGGGGGATGCGCAGAGGGGAGGAGCTGCGAGTCTCCGGGGCGGTGAGCACCGCGCCATAAGCGTCGAAGCCCGCAAGACGCCGGCCCAGCTCCGGGAGGGCCAGCCGCAGGGGCGCGGCGATTCGGTCCGGCAGGACCCGGCCCAGGTCCACCCAGACCACGCCGGGGCGGCAGGTGGGCGTCACCGAGGGGGCAAAGCGCGGCCCGCCGGGGGCGCTCAGGAAGTCCCCCACGGTCATGGCCGGGGCCAGATAGCCGCCTCCGGCGGCCTCGAAGGCCCGCCGCTCCAGCTCCCGCTGCCACTCCATCCCGCCCAGCGCCCCGGCGTAGGGGAAGTCGGCGGGGGCGAGGCCCGCGAGCAGCGCCGCGTTGGCGTTCCCGCCGCCGCGGCCGGAATAGCTCATGCCGTTGGTGACCACGCCTCCGGGTTCGGAGGCCGCGCCCACCACGTACCCGCCGGGGCACATGCAGAAGGTATACACATCCCCGGCGGCGGTGTGGACCGCCAGCTTATAGTCCGCCGCGCCGAGAGCCTTGAGGCCGGCGAAGGCGCCGTACTGGGCCCGGTCGATGTCCCTCTGCCGGTGCTCGATGCGCACGCCCATGGCGAAGGGCTTGGGCTCCATGGGGATCCGGAGGTCGTGAAGCCTTTGGAAGGTGTCCCGGGCGCTGTGGCCGGGGGCCAGGATCACCGTGTCGCAGGCGACGGTTTCCCCGCCGTTCACCACGACCCCCGCCACCCGGCCCTGGCGGAGGATGAGGTCCGTGACGCGCGCGCCGAAGCGCACCTCGCCGCCCAGGGCGACGATACGCTCCCGGAGGTTTTTCACCACGACTCTCAGCCGGTCCGTGCCCACGTGGGGCTTGGCGTCATACGCCACGTTTTCCTTCGCCCCGAACTCCACGAACCGGTCCAGGATCCACTGGACGCGAGGATTTTTGACGCCGGTGTTGAGCTTGCCGTCGGAGAAGGCCCCCGCGCCGCCCTCGCCGAACTGGACGTTGGAGTCCGGATCCAGAAGGCCCGTCTCCCAGAAGCGCTCCACGCTCCGAGTCCGGTCCTCCACGGCCTGGCCCCGCTCCAGAATAAGCGGCGGGACGCCGGCCATGGCCAGAACAAGCCCCGCGAACATCCCCGCCGGCCCGAAGCCCACGATGACGGGGCGGCTGGCGGGCCTTTTCGCGGCCCTGGGCGGGGCGTAGCCCTCCGCCGGCACGGGGGCAATATGGCCGCCGGCGCGGCGCAACACGGCCTCCTCGCCGCCGTCCAGGGACACGTCCACGGTGTAGATGACCCGCACGTCCGTCTTTTTCCGGGCGTCCACGGACCGGCGGCGGACGGTCAAGGCGGTAAACGCCCCCGCGTCCACCCCCAGCGCCCTGGCGGCGGCGCGGCGCAGGGCCCGGGGCCCGTCCTCCCGGGCGGGGAGGGAGAGGTCGCGGATCCGGATCATGACCTCGCCCCCAGTTGTCCCGCCAGACGGCCGCTGGACCAGGCCCACTGGAGGTTGTAGCCGCCGCAGTCGCCGTCCACGTCCAGCACCTCGCCGCAGGCGAAAAGGCCGGGGACCAGGCGGCTTTCCAGCGTCCGGGGGTCGAATTCCGCCGTCCGCACGCCCCCGGCGGTGACCTGGGCGCTCTCCATGCCCAACGTCCCGGTGACGGGCAGCTCCACGCCCTTGACGGCCCGTGCCACGCGCCCCAGGTCCCCGTCCGTGAGGGAGCTGACAGGGCGGTCCGGCTTATAGCCCAGGGACCCTACCAGCGTCCGGCCCAGCTTGTTGTGGAGGATGCCGGTGAGGAGATTTTCCACGGTGAGGCCGGCATCCCGGCGGGCAAGGAGCAGCGCCTCCAGCTCGGAAAGCGCCGCCTCCCGGAGGAGGTCCAGCCGGAGAACGCCCGCGTTTGCCCGCGCGGCCTCGCGGGAGACCTCAAAGATCGCGGGGCCGGAGAGGCCGTATTCGGTGAACTGCATCTCCCCGGCGCTCCGGCACAGCTCGCGGCCGCCGTCGAAAAGCGTCACGGCGGCGTCGGCCCGGACGCCCTTCAGGGGCCGGGTGAGGGCGTTGTCGGTCTTCAGCGGCACCAGGGAGGGCGTGCGCGCCGTGCAGGTGTGGCCCAGGGCCCGGAGGAGCCGGTATCCGTCAGAGCCGCCGCCGAACCGGGGCGACGCCTCGCCTCCGGCGGCCACGATGAGCTTCTGGCAGAAGAGCGTGCCGGCGGTGGTGGCCACCTCGAAGGAATCGTCCACGCGCCGCACGCCGGTGACGGCGGTGTCACAGCGCACGTCGGCCACCCGAAGCGCGGCGAAGCGCAGCACGTCCACCACGCTCCCGGCCTGGTCGGAGTGGGGATACACCCGCCCGGAGCTCTCCGAGACGGTGAGAAGACCCAGCTCCCGGAAAAACCGGAGGGTGTCCTCCGCCCCGAAGCGCGTCAGGGCCGGCAGGACGAAGTCCCCGTCCTCCCCGTGATAGTGGGCGGGGGAGAGGTCGAGGTTGGAGAGGTTGCACCGCCCGTTCCCCGTGACCGCCAGCTTCCGCCCCACCCGGGGACCCTTCTCCAGCACGGTCACCCGCCCGAACCTTGCGGCCTCGATGGCGGCCGCAAGCCCCGCCGCTCCGCCGCCGACGATCAGAATGTCCATCCCGCCGCCCCTTTCATCCAATGATGGGGCATTATACCACGCCCGCGCCCGGATTGCAAGGGAGGCGGGGGAAATTCAAAATGTTCCACGTGGAACATTTTAGTATAATAAAGTATCCGCGCGCTCATCTCCCGCTTACTTCCCCGATATTTTCCCCGTCTTCAAATTTTTTGTTGACAAACAGGGTCCGGGTACGGTAAAATAGAATGCCCGCGGCTGTGCGCCGCGCGATGTGCTACTGCTTCGGACGTAAGTCCGATGTCGAGTATAAAACACTACTTTTATTAATGGAGGTGTCACCGCATGAAGAGGACCTATCAGCCCAAGAAGCTCCACCGCTCCAAGGAGCACGGCTTCCGCAAGAGAATGGCCACCGCCAACGGCCGCAAGGTCTTGGCCCGCCGCCGCGCGAAGGGCCGCGCCAGACTGACCCACTGATGGGGGCAGCCGCCCAATCGAATATTGCGGTTTAAAAAAGGGCGGGGCAACTCGCCCTACGGGAGTATATACTAATATCTAATTAAAACAAGCCATTCGCGACGGTCTTTTTTGCGTCATGCTGCGTCAGCCGCCTTGGAAATACCAATGGGTATTCCCTGCGGCGTCTTCCAAGCCTTACGCAAAAAATCCTCGCCGCTCGGTGTCTTCTTTTAAATAGATATTAGTATACGGACATTTGACGAGGTCACAGGATGGAATTTTCCACATCGCTCAAGGAAAATTTTGAGTTTCGCCGCCTCTACGCCAAGGGCAAAAGCGCGGCGGGGCGTCATCTTGTGCTCTACGTCCGCCTGCGCCGGCGGGAGGAAAACCGGGTGGGCATCACCGTGAGCGCGAAGCTCGCCCGCGCCGTGAAGCGCAACCGCGTCCGCCGGAGGCTCCGGGAGATCTACCGCCTCAACGAGGCGAAGTTCCGCCGGGGCGTGGACATGGTCATCGTCGTCCGGGGCCGGGGCGTGGAGGCGCCCTACCGGGTGCTGGAGGAGGAGCTTCTGGCGCTGGCGGGGAAGCTGGAGGCGCTCCAATGAAACGGCTCCTCATCTTCCTCATCCGCTTTTACCGGAAGAACATCTCCCCTCTCCGTCCGCCCTGCTGCCGCTTTACCCCCACCTGCTCGGCCTACGCGCTGGAGGCCATCGCCAAGTACGGCGCGCTGAAGGGCGGGTGGCTGGCGGTCAAGCGCGTGTGCCGGTGCAACCCCTTCAACCGCAATTACGACCCCTACGACCCCGTACCCTAAACACATCAGAATTGGAGTGAACACATGTTAGACGCTATCGCAAGGCCCTTTGGCCTGCTGCTGATGTTCCTCTACAACATCACCCACAACTACCTCATCGCCATCGTGCTCTTCACGGTCATCGTCAAGCTCCTGCTGATGCCCTTCCAGATGAAGAGCAAGAAGGGCATGATGCGCCAGCAGGTGCTCCAACCGGAGATCCGGGAGCTCCAGAAAAAGCACGCCGGCAACCAGCAAAAGCTCAACCAGGAGATGCAGCGCGTCTACCGGGAGGCCGGCGTCAGCCCCATGTCCGGGTGCCTCTGGTCGCTCCTGCCCCTCCCCATCCTCCTGGCCCTCTACCAGGCCATCCGCAAGCCCCTCACCGTGATGATGGGCGTGGCGGACAGCGCCATTGAAAAGGGCGGCGCCATCTACAACGCCCTGGAGGAGCTTAAGTTCTCCGGGCTCGCCAACATGCAGTACAACCAGATCCCCGCCGTCAAGTTCATCCACGAGCATTTCGAGGTCTTCAGCAAGCTGGGCGTGAAGGGCCTCCGGGACGTGGACTTCACCGTCCTGGGGCTGGACCTGTCGGCCATCCCCAACTGGCACATCTGGGAATTTGACTGGTCCGCCGCCTCCAAGTGGTGGCCGGCGCTGGGGCTTTTCTTCATCCCCATCCTGGCGGCCCTCTTTATGTGGCTGTCCACCAAGATCAACGTCTGGCTCCAGCGGGGCCTCCCCGGCGGCGTCTCCCCCGAGCAGGAGAAGGCCAACAATTCCCTGATGATGATCATCATCGGACCCGTGATGTCCCTGATCTTCGCCTTCATGTGGCCCGCGGCCATGGGCGTGTACTGGATCGTGAACTCCGTGGTGAGTATCCTGGTGGACGTCTTCCTCACCAAGCTCTACGCCAAAACCATGCTGGTGGAGTTTGCCGAGGCCGAGGAAAAACGCAAGGCCCGCGAGGCGGAGCTGGAGGCCAAGCGCCAGGAGGCGGAACGCCGCCGCGCCGAGAACGCCGGCCGGGAGGCGGAGAACACCTCCAAGCGCAAGCAGCAGCAAAAGCGCAAGAACGAGGCCGCCGGCAAGGCGCTGGAGTGGCAGCGCGCCCAGAACCCGGAGGAGCCGGCGTACGAGCCCTCCCGTGTAGGGACCCGCCGCTACGCCCGGGGCCGCGCCTACGACCCGGACCGCTATTCCAGAAACGGCGTGGAGGGCGCCACGGAGGATACCTCCCAGATCGACGAGTCCCTCTCCGAGGAGCTCCAGGAGAAGCTCTCCGCCGCCGCGCTTCCCACCGATACAAACACAACACCTGACGAGACGCCCGCCCCGTCTCCGGAAGAGCCCGAGGACGCGGACGGCGAGGAAGAAGGAAAGGAAAGCTTATGATCAGATCCATTGAGACCACCGGCAAGACCGAGGAGGACGCCCGCCGGGCCGCCCTGGAGCAGCTGGGGCTTACCGAGGACGCCGACGTGTCCGTCACCGTCCTGGAGCGGGCCAAGGCCGGCTTTCTCGGCATCATCGGCGGCTCGCCCGCCAAGGTCCGCGTGACCTACGAGGTCCCCGACGAGGAGCCGGCCCCCAAGGCCGCGCCCACGCCCAAGGCAGCTCCCAAGCCCGCGCCCGCCCCCAAGGCCGCCGAGAAGCCCGCCGCCCCCAAGCCCGCCGCGCCCAAGGCCATCCCCCAGGGGGACGAGGTGGAGCGCGTCCGCGTTTTCCTGCTGGGCCTTTTTGAGCGCATGGGCGTGGAGGCCCAGGTGGACGCCTCCTACAACGCCGAGGACAACACCGTGAACGTGGAGCTCTCCGGCGAGAAGGTGGGCGCCCTCATCGGCCGCCGGGGCGAGACGCTGGACGCCATCCAGCACCTGGCAAACTATATGCTCAACAACGGCTCCGACGAGCGCACCCGCGTCAACGTGGACGCGGAGAACTACCGCGCCAAGCGGGCGGACACCCTCACCGCCGTGGCCAAAAAGACCGCCGCCAAGGTGGTCCGCTACCGCCGCAACCAGACCCTGGAGCCCATGAACGCCTACGAGCGCCACGTGATCCACACGGCGCTTCAGGATTACCCCGGCGTCACCACCTATTCCACCGGCACCGAGCCCAACCGCCGGGTGGTGGTGGCCTACGAGGCCTCTACGGCCCCCCGTGACGCCTACGAGCGGACGGATCCCCGCCCGCCCCGCCGGGACGACCGCCGGGACAGCCGCCCCCGCCGCAGCTCCAACGGCGGCTACGCCAGCCGCGCCAACTTCGGATCCCCCGCCGCTCCCGCCCCCGAGAAGCCCCCGGTGGACAAGACCGTCAAGGAGTGGTCGTAAACTATTTTTTTAGGAGGTACGCACTATGTTTGAAGAGATCCGTGACATCATGGTCAGCACCCTCGACCTGGACGAGGACGCCGTCACCCCCGAGACCAACCTTCGCACCGACCTGGACATCGACTCCCTGGACCTGGTGGAGTTCGTCTCCGAGGTGGAGGACCACTTCGGCGTCATGATCCCCCAGGACTCCCTGGAGAACATTCAGACCGTCGCCGACTTCGCCGCGCTGGTGGAGAAACTTAAACTGGCTTAACTGGCTTTGAAGGCCGCTCCAAATGCCAAGGGGAGCGTGCGAAAGCCCCTGCTCGAATTCCGCGGAATTCGAGCAGGGGCTTTCTGCTGTCACGCTCCGCGCGCCGCAAGCGGCACACTTGCGTGACAAAAGGTATTTTTTCCGACGTACACGCCGCCGGAAAAAATGGCTCGATGGGGGGGATTTGCCCCTCCAACGGAGGGGCTAACGTGACGTGGCTGATGCGATTCATCGGGACCGCTCTATCGTCCAACGCTCGCTTCCCCCCTGCCCCCCTCCTACGAGGAGGGGGCCCGAAGACCGGGGGCGGGTGCGATTTATCGGAACCGTTCCATAATCGCAACCTCTTTTGCCCCTCCTACGGAGGGGTGGCCGAGCGCAGCGAGGCCGGGGTGGTTCCGTCTATCCCACTGCCCAAATAATCGCACCCGCCCCGATTCAGAGCCCTCCCCGCAGGGCGGGGAGGGGGAGGGGTGAGGTGGGAGCCGAAGGGCTTTGAGCGGTTGCGATGAACGCACCCACCTCATCCGGCGCCTGCGGGCGCCACCTTCCCCACTTTGTGGGGAAGGCTAAGACGGGGGACGGGGGACGAGGGCTCGAATACCCCGCCGCCGCGGCGGCACCCCTTTTTCCGAAAAAGGGGTAAAGGGGAATAAGGTTGCGGCGCTTCGCGCCGCGTTTAAAAAAATTGCGCCTCCGGCGCAAACCTTTTTGACCCCCTTTGGGGCAAAGGGGGCAGGGGGGATCCGAGCCCCCGTCCCCCGTCCCCGCCGCGCGGGCAAATCAAAATCCGCGGCGAAGCCGCAACCTTTTTCGCCCCCTCCTCGTAGGAGGGGGGCAGGGGGGGCAGCGAACGTTGGAGGACAGAGCAGCCGCGATAAACCGCCTGGGCGCAAAAAAACGCGGCCGCCGGAGGCGGCCGCGGTGGGGGGTCATTTCTGCTCCAGGGCCTTGTGCCAGGTGCGCTTGAGGCCCCTGGGGGCGGAGCCCTGCATGATCTGGGGGCCGGGGTGGGCGTTGCCCTCGACGATGATGGGGCCGTCGGCGGTGATGGCCACGTCCCAGCCGGCCAGGACCACCTCCGGGGACAGGGCGGTAACATCCGCCACCAGCTTTTTGACCTTGTCCCACTGAGGGATCTGGAAGCCGGGGATGACCACGCCGGTGGTGGGGTGGCGCAGGAAGCGCTGGCCGTTGGTGTTGGCGGCGCGGCCGGTGATGACGCCGGTCTCCGGGTCCACCTCAGCGAAGATGCCGCCGGCGTCGCCGTTGTCCACGAAGGCCCCGCCCACGCCCAGGCGCGTCACGGCGGAGACCAGCCTGCCGTGGATGGTGAAGGGCCGCACGGTGTTCACGGACCCCGGGTGGATGGCCGCCATCTCCGGGCACTGGACGATGAGCTCCTCGGCGATCTCGTCCTTCTCCGTCATCTCCCGCCACAGCGCCTCCCGGTCCGTGTCGGCCAGGGAGACCTTATGGACGCCGTCGCCGCTGTTGCCGCAGCGGGGCTTGACCACGAATTCGCTGTGCTTATCGCAGAAGGCGTCGAACTCCTCCCGGCTGCCCCGGCGGACACGGCCGATCCAGTCCCGGCGGACGAAGGCGTCGAACCGCTCCAGGAACACGTCCTTGTCGTTGAAGGCCGGGTGGGCCTCCTTGGGGTTATGGCGGACGATGGGGAGCATACTCCGGAGGGTCACGAACTCCCGGCGCCCCCGGTGGTTGAGCTTGTAAAACTCGTAGAGGAAATAGTCGGTGATGGTGCTCCCGTGGACGATGTAGGCCCGCGCGAAGTCCGCCATCAGGTACGCTTTGGAGTACCCCTTCTCCCTGGCCGTGGCGCTGAGCGCGTCAAACCGCGCCATGTGCCGCCGGATCTTGTTTCCGATCCCCATGCTGTTCTCCTTTCAAATTTATCCCCCACCGCACGGTGGGGGATAATATCGCTCAGGTGAGTCGTGTTATTTCGCGTACTCCACGGCCTTGGTCTCCCGAAAGAGGTTGACCTTGATCTGGCCGGGGTACTCAAGCTCGGCCTCGATCTTCCTGGCGATCTCCCGGGCCAGGAGGACCATATCGTCCTCGGAGACCTCCTCGGGCTTGACCATGATGCGGATCTCGCGGCCGGCCTGGATGGCGTAGCTTGTCTCCACACCCTTGAAGGAGGAGGTGAGCTCCTCCAGCTTCTCCAGACGCTTGATGTAGTTTTCGATGTTCTCGCGCCGCGCGCCGGGGCGGGCGGCGGAGATGGTGTCCGCGGCCTGGACGAGGCAGGCGATGACGGTGTGGGGCTCCACGTCGCCGTGGTGGGCCTCGATGGCGTGGATGACCTCGTCGCTCTCCCGATACCGGCGGGCCAGCTCCACGCCCAGCTGGACGTGGCTGCCCTCCATCTCGTGGTCAACAGATTTTCCAAGGTCGTGGAGAAGCCCGGCGCGCTTGGCGGTGGCCACGTCCACGCCCAGCTCCGAGGCCAGGAGCCCCGCGATGTAGGCGACCTCCTTGGAGTGGTTGAGCACGTTCTGGCCGTAGCTGGTGCGGTATTTCATGCGCCCTAAGAGCTTGATGAGCTCCGGGTGCAGGCCCCGGACGCCCGTCTCAAAGACGGCGCGCTCGCCCTCGGCCTTGATGGTGGCGTCCACCTCCCGGCGGGCCTTCTCCACCATCTCCTCGATGCGGGTGGGATGGATGCGGCCGTCCTGGATGAGCTTCTCCAGCGCCAGGCGGGCGATCTCCCGCCGGACGGGGTCAAAGCTGGAGACGGTGATGGCCTCCGGCGTGTCGTCGATGATGAGGTCCACGCCGGTGAGCGTCTCGATGGAGCGAATGTTGCGGCCCTCGCGGCCGATGATGCGGCCCTTCATCTCGTCATTGGGCAGGGGAACCACACTGACGGTAGCTTCGGCCACATGGTCGGCGGCGCAGCGCTGGATCGCCAGGGTGATGATCTCCCGCGCCTTCTCGTCGGCCTCCTCCTTGTATTTCGCCTCGATCTCCTTGACCTTCATGGCGGCCTCGTGGGTGCACTCGGCCTCCACGTTGGCGATAAGGTAGCTCTTTGCCTCCTCCATGGTGTAGCCGGAGATGCGCTCCAGCATCTCCAGCTGTCCGCGCTTAATGGTGTTGACCTCCTCCTTCGCGGCGTCCAGATCGGCCAGCTTCTTCTGAACCTGCTCGTTCTTCTTCTCCACGGCCTCGGTCTTCTTGTCCAGAGTCTCTTCCTTCTGCTGTAAGCGGCGCTCCTGCTTGGAAAGCTCCGCGCGGCGCTCCTTGACCTCGCGCTCGTACTCGGCGCGGTCGCGGTGGATCTCCTCCTTGGCCTCCAGCATGGCCTCGCGCTTTTTGTTCTCAGCGTCCTTGTACGCCTTGTTGATGATATCCTTCGCCTGCTCCTCGGCGTCGGCGATGGTCTGCTCGTCCCGCTTGCGCTTGAGGACGTTGATGAGCAGCATAACGCCCACGCCCACGGCAAACGCGGCGATCGCGGTTATGACATACCACATGCGAGTGGATACACCTCCCTTTCTGAAAAATTGATTTTGTTTTGACTATGTTATGAACCTTGATACGATTCCGAAATGCCCCTAAATATTTCGAAAAAATACCACTCTTTATTTTACCTCTATTATCGCGCAATGTCAAGCTGTTTTGTTGTTATTTTAACGAAGGCCCCCGTCTCTTTTCCCCACACTCCATCTTGAAAAATCCTCGCATCTGTGGTATCCTCTACCCAACGGCAAACAGCGCGGGAGGTGAGCAGATGGGATATTCCACGGACGAGGTGCTGGAGACGGCCTTTGAGGCCGGGCATATCCTGCTGGAAAGCGGCGCGGAGATCTTCCGGGTCGAGGAGACTATGGAGCGCATCTCCCGGTATTTCGGGGTGGACGACGCCCACCGGGACTTCTTCGTCCTGGCCAACGGTCTTTTCGCCACGGGCCTTACGGACCGGGGGCACTATGCCCGCGTCCGGCAAAGCCGCGTAAGCTCCGCGCGCCTTGCCCGGGTGGTGGCCATCAACCAGCTCTCCCGGGAGATCGAGCAGGGCCGCCACACTCTGCCGGACGTGAAACGGGAGCTGGCCCGCATCCGCGCCCTGCCGGACCCGCCGGCGATCCTGCAAATCCTCGCCTCCGGCTTCGGGTCCGCCGCCTTTTGCCTCATGTTCGGCGGGAGCTTCCCGGACGCGCTGGCAAGCTTCCTGGCGGGGCTGCTCCTCTACGTCTTCGTGGTGTTCGTCAGCGCCCCCCATATGTCCAAAATTTCCGGCAACCTCTTCGGCGGGGCCATCGTCACATTGACCTCCGTGGCGCTGTGGCACGCGGGGCTGGGCTCGTCGCTGGGCAACATCATCATCGGCGGCATCATCCCCCTGGTCCCCGGTCTTGCCTTCACCAACGGCATTCGGGACATCGCCGACGGGGACTACATCTCCGGCGCGGTGCGGCTTCTCGACGCGCTTCTCGTCTTCGCGTCCATCGCCATCGGCGTGGGCCTCGTCTTCACCGTCTACCGCCACATCACGGGAGGTGTGCCGCTGTGACCATGCTCGTCCATTTCCTGGCCGCCGCGGTGGGCACCGTGGCCTTCGCCCTCATCTTCGGCGTGCCGCCCCGGTATTACGCCCTGTGCGCCCTCATCGGGGGCCTCGGCTTCCTCGCGGTGGACGTGCTGGAGGCCCTGGGCCTCTCCGCCACGGAGGCGACGCTTTTCGCCGCCGCTTTGGTGACCCTGAGCTCCCGCGTCTGCGCCGTCTGGCGGCGGTGCCCCGTCACCGTCTTCCTCGTCTCCGGCATCATCCCCCTGGTCCCCGGCGCCGGCGTCTACTGGACGGCCTACTACCTCGTCATGGGCAACACCTCCGAGGCCCTGACCCGGGGCTTCGCCGCCATCCGCGCCGCCGTGGCCATCGTCCTGGGCATCGTGCTCATTTTGGAGATCCCCAACCGGGTCTTCCATTTTCACCGTAAAAATCGTGAAAAACGCATATAATAGGAACAAATTCAAGGAGGTAACCACCATGGGAGAGCTCACAGGCAAAACAGTCATCATCACCGGCGGCGGACGCGCCACCCTCAAGGACGGCTCCGCCGGCTCCATCGGCTACGGCATCGCCATCGCCTTCGCCAAGGAGGGCGCGAACCTGGTCATCACCGGCCGCAACGTGAAAAAGCTCACGGACGCAAAGGAGGAGCTGGAGCGCCTCTACGGCATCCGGGTCCTGCCCGTCCAGGCGGACATCAGCGCCGGCGCGGACAACGAGGCGACCGTGAAGCGGGTGGTGGACGAGACCGTGGCCGCCTTCGGCCACATCGACGTGCTCATCAACAACGCCCAGGCGTCGGCCTCCGGCGTGACGCTGGCCGACCACACCACCGCGCAGTTCGATCTGGCCCTCTACTCCGGGCTCTACAGCGCCTTTTACTACATGAAGGCGTGCTACCCCTACCTCAAGGAGACGAAGGGCAGCGTCATCAACTTCGCCTCCGGCGCGGGGCTCTTCGGCAACTTCGGCCAGTGCGCCTACGCCGCCGCCAAGGAGGGCATCCGGGGCCTCAGCAGGGTCGCCGCCACCGAGTGGGGGCGGGACGGCATCAACGTCAACGTCATCTGTCCCCTGGCCTGGACCGCCCAGCTGGAGAACTTCCAGGACGCCTATCCCGACGCCTTCAAGGCCAACGTCCACATGCCCCCCATGGGCCACTACGGCGACCCGGAGCGCGAGATCGGCCGCGTCTGCGTCCAACTCTCCACCAGCGATTTCAAGTACCTCTCCGGCGAGACGCTCACCCTGGAGGGCGGCATGGGCCTGAGGCCGTAAGATCACAAAAAATTTTGGGGAAGGCCGCGCCTTCCCCAAATCCCTTTAAAGCTGTCTCAAATTGGACGATATCTTCGTCAGCGCCCGGCCGGACTCGTCGTTGAGCATGGTGACCCGGGCCATGTCCCCCAGGCTCACGATGCCCACCAGCCTCCCCTCCTGGGTCACCGGGAGACGGCGGACCTGGGCCGTGCCCATGAGCTCCCCGGCTCGGGCGGCCTCGTCGCCGGGGTTCACCGTCACGAGACTGCGGGACATGATCTCCCCCACGCTTGTTTCCCGGGGGCTTCGGCCCGTGGCCACGCACCGGAGGACGATGTCCCGGTCCGTCACCATCCCCCGCAGCGCCCCGCCGCCGTCCACCACCGGCAGGGACCCCACGTTGTGGCGGCTCAAAAGCCGCGAGGCCAGCGCCACCGTCTCGTCCTCGGAGATGGACACCACGGAATCGTTCATAATGTCGGCAACCTTCATGTCAAGTCCTCCCAGCTTTGTTTGAA
Source organism: uncultured Oscillospiraceae bacterium (assembly GCA_947588605.1). GTDB lineage: Bacteria > Bacillota > Clostridia > Oscillospirales > Oscillospiraceae > RUG626. The sequence continues at coordinate 31,097 of CANPYK010000022.1, forward strand.
GCTATTCTCGCCAAAACCGGGACTATTTATACAAGAGGAGGCATCATGACGCCTGAATTTTATATGCGCGAGGCCCTGGCCCTGGCCCGTGAGGCCGCCGAGGCCGGCGAGGCCCCCGTGGGGGCCGTAGTCGTGGACCCGGAGGGCCGGATCGTCGGCCGGGGCCGCAACCGCACCGAGGAGCGCGACGCCACCGCCCACGCCGAGCTGGAGGCCATCCGCGACGCCAGCCGCACTTTGGGCCGCTGGCGGCTGGACGGCTGCGCCCTCTACGTCACCCTGGAGCCCTGCCCCATGTGCGCCGGCGCCGTCTACAACGCCCGCCTTGCCGAGCTGCGCTACGGCGCCCGCGACCCCCGCGCCGGCGCCTGCGGCGGCCTCTTCAACCTCTTCCTGGAGCCCCTGGACCGCAAGATCAAGGTCTACGGCGGCGTCCTGGCGCCCGAGTGCCGGGAGGTGCTGACGGAGTTTTTCCGGGGGAGGAGATGAGGGCGGGAGCGCCGCCACGGAACCACCCCTGCCGCTTCGCGGCTGTCCCCGACCTAGGAGGGGCTAAAAGGGGCGCGCAGGTAGTCTCGCCCCTCCTATGGAGGGGTGGCCGAGCGAAGCGAGGCCGGGGTGGTTCCGAAATGCGCCTCCCGAAACCCCCAGCGACGCTCCACGGGTTCGAATACCCCGCCACCGCGGCGGCACCCCTTTTTCCGAAAAAGGGGTCGGGGGAATAAGGTTGCGGCGCTTCGCGCCGCTTTTAAAAAAATTGCGCCGCAAAGCGGCGCATCCTTTTTGGTAGGGGCGGGTTCCAAACCCGCCCGCCGATGATCGGACGGGAACGAAATATGCGGGCGGGTTTGGAACCCGCCCCTACAGTGTGATACTAATATCTATTTAAAAGAAGACACCGAGCGGCGAGGATTTTTCGTGTCAGGCAAGGAAGACGCCGCAGGGAATACTGTATGTATTCCCAAGGCGGCTGACGCCGCTTGACGCGAAAAAGACCGTCGCGAATGTCTCCTTTTAATTAGATATTAGTATGAATTGCAACATCTTCCAATTCGCCGTAGGGGCGGACCCATGTGTCCGCCCATTAGCCTCCCCCCACGGGGGAGGTTAAAAAGGTTTCCTCAGCCCTATTTCTGCTCCGCCACCGGCGGGACGAAGAGCGAATAGGTGTTGAGCATGGCCTGGGTGGTGAAGGAGTAGGAGTAGCCCCGGTCCAGGGCGGCGATCTCGGCAAGCTCGTCCTCGGTGAGGGAGAAGTCCAGGATGTCCAGGTCCTCCCTGAGGTGCGCCCGGTCCCTGGAGCCCACCACGAAGCCGTGGCCGGCGTCCAGATGCCAGCGCAGGATCACCTGCGCCGGGGTCTTCCCGTATTTTTCCGCAAGGCGCGTGAAGACCGGCTCCTTCAGGAGCTTCCCGTCCCCGTGGCCCAGGGGATACCACGCCTGAAGGGCGATGCCCTCCCGCTTTAAAAAGGCCGCCAGCTCCCGCTGCTGCATATAGGGGTGGAGCTGTACCTGCACGACCTCCGGCCGGACGCGGCACCGGCGCAGAACGTACTCCAGCTGGGACACGGAGAAGTTGGAAAGTCCGATGGCCCGGATATGTCCGGCCCGCAGGGCCTCCTCCAGCTGGGTGTAGCCCGTCATGTAGTTGCGGGTGGGGTGGTGGAGGAGCATCAGGTCCAGCGTGTCCACCCCCAGCCGCGCCATGGCGCGCTCCACGCCGTCGGGCTGTTCGTAGAAGGCCGGCCAGAGCTTGGACTCCAGAAAGACCTCCTCCCGGTCAAGGCCGGAGGCCCGCAGGGCGCGGCCCACGGCTTTTTCGTTCATGTAGGCGTTGGCGGTGTCCACCAGGCGGTATCCCGCCCGGAGGGCTTCGCCGACGGAGGCCTGCGCGTCGTCAGGTGAGAGCAGGAAGGTGCCCACGCCAACAAGGGGCATCTCGAGCCCGCCGGAAAGCGTCACATTTCTCACGACTTGAACCTCCATAGCGCGGGGACCCCCGCGGCACAGCTGGACCGGGCCCAAGGGCTCCGGTCGATGTCGACTTTTTGCGCAAAATACAGTATACTCCAAACGCGTCTTCCAGTCAATACCTTTTTGCGGAAAAAACTGTCATCTTCGGAGAAGTTTTTGAAAAAATCCTTGACATTTCCGGGTTTTCGGGTATAATTTATAAGCCCGTAGTCACGGGCAGCCTTGCCTTCGTTCGCCGCGAAGGCCATAAGTCCAAAAGGAGGTGCAAAAATATGGCAAAGACAGCGGAAAAGTATGAGCTTCTGTACATCATCGACCCGGACCTCAACGAGGAGGAGACCGCCGCCATCGTGGAGAAGTTCAAGAGCCTCATCGAAGCCAACGGCACCCTGGGCGAAATTGAGGAGTGGGGCAAGCGGAAGCTCGCCTATCTCATCAACGACAAGCCCGAGGGGTACTATGTGCTGGTGAAGTTCCAGTCCGCCCCGGAGTTCCCCGCGGAGCTCTACCGCGTTCTCGGCATCACCGAGGGCGTCATGCGTGCCCTTGTCACCGTTCAGCCGGAATAAGGAGGACGCGACATGCTCAACCACATCGTGATCATGGGCCGCCTCACCCGCGACCCGGAGCTCAGACGGACCCAGGCCGGGATCCCCGTGGCGTCCTTCCGCGTCGCCGTTGACCGGGACTTCGCGCCCAGGGACGGCGGAGAGCGGCAGGCCGACTTCATCGACGTCGTGGCCTGGCGCGCCACCGCTGAGTTCGTCAGCAAGTATTTCAGCAAAGGCCGTATGGCCGTCGTCTCCGGCCGCCTTCAGATGCGCGACTGGACCGACAAGGAGGGCAACAAGCGCACCAGCGCCGAGATCGTCGCCGACAACATCTACTTTGGCGAATCCAAGCGCGACGGCGACAGCCAGGGAAGCTACAATCAGGGCGGCTATAACCAGGGCGGCTACAATCAGAACCGCTCTTACTCCGACGCCCCCCAGTCCGGCAGCTACGGCTCCGGCTCCTACGGCGGGAGCTACGGCGGCGGCAGCGCCCCCGCGCCCTCCAATTACGGCAGCGCCGGAAGCTATTCCCCTCCCGGCTCGGATTTCGCCGACCTCACCGACGACGACGGCGATTTGCCGTTCTGACCCGAACCATTTATCCCTTCATATAACCTGAAAAAAGGAGGTTAACGTCAATGACCAACGAGAGAGAAGCCCGTCCGGCCCGTCCCGCCCAGGCCCGCAAGCGCCGCAAGGTCTGCCAGTTCTGCGTGGACAAGTGCCAGCACATCGACTATAAGGACACCGCCAAGCTCCGCCGGTACCTCTCCGAGCGCAGCAAGATCCTTCCCCGCCGCGCCACCGGTACCTGCGCCATGCACCAGCGCCAGCTCACCACCGCCATCAAGCAGGCAAGGCAGATCGCCCTCCTGCCCTACGTCACGGACTGAGCTGGCTTTGAAGGCCGCTTTGCGGCCTTCAAATGCCAAGGGGAAACGTGCGAAAAAAGATTTCGGAAATGTCTGCGGACATTTCCGAAATTTTTTTCTGCTGTTTTGCTCCGCGCATTGCGACTCGCTAAGAGCCGCCGCTTCGCGGCGGTTGCGCTCCGAAACGCGCCTGCGGGCGCAGGCCCACAGCGGCCCTCACCTCCGATAACCGGCATTTTCCGTTACATCGGAACCGTTCCTGTCCCGCCACGTGCCACGGGCGGGTTTAGAACCCGCCCCTACGGGGGAAATGGAAGGCAATCCCATTCATCCGACGCCGGAGGTCATCGAAACGCGGGCCGCCAAGAGAGGCGGCCCCTACGGCGTGGATTGAAACGAACCCCAAAAACTGTAGGGGCGGGTTCCAAACCCGCCCGTCCCCGCCGCGCGGGCAAATCAAAACCGCGGCGAAGCCGCAACCTTTTAAGCCCCCTCCTCGTAGGAGAGGGGCAGGGGGAAGCGAGGGTTAAATGACAGAGCGCCTTCTACTTTACTATCCCCCTCATCGAGCCTTTTTTCCGGCGACATGTACGTCGGAAAAAATACCTTTTGTTTTGCGGAGTGGGAAGCGTTGCGATGAGCGCCCGCAGGCGCCATGCAAGCGAGCAACCGCCCGAAGGGCGGCTCTTAGCGAGTCGCAGTGCGCGGAGCAAAACGGCAGAACCACCCTCCCTGAATTCCGCGGAATTCAGGGAGGGTGTTTCGCACGTTCCCTTTTGTCGGAAAAGGCCAATGGCCTTTTTCGACAGGCCGCGCCCCCCGGCTTTCGCCGGGGGGCTAACGCTATTCCTTTACTTGATCACATTCCCGCAGAACCGCATGAAGATCGT
>CANPYK010000023.1 GCA_947588605.1 uncultured Oscillospiraceae bacterium
GTTTACCGCAAGGTGGTGGGCTTTGAGGCCGGACACCCGGAGCTGCCCATCCTCTACAACGTGAACATCGGCCACGCCGAGCCCATCGGCGTTCTCCCCATCGGCGTCCGCGCCCGCCTGGACGCGGACAGGAAGATCCTGACGCTCCTAGAGCCTGCCACGGCACCCTAATCGAGACAGAAAAGAAGGTTTTGACTATGCTTTTGACAAGAACCATCATGGCGGCGGTGATGATCGCGCTGCTGCTGGCGCTGACCTTGTGGCTGGAGCCTGTTTTTATGGCGGTGGTCATCGCCGTGCTGGCGGCTATTGCCGTCTGGGAGCTGATGCACACCGTGGGCGGCGTGGAGGAGTGGCGGCTTATCGTCTATCCCGCCGTCACCGCCGCCGCGATCCCGCTGGGATATTACTTCGGGTACGGCGCGACGGTTTTGCGGACGTGCCTTGTGGTCCTCATGGTGGCGCTCTTTGCGGAGGCCATTTTCACCTACGGCACGGAGAAGCCCGTGCGCTTTGCCTCCGTGATGGCTGGGCTCTTCATTGGGATCCTGGTGCCCTTCTGCCTGACGGCGCTGTTGCAGCTGCGCATGATGGACAACGGTGGCCTTCTCGTCATCATGGCCTTCGTCATCACCGCCGTGTCCGACACCGGCGGGTATTTCGGCGGGATGTTCTTCGGCAAGCACAAGGGCGTTTTGAAGTGCAGTCCCCATAAATCCCTGGAGGGCTTCATCGGCAGCTTCCTCGGCGGAATTTTGGGCATCATGATCTTTGGACTCATAGTGGACAAGGCCGCGGGCATAGAGGTGAACTACCTCTATCTGCTCCTCTATGCCGTTCTCGGCAACGTCACCTGCCAGATCGGGGACCTGGCCTTCTCCGTCATCAAGCGGGAGCACCAGATCAAGGACTACGGCAACCTCATCCCCGGCCACGGCGGCGTCCTGGACCGCTTCGACTCCATCATCTTCACCGCCCCCCTGGTCTACCTCCTGATGACCCGCCTCCCGGCGCTGATTTGAGGCGGCATCGTGAAAAACGTCTGGATCGAGATGGTCTACAACCGGGTCCCCCGGGACTGGTGGACGGCTCTCATCCGCCGGTTCGTCTCCCCCGGCGACGCGCTGGAGATCCGCTGCTGGCGGGAGGAAACGGAGGAGACCGCCATGGCCTCCCGCTATGGTGTGCCCGTGGAGGAGGGGAACGAGATCTCCGTCCACGGCACCGTCACGGCGGAGCTCATTGACGAGCTTCTGGCCGACGCGCCGGAGGACAGGGAAATTTATAATAAGATGACAAAATATTTCACCATAATTGTTGAGGGTGCGGGCCGGCACCTCGGAAGCTACCACTACGGTACACAGATGGACCTTGCCTGCTCCGATGAGGACTTGGCCTTCGTGCAGGATACCCTGCGGCCCTACGGGGACAGCTTTGTTGTGTAAATTTACGGGGGAGAGGACAATGGATAAGACGCTCACCGTTCTCGGTTCCACCGGCTCCATCGGGACACAGACGCTGGAGGCGGCGGAAAAACTGGGACTTCAAATCACCGCCCTCACCGCCAACAGGAACGTCTCCCTTCTGGAGGCCCAGGCAAGGAAATTTGCCCCCAAGGCCGTGGCCCTGGCCGACGAGAGGGCGGCGGGGGAGCTGCGGGTAAAGCTGGCCGACACCCCCGTGCGGGTGCTTGCCGGGACGGAGGGCGTGTGTGAGTGCGCCGCCATGGACGCCGATATCGTGGAGTCGTCCTTAGTGGGGATCGCGGGGCTTCTGCCCACCCTTGCCGCCGTCCGGGCTGGACGCCGCCGCATCGCCCTGGCCAACAAGGAGACGCTGGTCTGCGCCGGACACATCGTGACCCGTGAGATTCAGGAGCACGGCTGCGAGCTCATCCCCGTGGACTCGGAGCACTCCGCTATTTTCCAGTGCCTCGCAGGTGGACGCAGGCCCGAGGTCAAGCGTATCCTCCTCACTGCCTCCGGCGGTCCCTTCCGCGCCCTCTCCAGGGAGGAGCTGTACGCCGTCACCCCACAGCGTGCCCTCAAGCACCCCAACTGGGACATGGGCGCGAAGGTGACCATCGACTCGGCCTCCATGATGAACAAGGGGCTGGAGGTCATCGAGGCCATGCACCTCTTCGGCGTCCCGCCGGAGCAAATTCATGTGGTGGTCCACCCCCAGAGCATCGTCCATTCGGCGGTGGAGTTTACGGACAACGCCGTCATCGCCCAGTTGGGCGTCCCCGATATGCGCCTGCCTATCCAGCTTGCCCTCACGTACCCGGAGCGCTGTCCGTCCCTGGCCGGGGAGCTGGACCTTGCCCGTATCGGCACCCTTACCTTTGAGGAGCCGGACCTTGCAAAATTCCGCTGCCTTGCTATCGCCCTCGCCACGGCCTCCCGGCGCGACGCCGCCCCGGCGGTGATGAACGCCGCCAACGAGCTGGCGGTCCGGGCGTTCCTGGACGGAAGGGCCGGCTTTATGGACATCCCGGACATCGTGGACCGGGCCGTATCCGATTTTGGAAATCTCCCCGCGCGGACCGTGGAGGACATTTTGTCCGCCGACGCGCTGACGCGGGCATCGATCAAGGTGTGAATCCATGTATATCGTCATCGCAATCATCGCCTTCGGCGTCCTTATCGCCATTCACGAGTTCGGCCATTTCATCGTGGCGAAGCTTTGCCATGTGAAGGTCAACGAATACTCCATCGGCATGGGCCCCGCCATCCTCAAAAAGCAGGGAAAGGAGACTCTCTACGCGTGGAGGCTCCTGCCCATCGGCGGCTACTGCGCCATGGAGGGGGAGGACGAGGACACCGGCGACGAGCGGGCTTTCACCCGCCAGAGCGCCTGGAAGCGCGTCCTCATCCTGGTGGCAGGCGCGGGGATGAACTTCCTTTTGGGGTTCCTCATCGTGCTCGTCATCTTCTCCAGCGCCGACGGCTTTTACACAAACGAGGTGACCCGGCTCGTGGACGGCTTCCAGTACGCCGACAACGGCATCGCCGTGGGGGACGAGATCCTTTCCATCGACGGCCACCGGATATTCACGAGCCAAGACTTCCTCACCTATATGTCCCGGGCCGGGGACAAGGTGGACATGGTGGTCCGGCGGGACGGGGAGAAGCTCACCCTGCGCGGCTACGGCCTCAAGCCGGAGCAATACAACGGCGTCACCCAGTACGGCATCGGCTTCGGCGTGACGGAGGCCACCGCGTGGCGGACGCTGAAATACTCCGCCTACACCGCCTATAACTTCGTGCGCATGGTGTGGATGGGCCTCTCCGACCTTGTCACCGGGGCCGTAGGGCTTAACGAGATGAGCGGCGTGGTGGGCATCGTGGACGTCATCAACGACGTGGGCCAGCAGACCCAGGCGCAGACCCAGTCCGTCTGGGCGGCCATCGAGGAGGTCATGTATCTGGTGGCCTTCATCGCCGTGAACCTTGCCGTCATGAACCTCCTGCCCATCCCGGCGCTGGACGGCGGGCGGATCTTCTTCATTTTCATCAACCTCATCGCCGAGAAGGTCTTCCGCAAGACCATTCCCGCCAAATACGAAGGCTACGTCCACGCCGCTGGCATGGTCCTGCTCCTGGGCCTGATGGCGGTCATCCTGGTCAGCGATGTGCTGAAGATCGTAAGGTAGAGCCATGTCGAAAGAGATAGAAGTCGGAAACGTCAAAATAGGCGGCGGCGCGCCCGTCACCGTCCAGTCCATGTGCAACACGCCCACGCAGGACGTGGAGGCGACCGTCGCTCAGATAGCGCGCCTCGAGGACGCCGGGTGCGACATCGTCCGCGTCGCCGTGCCGGATATGGCGGCGGCGAGAGCCGTCGCGGACATCAAAAAGCGCATCCGCATCCCCCTGGTGGCGGATATCCATTTTGACTACAAGCTGGCGCTGGCGGCGCTGGAGGGCGGTGTGGACAAGGTCCGCGTCAACCCCGGCAACATCGGCACCATGGACCGTGTCCGCGAGGTCGCCCGCCGGTGCGAGGAGCGCCATGTCCCCATCCGGGTGGGCGTCAACTCCGGTTCCGTGGAGCGGGAGCTTCTGGCCAAATACGGCGGCCCCACCGCCGAGGCCCTGGTGGAAAGCGCCCTGGGCCATGTGCGGATCCTGGAGGACGTGGGCTTTTCGGATATCTGCATCTCCGTGAAATCCTCCTCCGTCCCGCGCACCGTGGAGGCGTACAGGCTCCTGCGCCAAAAATGCGATTACCCCCTGCACCTGGGCGTCACCGAGGCGGGGACGGCGTATCTGGGGACGGTCAACTCCGCCGTGGGCCTTGGTACCCTTCTCATGGAGGGCATCGGCGACACCGTCCGCGTCAGCCTCACCGCCGACCCGGTGAAGGAGGTGCAGGCCGGTATCGCCATTCTGAAGGCCGCCGGGAAGCGCTCCGGCGGCGTCCGGTTCGTCTCCTGCCCCACATGCGGGCGGACGAAGATCGACCTCGTTGCCCTGGCCCAGGAGGTGGAGGAGCGCCTGCGCGGGTGTCCAAGGGACATCACCGTGGCCGTCATGGGCTGCGCCGTCAACGGCCCCGGGGAGGCACGGGAGGCCGACTACGGCATCGCCGGCGGCGACGGCGAGGGCCTTTTGTTCAAGAAGGGAAAGATCGTGAAAAAACTGCCGTTCGGCGCGCTGGCCGACGGCCTTGTGGCGTTGATCGAGGAGCAGGACAATGGCTGAGAGCGTACCGATTTTACATATGTTCCCCGGTCTTGCCGCCTGCGGCGCGCCGGAGGACGCCTTGAGCGGCGCGGAGGTCACCTTGGCCGACGTGGACCGGGCAAGCCGCGCCATGGACCTCTTTGTCCGGTTCAAAAAGACGGTCCCGCCGGTTTACATAACTATGATGGAGGGGCGTATTGCCTCGGATTACGGCCTTTCCCGGGTGAAGCTGAGCCCCAGCTTCCCGGAGGACCGGGCCGCCGTCCGTGCCGCTAAGGAGACAAAGGCCGCCCAGACCTCCGCCATTTTCGGGAAGGTCTACCGCTCCGACGTCACCCCCATGCGGGATGTGACGCTGGAAACCGGCAAGGTCACCGTCACCGGCCAGGTCTTCGCCACGGACAGCCGGGAGATCAGAAGCGGCGCTTATGTGCTGAGCTTCGACATGACCGACGGCACAGGCTCTGTGCGCGTCAACAAGTTTATCCCCGACGAGCAGACGAAGAAGGCCGTCCAGGTCATCGAGCCCGGCATGACCCTCACCGTCCAGGGGACCACCACCCTCAACCGCTTTGACGGCGAGCTCATCATCGACCCCCGGGGCATCTGCACCGCCCCCGCCCGTGAGCCCAGACGAGACACGGCGGAGGAGAAGCGGGTGGAGCTCCATCTCCATACGAAAATGAGCGCCATGGACGCCCTCACGGACACCAAGGACGCGGTGAAGCGGGCTATCGCCTGGGGCCACCCGGCTATCGCCATCACCGACCACGGCGTGTGCCAGTCCTTTCCGGACGCCATGAAGGCCGCCGGGGACAAGATCAAGGTCATCTATGGTGTGGAAGGATATTATGTAAACGATGTGGACGACCGCGTGGCATTTTTGGGCCCGGTCGACGCGCCGCTGGACACGGACTTCGTGGCCTTCGATATCGAGACCACCGGCCTCGATAACCGCCGGGACCGGGTCATCGAGATCGGCGCCGTGCGCTTTCATGAGGGCCGGGAGGTGGACCGCTTCCAGACCTTCGTGGACCCCAAAAGGCCCATCAGCGCCGAGAGCACCCAGCTCACCGGCATCACGGACGCGATGGTGGCCGGCGCGCCGGAGGAGGAAAAGGCCGTCCGGGACTTCCTGGCCTTCGCCGGAGACGCGCCGCTGGTGGCCCACAACGCCAACTTTGACGTGGGCTTCATCGACGAGTGCTGCCGCCGGTGCGGCATTGAGGGCTTTGAACCCTCCTTCATCGACACCGTCACCATGTCCCAGGGCCTTCTTCCGGACCTCAAGAGCCACAAGCTTGATTTGGTGGCAGGGAAGCTGGGTCTTCCGGACTTCAACCACCACCGTGCCTCCGACGACGCCCTGACCTGCGGGCTCATCTTCGCCCGCCTGGCCGCGGACCTTGCGGAGAAGGGCGTCAAGCAACTGTCGGAAATCGACGCCGCCATCGCCCCCACCCGGCGGGAGAGCGCCGCACACCGGCGCTTGAGGCCCCAGCACATCATCGTCCTGGCCAGGACCCAGGTGGGCATCAAGAACCTCTACAGGATCGTGACCAAGAGCCACCTGGAGCACTTAAAGCGTTATCCCATCATGCCCAAATCCCTGATCCAGGAGTACCGGGAGGGCCTGATCGTGGGCTCGGCCTGCGAGGCGGGGGAGGTCTTCCAGACGATCATCGACCACAAGAGCCGCTTTGAGGAGCGGCGCGTCGCCGCCTTCTACGATTACCTGGAGATCCAGCCCGTGGCTAACAATATGTTCATGCTCCGGGGGGACAAGCCCCGCTGCAAGTCCGTGGAGGAGCTGCGGGACTTCAACCGCCGGGTGGTGGAGCTGGGGGACGAGCTGGGGAAGATGACCGTCGCCACCGGAGACGTCCACTTCCTGGACCCGGAGGACGAGATCTTCCGCCATGTGCTCCTGGTGGCCAAGGACTTCGAGGATGGGGACAGCGACATGCCCCTCTATTTCCGCTCCACCGACGAGATGCTGGAGGAATTTTCCTACCTCGGCGAGGACCGCGCCCGGGAGGTCGTGGTCGCCAACACCCAGGCCATCGCCGCCGTGTGCGACGTCGTCCGGCCCCTGCCGCCGGCGGGGAAGCTCTACCCGCCGAAGATCGAAAATTCCGACCAGCAGCTCAAGGACCTGGTCTACAACCGGATGCACGAGCTCTACGGCGAAACGCCGCCGGAGATCGTGACAAGCCGCGTGGAGCAGGAGCTTCACGATATCCTCTCCCGCCACTACGACGTTATTTATATGTCCGCCCAGAAGCTGGTGCAAAACTCTCTGGAGCACGGCTACCTCGTGGGCTCCCGGGGATCCGTGGGCTCCTCCATTGTGGCGTTCCTCTCCGGCATCACGGAGGTCAACTCCCTGCCGCCCCATTACCGGTGCCCCAAGTGCAAGCACACGGAGTTCGTCATGGACCAGGGTTACGGCTGCGGCGCGGACATGCCGGACAAGCTGTGTCCGGAGTGCGGCACGCCCTACGATAAGGACGGCTTCGACATCCCCTTTGAGACGTTCCTGGGCTTCGGCGGCGACAAGGTGCCGGATATCGACCTCAACTTCTCCGGCGAGTACCAGGCCAACGCCCACAAATACACCAATGAGCTCTTCGGCGCCGACCACGTCTTCCGCGCCGGCACCATCGGCACCGTGGCGGAGAAGACTGCCTACGGGTACGTGCTGAGATATCTGGAGAAGACCGGCAAGACCGCCAGCCGCGCCGAGGAAAACCGCCTGGCCCAGGGGTGCGTGGGCGTCAAGCGCACCACCGGCCAGCACCCGGGGGGCCTGGTGGTCATTCCTCAGGACATGGAGATCGCCGACTTCTGCCCGGCCCAGCACCCGGCGGACGACGAGGGCGCGGATATCATCACCACCCACTTTGAGTACCACTGTATGGAAGATAACCTCCTGAAGCTGGACGAGCTGGGCCACGATGACCCCACCATGATCCGTATGCTGGAGGACATGACGGGCCTGGACGCCAAGAAGATCAAGCTCGACGACCCGGAGACCATGGGCATCTTCAAGTCCGCCGCCCCCTTGGGGCTTACGGACGACGACCCCATCATCGGCAAGACCGGTTCCATCGGCATCCCGGAGTTCGGCACCGGCTTTACCCGCCAGATGCTGGTGGACACCCAGCCGGAGAATTTCGACACGCTGGTGCGCCTGTCCGGCTTCTCCCACGGCACGGACGTGTGGCTGGGCAACGCCAAGGACCTCATCACCTCCGGCACCGCCTCGGTCCGTGAGACGGTGGGGTGCCGCGACGACATCATGCTCTACCTCATCTCCGTGGGCATGGACCCCAAGCTCAGCTTCAAGATCATGGAGGCCGTGCGCAAGGGCCGCGTCAAGAAGGGCGGCTTCCAGGAGGGCTGGGTGGAGACCATGAAGGAACACGGCGTGCCCGACTGGTACATCGACTCCCTGGCCAAGATCGCCTACCTCTTCCCCAAGGCCCACGCGGTGGCCTACGTCATGATGGCCTTCCGCATCGCCTGGTTCAAGGTCCACCGGCCCCTGGAGTTCTACGCGGCCTATTTTTACCGCCGCAGCCAGAAGGGCAACTTCGACATCGAGCTCATGAGCACCGAGGAGCGATGCCACGCCGCCATCAACGCCTTCAACAACAACCCCAAGCCCACCGAGAAGGACAAGGACATGTTTGTGACATTGGAGGCGTGCTGGGAGTTTTATAAAAGGGGATTTCATTTTTTACCCATTGACCTTTATAGGTCCGACGCGTTAAAATTTACGGTAGAGGACGGGGCCCTCCGTCCGCCCTTCGTGGCCGTTTCCGGCCTTGGCGAGGCGGCGGCGCTGGATCTTTATGAGCACGGCAGGGGAGGGCAGTTCGTCTCCGTGGAGGAGCTGTCCCTCAGCTGTCCCAAGGTATCCAAGTCCCATATCGAGGTTTTGAAAAACCTGGGCGCCCTGGGGACCATGCCGGAGACAAGCCAGATAAGCCTTTTCTGAAAAGGAGAGAGATAAACCATGAGCGATTTTGATTTGAGCAAGGTGATGAACGGCTGGACGCAGGAGGGTATCCTGGGCTCCGGCGCTTTCGGGACGGTGTATCTCGCCCGGAACACCGAGACCGGCGCTTTCAGCGCGGTGAAGGTCATCAAGACCCCGCCCTCCCAGGAGGCCGTGGACAACGCCCTGAAGCTGGGCATCGGCCGGGAGCTTCTGAGCACCTATTTCGGAAAATTCAAAAACGACCTCTCCTGGGAGCTCACCATGTACAAGACGGTGAAGTCCCAGCACCTGGAGACGGTGGAGGACATCATCACCGTGGACGCCGAGGGCCCCGGCTGGGCGGGGTACATACGCAAGGGCATCTACACCCCCATGGCCGTCTACTTTGACAAGGCCCCCGCCACCCAGGAGGACGCGGCGCGCCTGGGCGTGGAGATTGCCTCCGCCCTGGACGCCCTGACCCAGTACACCATGGTCCACGGCGAGGTCAAGCCCGAGAACGTCTTCGTCAGCGACACCGGCGAGTTCGTCCTGGGCGACTACGGCGTCCGCCGGTGCCTGGAGAAGGCCGGGAGCGGCATTTTCAGCGCGGAGGAGGACGGCTTCGAGGCCCCCGAGGTGGGCCAGGACCGGCTCTACACCGCCCGGTCGGACATCTACTCTCTGGGCGCTCTCATGGCCTACACCGCCAACGGCTGTCAGATGCCTCCCAACCGGGACCCCGGCGCGATCCGGGACCTGGACCCGGCCTTCGCCGCCATCATCAAAAAGGCCATGGCCGCCGACCCCAAGGAGCGCTACCAGACGGCCATGCAGCTCAAGCTCGAGCTCCAGCGACTGACGCTGGGCAAGAAGCCCCCGCGCCGCGCCATGGCGGCGGCCGCCGCCTTTGACGCCGTGAAGCGCAACGGCGGCGCGGCCATCACCTCCGGGGCCGTCATCACGGGCCGGGGCGTCACCAGGGAGAAGCCGGCCCCCGCCAAGCCCGCCGCCTCCGGCAGGACGGATACCGTGGAGGACACCGCCCGCGCCGCGGCGGAGAACACGGAGACCATGAAGCGCAAAAACGCCAAGGCCGGCGCTGTGGTGGCTCTGGCCGCCGCGCTCCTCGTCCTGGCGGTGGTGCTCCTGGTCATGGTGCCCTGGAAGACCGGCGGCCCGGCCGAGACGATCCCCATGAAGACCTCCGGGCAAAACGCCTCCGGCTCCGGCAGCTCCTCCGGTTCCGGCAGTCCCTCCGGCTCCGGCAGCTCCCAGCCCCCGGCCTCGGGGACGACGTCCTCCGAGCCTCCGGTTTCTGAATCGACGCCTTCCGAGCCTCCGGCCACGGAGACAACGCCCACCACCGAGCCTAAGCCTACGGAATCCAAACCCACGGAGCCTAAGCCCACGGAGACAAAACCCACCGAACCCAAGCCCACAAAGCCCCAGCCCACCAACAACGATATTCTCTTCCCCTCGGATACCAAGCTCATCACCCGCGAGTTCCTGGAGACCAAGACCCGGAGCGAGATCGGGTACATCGTCAACGAGATGTATGCCCGCCACGGCTTTATCTTCAAGGAGGGCGGGGAGTACGCCGCGTACTTTGAGTCCCAGAAGTGGTATAAGCCCGTGACCAACAGCCAGAACAAGGTCACGGATGAGTTTTCGGACATCGAGTGGCAAAACCTGGCCACTATCACCGGCTATCAGAAGGAGATGGGCTGGCGCGACACCGCCGTCACCGTTCCCACCAAGCCCTCGGAGCCCCCCACGACGGAACCGCCAACGACGGAGCCTCCCGCGACGGAACCGCCAACGACGGAACCTCCTACAACGGAGCCCCCCGCAACGGAACCCCCTGCCACGGAGCCGCCCTCCACGAAGCCGGCGGAGGAGCAGTACCTCTATCCCACGGATAAGCAGCTCATCACCCGTGAGGAGCTGGAGGGCATGACCCGGAGCGAGATCGGCTATATCGTCAACGAGATGTACGCCCGCCATGGGTATATCTTCTCGGTGGCGGAGTACAAGACATATTTTGAGAGCCAGTCCTGGTACAGGCCGATGACGGATAACTCGGAGTTTGCCTTCTCCATGTTCAACGAGGCGGAGCGCCAGAATATGACGTTCATCACCGCCTACCAGAAGGAAATGGGCTGGAAATAAGCAAAAATAACGGGCGGGTCATCGGCCCGCCCGTCGTTTCAGTCATCGCTTACAGCCCTCTGAGGCCCCGCTTGACGCGGATGGCGTGGACGGGGCACATCTCCTGGCAGCAGAAGCAGGAGATACAGCCCTTTTTGGGCATCCCGGCCTTTTTGTCCACGACCTTGATGATCTTTTGCGGACAGCTCTCGGCGCACTTGCCGCAGCCCACGCATTTGGACCTGTCCACCTTGGGATAGGAGCGCAGGAGGTTGTCCAGCACGAATTCCGCCGGCTTGCGCAGGAGCCTGGGCACCGAGTCCTCGAACCCGGTGCTCTTCACCGCGTCGGGGAGCCTGAAGGCGGGGGAGCAGGGGGCAAGCCCGTCGCCGGTGACGTCGATCTTCTCCGGCCAAAGGCCCATGGCCCGGGCGGCCCTCAGATGGGGCATCTCCTCCGGGTCCAGCCCCATGAACCGCACCGCCGTCACGTCCAGGGCGTAGACGTTCCTGGCGCACATCGTAAGGCCGGTGCGCCGCACCGTGCCGCCGCCGGGGCCGTTGCCCTCCATGGAGTCCACGGCGTCCAAAAGCGTCACATTCGGCCGCACCGTCTCACAAAGCTCGCACAGCATGTGGACGAAGTCCTCGGTTTTGGGATAGCGCCGGTGCATATCCGGCTTTTGAAGGCCGGGGATGGTCCCGAAGAGGTTCTTGACGCCGATGGACACGGTGGTCATGGCGTGGGTCTTGAGCTTGGGGAGGTTGATGATGTAATCGGCCTTTGTCACGGCGGAGATGAGGTTGAAGCTCTTCACCGTAAACCCCTCCCGGGTGGGCACCCGCTCATAGGTGAAGTCGAGGTTCAGATACTCCTCGATCCCCGGTACCCGCAGGCCCGAGGCGCCGTAGACCGTGCGCATATACTCGGCGGTGAAAAGCCCGCCGGAGCTGTCCGCCACCACGATCTTCTCGATGCCGTGCTCGCGCAGCCACCGGATCACCGCCTTCAAAATGGCCGGGTTGGTGGTGATGCCCGCCTCCGGCTTTTTACCGTAGAGGAGGTTGGGCTTTAAAAGCACCGTCATGGACGGGGCCAGATCCCCCGCCACCTCCATTGCCTCGAAATGCCGGCACACGGCGTTGTAGACGTCCCGCTCGTCGTAGGACGGGGTTTTGACAATATGGACCATACTATCCCTCCGGACCTTTTTTCTCATCATACCAGACCTTCGGACGGATTGCAATAAATCTTTGTAAGGAATTGCTTATGGAATTGAAGCTATGCGCCCCCTGCCTTTTCGGGCTGGAGGGGCCTCTGGGCAACGAGCTGCGGCACATGGGCTTGCGGGACGCGCGCGGCGAGAACGGCCGGGTCTTCTTCTCCGGGACCGAGACCGACATGGCCCGCGCCAATCTCAAAAGCCGCTTTGCCGAGCGGATCCTCATCGAGCTGGGCCGCTTCCCGGCGAGGACCTTTGTCGAGCTCTTTGAGGGGACCCGGAGCCTTCCCTGGGAGTGGTTTATCCCCAAGACCGGCGCCTTTCCGGTGAAGGGCTGGAGCCTTACATCACAGCTCCACTCCGTGCCGGACTGCCAGGCTATCGTGAAAAAGGCCGTCAGCGCCCGTCTGGGCGCCAAATACGGCCTTGGCTGGCTTCCCGAGACGGGGGAGACGTACCAGATCCAGTTCTCCCTATTGAAGGACGAGGCGGTGCTGTTCCTGGATACCTCCGGCACGGGCCTCCACAAGCGGGGTTACCGCCCCGCCCAGGTCACCGCCCCCATCCGGGAGACGCTGGCCGCGGCGCTGGTGGACATCGCCGGCTACCGGGGGAGAGGGGACTTCTGCGACCCCTTCTGCGGCAGCGGCACCATCGCTATCGAGGCCGCCCTGGCCGCCAAAAACCGCGCCCCCGGCCTTACCCGCGCCTTCGCTGCCGAGCGGTGGCACGGCCTCAACGTCAACTGGAGCGCCCTCCGGGAGGAGGCCCGCGCCGGGGAATTTGACCGCGATTACCGCATCTTCGCCTCCGACATTGACGAGAAGGCCGTCTCCATCGCACGCCAGAACGCCAAACGCGCCGGCGTGGACGGTATCATCACCTTCGAGGTCCTGGACGCCGCCAAATTCTCCCGTCGGACCGATGCCGGCATCATCGTCACCAATCCTCCCTATGGCGAGCGGCTGGGCGATCTCCGCGCGGCCCAGAGGACCGTCCGGGACTTCGGCGGGGTCATGAAAAATGTCCTCAACTGGCAGGTCAACATCATCTCCTCCGACGAGGAGCTTGAAAAGTCCTTCGGCCGCCGCGCCGCCAAGGTGAGAAAGCTCTATAACGGCATGATCCGGTGCGGCTATTACATGTTCAAATAAAGATAAGAGGGGATAAAGAGACATGAAGCACCTTTTTATCGTGAACCCCGTCGCCGGGGGCAAGCAGAACGACAAGTCCGGGCTCCGGGAGCAGATCGCGTCCCTCATGGACAAACGCGGGGAGAATTATGAGATCTACGAGACGGTGGGCGTCATGGACGCCGCCGAGAAGGTCAAGCGGGAGGCCATCCGTGGGGAGGAGCTGCGGGTCTACGCCTGCGGCGGGGACGGGACCCTCTCCGAGTGCGCCCACGGCGCGGCGGGGTACCGCAACGCGGCGGTGACCCACTACCCCTGCGGCACCGGCAACGACTTCGTGCGGATGTTCGGCCCCGACGCGGCCCTTTTCAGCGACCTGGAGGCGCTGGTGGACGGGACCGTGGGGCCCATGGACATCATCGACGTCAACGGCCGCAAGTGCCTGAACATCGCCTCCGTGGGCATCGACGCCCGGGTGGGCATCGACGTCCACAAGTATTCCCAGCTGCCCGTCATCGGCGGGGCGGGGGGATACGTCATCTCCCTGCTCGTCAACGTCATCAAGGGCATCAACAAGCACTACACCGTCACCACCGACGAGGGGAGCGCGACGGGCAAATTCGCCCTCATCTGCGCCTGCAACGGCCAGTATTACGGCGGCGGCTTTCACCCCACCGCCACCGCTACGCCGGAGGACGGCGTCCTCGACATGCTCATCGTCAAAAAGGTCAGCCGCTTCACCCTGGCGCGGCTTTTGAAATATTACGCCTCCGGGCGGTATGCCGACTATCCCGAGTACATACGCTATGAGGCGGGCCGCCACCTGAAGATCGAGGACGAGCATGAGTTCTCCGTCAGCATCGACGGCGAGGCCCTCTATACAAAACGCGCCGTCTTCAAGCTCATCCCCGGCGGGGTCAACTTTATCTACCCCAGGGGCTGTCGGAAGGTCAGTGAAATCGTCAAAGTAGAGACAGCGGCCGTATAAATGGGCGCTGAATATGTACATAATGACTATTGCTTAAATTGCCCATTTGCGCTAAACTATAGACAAGTTAGCACTCGGACCAAAAGAGTGCTAAAACCTGCAAGGTTAAATCAACTATGGATATAGGAGGCAAAACCAGCATGAAGCTCAAACCGTTGGCAGACAGAGTCATCATCAAGCGCGTTCCGGCTGAGGAGACCACCAAGTCGGGCCTTATCCTCACCAGCTCCGCCCAGGAGAAGCCCCAGGTCTACGAGGTCGTGGCCGTTGGCCCCGGCGGGTTCATCGACGGCAACGAGGTGGAGATGGAGGTCGAGGTCGGCGATAAGGTCATCACCGGCAAGTACACCGGCACCGATGTGAAGTTTGAGGGCGAGGAGTACACCATCGTCAAGCAGAGCGAGATCCTTGCCATCGTGGAGTAATCAAGGAGGTAATACGATATGTCCAAAATGATCGTCTACGGCGAGGAAGCCCGCCGCAATCTGGAGGCCGGCGTCAACAAGCTGGCCGATACCGTGAAGCTCACCATCGGCCCCAAGGGCCGCAACGTGGTGCTGGACAAGAAGTTCGGCTCCCCGCTCATCACCAACGACGGCGTCACCATCGCCAAGGAGATCGAGCTGGAGGATCCCTTTGAGAACATGGGCGCGCAGCTGGTGAAGGAGGTCGCCTCCAAGACCAACGACGTGGCCGGCGACGGCACCACCACCGCCACCGTCCTTGCGCAGGCCATGATCCACGAAGGCATCAAGAACGTGGCCGCCGGGGCCAACCCCATGGTCATGAAGCGCGGCATCCAGAAGGCCGTGGAGGCCGCTGTTGCCGAGATCCGCGCCAACTCCCAGCACGTCACCGGCACCGAGGACATCGCCCGCGTCGGCACCGTCTCCTCCGGCGAGGAGACCATCGGCCGCCTCATCGCCGAGGCCATGGAGAAGGTGGGCCAGAACGGCGTCATCACCGTGGAGGAGTCCAAGACCGCCGAGACGTATTCCGAGGTGGTCGAGGGCATGCAGTTCGACCGCGGCTACATCACCCCCTACATGGTCACCGACACCGATAAGATGGAGGCCGTCTACGACGAGCCCCTGATCCTCATCACCGATAAGAAGATCTCCAACATCCAGGAGGTCCTGCCCCTTCTGGAGCAGGTCATCCAGTCCGGCAAGAAGCTTGTCATCATCGCCGAGGACGTGGAGGGCGAGGCCCTTGCCACCCTGATCCTCAACAAGATCCGCGGCACCTTCAACTGCCTGTGCGTCAAGGCCCCCGGCTTCGGCGACCGCCGCAAGGAGATGCTCCGCGATATCGCCGTCCTCACCGGCGGCGAGGTCATCTCCTCCGAGCTGGGCATGGAGCTGAAGGACGCCACCCTCGATATGCTGGGCAGCGCCCGCCAGGTCAAGTCCACCAAGGAGAACACCATCATCGTGGACGGCGCCGGCGACAAGGCCGAGATCGCCGCCCGGGTCGCCCAGATCAAGAACGAGTACGAGGTCTCCACCTCCGACTATGACCGCGAGAAGCTCCAGGAGCGCCTTGCCAAGCTTGCCGGCGGCGTGGCCGTCATCAAGGTCGGCGCCGCGACCGAGACGGAGATGAAGGACAAGAAGCTGCGCATCGAGGACGCCCTGAACGCCACCCGCGCCGCGGTGGAGGAGGGCATCGTTGCCGGCGGCGGCACCGCCTACGTGGTCGCCTCCAAGGCTGTCGCCAAGCTTTTGAAGACCGTTCACGGCGACGAGAAGACCGGCGTTGCCATGATCGCCAAGGCTCTGGAGGCCCCCATCAAGCAGATCGCCGCCAACGCGGGACTCGAGGGCGCCGTCATCCTTAATAACGTGAAGTCCTCCAAGTCCGCCACCTACGGCTTCAACGCCGCCACCGAGGAGTATGTGGACATGATCTCCGCCGGCGTCGTGGACCCCACCAAGGTCTGCCGCTCCGCCCTGGAGAACGCCGCCTCCATCGCCTCCATCGTCCTTACCACCGAGTCCCTGGTGGCCGACAAGCCCGAGCCCCCCGCGCCGGCCGCCCCCGCGGCCCCCGATATGGGCGGGATGTATTGATAAACCCATCCCAACAATAAAAACACGCTTAAACCCCCGGACCGGATCGTCTCCGGCCCGGGGGTTTCTGTCGGTCGCGAGGAAGCTTGCGAAATCAGAATTTGACAAGTACCGGCGGAGGGTATATACTATTCATGTCATTGCGCTGATCGACGCCGTCCGGCGTCGATCAAAATGGGGGAATAGCTTTGAAGAAAATACTGGGATGGATCCTTGCCGCGGCCGTGCTCATCGGCATCATGCCGGCGGCGCTGGCGGACGGGGGCATGGAGGAGAAATTTCCCGACATCCACGACTTCTATGCCGACGGGGTAGAGGATGTAGCGGAGGACTGGGGCCTTTCGGGGATCGTGGCAGCGTATGACACCGGGCTTATGATGGGTACGGCGATTGGGCGGTTTTCGCCCGACTCCGACTTCACCGTGGCACAGGCCATCACTGTGGCGGTCAGGATCCAGGCGGCCCTGATGGGTTACGATGCCGAAGCGGAGCAAGGGGAGAAGTGGTACAGCGGCTACGTGACGCTTGCCAAGATACACGGCATCTTTGAACCCTATGAGTTTCCCTCGGATGAGTCCCTACTGGCGCCGGTGACGCGCGGCCAGATGGCGGGGCTCTTCTATAACGCCATCTCCGGTGTATTTGGCAGCGACGACAAGCTCAATGATATAGCGTCCATCGGCGACATAAAGGAAGGGACCACCAGGTACAGGCCTGTTAAATACCTTATGGAGCTTGGGATCCTGACAGGCTACGATGAATACGGGACCTTCTGGCCGGGAAACTACATTACCCGCAAGGAGGCCGCCGCCGTTGTGGCGAGAGTGGTCCGCCCGGAGCTGCGGGTAAAGTTCACCACTCAGGAGAAGCCCCACGATCCAGAGGTGCCGTCCGATCTGACCGTCTACACCACAGACAAGCTGCTTGGCATTGATGGGGCGTTTATACCGGGCGTTTTTGAAATAGGCGGTGAGTATTATTTCTACTTCAATAACCTCGTTGAATACATATCCTTTATTTATGACTCCGACGGGGACAGAGGACTGCCGTCGTACTTCTATTTTGAAACCGCGTCCAATAAAAAGGGCGATGTATATCGATGCGGATTGGATATCACGCGTTCTCCCTTTGACACCGCCGTTATTCCGGAGGCTCTGCCCTGCGGAAGGAAGGCGATCGGTACGGCGGAGATGCCTGATTGTACCTTGGAGCTGTGCGTCATAAGGGAGTATGACGGATATTATAGGGAGGACAGAGACGTATTCCGAAACGGCATCGTAACCCTTGGCGGGGAATATCCCATGGTGCGCCTGTCGCTCATCGGCTACGCGGAAAACGGAAATATCATCGACCTCAACTGCGGTGAGCGGTTCGAAGGCGATGTAAGCTATGAGAAGGACCTGATGGGCCCGATGATCTCGAATCTGCAAAAGGGGGAAGCGCGCTCTACCGCCCGCGCTCTCCACGATTCACTGATCAATACATGTACCTATGATCCGCTGACAGCCGCCGCCAGTTATTTTACCCCGAGCATGATAGAGGAGGCCGCGGCGGCTCAGAGAGAGGCCAAGGCGGCGTATGACACCAGGTACAATATCATGCTTGCCTCCGGCTATGGCGTATGCCAGGACTATGCCGACACGTACTTGGAGATGTGCCTGCGCTCGGGTATCCCGTGCCGATGTATCAGCGGGTATGGCAACGGCGGAGGTCACCTCTGGAACAAGGTCTATGTGGACGGACAGTGGCTGTATGTGGACTGCACCTGGGACGATCCATTGGGCCGGAAACCGTTCCTTGATCACGATTATTTTCTCATTGACGCCTTCCAGCTTGCGCAGGACCACAGCTGGGAGGAGGACGGGGTCTACTATTTTTCCTGACGGTGTCGCCGAACCGTAAGATCGCGCGGATTGGAAGGGCCCGGTGGGGCGGGGGAGAGGGCGGCGCGCCGCCCGGTTCCGCGCCCCTATATGAAAGCCGGCCGGCGCCGACCGGCTATTTAAAGCTTATGCCGGGGGCCCGAGGGGTGCCACCGGGGAGGGACAAGATATGGTCAAGATCGCGCCCAGCATTTTAGCCGCTGATTTTGTAAAACTCGGCGAGGATATCCGCAGCATCGAATCCGCCGATATGCTCCATTTTGACGTGATGGACGGCGTCTTCGTGCCCAATTTATCCTTCGGCTTGCCGGTCATCAAGTGCGTGCGGGCTTTTACCAAACTCCCGCTGGACGTGCATCTGATGATCACGCGGCCCATAAGCCTTGTGGAAAAATTTATCGACAAGGGCGCCGACACCGTCACCTTCCACCTGGAGGCCGACGAACCGGAGAGGGTGCTGGAGGCGCTGAAGCTCATCCGCGCCCGTGGGAAGAAGGCCGGCCTGTCCGTCAAGCCCGCCACGCCGGTGTCCATGCTGGAGCCCTACGCCGACCTTCTCGATAACATCCTCATCATGTCCGTGGAGCCGGGCTTTGGCGGCCAGAGCTTCATGGACGGGTCCCTCCGGAAGATCGAGGAGGCCCGCGCCCTGGCCGACGCCGTGGGCCGGGGGTGCGAGGTGGAGGTGGACGGCGGCATCAACCGCCTGACGGCCCGCGCCTGCGAAAGCGCGGGAGCCACCGTGCTGGTCGCCGGGAGCGACGTCTTCAAGGCCGCCGACAGGGCCGCCGAGATCTGGGAATTGAGAGGTAACTGACATGAGCTTTTTCCCCTCCGCTCTGGATGAGCTGGTTGAAAAATTTGCCTCCCTGCCGGGGATCGGCCTCAAATCCGCCCAGCGTTTGGCCTTTCATATTCTCGCTCTCCCCGAGGAGGACGCCAGGAGCTTCGCCGCCGCCATTGTCAACGCCCGGGAGAACGTGCACACCTGCCCCATTTGCCAGAACCTCACCGACCGGGAGGAGTGCGACATCTGCCGCTCCGACCTGCGGGACGGCTCCGTCATCTGCGTCGTGGCGAGCCCCAAGGACGTGGCCGCCATTGAGCGCGCCAATGAGTATAAGGGCCGCTATCACGTGCTCCACGGCGTCATCTCGCCCCTCAACCGCATCGGGCCCGACGACATCCGCATCAAGGAGCTGGTGGACCGCGTGGCGGACGGGGAGGTGCGGGAGGTCATCATGGCCATGAACCCGGATACGGAGGGGGAGACCACCGCCAAGTACATCTCCCGCCTGTTGAAGCCCTTCGGCGTGAAGGTCACACGCCTTGCCTACGGTATCCCCGTGGGCGCGAGTTTAGAGTTTGCCGACGACGCCACACTGATGCGCGCGCTGGAGGGGCGGCAGGAGATTTAGGAGCAAATTCGACAATTTTTTTGCGGAATCGCCGCTATCCAGGTGTATTTTGGAGATTGTTTTTTCTCCCCTCAGGGTGTAAACTAGGTTACCCTGAAGGGAGAGATTTTTTATGGTCATGCTCATCGAGCTTTCCGTCGCCATGTTCGGTGGCCTTTTGATGTCCCGCCTTGCCAAAAAGCTGAACCTCCCCGCCGTGACGGCGTATCTGGTGGCCGGCGTCTTGCTGGGGCCCTTCTGCCTGGGCCTTTTGGGCGTCCGGGGCCTGGGCTTTACCACCATGGAGGAGGTCAAGACTTTGGACCTCATCTCCCAGGTGGCGCTGGGCTTCATCGCCTTCACCATCGGCAACGAGTTCCGCCTGGACCAGCTCAAGCACATGGGCAAACAGGCCATCACCGTGGGCATCCTCCAGGCCGTCTTCACCACGGTGCTGGTGGACCTGGGCCTTGTTGCGCTCCACTTTATCAAGCCCAGTCTCATCTCCGTCTCCTCCGCCATTACCCTGGGCGCGATCGCCTCCGCCACAGCCCCGGCGGCCACGCTGATGGTGGTGCGCCAGTATAAGGCCAAGGGCCCGCTGACGAAGCTCCTGCTGCTGGTGGTGGCTATCGACGACGCGGTGGGCCTGGTGCTCTTCTCCGCCTCCTTCGGCGTCGCTCAGGCGCTGGAGGCCGGGGCCATGGACATCACCTCCATCCTCCTGGAGCCCGTCATCGAGATCGTCCTCTCGCTCCTCTTAGGCGGCGTCGCCGGGTGGCTCCTCCACCGGATCGAAAAATATTTCCACTCCCGCTCCAAGCGCCTCACCCTCTCCATCGCCTGCGTCTTCCTCACCGCCGGCTTGTCCATGGCGGAATTTGAGGTGGGCGGCGTGAAGATCGGCTTCAGCCTCCTGCTGGTGTGCATGATGGCCGGGACGATCTTTTGCAACATCTGCGACTTCTCCCAGGAGCTCATGGGACGTCTGGACGACTGGACAGCGCCGGTGTTCGTGCTCTTCTTCGTCCTCTCCGGCGCGGAGCTTGACCTGGGCATCCTCTCCAACCCGCTGGTCTTGCTGGTGGGTGTGGTATACATCATCCTGCGTTCGGCGGGCAAATACTTCGGCGCTTACTCCAGCTGCGCCATGACCCATTGCAACAAGGAGATCACCAAATACATCGGCATCACCCTCCTGCCTCAGGCCGGCGTGGCCCTGGGCATGGCCCTGACGGCACAGCAGCTGTCCGACGGGTCCGTAGTCCGCAACGTGGTGCTCTTCTCGGTCCTGGTCTACGAGCTGGTGGGCCCCGCCCTCACCAAGCGCGCCCTCACCGCCGCCGGCGAGATCCAGTCCGAAGGCCGCACCACCGCCCGCCGCCGCAACACCCCCGCCGAGCTCTTCCACCTTGGTCACCACAAGCCGGAGGACGCCCCGAAATCATGACCCGCTTGCAAATGACTCCCCCTTCCGCCCGAAGGGGGATTTTTTATGAGAAAATCTGTGACCAACCGGGAAAAACCGTTACATGTAAGGTGAGGGCCCTTGAATGAAAAGGAGGCGGCGTGATGGAGGATGAGAGGATCCTGGAGCTCTTTGAGGCCCGGGATCAGGCGGCGATCCGGGAGACCCAGGAGAAGTACGGGCGGTACTGCGCCAGGATCGCCTTGAACCTGCTCCGGGACCCCAGGGACGCGGAGGAGTGTGTCCAGGACGCGCTGACGGGCGCATGGAACGCCATTCCGCCTGAGAAACCCCGTGTTTTGCAAGCGTACCTCGGCAAGCTGACCCGCAGCGCCGCCCTCAACCGGCTCCGGGCGCGGCTCACGCAAAAGCGGGGCGGGGGAGAGCGGGTGGCGTCCCTGGAGGAGCTGGAGGAGTGCGTCCCTGATCGGGCGCGGGTGGAGGACAGGCTGGAGGCCCGGGAGCTGGCCGAGGCCGTCAACGCCTTTCTGGACGGTCTCCCCGATAATGACCGCCGGATCTTCCTCAGGCGCTACTGGTACTTCGACGACGTGAAGTCCATCGCCGCCCGCTTCGGTTTCACCCAGAGCAAGGTAAAAATGACGTTGAAACGCCGCCGGGACGAGCTTGCCCGGGCGCTTCGGAAGGAGGGGTATATTGTATGAAAGCGGATCTGCTGATCGACGCCATCGGGGAGGCAAGGGACGAGTACATTCTGGACGCCGAGGCGTTCGAAAGAAGAAAATGGAGAATTTTGCCGGCCTTGGCCGCCGCGGCGGCGTGTCTGGCGGTGGTCCTGGGGACGCTGGCCTGGTCGGGGGCCCTGCGGGGGCCGGGGAACTATGACCTCTCGGCGCGCTCGGAGAACGTGCGTGTCTTTGATCTGACGAGGCCCCCAAAGGGGGCGCCCAAGAACATCTATGACCTTATGAGGCTCACGGAGGAGGAGATGTTCACCTACTGGGACACCGCCATCTTCCGGGGCGTCGTCACGGACATCCAAAACATTGAGGTGGATATGAACGGCGAGAGCTTCTACTGGTCCCTGGTCTCCGTGAAGGTATCCCATGTGCTCCGCGGCGGCGTAGAGCCGGGGGAGACCGTCCGGATCCGGGTTGAGACGCCCATCGGCGAGGAGGTTTGGGTGGAGGACCAGGACCTGGCCGCCCGGCTCCGTGTGGGCACGGAGGGCATTTTCATGCCCCAGGTCTATGACGGCGAGAGTATGTTCGGCGCTAACGGCGCCTGGCTGTGCCTCCGGGACCTTGCCCCCTACGGCCTGGCCGACGGGGTCCGCTGGCTCTTTTTGGATACGCCGGAGGGCCTCGCCTTTTACCGCCCGGCCTTCCCCTCCGCATCCGGCGCCGAGACCCTGGAGGACATCGAGGCGTATATCGGGAGGATGCTGGAGCAGACCGCCTGAAAAAATTGAAAATTCTCTTGACAAGGTTAGTCTAATGCGTTAGACTAACCTTGTCTAATATATTAGACAGGGAGGCACGGCTGTGGAGACACCGAAGATCTTTGAGAGCGAGTACCGCTTCTGCCTGATCCTCTGGCGGGAGGAGCCCATTTCCAGCGCGGAGCTGGCGAAAAAATGCCGGGAGGAGCTGGGCTGGAGCCGCACCACCACCTACACGGTGATCCGGCGTCTTTCCGACCGGGGAGTGGTGAAAAACGAAAACGGCCTGGTGACGAGCCTTGTCTCCAAGGAGCAGGTCCAGCGGGCCCAGATGGACGAGATGATGGAGAAGACCTTCGAGGGGTCTGTCCCGGCCTTTTTGGCGGCGTTTGCCAAGAGGGAAGAGCTGACGGAGGAGCAGGTCACCGAAATCCGGCGGATCATAGGGAGGTGAGATCATGAGCCCTGGAGAGATGTTTCTGCGGCTTGTGAATCTGGCCGCGGCGGGAAACGCCCTTATATTGGCGGTGCTTGCGGTGCGCCTTATATTGAGGAGAGCGCCTCGCCGCATCCTCTGCCTTTTGTGGGCTGTGGTCGCGGCTAGACTTCTGCTGCCCGTGTCCGTTGAAAGCCCGGTGAGCCTCGTGCCCAGCGCTGAGACCTTCCCGGTGGAGCGAATTTTTTCCTCCGAACGGGTGATCGCCATGGACAGGGACAGCATGCACATCGACACCGGCTTTGACGCCCTCAATGGAGATATGCTGGACGAATCCCTGATGCCGGGGACGGCCAGCATGGTCTGGCTCGGAAGCGAGATGTTTGGCCTTATATGGATCGCTGGCACGGTGGGGCTTCTCGTTTACAGCTTAGTGAGCACTCTGAGACTGCGGCGGCGAGTGTCCACAGCCGTGCTGTCGGAGCCGGGGGTCAGGCGGTCGGAGAACGTGGAGACTCCCTTCGTCATGGGCCTTTTCCACCCTGTCATCTACCTGCCTTTCACTATGAGAGAGGAGGACATTCCCTGCGTCCTGGCCCACGAGCGGGCCCACATCGCGAGGGAGGACCACATCTGGAAGCTCCTGGGCTTCTTGATCCTTTCAGTCTATTGGTTTGATCCGCTTCTTTGGCTGGCCTGGGTCCTCTTCTGCCGGGACCTGGAGCTTGCCTGTGATGAGCACGTCACGCGGGGGATGGGGCTTGCGGACCGCCAAAGCTACTCCGAGGCGCTTCTGAACTGCGCGGTACTTAAAAGCACCTTTACGGCCCCTCCGGCTTTCGGTGAGGTAGGGGTAAAGCGGAGGGTCAAAGCGGTCATGAACATGAAAAAGCCGGCCCGTTGGCTTGTGCTCCTGTCCGTCCTCGCCGTCGCCGTATCGGCGGTTTGCTTCCTCACAGACCCCGTTCGGTCAAAGCCGGAGCAGGATCACGACACAAGAGAGGTCTACGGCCTCGCGGTTTTGGAGAAAAAGTAAGTCCTTTTTTGGACGTATTCTCCCGCCGCCGCGCATATACTCTCCAAGCGGGGGTGAGGGCGTGAAGGCGAGGAGGCTTGCGGTGAATACGGCGGTGCTGACGGCGGCGTCGCTGTTGACACAGGCGCTGGGGCTGTGGTTCCAGTCGGTGATGTCCCGGCGTATGGGGGCGGCGGGGCTGGGGCTCATGGGGCTCATCAGTTCCGTGGGGTCCCTGGCGGCGACCTTCGCCATTTCCGGCATCCGCTTCGCCACCACGCGCCTTGTGGCGGAGGAGATGGGGCTTGGGCGGGAGCGGCGCATCCCCGGCATCCTGGCCCGGTGTCTCCTCTACGCCGCCGCGTGCGGGTGTATGGCGGGACTGGCGCTCTACGCCTCGGCGGAGACGGTGGCGGCGCGGCTCCTTACGGACGTGCGGGCCGCCGCGGCCCTGCGAATTTTGGCGCTGGGGATGCCCTTCCTCTCCGCCGGGGCGGTGCTGGGCGGGTACTTCACCGGCACCTGCCGCGCGGGGATGGCCCTGGGCGGGTCCGTCACCGAGGAGGTGGGCCGGGTGGCGGTGACGCTCCTGCTGCTCACCGTATTGGACAGCACGGACCCCCGCGTCACCTGCGCCGCCGCGGCGGCGGGGAGCGCGGCGGGGGAAGCGCTGTCCCTGGCGGTGCTGGCGGTCCTCTACCTCATCGACCCGCGCCGGCCAAGAGGGGGAGGGGAGCGCGTCGCCGGACAGTACCGGCGGATCGTGGGCGTGTCCGTGCCTCTGGCCTTTACCGCCTACGCCCGTGTGGCGCTGAAGACCCTCCAGCAGCTGCTCATCCCCGTGGGCCTCACCCGTTCCGGGGCCTCGGCGGAGAAGGCGCTGGCCGGGTACGGCACCGTCCGGGGTATGGCCATGCCGGTCATCACCTTCCCCATGGTGCTCTTCGCCTCTGTCTCCGAGCTCATCGTCCCGGAGCTCACCGAGGAGCAGGTCCGGGGCAACGACGGGACCATCCGGCGCTCAGCCCACGCGCTTTTGAGCCTGACGCTGGCGCTGTCCGCCGCCGCGTCCTTTTTCACCCTCTTTTTCTCCAAAAAGCTGGGGCTGGCGCTCTTTGACAGCCTGGACGCGGGGCGGTATATCGCCATGCTCTCGCCCCTGATGCCGGTGATGTTTCTCGACAACGTCACCGACGGGATGCTCCGGGGCCTGGGGGAGCAGGTGTACACCATGGGCCTCAACCTGGCCGATTCGCTCCTTTCGACCCTTGCCATGTGGTTCATCCTGCCGCGCTTCGCCCTGGATGGGTATATTGCCATTTTGTATGTCTCGGAGATCGTCAATTTCTCCCTGAGCCTCCGGCGGCTCACGTCAGTTTTGAAGGGGGAGCGGCGGCTTCGGCGGGAGAATACATAAAATTTTTGGAATTTCCTCTTGACAAGCTCGATAATCGAGGTTATAATGGCTTCATTACCTCGATTATCGAGTTTTATTTTTGGCCGTCAATCTCGAATATCGAGAAAGAAGTAAAAAGGGGTGGTCGGATGCCCAGATTGAAATTCCAGACACTGACGGAGCAGATGTTCTACGCGCTTTTGTGCCTCAAGGAGGAGCGGTGCGGGACGGACATCCTGGACCTGGTCCCGGCAATGACGGGCGGGCAGGTGAGCATCGGTTCCGGGACGCTCTACACGCTCCTGGAGCAGTTTCTGGACGCCGGGATGATCCGGGAGACGAAGGTGGAGGGCCGCCGGCGCAGCTATGTCCTCACGGACGCGGGCCGGGAGATGCTGAAAAGGGAGGTTGACCGCCTCCGCCGCCAGACGGAGGACTACAAAAGGATCTTCGGAGAGGAGGGCTTACAATGAGCAAGACAAAGAGAAGGCTGGAGCGCTTTTCCTTTTTCAATCACACCGGTATGGAGCGCCATTTGGAGAACATGGCCGCCCAGGGGTGGATGGTGGAGAAGGCGGGGGGTCTATGGCGGTACAGAAAATGCGAGCCCCGCAAGGTCAGGTTCGCCGTGACCTTCTATCCCCGGGCCTCCATGTTCGACCCGGAGCCCACGGAGGGGGAGCTGACGTTTCGGGAGTTTTGCGAGAAGACGGGCTGGAAGCTGGCCTGCTCCAACGCCCAGCTCCAAATCTTCTATAACGAGGACCCGGACGCCGTGCCCATCGACACCGACCCCGTGATAGAGCTGGAGACCCTCCACCACATCTTCAAGCGGGTGTATCTGCCGTCGTCCCTTGTGCTCCTGGGGTGCTGTCTCATGCAGTTTTTGATGCTCATCTCGGACCTTGTCACAAGGCCCCTCGACCGCCTGTCCAGCTCCCTGTGGACCTGCTCCACGGTCCTCTTTATCCTCGTGGCGGTGCTGCTCGTCGCGGAGCTCTGGAGCTACCTCTCCTGGCGGAGAAGGGCCCTGAAGGCGGCGCGGCGGGGGGAATTTCTAAACACGAAAAGCCACAGAAAACTCCAAACCGGCGTCCTCCTTCTGGCCGGCTTGACGATTCTCCTCCTCCTGGTGAGCCTTGCCCTCCAGGCGGAGAACCTTCTTCTCGCGTGTTTGGCCCTGATGGCCCTGTGCATGGCGGGCGTGGCGGCGCTGACCTGGGGGACACGGGCGCTCCTTCGGCGGCTCAAAGCCCCGAAGAATTTAAACCGGGTCCTGACCTACGCGGTGCCCTTCGTCCTGGGCACGGTGTGCACCTTTTCTCTGGTCCTTTTCACAGTGAGCGGCGTCTCCGACGGGAGATTCCCCCTGGGGAAGGACGCCAGGACGGAGACATACGAGTACCAGGGCCATATCTGGTATCTCTACCGAGACGAACTCCCGCTGGTCATCGACGATCTCATGGACGCGGACACGGAGGACTATAGCCGTGAGAGAGACGGCGACGAGTCCATCTTCCTAGGGCGCTTCGAATACGATCAGTACCCCCGCCGGGATGTCCCGGATCGGCTGAAGCTTCCACGGCTGGAGTACGAGATCGTCAGCGTGAAGCTGCCGTTTCTCTACGATTTTTGCGTGAACGCCAAGCTTAGAGAATATAAGGCCGGAGACGGGGAGTGGGTCCCCACGGACCCGGCCCCCTGGGGCGCCGGCAGGGCCTGGGTCCTGACGGACGCCGGGATGGGGGAGAGGCAGGAGCGGTATCTGCTGGCCGGCGAAAGGAGCATTGTGGACATCACCTTCACCTGGACGCCGGACGAGACGCAGATGGGCGTCGTGGGGGAGAAGCTTTTGTAGGGCTTTTTTGATTTATCCACTTGAATTGGCGGGAGGATATGGTATAATAGCTCCATAGACCCCACAAATCTACATAGGAGCTGATTCATTATGCCGTTAACCACCACCACCGAGATGTTTAAAAAGGCCTATGACGGCGGTTACGCTGTTGGCGCTTTCAACGTGAACAACATGGAGATCGTCCAGGGCATCACCGAGGCCGCCCGGGAACAGCACGCGCCGCTGATCCTCCAGGTCAGCAAGGGCGCCCGCGCCTACGCCAATCACACCTACCTTGTGAAGCTGGTCGAGGCCGCCGTCATCGAGTGCCCCGACATCCCCATCGCCCTGCACCTGGACCACGGCCCGGATTTTGAGACATGCAAGTCCTGCATCGACGGCGGCTTCACCTCCGTCATGATCGACGCCAGCTCCAAGCCCTTTGCCGAGAACATCGCCATCACCCGCAAGGTCGTTGAGTACGCCCACGACCACGGCGTCGTCGTGGAGGCGGAGCTCGGGTCCCTGGCCGGCGTGGAGGACGAGGTCAACGTCTCCGCCGAGGATTCCAGCTACACCCGCCCCGAGGAGGTGGAGGAGTTCGTCTCCAAGACCGGTTGCGATTCCCTGGCCATCGCCATCGGCACCAGCCACGGCGCTTACAAGTTCACTGCCGCCCAGTGCACCCGCAACGAGCAGGGCGTCCTGGTGCCGCCTCCCCTGCGGTTTGACATCCTGGAGGAGGTCTCCCGCCGCCTGCCCGGCTTCCCCATCGTGCTCCACGGCTCGTCCAGCGTGCCCCAGGAGTTCGTGAAGATGATCAACGAAAACGGCGGCAAGATGCCCGACGCGGTGGGCATCCCCGAGGAGCAGCTTCGCAAGGCGGCCACGCTGTCCGTCTGCAAAATCAACATCGACTCCGACCTGCGCTTGGCCATGACCGGCTCCATCCGCCAGTATTTCGCGGAGCACCCGGACCACTTCGACCCGCGCCAGTATCTCACGCCCGCCCGCGCCAACATCAAGGCCATCGTGACCCACAAGCTCATCGACGTGCTGGGCTGCGCCGGCAAGGCATAAGGAATTTTTGACCGTTTGGGGAGCGGTTTGGCTTGCAAAGAGGGCCAAGTCCGCTCCCAAACCATTTGTAAGGGGGCCGGTGACGCTATGGAAGAACTGGAGCTTGAAAAGCTCTCCGAGGAATTGAAAGCCGTGGAGCCCTCCCAGGAGTATGACCTGGAGGAGATTTTGAAAGAGGACTTCGGCGACGGGTCGGATGTGCCCGGGGCGCCGGAGCCGGAACCGCCGGAGACGGCGGAAGAGCCCTTCAACCTCCCGCCGGAGCTTTCCGACGAGGCCGCCGCCCGAGAGTGCCCGGAGCCCGACGGCGCGCCGTCGGAGGACGGGGACGACGATTTTGAGGATTTCATGGAGGAGGAGCGTCCGGCGCGTCCCAAACGGGAGCGGCGCGCGCGTTCCGTCCCAGAGGTCCCCGTGGAGACGTTGGCGTTTCTCGGTATCCTGGCTGTGGCGGCGGTGCTGGCCGGCGTGGCTGTGGCCGCGAAGCTGGAGGGCGCGGCGTGGCGTGTCGTCATGACCCTGTCGCTTATCGTCGCCTGCGTGCCTATGGCCCTGGACGGGCTGGATATCCTCAGCGACCGTGGGCGCATCCCGCCGTCCCTTGTCATGATCGCCGCCTGCGCTGTGCTGGCCTTGTGCGGCGGGGTGGTGGAGGCGGTGATCACCGCCCTCATCTTCAACCTCCTCGGCGCGGTGCTGGACGCCTTCACCGGCCACGAGCTGCGCCTTGTCTATGACCGGCTGGAGGCCGCCATGGGGGAGCTGGGGGAGAACGAGCGCAAGCGCGTGGACAACCAGCTGCGGGAAATTGCCGGCAAGCGCTTAAAGACTATTGTGCTGGAACGGACGCTTGACAGGTTCCTCCTTCTGGGCCTTTTGGGCCTGGGCGTTGTGATCGGCGGGATCGTGCCGCTCATCTCGGATGCCGGTTTCGCGGTGTGGATCGGCCGCGCCGCGGCGCTGTTGGCCGTGGGCATCTACTGCGGGGAGACCGCCGCCGTGATGAACGCCCTGAACGGCGCGGACTCCTGCGTCTCCCAGGGCATCTTCTTCTCCGGCGCGGGTACGGAGGCCGCCGCGGCCCAGATCACCAGCGTCCTCTTCTCCCTGTCCGGCACCCTGACGGACGGGAACTATCAGGTCGCGGGCACGGACCCGGTGCGGCTCAGCGAGGATCAGCTTCTCTACCTGGCCGCCTACGCCGGGGCGTGGTCCGACCATCCCCTCCACGCGGCGGTGCGCCGCCGCGCCGGCTTTACGCCGGACAGGACCCGTGTGGAACGCCACCGGGAGAAGCCGGGGTACGGGACTCTGGTGATGTTGGACAGACAGAGCATCGTCGCCGCCGGCAACATCGACTTTATGGAGGAGCTGGGCGTCAAGGGCGACTTCTACATGCCCGGAAAGACCTGCCTTTTCGTGGCGGTGGGGAAGACCCTGGTGGGGCGCGTGGACTTTGTCGACGGCCTCCGGCCTGACGCCGCGGCGGCGGTGAAGGACCTCCGGGGCGAGGGGGTCGCCAACGTGGCCCTGATGACCGGGGACAACGCCCTCAGCGCCACGACCCTGGGCCGGGGCATCGGCATCACGGAAATCTACTCCGACTGCCGACCCGGGGACAAGCTCTCACGCCTCCAGTACATCCTGGACAGCCAGGAGCCGGACGACCGCCTCGCTTTCGTCAGCGCCGGAAGCGGCGACCGGGAGCTTCTGGAGCTGGCCAACGTGGGCGTGGGCATGGGAAAAGTTAACGAGGAAAGCGACGTCTTCCCCGACCTT
This sequence comes from uncultured Oscillospiraceae bacterium, assembly GCA_947588605.1. GTDB lineage: Bacteria > Bacillota > Clostridia > Oscillospirales > Oscillospiraceae > RUG626. Next base: position 29,933 of record CANPYK010000023.1, read on the forward strand.
GTCATCGCCTCCGGAAAGCTCGCCACCCTCCCCGCGGCTATCGGCGTGGCCAAAGCTCTGCGGCGCAACAGCCGCCTTTCCTTCCTCATCTCCGCCGCCGTGCGGCTTCTCTGCGCCATCCTGGCCGTCACGGGCGTTCTGAGCCTCTGGAGCACCGCCACCGTCATGCTCCTTTTAGAGGCCGCCCTTTTCTTCAACACCCGCGTGCCGGATGAGCGGTGACGGGAGATCGAAATAACAAAAAAATCTGCGGATCGAGCGTAAGTGCCCAGTCCGCAGATTTTCTTTTCAGACCCGTATGTCCTCCCGGCACAGGTGGTCGTAGACGATGTCGCCCAGGGTGGCCGGGGTGACCTTGCGGCGGTAAAGGCGGCGGATGAACTGGCGGGCCTGGAGGGCGGTGCCGAATACATCAGGGAACTCCGCCTCGTCGCCGTCGGCGCGCCGTATCAGGATGCCGTAGCGGGTGAGGGAGCCTGTGTCGAAGGTGAACCGGCCCTCCACCATGTAATAAGCCGTTCTCATGCCGGCGACATCCGCCTCATAAAGCTTTGTTGTTGTTCTCTCCATATGTGCTCCTCCTGTCGATTTTGCCTTTTTTCCGGCAATTCCATTATCCGACAAAGCGTCAGAAAAATCCAGAAAAATCGGTCGCAAGTTTCGACAAAATTCGACAAATGGGGCAAAGTCTCAGCTTTCGTAGGGGCGGATACGTAATTTGGCGCCCAGGGATTCGGCGATGGCGCGGCTTTGCTCCTGCTGCTCCTTGGAGGTCACCACGTCCACCACGGTCATCACCACGTTGGGCACGAAGGGGACGCAGGCGCGGGTGAAGGCCAGCATGGCGTCAAAGGCGCCGATGCCGAATTTAGGCCGGCAGAGCTTTTCGTATGCCTCGGCGTTGGTAGCGTTGAGGCTTATGGACACCGTGTCGATGAGCCCCGCCAGCTCCGGCGCGGTCTCCCGGCCGTTGATGAGGTCGGAAAGGCCGTTGGTGTTGATGCGGATGGGAATAGCGTACCGGGACTTGACGTACCGCGCCACCTCTAAAAGGTCGTCAAGGCGCTCCGTAGGCTCGCCGTAGCCGCAGAAGACCAGCTCGTCGTATTGGGAGAGGTCCCAGCGGTCCAGGCTCATACAGACCTCCTTCACCGTGGGCTCCCGCTCCAGCCACAGGGAGTCCGAGCCGTAGACCCCGTCGCCGTTTTGCCGGAGGCAGAAGGTGCAGGCGCAGGGACAGCGGTTGGTCATGTTCACATAGATGCCGTTTTTGACCTTGTAGGTGACGGTCATTTTTTTGTTCATAGTGGATCGATCCTTTCTCACTCGGCGATGAACTCTCCGTCCTCGCCAAAATTCCAAAAGCCCCGGACGCCGGCGGCTTCGGCGGCGACCTGGAACTGATATTTGGCGATGCCCAGGTCGTTGTACATCATCTGATTGCGTTTTTCCTTCCAAAGGCGCATGGTGACGAGGCCGCCCTTGTAGACCACGTTCACCGGCTGCTGATTCACCGCCGAGGGGCCGCGCTTCACCGCCAGAGCCCCCTCCCGCACCCAGTTAGGCAGGGAGGAGAAGGGATAGTCGGACTCCACGAAGGCCTCGTCAGCCCGGTCCTTGGCGCGGATGCGGGAGCGGATGGTCCGCTGGAGGATGGGCGTCTTGGCGGCCTCCACGCCCATGGGGATAACGCCCCAAAGCTTCTCACCCTCCGCAAGCTCGCAGGGGACGGATCTGCGGTCATAGGTCCCCGCCACCCAGCAGGTGCCAAGACCGAGCGCGACGGCCCGGAGAAGGAGCTTTTCGCTGAAATAGCCCACCAGCTCCCCGCCAAGCCCATCCTCCGGTCCCACGAGGACGGCGCAGGTGTAGACCTCTCCGGAGAACATACCGGGGGAGAGCTTCACCGCCGGCGTCTTCGTCCGGTTGTTGTCCACAAGCCCGAAGCGCAGGCCGGGGGTCAGGTTTACCTCGTCGATACATGCCCGAAGGGCCTCGACGGCCTCGTCCTCCACGGGGACCTTGGCGTAGGCGCGGACGGACTTGCGGCAATTCAAAGCCTCAAATTCGCTGAGAATCGGAGTGTTCACGGTCATGACCTCCCGAAATTCAGATGGGACCATTTTAACCAACTTGCTTTCCCCTGTCAAGAGCCCCGGAAAAAACATGAAAAACTGTTGCAGGGGCGTGAGAAAGGCTGTATAATGGTATTCACAAAATATTCATATAGGAGGGAAAGCAAATGGATCTGAGTCTCACGACGATCTGGTGCGTGGTGCTCTGCGTCGTCATCCTGGGGATCTGCTACGTCTTCTTCAACTACCTGAAGATCCGGCGGATGAAGGAGGGCACCGAGGAGATGGCCGAGATGGCCGGCATCATCCGCTCCGGCGCCAACACCTTCATGCTCACGGAGTATAAGAGCATCATCCTCGTCCTCATCGTGGTCGCGGCCCTGTTCACGCTCTTCATCGAGAAGACCTCGGGGCTTAGCTTCCTCCTGGGCGGGGCCATGAGCTCCGTGGTGTGTGTGCTGGGCATGAAAAGCGCCACCTACGCCAATGTCCGCACCGCCAACAAGGCCCGGGAGAGCCTGTCCATCGGCGAGACAGTGAAGGTCGCCCTGTGCGGCGGCAGCGTCTCCGGCCTCTCTGTCCAGGCCTTCGGGATGCTGGGCCTGGTGCTCATCCTGCTCATCCAGGGTGGCGTGGACCACACCTCGGAGAGCGCCGGCATCATCGCCATCAACGGCCTTTCCTGCAACCCCACGGTGATGCGCATCACCACCTATTCTCTGGGCTGTTCCATCGTGGCCATGTTTAACCGCGTGGCCGGCGGCAACTACACCAAGGCCGCGGACATCAGCTCCGATATCCTCGGTAAGATCCGCCACGACCTTCCCGAGGACGACAGCCGCGTGCCCAACACCATCGCCGACTTCATCGGCGACAACGTCAACGACATCGCCGGCAACTGCTCCGACCTTCTGGAGTCCTTTGTCGCCACCATGTCCGCCTCCGTCATGATTGCGGTGACGCTGTTCTCCTCCCATGAGGATATGAGCGACAAGCTCTTTAACGCCACCGTCATGTTCCCCATCGTCTTGGCCGCCTGCGGCTTCGTGGGGTGCCTCGTCGGCCTTGGCTTTGCCAACCTCAAAAAGATGGGCGACAACCCCTCCAAGGAGTTGGACCTGTCCACTTGGATCTCCGCCGGCATCACTGTCATCCTCGGTGGCGTAGCCTGCTACCTCATCTTCGGAAAGCTCGGCACGGACGCCCCGCTTTACGAGGACTTCAAGATTGGCTGGGCCTCCCCCTGGGTCAGCGCCATCATGGGTATCATCTCCGGCGTGGCTATCGGCGTCATCACGGAGTATTATACCTCCACCGACCACAAGCCCACCCGTGAGCTTGCGGAGATCTGCGAGGAGGGCGAGGCCTTCGTCGTCACCAAGGGCGACGCCATCGGCTCCCGCTCCTGCCTCCTGCCTGTGCTCATCATCGCCATCGCGCTTTTAGTCTCCGGGTTCCTGTGCGGGACCTACGGCATCGCCATCTCCGCTTTGGGGATGCTGGCTTTCGTGGGCGCCACGGTGTCCATCGACGCTTTCGGGCCCATCGCCGACAACGCCGGGGGCCTGGCGGAGTCCTGCCACCTGCCCCACGACGTGCGGAAGATCACCGATAAGCTGGACGCCGTCGGCAACACCACCGCCGCCATCGGCAAGGGCTTCGCCATCGGCTCGGCGGCTTTCGCAACCGTGTCCCTCATCGTGGCCTATGTGGGCAGCTACTCCGAGGGCCTTGTCCCCACGCTGAACTTCGCCTCCTTCACCGTGGTCGCCGGGGGTATCCTGGGCGGCGCGCTGGTGGAGTATTTCTCCGCCATGCTCACCGACAACACCATAGACTCCGCCAAGATCATGGCCGACGAGGGCGACAAGATGATGTCCATCCCCGGCGTGCTGGAGGGGACCGTCAAGCCCGACTATAACAAGATGATCCGTCTGGCGGCCCAGGAGGCCATTCGCAAGATGGTCGTCCCCTCGGTCATTGCCCTGCTCATCCCCGTCTTCGGCGGACTTGTGTTCGGCGTGGAGTTTGTGGGCGGCATTCTGGTGGGCGCCACCATCGTCGCCATCCCTAGGGCCATCTTCATGGGCAACTCCGGCGGGGCCTTTGACAACGCCAAAAAGTACATCGAGGGCGAGAACATCCCCGGCCACGGCAAGGGCACCTCCGCCCACAAGGCCGCCGTCACCGGCGACACCATCGGCGACACCCGCAAGGACGTGGTGGGCGTGGCGCTGGACATCTT